>CAVVNW010000007.1:0-22885 GCA_963749635.1 uncultured Acidobacteriaceae bacterium
GGACTTGGCGTTCGCCCCCTGCCCGTCAGTTCTGCTATACGCAACGGACGTGCCATCCGGGGACACAACCGGGGCAAACACTTGGCCCCTGGCCAATTCCACCGGCGGGCCGCCGTCAGTTGAGACCTTGAAAATGTGCCGCAGGCTGTCAGTAGCAGAAAATCCAGCGTAAACCATCCATTTGCCGTCGGGCGTGCACGAGCCGGGTTCGTCGTCCTTTCCAAAGGTGAGCTGTTTCAACTCACCGGATGCGACGTTAAGACGCCAAAGGTTGGCGGTGTTGTTTTCGAGAATCCTGTCAGAAATGGTTCAATCCCCTGACCCGCACGCGCTTGGCGAGAAAATCAACTCATTTCCTGCCAGCAAGGGAACCCGGTTGCTGCCATCAGCGCCGGTAATATAGACGTGATTGGCCCCATCATCTTGGAGGAGTTTTCCGGCTGCAGTCCAGGAAAGAATGTAGCCGGTCGCCTGTTCGGTTGAAATCGGGGCCAGCTTCCAGACGATCTTGTCGTTCAGGACAGATGGAGAATCGCCCACGTAGATCACTGCCGCCTTGCGCGTCTGGACCGTAACGAACGACTTTCCGTCAGCAGTAACACTGAGTGAGTGATAGTCGCTCAAGTCGTTACTGATCTTGAACGGCTGCCCCTCCGGATAAGGTTGAAACCAAATCTGATTGCGGGAAGTCGAAAATTCAAAACCGATGAAAAGCAGTCCAGACGAATCGGGCAGCCACCCCAAGTCGAAAACAGCCATCGGGAGCGAAAGGCTCTTGACAAGCCTGCCCTCTGGCGTAAGCACCAGAATGGATGCAAGCTGGTTCTTGCCGAGCTGTAATACAGCTACAGCGATGAGGTTGCTGGAAGCCGACCAGGAAGGACCGGTAGTGAAATTGTTTACCCCGGACTCATGCCGAAAGATGACCTGCTCGTTGCTGCCGTCCGCATTCGCGATCACTAATTCATCTTCGCCCTTATCCTGGATCGTGCGCCGGAACACCATTTGCTTGCCGTCGGGCGAGAATGAGACCGGGCTGCCTACATCGCTCACGATCTGCCGCGATGCTCCACCCAAAGCGGGCACACGATAGAGGTTCGCGTTGTTCAAGTTCGCTGGGTCGTCGTGGCCGTAGTAGAGATAGTTGCCGTCTGGGGTAAAAGCAGTACCCTCAAAGAAACCTGACTGGCGCGGCACCACGGTTACCTCGCTGCCGGTGACCACCTGCTTGACCCGAAGGCTGCGTTCGCCCTCGCGCCTGGGGTAAGCCAGCAACCTTCCGTCAGCGGAGATGCTGATCCCAAGGATGGCCTGTCCGTGGTCCGTAAGGGGGCGAATGCTTATGTTGCGAGTATCAATAGAGGGACCGCTTCGCCCCAGAAATTTGTAGAGGCCGAAGGCGGCGGCGACAAACAGAACGACCAGCAACGCCGCAGTGCCGAGCAACGCGCCCTTGTGCTTCCCCGCCTCAGCGATCAGCACGGAAGAGGATGACGGTTGGGCCGAGTTTGCGGTTGGTGAAGTGCCAGAACCGGAGACAGGCGCGACAGGTTGAGGCGTTGCCGACGAATCTCCCGCAGCGGAATCGTGCGCCGTCTTGCCCGAGTCGGTTTCGCGCTTCAGCCGCTTCAGGTCGGTCCGCATGTCCGACGCGTGCTGGTAGCGTAACTCACGGTCCTTCTCAAGCGACTTGCCAATGATGTCTTCGAGCTTGGGCGGCACTTCGGGATTCAGACGTACCGCAGGCGTGGGCGTCGTGTCGAGAATGGCTTTGGCGATGACACCTGAGCTCTCTCCGCGGAACGGAAGAATGCCGGTGGCCATTTCGTAGAGGACCACCCCGAACGAAAACAGGTCGGTGCGCGCATCCAGATCCTTAGCCCGCACCTGCTCGGGCGACATATAGGCCATGGTGCCAAGCGCCGCACCGGGACTGGTGAGATGTTGCTCGTCAACGGCGGTCATGGTGTTCGCCGATGCGATCTGACTCGACGAGCCTGCCTTGATTGTGACTTTGGCCAATCCGAAGTCGAGGACCTTAGCGTGGCCGCGCTTGGTGACAAAGATGTTGGCGGGCTTGATGTCGCGGTGGACGATGCCCTCGCCGTGGGCGGCGTCGAGTGCGTCGGCTATCTCGATGGCGATGGGCAGGATGGTTTCGAGCTCAACCGGACGGCCTGCGATGAGATGCTTCAGGGTCATGCCATCGAGGAACTCCATGGCAATGAAGGACTGCTCACCATGCTTCCCAACTTCGTAAATGGTGCAGATGTTGGGATGGTTGAGAGCGGACGCGGCGCGGGCTTCGCGGCGGAATCGTTCCAAGGCCTGCGAGTCTTGGGCGACATCGTCGGGCAGGAACTTGAGGGCGACGAAGCGGCCAAGGTCGGTGTCCTCAGCCTTGTAGACGACACCCATGCCGCCGCCGCCGAGTTTCTCGAGAATGCGGTAGTGCGAGATGACTTTGTCAATCATTAAGGGGTCTTATGGGTTCGTGGTCATAGCATCGTAAGAGCGCCGCATGTGCCAGTCAACGAGTTACGGCTCACGAGCGAACGTTCGAACCCAGAACACAAGGCTGATTCGGACCGATTATAGCTGCAGCGGCGCGAAGCAGACAGCGATGAGAGCTTGGAGGTTAGTTACATGAAGTCCCCAACTCTCACGTAATTTCGCTTAGAGACCCGTTTGGGTTAGGGTACGCTGCGGCCCGTTATCGCCAGCGATCTGACTACAGCCAATTTTTACTCGGCTCGAAATTCGCATCTGGATTTGCTTGCCGACTCCGCCACCCGTATCCTGGGCCACGCCGAGGAAACGCCTACGGCTGTTCCCAGTCGAGGGAGTAAATGTCCTGGGTTCCGGTGTCGCGTAGAAGCAGCGGGGAACCGTCGGGCGCGACGGAAAGTTGACCAAAGCCCCAGTAGCCGGTGTCGATGAAGTTTTGCAGGTCAACCACTTTTTCCTTCTTTCCATCGCTGAGGCGAATTCTCCACACGCAACCGGATCCGGTCTTATCGAGATACTGCAAATATTGTCCATCGGGCGAAAACTCCCAGCCAGCGGGCTGGGCCTTTACCAGCTCGGTCCATTTGCCGGTGTGAGAGTCGAAGAGAAACAATCTCGCCAAATCGGCAGAGACCGCGACCATGTGCCGACCGTCGGGCGACCAGGTCGCACCTACCATCCCTTTCGATCCGGGCAGTTCGTCAATCTTGTGGGTCGCCACGTCGAAAATGCGAATAGTCGCCTCAGGGTGGTTGGCTTCGCCGCTGAGAGCGATTTTGGTCCCGTCCGGTGACAACGACTCATGTTGCGAAACCTGGTCTGCAGGCAGCAACACATGCAGTGACGTTCCATCCGCCGAGACTTCGAGAGTCTTGGTTGTGCTATCTGTCTGAATTTCACGGAAGATAATTCTCTTGCCATCGGAAGACCAATGCGGCGTAAGAGCATACCCCGGCGGGAAGAGACCGGAGGGCGGATAGGTGAGTTGCAGGCGCTCGCTGCCATCCACTTTGCTGCGCCAGAGAGCACCATCGGGATAAGTGACGTAGGTTACCCACTGGCCATCTTTGGAAAAGGTAAAACTGTCTGCCGATATGCCTCCCAAGTATGGGACGAACTGCCCAGCCTTGGCGTCGTAACGCATGGCCTCGCCGCCGAAGGTTCGACCGACCACGAACAACTTGTGGCCGTCGGCACTCAGCATTGGGATGATCCCCAGCGAGAGCGGACTGAACGTCAACTGGACAGGCTTCGGTTGGATTGGAAGAATGCCAGACTTTCGGGGAAGGGCCCAAATCTGACGGCGCGACCGGAAGACGAAGTACCTGCCATCGGCCGTCCAGGTTCCGCAGCACTCCTGGTCTGGCTTATGGGTCCAACCCGGTAGTAACTGATGCAGGCCGGTACCGTCGAGCGAGACTTCCCAAATCAAAGAGCGTCCGCCTAGAGTATCAACGACGTCGAATCGCAGATGGCGTTGGTCGGGAGACCAGACCGTCTCATAAATAACTGCCGGATCTCCCATGGTGACCAACTTGCGAATGTCGGTTCCGTCGGCCTTGGCGAGAAAAAGTTCGCTGCGGTTGGCGTAAGCCAGCCATTTGCCATCGGGTGACAAGGCCGCGCCTCGCCCAATCGCGTCGCCTAGCCTACGTGGCGAACCACCGAAGAGCGGGAGACTCCAGATCTGTCCGTTACCAACTCCAGCCTGCTCCTCCACGGCGAGAAGCGCCGAGCCATCGGGCGAGAGGCTAAGCGGGTAGAAGCCAGGTGGCAGTAAATTAGGGAGCTTTTTCGGTTCGCCGCCCGAGGTGGACATCTCTTCCATGCCCTGGTACTCCGGGCTGGCGACGGCAAAGTAAAGCCGCGAACCTTCCGTCCCGACCAGAAATTTGTTCTTGCCGTCGTGGGTGAGCTGAACGTAATTCGAGACCTTCGGCGCGGGTTCGGGGCGGAGCAAGAGATAGGCGAGGCCACCAAGGGCAAGCACAGTGATACCGGTTATTCCGGCGATCAACTTTTGACGCTGAGTCCAGCCTGACCCTACTGGCACGTGACTGCCGGTGGGCGCGGTAATCGCCGAGTCTGTCAGGGCCTCGAGTGCGAATGCCAGATCGTGCGAAGAGTGAAAACGCTGTTCGGGATCCTTGTCCAGGCAACGGTGCACAACGCGCTGTAGGCCTGGCGGTGTCGCCGGTTGAATCGACGAGATAGAGGGCGGGTCCTCGTTCAGGATTGCCGACATGGTGTCTGCTGACGTTGGTTTTCTGAACGTCTGTTTGCCTGTCACCATCTCGTAGAGAATCGTTCCGAAGGCGAAGATGTCGGTGCGGTGATCGACGGCCTTGCCGCGCACCTGTTCGGGCGACATATAGCCCACGGTTCCCATGACGGTGCCGGGATCCGTCTGCTGTGTAAGCGTGGCTTCCTCACCGGAAGCATCTTTCGCCGGGCCTAGCTTGGCCAAGCCAAAGTCCAGAATCTTGCTCCGTCCATCCTTGGTGACGAACAGGTTCTCGGGCTTGAGGTCGCGATGGGTGATGCCCTTATCGTGCGCGGCGGCGAGGCCGTGAGCGATTTGCACGGCGTATTCAATCGCCTTGCGTATCGGGACCGGTCCGCGGCGGAGGCGCTCGCGCAGCGTCTCGCCGTCGAGCAACTCGGTGACCATGAAGGAGACGTTGCCCTCGGTCGCCATCTGGTGCACGGCAAGAATATTGGGGTGGTTCAGCGCGGCTGCGGCACGGGCTTCCTGCTCGAAGCGGCGCAAGCGGTCGGAGTCCGAGGTCAGAGACTCGGGCAAGACCTTGATGGCGACTTGAACGAAGCCGCTGTGCGGCAGACGCTTGCGCGTGTGCGTGTACCAGCATCAGCATGATCCCGGCATATTGTTGAGTCGCAGAGAAAGGAGATCGCTGTGACCCAACTTCGCAAGATGATGCTCGAAGAACTCGTGCGTCGCAACTACGCTCAGACAACCATCGACTGTTACGTCCAAACCGTCGCGCATTTCTCCCATTATTTCCACCGACGACCCGACCAGTTAGGTCCGGAACACATCCGCCAGTACCAGGCGGCATTGTTCACGGAGTTCAAGTTGGCGCCGAACACGGTGAACCAACGGCTCGCAGCCCTGCGCTTCTTCTACGTCAAGACTCTGAAAAAGGGCTGGAGTACCGCGGAGACCCCTTATCCGAGGAAGGTGTTGAACCTGCCGATGGTTCTCAGCCAAGAGGAAGTCGCACGACTGATCGACTCCGCGCGCACGCCGTTGCACCGCATTCTGCTGATGATTCTTTATTCCACCGGTATGCGCCGCGCGGAACTGACCCGCTTGAAGGTCACCGACGTGGACAGCCAGCGGATGGTGGTTCACATTCACGGCGGCAAGGGGCGGAAAGATCGCGACGTCATGCTCAGCCCCGTACTTCTCGCGGCCTTGCGCGAATACTGGCATGGACTGAAGCACAAACCATCGGACTGGCTGTTCCCGGGCACACGCGGCCATGCCGCTGAGTTTCCCATCTCCGTCAAGACGGTCTACCACGCATGCCAGCATGCTGCGCGCCGCGCCGGTCTCCAACAGAAGAAGGTTCACCCGCACAGCTTGCGACACTGCTTCGCCACTCATCTACTCGAGGCTGGGGCCGACCTGCGCACGATTCAGCTCCTTCTCGGACATAGCGATCTGGAAGAAACCACCATCTACCTGCACCTCTCGCAACGTCATATCGGCGCTACCGCCAGCCCTCTGGACGCGCTCTCTCTTGGAAAAAAACAAGAGAAGTAAATGAAGCGGCAGCAATGGGAGGTGGCCGATCTGATCCGTGTGGCCGGACATGATTTCATCGAGCAAAACCGCCACTGGCTTACAGCACAACATCTGAAGGTGCTGCGCGCCATCGAACGTTGTCGCACCATCGCTCTCGGTGGGCATTTGGATGAGTGTCCCCACTGCGGCTATCGCACAAGCTCGTTCAACTCGTGTCGCGATAGACATTGCCCAAAATGCCAGGGCAATGCCCGACAGCGATGGCTGGAAGCACGCCGTAACGAGCTTCTGCCCACGCCCTATGTTCATATGGTCTTCACCGTGCCCAGAGAACTTACCTCCCTGGCACTGCAAAACAAGAAACTCTTCTACGATCTGCTGTTTCACGCCAGCGCAGAGACACTGCAAACCATAGCCGCCGATCCCCTCCGTCTCGGTGCCGAAGTCGGATTCTTCAGCGTGCTTCACACCTGGACTCAGAAGCTCGAGTTTCATCCCCATATCCATTGCGTGGTTCCTGCTGGCGGATTGTCTTTCGATCACACGCAATGGATTCGTTCTCACTCTCGATTCTTTCTACCAGTCGACGTACTGAGTCCCGTCTTTCGCGGCAAGTTCGTGGCCGGCCTCAAGCGCGCCTTCTCCAGCCACCAACTGGCGTTCCATGGAAAACTGAAGCTACTGGCTGCCCCCAAGGCCTTTGCCGCATTCCTCCGGCCATTGTTCCGTCATCCATGGGTGGTCTACTGCAAACCACCCTTCGGAGGTCCCGAACATGTTCTGAAGTACCTGGGCAGCTACACCCATCGCATCGCCATCTCCAACCACCGCCTGATCTCTTTAGACCAAGACCAAGTCACCTTTCGCTGGCGCGACTCCGCCCATGGCAACCAAAAAAGAACCCTGACAATCTCGCTTACGGAGTTCTTGCGTCGCTTCCTGCTCCACGTACTTCCGCACCGTTATGTCCGCATTCGCCACCAAGGCTTCCTCGCCAACCGACGACGCGCATCCGTCCTGCCCCTCTGCTTCGCCTTGTTGACGACCGCATCAGCACAGGTCCCGACTGCCGCTCGCAACTCTTCGCCTCCCGCATCCTGGACCTGCCCTCATTGCGGCGCCACCATGGTCGTTATCGAACGCCTCACATCTGCCCAGCTCTTCTTGCGCTCTCCGCCGCAACCAATGGTCGGCAAAGCATCATGACGAACCTGTTCACAGCTCGAACCAACTCCGTGTTCCAGCACGCTCCGGCTTCGTGTGCCTCCGATCGCGAAACACCACCCTTGTCACGAGTCTTTCCCTCGAATCCAACCCGCCTATCCGCCCATCCTTCCCGATCACACGCGCCTTCGGCGCACGCTTGCTTCACGAAAACCTCGCCTTTGCTCACAACCTACGTGTGAAATCGCATTGAATACCCATGGGTGTGGAAGGCTTCCTTCAAGTCGCTGTATCAAAAGCGTACCGGCGAACCGCATCAAACCCGCTCCTGCGGCAGCCTGGCGCCGGTACGCTTCCGATACAGCCCTAGGACTTCTGGACCGCGTCACAGAGAATCAGTTCCGCCGACGTGAGTTGCGTTTCTTCACTTAGTCGTCATTGGCTCCGCAACGAAAGCTGTGGCGGCCTGTGCCTCCGAGTCTTCATACATTCCACGATGCCGGCGCCTGCGGCGAACCGTCACTGACCTTATGAAGAGTGGCTAATATCAACCCGTGCTGGCAGCCGCCTCAGCGCTCAGATACTTCGCGACCGCGATCTCCAGGTTGTAGAGCATGGCGTCGCGCCCGATCGCCTGACCCAATTGTGATCTCTTTATGACTTCAAGTACTTGGGGGTTCATCCCAACCAGCCACAGTCTTACGCCACGTTCACGCTGTCGCGCTTCACCTTCGGTCAGCATCTTGAGAGCCGTATACTCGAGATCGGGAACGCCTCGGAGATGAAGGGCAACGACCTTAGGTTGTGCTTCCTCAATCAAAAATCTTATTTTCTCGGCGATGTGCTCAGCATTAACGAAGAAAACCCGGCCCTCCAGTCTCAGCAGCAGTAAGCCGGCAAAAGTCTCATCCTCGGGATGTTCCTTTGAGCGCGGCCGGAATACGTTCGTACCGGGCTTGCGTCCAAGCACGTATACCGGCGGATCAGCGACCTGATAGGCAAGCGCCACCATCGAGACGATAATCGCGACGACGATTCCCTTCAGCGTTCCTACCAGCACCACTCCCGCAAACGCGATGATGGCCCATACAAACTCGGTGCGACGAACACTGAGAATTTCCCGAAATTCCGCAGGCTTGATCAAGCCGACCGAATAAACAATGACTACCGCTGCAAGAGTGGCCTGCGGCATCAAGCCAATGAGCGGTGCCAAGAACATCATGGTAACCAGGGTCATGGACGCGGTTACGACTTCCGAAAGCTGTGTGCGTGCTCCTGCTAGACGATTCACAGCTGTCTGGGTTGTACCGCCACCACCGGGCATTGCGCCGAGTAGCGCGCCCCCGGCGTTGGCGAGCCCGGTAGCTAGTAACTCCCGGTTCGCTTTCGGCGAGGGCTCATCGCTGCCTGCAAAAGCACGTCCGGCCGCAATCGTCTCCGTAAAGCTCATGAGCGCAATGCCCAAAGCGCCCGGCCAAAGTTGAACCGCGAGCGAGAAGACTGGAGGAGTCAAGGATGGCAGGCCTTGCGGGATGTGGCCAACCAATTCAACTCCGTGTGCATGTAAGTTTAGGAAGTAAGCCCCGGCAATACCTGCCGCCACTGCGATCAGCGGAGCTGGCGCCTTGGGCGTGAAATGCTCCATCGCAACCAGCAAGACGATCATGGAGATTCCGACGGCAAGTGTCGCCAACGACGTCTTGGGAACGTCGTGGAGAGTCGACAGTAGATTCTGGACGAACGTGCCTCTGGCAAAGTGGATCCCGAGAATTTTCGGGATCTGGTCCAGCACAATGACGACTCCGATACCCGCCTTGAATCCGATCAGGACGGGCTCGGAGATGAAGTTGGCAACGAAGCCCAGGCGCAGAATCGAAGCGAGTACTAGCATCACACCGACCAGCAACGTCAGCGTGGCAGAGGCGGCCAGTAGCGAAGCCGGGTCTCCGTTCGGGACGACCTCGCCCAGTTCGGCGGCAGCCAGAATCGCGATGGTCGTAGTCGTGCTTACGCTCAGGACGCGCGAGGTGCCCAGCACGGCGTAGATCACCATCGGCAGGAAGGCCGTGTAGAGTCCCACCTGCACCGGCAGGCCGGCGATCGACGCATACGCCATGGCTTTGGGAATGACCACCGCAGCAGTGGTTAACCCAGCGATCACGTCGGACCGCAGCCATGCTTTCCGGTAAGAGACAAGCCAATTTTCCATTGGAGGAAATGCCTTATTACGATCAAAGACCCAGCACTCACTGTCCCGTCACTTGCTTTCGTGTCATTTCGCCAATGGCTTCCTGTGCCCCCTGCAACAGATCTTCGGGGCGGGCGCGCGCGAACACATCGAGGGTGCGGGCAATCAGCCCGGTCCAGCCCGTCTGATGACTGGCGCCCAACCCGGCGCCATTGTCGCCGTGGAAGTACTCGTAGAACAGGATGTAATCGCACCAGTAGGGGTCGTCCTGGAATTTCTTTGTGCCTCCGTAAACTGGTCGTTTGCCATTGGCATCGCGTAGAAAAATGCTGGACAGTCGACGACTAATCTCTTTCGCCACTTCAAACAAGGTCATGTAATTTCCCGATCCGGTCGGGCACTCCGCTTTGAAGTCCGGGCCATAAAACGGATACATCTGCAGCAACCCGCGGATGATCAGCGCATTGACCGGCATCCAAATCGGTCCGCGCCAGTTGGAGTTGCCGCCAAACATGCCGGTGTTGGACTCCGCGGGCAGGTATTGCACCTTGTACTCCTGTCCACTGAGGTAAAACACGAAAGGATGATCGAGGTGATATTTCGACATCGAGCGTATGCCGTAAGGGCTGAGAAACTCGTTCTCGTCGAGCATGTATTTCAAAATACGCTGCAGTTTGTCCTGGTTGCATACTGTGGCCAACCTGCGGCCCCCGTATCCCCCAATGGACAAGTCCTCTGCTGGGGCGACCTTCCTCACCACCTCCGGATGGCGCTTACGGAACAACTCGACCAGTTCCTTGAGGCGCGGATGGCGCAAGAGCGGGCCCGGCTCGAACACGTTTGCAGCGCACACCGGCAGCAGTCCCACCATGGAGCGGATCTTCAAACGCGTGGCATCGCCATTGGGGAAATGCAGTAGATCGTAGAAGAACCCGTCCTCCGTGTCCCA
Organism: uncultured Acidobacteriaceae bacterium; assembly: GCA_963749635.1. Lineage (GTDB taxonomy): Bacteria > Acidobacteriota > Terriglobia > Terriglobales > Acidobacteriaceae > DASRAA01. The sequence goes on from CAVVNW010000007.1 coordinate 10,582, forward strand.
CATCTCGTCGTGGTGCTCGCCAATTCGATCCATGGCGTAAGTGATCCAGAAAAAATGCTCGAGAAATCGGAAGGCAATATCTTCGTACATCGAATCGTAATCGGTCAGGACGAGCGCAATCTCGAGCATGCAGAGGCAGTAAAAGGCCATCCACGCGGTGCCGTCGGCCTGGTCGAGGTGGCCGCCGGTGGGGAGCGGCGCGCTGCGGTCGAAGACGCCGATGTTATCCAGTCCGAGGAAACCCCCGGCAAACACGTTTTTGCCCTCTGGGTCTTTGCGGTTGACCCACCAATTGAAATTAAGCATCAGTCCCTGGAATGAGCGTTCCAGGAAGCGCAGATCGGCACGCCCCAGCTGCGTCTCGATTCGGTATAGGAACAAGGTCGCCCAGGCATGCACCGGCGGATTCACGTCGCTGAAGTTCCACTCATACGCCGGGATCTGTCCGTTAGGATGTGCATAAAGGCTCCGCAGCATCAGCAGGAGCTGCTCTTTGGCGAAGTCGAAGTCGACAAGAGAAAGAGAAATGGTGTGAAACGCCAGGTCCCACGCCGCATACCACGGATACTCCCACTTGTCGGGCATGGAGATGATGTCGCTGTTGAGCATGTGGAACCATTCGGGATTTCGCGCGCCACCCTTGCCCGATCCCATCAGCGGATGCGAATTGTGCTCCATGAGCCAGCGGTCGAGGTCGAAATAGTAATATTGCTTGCTCCACAGCATGCCGGCCAGAGCCTGCCTGTGCACGCGGCGTTCATCTTCGCTCAAGTTCTTCGGAGTGATGCGGTCATAAAATTCATCGGCGTCGGCCAGCCGGCTGGCGAAGATCTCATCGAATTTTTCGAACGCTCCGGCAGCGGGCTTGGCGCTCAACCGCAAGCGCACAACCTTGCTGCCTCCAGCCGGCACGTCCAGCGTGTAGTGCGCAGCCGCTTTGGTTCCCATCTTCGCCGGATTGACCGCTTCCTTCTTTCCCGCGATCACGTATTCGTGGAAGGCGTCTTTGACGTACGGCGACGGATTCGCCTGTCCCCACAGGCGGGTGGCATTCGATTCGTTTTCCGTGAACAGCAACTCCGCCGCGCCCTCACATTGCAACGTGTACTCACCGAGCTGGGAATGCGATGCCTGTATTGTTGCACTGTCTGCTTGCCGCACCATCGGCTTCGAATCGCCGTCGCCCCAGGACCACGTGTTCCGGAACCACAGTGTCGGCAACAGGTGAATCTGGGCGGTTTCGGGGCCGCGGTTATGCACCGAAATCGTGATCAGGAGATCTTCCGGGTCGCCTTTGGCGTATTCAACGAAGACGTCGAAATAGCGGTCGTCGTCGAAGATGCCGGTGTCCAGAAGTTCGTACTCGAACTCTTCGCGTGAGCGCAGGCCGTTCGTCTCCACCAGATCGCGATAGGGATACTCTCGCTGGGGATACTTGTATAGGTACTTCATGTATGAGTGCGTGGGTGTGCTATCGAGATAGAAGTAGTATTCCTTGACGTCCTCGCCGTGGTTACCCTCGCTATTGGTTAGGCCGAACAGGCGCTCTTTCAGGATGGGATCGCGACCGTTCCAAAAGGCCAGAGCGAAGCAGAGGCGCTGCTTATCGTCGGAGATCCCCGCGAGGCCGTCTTCACCCCAGTGGTAGGCGCGCGAGCGCGCCTGGTCGTGCGAAAAGTAGTTCCAGGCATTGCCGTCCTGGCTGTAGTCCTCGCGGACCGTGCCCCACTGTCTTTCGCTGAGATATGGGCCCCATTTCTTCCACGGCACACCCTGTTCACGCGCAGCATTCAGTCGTTTCTGTTCCGCGACCTCAACGTAGGACAGTGGAGATGATTGCTTTTCTGAGTGGGTCACGGCCGTCTCCTTCTCTTTCTCTGTGTTACCAACGCTGCGCTATCACCTGGTGCCTTAACTTAGGCTCCTGATAGCCCTTGGGTTTCTGGCGTCCAGGCAGCTTTGGAGGCGTGTACGGAACCTCCTCGTACGGAATGCGGGCGAGTATATCGGCAATGCAGTTCAGGCGGGCGCGCTTCTTGTCGTCCGACGGCACGATGTACCACGGAGCGGTAGCTGTATCTGTAGCGGCGAGCATGGCATCGCGGGCCCGCGAATAGTCATACCAGCGGCGATGAGACTCCAAATCCATCGGGCTCAGCTTCCAGCGCTTCGACGGGTCCTGGATGCGTGCAAGAAAGCGCTTGTGCTGCTCGCCTTCCGAAACGTCGAGCCAGTACTTCAGCAGAATGATACCGTTGCTGACGAGGAAGTTCTCGAAGACGGGACAGCCTTTGAGGAATTGCTTGTATTCCTTCTCAGCGCAGAACCCCATCACATGCTCGACACCCGCACGGTTGTACCAGCTTCGATCGAAGATGACGATTTCTCCGCCGGCAGGCAGTTGCTCGATGTAGCGCTGGGCATAGAGCTGGGTCTTCTGACGCTCGGTGGGGGCCGGTAGAGCCACCAGTCGGAAGGCACGGGGGCTGACTCTTTCCAGAATGCGCTTGATGATGCCGCCCTTGCCTGCCGCGTCTCGACCTTCAAACAGAATGACGATCCGCGCTTCGGTTTTCTTTACCCAATCCTGCAGCTTCACCAGTTCGACCTGCAGCTTGAACAGCTCGGCCTCGTACTCTTTGTATCCAAGTTTCTGATTCACTTCAGGGCTCTGACGCTGCTTACCCTCGCCCTCGACTGCAGGGTCGTGTGCATTTTTTTTCTTCTTGGATTTCTTGCTCATACAAGCCTCTCTCGGAAAGAATTAACTCGGCGCAGACGCTACTGCTTGTCTCTTCACCTCATGTGTTGCGATATAGCTGTAAGAAATGATAGCTCCGTGGTGGCACGTCCACGTACAGCCCTGGTGAGAGCATCCCATCGCCGTTGCGCTCGTACGTCGCGCCCGAAAGCAGGTCGGTAAGGCGCCATTGATTTCCTCCGAGATCCTCGCAACCGACGGTGATATGCGCTTGAGCGGAGTTGTCACTGAGATTGACAACGATGAAGTACCTTTCCCCGTCCTTATTCCAGGTCCAAGCTACTAAATTCTCGTAGCTTTGGTTATCTGGCCAGCCGGTGCGCTCGCACAGGTTCCATCCTCCCGCTCGGAATACCGGACTGTTGATGGCGAGAAGGAGCTTTGTGTAAAAGTCCTGTAGGTCCTTGTCGACCGGCTCCTCGGGACGTCTGCCCAGAAATACTGGCAGCCTCACCTTGCGCCCCTCGAATTGGCCTTCATGAAAAAGCCTTGCACCCGGCAGGGTGAAGGTCGTTACCGCAGCGGCGCGCACTTTAGGGGGAGTGAAGGCTGATGCCGCCCGTGGCTCGTCGTGGTTCTCGATGAAGCGCAGGAGCTTGTTCTGATACGCCGGGTCGGCGCACAGATGGAGGCGAACGCTTTCGGCGTTCTCATGTTCTAGACGATCGTAAAGTCGCTTGTCGTAACAAAAGTCGAATCCCTGCTGTTGCAACTCCCATTCCAGGTCCCAGTAGGCCTCGGCGACGAAGAGAAACTCTGGATGTTCTCGTTTGACGGCGGAAATAGCGTCAACCCAATATTCGGTGGCTGGCCTCGATCCCGCGCGGTTGCCCCAGGTGCGCTCAAAGATCGTGTTCATCAGCAGCATCGCCATGTCGCAACGCACGCCGTCGCACTGGCTGGCGATCTTCGAAAGGGTTACAGCCACCGCTTGCCGAAGTCCCGGGTGAAAGGCATTAAGCTGCAAAACGTCGGGCCACGCCGGGAAATAAGGGTCCTTTCCGCAGGCGAAGACAGTTCCGTTCAGTTCGATGTATGACGCGGGATCAATTACTGCGTCCTCGGTTGTGCCTTGAATGAAGTGTTCAGGGTGCTTAGTCACCCATGGGTGGTCCGGCGCCACGTGGTTAGGAACGAAATCTAGAATCAGGCGCAGGCCTCGATTCGCGAGCTCTTTGCGCGCATGCGAAAGACCTTTTAGGCCGCCGAGCTGCTCGGCGACCTCGTATTGGCGCACGCAATAAGGAGATCCTACATTGTCTTCGGGGCGGAAGTCAGGCAGTGCCCGCCGGAAATCCTCCAGCAGACCAGCGTTCTTGTTCGCGATCGCGATACCCGCAGGACTGCGCTCCCACACTCCCATTAGCCAAATGGCATCGAAGCCGCGAGCAGCGATGGCATCCCATTCGGCGGATGACACCGAGCTGAGATCAACCGGTTTCTCCGCCCTCTTGCTGAGTTCTGAGAGCCAGACCCACGTGTTGATCTCGTACAACGTCGGGTAACGAGGCCAAATACTCATGTTCACACGTTCTCACCGCAGCCTGCCATTCTCGCAGGCGCTCGCAACGCTTGTCCCCCGGAGCCGCCCCTGCGCTGTCGATTCACGGTAACCGGAGCGGTAAATTTGAACACTAACCCGGACTCATCCGATGCTCCTGCGCCACCACTCGTGGTCGCGGTCGCGCTTTTGCTGTTGTCTTGGGCTTTCGTCGTGACCAGCTTTGTCTGAATCGAGTACGTTGTGCCGTCGATGGTGAGGCTGGTTAGCGCGAGCTTCAGACGAGCCTTTTCAGGCGCCTTCTTGTTGGCCTTCACGCCGATCACCTGGCCGCGCGCCGCAACACCCGCCGGCACTACCACCTCACCGCCAACTGCGATGAGTCCGGTTACAACGGCGGTGAAGAGATCCCCGGTTTTGCTGTCCGGGTCCAGTGGGCTCTCTAACCGAACTGTAATCACCGAGCCGGCGGGAATGAGCACGGTCCGAGTCTTATCCGGGATGGGCCCGGCCTGCGATGCGGGCTGTGACTGGGGTTGGGTCGCAGGCTGCCGGGCTGCAGTCAGTTGCTCGTTGCTGAGACAGCCCACGATGACCAAGACGGCGCACAGGGATAGTGACGTTCGCTTCATAGAGTACCTTCAGAGACACGCCTCTGGCCGAGTTTCCAGAAAGCCTCCGCCCCAGCCTTTGTGGTCGCTGGCAGCAAGGCTGCAATCAACCACGAAGCCGGTTACGGAGCAGCTGCTGCTACGCTCTGCGGCCACTGGTCATCCGTCGGTTGCCACGTCTTGTCCGGGTTGTAGAGTTCCATCTTCTTAACGATGTTGAGGGAATCCGGCCCAAGGTCTTTCTGGTAGACGACCCCGTCGTAGTTGACGATGAAGGTCTTGACGCCGGTTACGCGGTACTCGGCGGGAACCGCGACCAAGGCGAAGCCGCCAATCATGATGCCCTCGATAACGTAATTGATGGCGCCATTGGGGGCGGCCGGGCCCTGGCCCTTCAAGATCTTGAAGTAGTAGCCGTGGAATCCGCCCTTGCCGGCGGTGTAGCCTTCTTCCAACGCCTTGGCCACCGCGTCGCCAATCGGACCGTCTGGAGTGCCGTCGGCATTCTTCCAGAACAAGCCATCCTGCTTGCCGGGAGTGCTGAAGATTTTCTGCGCGTACTGATTGACTCCCGAATCATCGTGAATTTCCGACGCGTATTCTTTCTGCGCTGAGACGTAGCCGCGGCAGACAGTGATGGCGTTGAGTTCGTTTTCGCCGATGCGGCGGAAGAGAATTTCCTGGCGACCTTCTTTGGCGTTGAAATGCCACTTACCACTTGTCTTCACCAGAGGTATCGGCAAAGGCCACTCTTCATCGCCCACGATGATGGTGGCGCGGTTGGGATTAGACTTGGCCAACTGGATCGAGTTCTTGGCAGCGGCCTCTTTGGCAAAAGCCTGGGCGTTGTTCTTGTCCTGTACGGGATCGTCAGACGCAACCACATCGTGGCCGTCGGGGCCAAGGATGGCCAGCAGCTCCGGCACGTCATAGTCGCCCGCTGCTTTAATCAGCGCATCGGCTGCCTGCTGGGGAGTATCGAAGGCCTTGGGCGCGGTCGCGGATGCTGATTTCGCCGACTGGGACTGCGGCGCCGCAAGGGTCGGCAGTGCACAACAGACGACGACCAATATGAGGGCGAAGCTAACCGCTAGTACTTCGGAGCTACATAGTCTCGTTTTCATAGAATCCTCACGCGTCATGATCCGCATAGCTACCGCCTCCTTCCGCCGCCGCCACCGCCGCGGGAACCACCGCCGCCACGTGACCCGCCCATGCTGGAAGATCCGCGGGACTGGCTGGCCCGGGCCTGGCCGCCGCTCGTACCGCTGCCGGCTCCGCCGAAAGCACTCCTGTTGGTGGAACTCGGCGTGTTGCGTACCTGCTGGTTGCCGACGCTGTTAGCGCCGGTGCCGCGATTCGAGCTCATGTTGCCGGCGCTCGCTCCGCCACGGTTGGCGTTCATGTTGCCGGCGCTGGCGCCACCGCGATTGCTGGCACCACCTGCGGGTTGTTGGCGCGCCTGGTTCTGCCGGGCGTTTGCCTGCCGGTTCTGCATGGAGTCACCACGCGTGGTGCCGCCGTACTTGTTGGCGGTGCCTCTGTCGCCGTATGGCGCTCCGCCACGATGCTGCGGGTTGTGCTGCCAGTTGCTGTTGCCGCCATTAACGCGGTTGCCGTTGTTGATGTTGTTGCGGTTCCCGCCGTTAATGTTGTTCCGGTTGCTGTTGTTGACGAAGTTATTGTTGTGATTGATGTAGACGTTGTTGTTGCCGCCCCAGCTGGAGCCGCAGCACCATCCGCCGCCCCATGCCGCTCCCATTGCGATTCCGACACCGAACGAGATCGCCATGCCGGCGGCGTAGTAACCCGGCGGCGGGTAATAGATCGGAGGATAGGGATAGATCGGTGCCCCATAGACGACCGTCGGGTTATAGCTGGGCACGTAGACGACCTGTGGGTTGGCCTGTTCGATCACGATCACTTGCTGGCTTTCTACAGTCTTCGTCTCCACCTTCTGCTGTTCCGATGACTTCAGATTACCGCTGCTTTGGGCCTTCTTGCGCATACGCTGCACGGCGTCCATAACGTCTTTCTGTTGCGCCAGAAATGCGTTGCCAAGGTCCGTGGTCCACTTAATATTGTCCGCCAGTTGCTTGACGACGTCAGGCAAGGCAGCTAAGCCCTGGATAGTGGGGTCCCAATCCTGCTTCTCCACTGCGGCTACGAGCGCCTTGTCTTTCAGGTCCTTGTGCTGGGCCAGCCACTGCTGTAACTGCACGACCTCCAACGGATAGGTGGAGGCTATCAGCGTCTGGCTGAGTAGTGGATCGGGATACAACGCGATCGGTGCCACCAGCGAATCGAGCTGGTCGGGAGGGATCTTAGCCGCGGCCTGCGCGGACGGGGCGTCGGGCAATTGCGTCTGGGTTGCCGCCAACGCCGAAGTTCCGGGCATCAGTACACCGACACAAAGGATAGCCGTAAGTTCCCGAACTGTGCGAACCATACCGCTCATGAAACTGTGCCTTGAATTCATAATCTCCGTCTCCGTGTTCTTGCCAGAAATGCTCCCAGCTCAGTTTGCCACCCGATCGAGAATATACCTTGCCGCAGGCGTGGATGTGCCACATCCTCCGACGCCTGCGTTCAGCGTCTTTGTACTGCGGCCAGAACCCTACGACAACTAGGGAAATCGCTAGGTGCTCGTGTGGCGGGGAGACGATACGAAGCAGTGGCCCGACAGTGCCACGTTAATGGCAGGAATCAAGTCTGTCTTCATATTTGATTTCAATACAAATCCAAGTGCTCCCTCCGCCAAACAAGCCTCCACAAGCTCAGGGCCCTCATGGATCGTCAGGAAGACTATCGTTGCTCCGGATCCCATTTCTCGCAGTTGACGGGCCGCTGCAAGTCCGTCTAATCCTGGCATCGATATGTCCGCCACAATCGCATCCGGAGTCAGCCGCATAGCCTCTAAGACCATCTCGAGACCGTTGTGAGCCACTCCCACCACTTCGAATGCTGTTCGCAATAACGCGGTCACCCGCTCCAGCACAAGAGGATGATCGTCGGCCAGCAAGATGCGGCGACGATTGCCAGAACCTTCTGGCGTTCCGATTTCAGACATAGGCCCGTCCACTGGCGGCAGATGGTCGCCGAGACACATTCACAACAGCACCCCGATGGTAGGTTTCGGGACTGAGGCGTGACAACTAGGGGAATCCCTAGTCGGAAGCGGGACACCGCATCGATGGAAATCAGGAGAGCGGGTTCTGCTTTTGAGGAATGGGACCGAGGGAGACCAGCCCCTCCTTGATGGCGAAAAGTACCAGGTCGGCATTGCTCTTCAAGTTGAAGGTTTCCATGATGTGGTACTTGTGAAACTGAATCGTCTTCTCGCTGAGATCTAGCCGTCCAGCGATCTCCTTGAGTGGCCGTCCTTCCGCACACATCTGCACAATTTCACGTTGTCTTGCAGTTAAGTGGGCCGAGTAATGGCGTGCCCGGGACTTTTGCTCAACCCAATCTTCTGGTCTGAGTTTGGGCGTAACGTACGATTTGCCGTGCAGCACCTGGTCGATAGCCTTCAACAGCTCAGAGCCTGCGGAGTGCTTGAGGACGAACCCGGCCGACCCCAGCTCAAGCGCGGCGGCAGCCAGATTAGGGTCGTCATGCATGGTCAGGAATACGATCTTTACTTTTGGATGTTGCTCGCGTACCCGCCTTGCAGCATCCAATCCGTTTAAGAGTGGCATTCCGATGTCTATGAGGATCACGTCCGGCTTAAGCCTCCGAGCCTCAGTAATGAGTGCTCGCCCGTCGGCAACGGTTCCCACAACCTTATAGTGCTTCTCCAACAGCAGCCGGAGGCCTTCAGCGAAGACGACGTGATCGTCGGCAATCAGGATTTGTGGCCGGGTTTCCATGTGTCAGTCTTAGTCTATCGGTCCCGCTGGTGCTGAACAGCAGACCGCATTTCAAGCGACGCCTGGTTCCGAAGTGGCGGCGGTTCCGACGGCTTGCCCAGCCACCGGTTCAGTTTGGCCCGCACCAGAGTCCAGCTTGATCGGCGTCCAGACGTCAATCCTTGTTCCCTTTTGCTCGTCTGAGTGAATCTCGAATCGGCCAGACACCAGACGCACCCGCTCCCGCATGCTCCAGAGACCGAGGCCCTGGGGAGCCGCGCCGTCTTCAACATTGAAGCCTGCTCCATCATCGGAGATGGACAAATGAAGGGTGTCATCGACTTTCTCGATTCTCACCTGCGCATGGGCTGCTCCACTGTGCTTTTGCACATTCCTGAGCGCTTCCTGGACGATACGAAACAGGCACAGCGCAATCTCAGGGGACACGGAGCGCGGCGCGTCCTCGTGGCAGAATACAACCTGGATTCCTCGTTGAGCGGCGAATTCCTTGCAGAATGCGGCAACTCCTGCAACCAGGCCAAGCCGCTCGAGTGTCGAGGAATGCAGCCGGTGGGACAGGGTATGCAGATCGGCACCAAGTTCGCTGGCCGATTCTATAAGCTCGTGCACCTGCCGATTGGTTTCCTGCAGGGACTCCGGAATGCCGTCCGCTGCAGTTTCCAGTCCGAGCGATAGCACGGCCAGCCTTTGGCTGAAGTCATCGTGCAGCTCCGATGCCAGCCGGGCGCGCTCATCCTCTTGAGCATTGATGAGCAAGCCGCTAAGGTGCATCTGCTCGTTTCGTGCAGCATGGAGCTGCTTCCGCTCGAACAGGAGATAGATGGTCAGCAGGCTCAGACTCGCAAGCACCAGCAATCCGATCAGCAATGTCCGCCTGTATTGTTCCCACAAACTCGGGTGGCGAAACAGAACGGTGCTACCGGCAGGGAGCCTGCTTTCATCCAGGTTCCATCGCTGCAACTGGCGCCAGTCGAACAGGTAAAGATTAGGACCATGCACGATGGGAATGTCCTGCGGCGGCTTTCCCGCTAGGATCTCGAGGGCATCGCGGCCCACAATCTTGCCCTGTTCTTCGAAGCTGACCACAAATCCCCCGACAATACCGTGGCCCAGTTGCGTGTCGACTATGCCAAAGACCGGAGCATTCGCGGCGCCGGCGATCATGGGAAGAGCCTCGGCGATGTTGAGAAACTCCCGCCCCTGCGCGTCCTTGAAAAAGGAGAGATAAAGAACGATGGAGTGGTCAGGAAGATGCCTCACCCTTTCCTGCAGCTTGCTCATCGGCAGGTCGGTCAGGTATGTGACATCGAGCTTGTTCTCATAAGAAAGGAGGTCCGTCTTTACCAGCGCCGTGAGGCGTCGGTCATAATCAGATCCGCCCCCGACTACGAAGATGTGGCGGGTTTCCGGTAGCAGAGCCAGCGCAGCCTCCACCGTCTTCGCGGGCTCCAATTGAAACCACGAGCCCGTTGATCGGGAATCGGGTCTCATCTTGTCGATCTGACCTGGGGCGGTGCAACAGAAGACCACCGGGACATTGGGGAATATCGTCCTCGGCTCTTCCAGGATCTGCATCGCGTGCGGCCCCAGCAGCACAATCAGATCCAGTTTGCGGTGGCGATACTGCTGGACGACGGAATCGAGCTGTTCCTGCCACTCTTCCGGGTGATAAATGGCATCCAGGTTTTCCCAGTAGAACTCGACCTGGAACCGCGGGTCTGAGTGCAGCGCCGAAAGGACTAGATTGGTCACAACCAGCGGACCAGGATGGGACTGTCCGATAACGTTGATCATGAGAACGTTCTTGCGGACTGGGCCTTGCGCCAAAGCGACCGAAGCAACCAGCAAGACAACCAGCCACAGCGGGAGGATACCGGACCAACTGCCACGGACCGCTGACGTACAACTCGGGCGAGCTATACCGACTGCCATGTTGGTGGACGCCCTCTTCTTTATTTGTCTGCCATTAGTGACGCAGTGACGCGCCGTGGGCGCATTCCGCGCCGCACAGCAATAAACCGTGGGGATAACTTGCCCAATCATAATACTTTAGCTCTGGCGCATACAAGATTGTTCTTCGCGTAATGGCCCGCCTGCGCCCAGGCATCGTCCTAGTTGTTCATCGTCCTGGGAGGACGGGACTTACTCGACCAAGACCGCCGGAAACGTGTGAATGATGTCGAGCCAAGTGACTAGGAATACTCCCAGTATCCGGATTCGCTATCGGTTAGAAAATGGCCAACGTCCTGTCTTAGGGCAACTTACTCGAAGGCAAGAGCACCACTTCGCAGACCCGGCATCCGGTACCAGAGAGTAGACATTCAACAAAGAGGAGGCACACAGCCGTGACAATCACAACAGGTAAAGGTATTGCGATTCGGAAGTTCATCTTCCTCACGCTCACACTGGCTTGTTCACTGGCGATTGTGGCGAACGCAGCCGACGATGACAAAGCAAAAGAGCAGCAGTCGATCCGGAAAATGGCCCACGATACCCTGCAACGCCTTTATAAGGCCGAGCCGAAGGCCCAAGGCGCAGTCCAGGGAGCGGCAGGGTATGCAGTGTTCAGCAATACGGGCATAAAGATCCTCTTGCTTGGATCCGGCAAGGGCGCAGGCATCGCCGTGAACAAGAGCAAGAAGGAGACGTTCATGAAGGTGGTGGAGCTCCAGGCCGGCCTCGGATTTGGGGTGAAGAAATTTAGTGTGATCTTCGTCTTCGACAACGATACGGCGTTCAACAGCTTTGTGAACTCCGGATGGGAATTCGGCGGACAAACCACAGCCGCGGCCACAACCGGTGACAAAGGTGGAGCGCTGGCCGGAGCGGCTTCGGTCTCGCCCGGTGTCTGGATGTATCAACTGACGGACAAGGGCGTGGCGGTCGAGATCACTGCCAAGGGCACCAAGTACTACAAGGACGATGACCTGAATTGAAAGCTTAGCTGCGCTGGCTTCGAGGGGAACAGGTTCCGCGAGGAGGGAGTAGATGTTTCGAGCTCTACGTGATTGCGCCTGCCTGGTCGTTCTCCTGGTGCTCAATCTTTCCGGGATGGCACAACAACGGCAAAGCGGTTCCGCCGATCAGATATGGAATCAATTGGTTGCCGGCAACCACCGCTTCGCCACCGGGAAGGGTGCGCCGCACGACCTGCAAGCTCAGAGGAAATCACTACCAAGACTCAACATCCGCAGGTTGCGGTGCTAAGTTGCTCCAACAGCCGGGTGGCCCAGGAGGTGATTTTTGACGCGGGGCTGGGCGATCTGTTCGTCGTGCGCTCTGCCGGTGAGGATGACGATGCCATATTGATCGGGAGTCTCGAATACGCAGATCGAACACCTCGGTTCAACTGTGATCGTGGTGATGGGACATCAAAGCTGTGGTGCGGTGATCGCAGCCTGTTCTGGAGGGGGCTGGGAATCGGACAATCTCGAAGCGGTTGTTAGCCCGATCGCTCCTCAGTGCACCAAAATGGATCGCGCGAAGCCAGAAACCCTTGACCTGGCAGTACGTGACCACGTCCACAGGGTTTCCCAGGAGATACTGGCGAGGAGCGAACTGC
>CAVVNW010000008.1:0-192184 GCA_963749635.1 uncultured Acidobacteriaceae bacterium
CCTCGGCGAGCTCTGTCTTGCCACATCCTGGCGGACCTTCCACCAGCAGTGGCTTCCGCATACGGGCCGCCAGATAGACCACTTCCAGGGTGACTGGATCGATGATGTATCGTGCCGCGCGCAGCTTGGTGGCGAGTTCGCTTGCAGACGAGAACACGTCGGCTTCCTTTCGTCGTGAAAACTACATCGGAAGCGTGAATTTTGCATTTGCTGGTGCGCGGATTTTGCGGTAATTCGGCAGCCTTTTATGTTGGTTAGGTTTCACGTCAGGAGTGCGGGTTCGAAGTGGCGAATACGTTTCCTCTGGGTCTAAGCCCATGATTCTGTTCACTCGCCGTCCCATGCCGGCAGAGCCGCGGCTCCAATCCGACCATGAGACTCAGAAGTCAGAGATTTATTTCACCGATTACACTTTGGCTGGGCAACCGGGTGCTTATTCGTTCTGGAAGTCAGACGCGGACAGGCGGTCCGCAGGCCGGACTGTCAGTACATAAGGTCGGCCGCGAGGCGCTTGCAACTTTATTTCACCGATTACACTTTGGCTGGGCAACCGGAGCCTTGTTCGTCCTGAAGGCCAGACTAGGGCAGGCGATCCGCAGGGGCAGTCAGTACATAAGGTCGGCCACGAGGCGCTTACCAAGTTTATTTCACCGATTACACTTTGGCTGGGCAACCCGGGGCTTATTGGTTCTGGGAAGTCAGACGCGGGCAGGCGATCCGCAGGGACAGTCAGTACATAAGGTCGGTCGCGAGGCGCTTACCAACTTTATTTCACCGATTACACTTTGGCTGGGCAACCGGCTTTCCCCTCCCAAGAGTCAGGGCTGCGAACGGGGGCCGTTTCTTAGTGAAGCCCCTCGCTAGGCGCTTGGTTTATTTCACCGATTACACTTTGGCTGGGCAACCGAATGCTTTCCCCTCCCAAGAGTCAGGGCTGCGAGCGGGGGGCCTGGGTTGATCTCTTGGTGAAGCCTTCCTTCGCCAGGCGCTTACTAACTTTATTTCACCGATTACACTTTGGCTGGGCAACTAATTCTCTGCCTCTCGAACCGCACAATGGTTGGACTTTCAGCTGACAAATCTCCGTCGTAGCGCTGCCTTTTGACAGCAAAGAGATTTCGCACTACAAAGTGCCCACTGTGACGACCGACCCCATTGTGCTCAGCACCCTGTTAGCTGAACTTGCCCAACGACAGCTCCCGTGTGGAGGATGGGCCGCTCTCGCATCGTCTTCGCAGCCAGCAATTGAGCCGACGTGCTACTCCGCACTCGTCCTCGGCTCGGCGCCGGTAGGGGACATCGAACGTGCTCAGGACTTTCTGCTCCGCACCCAAAACCCTAATGGCAGTTGGCCAGTATTCCCCGGAGACGATCAGGAAGGTGGCTGGGTCACTTCGCTGGCCGTAATGTCTCTCTTTGATCTGGTGCCAGCAATACCGGCCAGGTTGAAAGGTCTTCACTGGCTCATGAGCTGCGTCGGCAGGGAAGGGAATTGGTTCTGGAAATGGAAGTTTCGCACCGCTGATCGCCACGTCCGTTTCGACCCCGACAAGTATGGCTGGCCATGGTTTCCGGACACGGTCAGTTGGGTTGTTCCAACCGCATTCGCAGTCCTTGCCCTGAACCAGCTTCCTTGCTCTTGCGGTGGCTTGGAACACGTCGCGTGCGCGTATTGATTGCGGCATCCAGATGCTTGTCGATCGTGCCTGCCCTGGCGGAGGATGGAATGCCGGTAACGGCGTTGTCTATGGGGCCGCCCTTGCACCGCACGCTGACGATACGGCGATCGCGCTGTTGGCGCTGTGTGATCGAGCGAAGGAACCCGTTGTGCAAGGCTCCGTCGACTACTTGGAGCGAGTTGCCGCAACTCTCACGGCGCCGTGGAGTCTCGCGTGGGCAATTCTTGCGCTCGCAGCACACCGGCGGCCGACTACTTCGCTAAGCAGTTCTCTTGTTGCACTTCCTGATCTCTCAAGCATCGAGGACACCAGCACGCTGGCTGTGGTCTGCCTCGCACTTGATTCACCGCGCGCTTACGGCATTTGGGGCAACCTGTGAGCTTACCCGTCGAGACTTTCTTGTTGGCAGCTCGGCTCTGGCTGCGGGCACAATGGTGACGGCTCCTTTCCTTCTGCCCAAATATCATTCCGATCAACGACCGAAGAGATCTCGAGTAGCGATCCTCCATGCGCAGCAATACTCCCAAGAGCTTGACCAAATCCTCGCCGCGGGTCTCCGCCTCTTTCCGATCAACGTCCGAGGCAAGACAGTAGTCCTCAAGCCCAATTTGGTCGATTACATTCCTGGCAATGCAATCAATACTCATCCATTGCTGGTTCTCGCCGCGGCAGAATCGTTCCGCCGGCTGGGCGCCAAGTCCGTATTGGTAGCGGAGGGACCAGGACACCAACGAGACACACAGCTGGTGCTCTCACAAAGTGGCTACGAGCAGTGTCTTCGAGACGAAAAGATCCGATTCGTCGATCTGAATCGCGACGAGCTGATTCGCACTCCGTTTCGCGCGAGCTATACGGGCATGAAACATCTCTGGCTCCCTCGGACTGTGCTGGAAGCGGACTTCCTGGTTTCCATGCCGAAGATCAAGACCCACCACTGGTCTGGCGTCACGCTCAGCATGAAGAACATGTTCGGCGTAGTGCCGGGTGCGCGATACGGATGGCCGAAGAACATCCTCCACTGGAAAGGCATTCAGGAGAGCATTCTCGATATATGCGCCACCGTTCCGGTCCACTTCGTTATCGCGGACGGGATCGTGGCGATGGAAGGCAATGGACCCCTTAACGGCACTCCTCGTCTTCTTGGGAAGATTGTGGTCGCGGATGACCCGGTCGCTGCCGATGCAACCTGCGCCCGGTTAATGGGATTCGAACCCGGCCGAATTATTCACATCCGCGAGGGCTCGAGATTCCTTGGCAACGCTTCTCCTGCGACTCATCGACCAGGTCGGAGAAACCGTCGATGTCCCGGCGACTCCTTTCCAGGTGGTTCCCGAGTTTCAGTATCTTCGGGCCTGGTGACGCACGCCGCTCCCAGAATTGTCCTTCGCAGAGCTATTTCACCAAAGACCCATCGCATTCGTACACGGTGAGGAGAACCGCTGCAGTTTCTCAGATTCTTTTGCGGGTTCTTTCCATCGCTGTGTTCAATACTGCACAGACAACCCGCAGATCGACGGCTCACACTCCGCTTACAACAAAATTGACCAATATCCCGTGGAGTCTCCCAAATGTTGTTTCTCGATAACTTCCGCGCAGACGATGCCGCACAACCCACCCAAGAGAGATAGCTTTGCCGATGTCTCGTTCCCTAAATCCTCACAACTCCTCCACGGGCTGTTTTTCTGCGGTGGATCCGCAGCCCGTTTACAGCTCCAGGTTCCGAACACATCTCAGTCCTGGACCATAAGACAATGAAGAACAGGACGAGGTTTGGCATCTGGGGCGATGCATGGCTATTCGACCAGAAGATCTCGTCGAGCACGGTCTCCAGCGCAAAGACTTCCAGGGGCGTGAGGCTGCTTACTGCAGAGCGAGAAACTGGATTCTTACGATCATGTGCTTTTTCCGATCTGGGAATTACGATCTGCCCGTCAGTGAGACGATTCCTTGTACTTTCATCTGCGAACGCCAGCGTAATACGTACGTTTCGTCAGCCATTGCCTCGCTCCAATCCCGCGGTATCCGGTGCGAGGTGTTAGCCTTTTCTGTTGCCTTTGATGCTTCTGACGAGGATTTCATGGACAATTCTCACTCGGCACATATTGACCTCCAGGCAATGGCTCGGCAGATCATGCTGGAGCATGGCTTTGAACCGGACTTCCCTGCGACGGTTCAGCAACAACTGGCGGACATCAAAGCGCGCCCTTCGCAGACCGATTCCTCTTCCAGGGATGTGCGCGACCTGCGCAACCTGCTCTGGTCGTCGATTGATAACGATACTTCCCGCGATTTGGACCAGATTGAAGTGGCCGAACGGATGGTCGGCGCGGATGTCAAGGTGATGATCGGTATCGCAGACGTGGATTCGTTTGTGGCAAAGGCCTCTCCAATAGACGACCACGCAGCCAAGGAAGCGACGACGGTTTATACCGGGGTGCGCAACTTCCCAATGCTGCCGGAAGAACTTTCGACTGGGGCGTCGTCGCTGCTTGAAGGCCAGGACAGATTGGCAGTAGTCACGGAGTTTGTAGTGGACGCCAACGGCAATGTGAATTCAGAGACAGTGTATCGGGCAGTCGTTCGAAACAAGGCACAGCTCACGTACAACGCCGTGGGGAGTTGGCTTGAAGGGACGATGGCGGCCCCGCCGAAGGTAGCCTCATCCACCGGGTTGCAAGAGCAGCTGAAGTTACAGAACGAAGTCGCTGAGGCGCTGAAGAGACAGCGCTTCCTTCACGGGGCATTGAATATTGACACGAATGAAGTCCTTCCTGTAGTGCTGAACCAGCAGGTGGTGGACATCGCAAAACAGGTGAGGAATCATGCCACAGACCTGATCGAGGATTTCATGATCGGGGCCAATGGCGTTGTGGCGCGACTTCTCGAAAAGGTCTCATCGCTGCGTCGCATCGTGAAAACTCCTGAGCGTTGGGACCGGATCGTTCAACTCGCGGCGGCACGGGGTGAAACCTTACCCGTGCAACCGGATTCCAAGGCACTCAACGATTTTCTGCTTAAGCGCAAGGCCGCCGATCCGGACCATTTTGCGGACTTGTCGCTGGCTGTCATCAAGCTGATTGGGCCGGGCGAGTATGTGCTGGAGCGTCCCGGAGACCCTGAGCAGGGGCACTTCGGTCTGGCGGTCCAAGACTACACGCACTCCACGGCGCCAAACCGGAGGTTTGCGGATGTTGTCACGCAGAGGTTGGTCAAGGCTTTTCTTGCAGGGACATCGGGGCCGTATACCGATGATGAGCTGGCTGGCATTGCAAACAACTGCACGGTGAAGGAAGATGCGGCTCGAAAAGTTGAGCGCGAGATGTCAAAGCGGCTGGCAGCGGTCGTGATGAGCCAGCGGATCGGCGAAACTTTCGACGCCATCGTCACCGGTGCGACTCCACACGGGACGTTTGTTCGTGTCATGCAACCTCACGTTGAAGGGCTTTTGACGCAAGGGCAGCAGGGTCTGGACGTCGGGGACAAGTTGCGCGCGAAATTGACGCGGACTGATGTCCAGCACGGTTACATTGATTTTGTCCGCGCTTGAAACACGGCTATCGAATTCAACTCTGGTAGCCTCTATCTCGTAAATTGTCAGTACGTGGCGTGTTCGCGTTACTTGGACTGTTGCAGTTCTACACCGTATAGCTTGGCGGCAGCCTGTATCCGCTTCCACGCCGCCCGACGTTCTGCTTCCGTAACGTCTGTCACCTGATGGAAGCGCGCAACCGCGTTGCGCACGTGCGAAGCGTTCTCCAGCGGCTCCTTGCGCTGCTTGGGAAAAGCGAAGTTTGCTGTGGATATCTCATCCCGACCTGCCTTGGTGAGCTTTGCCATTGTTTTCGCTCCTCGGGAGCATCTCCCTGCGCTTGGACGCCCGCAGCAACTCTTGACCGTGGCGCCCGTGTTGGATTACGGCAGCTTCACAAGCTCCGGCACCTTCGTTTGGTTGACGATTTCTTCCCGCGTGGATGCCGCCATGCGCGGTTCATCCATTTCCTTTTTGACGCGCGCGAGAAGCGCTTGGTTGGATTCTCTTCGTGGCTGATTCTTATGCATACTTGAACGATGTCATGAGTTCAAGAGCATTACAGGTCAATTTGGAACAGCACTTACTTTCCTGCCTCACCAAGCACCAGCAGAGTCCAAAGGCGGCGCTTCGGCGCCCCGCAAGGCGTCCAACGGATGCGGTTGGAAATGTCGCCAGCGCTAGCTAGAAAGCCAAAACGGGAATTCTGGAACAAGGTGCGGGCCGGATGTTCAATCTTGACCGGACTTGGGATTCTCGGTGGCCTATATGTAGGTAGGTAATACCCGGAATTCACAACTGTGAATACGCAGAGATAGAGGAGACATCATGACAGCAACAATGGAAAGAACACCGACAGTAATGGCGGCAGACACTCTAACCGGCGACAAAGTCGTAAATTTCCAAAAAGAAGATCTCGGAAAAATCGAGCATTTGATGATCGACCTGGAGTCAGGCCGCATCGCCTACGCGGTTCTTTCGTTCGGCGGGTTCCTGGGCATGGGCGATAAGTTATTTGCCATTCCATGGAGTTCCCTTAAGGTCGACACGGTCGAACATCGGTTCATTCTGAACGTCGACAAGGAATTGCTCAAAGCCGCTCCCGGTTTCGACAAGGAGCACTGGCCCGACATGGCTGACCGCACCTGGGGCGCCAAGGTCTACACGTATTACGGCGCCAAGCCCTACTGGAACTAAGGGCGCAGGCTGAACGGCGACGGCTAGCCGCGACAAGACTAGCCGTCGTTATCGGCCGTTGCGCTGACGCAACGGCGGGCGTTGCCGGCTGCAATGTGACTCGCTGTGTCAAGGCAACAACTTGGGGCATTTTCTGCGGAAGGCGAGCCGATGCCCACCCTCTAACCACGGCTGGTTAGAAGGTAGCATCATCGACCCAAATGTATTCCAAGTGGTCGCGGTAGTTCCACGGTCCTGCGTCAGCCGGAACGCGGAATCCAGCCTCGTATTGGAAAGGGGTATAGCAAATGGACAGGAAGTGGAAGGTACTTCTCGCGGTCGGTACAGGCGTGATCCTCACGAAACTGGTGCTGGCGGATTCGAAGCCCCTGCTGCCTACCGTTTCGAGCGTGGATCTCACCCGATACGTCGGCAAATGGTACGAGATAGCGCGATATCCAAATTGGTTTGAGAAGGAAGATGACGGTGACGTCACTGCCGAGTACACCTCAGGCCACGACGGCAAAATAACGGTTGTGAACTCCTGCCGCAGAGCCGACGGAACGACCAAGACGTCGAAGGGCGAGGCCAAGGTCGAGGATAAGGCGACCAACGCCAAGCTGAAGGTCGCGTTCTTCAAACCGTTTTACGGCAAGTACTGGATCATCGACCTTGCGGCCGACTATAGCTATGCCGTCGTGGGTGAACCAAGCCGTAAATATCTTTGGATTCTGAGCCGTACACCACAAATGACCGGGGAAACTTATGAGAAGATTACCCGAAGAGTAGAGGAACTCGGATACGACCCGGCGAAGCTGATCAAGACGCCACAATCACAGAATTGAGCGAGCCCCTCAAGTTCCAGAGGACGCGCATCCCCACCAATATGCCGACGAAATGCTGGATTGGAGACATCGTGTCGAGAGCTAACGGAGTAATGTCATCGGCGATCGGTGAACCCATCCGCCGCCGACACCTTCTGCGTGATTCGCGAGCATCTGCTGTCGGGACCCTACTCACGCCGTGTGTTTAATCATCAGGACTTCATTGCCAG
Organism: uncultured Acidobacteriaceae bacterium; assembly: GCA_963749635.1. Classification (GTDB taxonomy): domain Bacteria; phylum Acidobacteriota; class Terriglobia; order Terriglobales; family Acidobacteriaceae; genus DASRAA01. The sequence goes on from CAVVNW010000008.1 coordinate 7,439, forward strand.
CTTCACTGTATATCAGCTCGTCCACCACGCCCTGGGCCAGCAGAATGCCGAATCCGCCGGGGCGCAGGCCCATCTCCGCCCGCCGCTTGAGGTGAGCCTTAGGATCCGTGGCCTCGCCTGCAGCAGCGTGCGCCAACGCCTCTCGGCGAAAGCCTATTCCCGGATCTCGCACGTAAAACACGATGGTGCGCTCGGTGTGCACCGCGGATACCTCCACCACCTTGTGGCGATTGAAGGCTCCTCCGTGCTCCATTGCGTTGAGCAGGATCTCGCGAAACGCCAGCATTACGTTATCGTGAGTGGCTTCGGGCAATTCTGAGCGCAATTCGCCGAGGAAGGTCACCACGCGTTCAGCGGTCAGTATGCGGCAGTTGGCACGAAGCGAAACCCAGTCAGGCTGGGCGGAGAGAATTTCGATTTCGGTGCGCCAATCGGAGTCGGTCGCGGCGCGGCAGGCGAAGTCGGCAATCTCGTGAAATTCGAACGGGGCGCTGAAACAAACATAGACGCGAGCGCGCAGAGCAGCGATGACATCCTCTGGCGTGCTGGAATGGGCGAGAAGGATGGCCTTCATGCCGGGCCGGATGTCGCGCATTTCCTCGACCAGCGCCAGGCCTTCGTCGATGGTGCTTTCAGGGTCCGTGATGACTACGTCGAAGGACTGCTGGCGCAAACGGCGAATGGCGACCGCGCCACCGCTGGCGCGTTCACAGTGGCAATCGCTGGCGGCGAGCGCTTGCGCGATCGAACGGACGGTGTCTGCCTCTTTGCCGATGAGAAGAACGATGCTCATGCTTTGCTCCTGAGTGCAATCGATCACAACTCTCGGAGACCTGCACAAAGGAACTCGGCCGCGCTGCTGAATTCATCTGTTTCTCGGAGTGAAAGCGCCCTGACGGCGTGCTTGAAAAAAGATATGGGATTCAACCCGCGCGATTCCGTTCAATAATCCTCACTGCGGATTCCGAGAACGGGAGATGCCCTCTGGGCCGTGTCACATCGCACGATCAACAATGCTCTGCCGACTTGCTAAATATGAGCGTGGCCGATCGACGGCTGACCACTATCTCCTTCCCTTCGCTAACTGCCCGTCTTGCGTGATCCCGCTATCACCAGCACGACACCGGCGGCGCAAAGCACGCCACCAACCAGCGGAGAGAGCTTCTCATCACTATGAGTGGTGACGCCTATTGAAGCATCTCCGACCTTGACGCTATGAGAATGGCTGCTGGGAACGGGCACGACGAACGCAAGAATCCCCAATACGAGTAAGACAATACCGATCCATGCTAATGGTCGCACTTGGACCTCCCTAAGCTTCACTACGTTATCCGATGCCGCACCCACTCTGATTCTGCCTGGCTGGAGATCTTCCGTGTTCAATTTTCGCTTCCGGATCACTGCGCCCTAGTTGAGAGGGATGCCCTACTCACGGAGCGCGGTCTAAGCAATCGATGCATCGCACAAGCGAAATGACGCCAGCCAGGCGACATGCTCGCGGCAGAGCCCGTCTAGTCTATTTCTCGAACACTTTCTTGATCTGCCCGACCTTCTTTTCGACCTTGCCGGCCGTGTGCTCAGCTTTGCCTTCAGCTTCTAAGTCAGGATTGTTCGTGACCTGGCCTACCTTCTCTTTGATTTCGCCTTTCACTTCATGAAAAGTGCCTTTGATCTCATCCGTTGTACTCGTGCTCATCGCTTTTCTCCTTATGGTTGAGGCTTGTTTAACTAAAGAGCGGGGCTTTTGCTACCCGCCCAGGAAACAGCAGATTGTTCGCCGGACCAAATACAAAGTTGGGTCCTCGCGCATGGCCCGGCGCAGGGCTCAAGCCACCTTGAGAACAGGAACCATGGTCGCGGGCTTAGACGCGAGCATCTTCATTTTGGACCAGTCGTACGGGAACTCGCGGCCACAATCGAGGCACACAACGTAAGTTCCAGTAACTGACGCTGCTACATTACTGCGCAGCAGATTGCCGCGCACGGTGATGGGGAAGCTGCATCGCTTGTGCCAACAACCGAAGACTAGGTCGAAAAGACTCATCAGTCCTCCTCGATTGAAGCTAATCATTCATGCCGCCAGCCGGGACTCTCGCCCTTCCGCGAAGGTGAAAGTCCGTATTTGACAGGGCTGATTTTCAGGGTCCTAACCAGGTCGCGTTAAGCGCGGCCGCGACCCCAGTACCAACCGCCGCCACCAAGCAAAAACACAACCAACACAACGATCAGAATCGTTTCTAAGCTCATATTGAAGTCCTCCAAGGAAAAGTCTGACAGGTCGACGGTTGAACAGTCTGCTCAAAACAGAACACACGCTGGTTCTTCTTCCCAAAAGTTCCTTTCGCAAATGCGAAAACACGATGCATGGCACTGTGCACTTCAGCAGATTCGTTGCCGGAGTTGCTCGCAATGAGTTCCGATGGGAACACAGACATGCGCTGGCAGCCCGCCGGACCGGATATCTCACGTTGAATCTGTGCGTGTCGCCCTCTGGAGTCTCGGTCGCTGGGTTAGCTGAAAAGTGCCGGCGGCTCCTGTGCGTGTTTCTCGTCCCGGTTTGGGATGAAGCCGGGGCCCAAGCCTGAGATGGTCACTTTTGCTCAGACCTCAAAAGGCCGCGAGATTACAAAAGTGGCAGCAGAAGCGCCGCAACATCGCGCGTTACAAGGGCCAAGGAGAAATATGAAACCCAGCATGAAAGACAAGATCAAGGGCAGCTTCCACGAAGTGAAGGGAACCATCACGGAGGGGGTCGGAAAGGCTACGAACGACCGGAATTTGAAAGCCAAAGGAAAAGCCGAAAAGAAGGCGGGCGTGGTTCAGCAGCGGATCGGCCGTGCGAAAGACACTGTCGCAAAGCTCAAGGGAAAGCTGAAAGAGCTGAAAACGAGATAGGTTCTTGAAGATTGAATCCGCGAAGAAAGTCGCGCCTGTCTGCGCCGCCCACCGATAGGGGCTGCAAAACACTTTTCAGGAATAAGGAGGTTTACGATGAGCAAAACAAGTTTGAGCGTGCGGTACATGTGGTGCGCAATTGCCACCGCAACTTTGTTCGGGATCTTCATGTTCGTGGGTTGCAACACCCCCCAGCACCCCGACGTTAAGGATGCTGTCAACAGCGCTCTCACCAGCAGCAACCTTGGTGTTGTGAGCGTTTCGCAAGATCGCGAGAAGGGACTCATCACACTGACGGGCGATGTCGAATCACAAGACAAGAAGGAGTTAGCCGAGAGCGTGGCAAAGCAAGCAGCTCCGGGCTACGTCATCGCCAATCAAATCGGTGTTCGTCCTCCGGGGGTGGAGAGCCAGGCTAAGGCTGTTGCTTCCAGCCTCGACAGCGGCATTGAAGATAATTACAAAGCGGCGTTGCTGGCACACAAGAATGTGGACGCCCAGAGCATCTCATACAGTTCCACGAATGGGTCGCTCGTTTTGAAGGGTAGCGTAAAGACCCAGGCGCAGAAGAAGGAAGCGAACAAACTAGCCAAGGCTGTTCCCAACGTCAAGGAAGTTGTCAATGAGATTGAGGTGAAACCCGAGAAGCACTCCACCGCGCACTAACCTGTGAGCGAACGAAGCAACCCGGAAGTAAGGTGGCGTGCGGCAAATCAGCGGGGCGGTTCCCCTTACGACAACATTGTCAGTGGCCGCATCGTGACACTACCGCACGCTCAATTACTTGATGAATGCTTCTTCCTCGCGATCATGGCCAGCGAAGTTACTGTTCAATCCTGGAACACGCAAATCGAGAAAACGAGAACGCTCCGTCACGCTGTAAACGTGCAGCAGACAAACATACTCCTGGGAATCGATGCGATGGATACGACGAGGCGGGGGCTGGGAACCAACGGACCGTTTGCCCACCGGGGCACGCCCATGCCACAGAGCCCGCACGACCGCGTCGCAGAACTTCACAACTTGGCGGCCCACGCCCATGCTGCCGCCGCCACCGCCCACGGCAAGGGAGACCATCTGACTGCTCACGAGCTGAGCAAACAGGCGCACGAGCACTCGATTAACGCATACAAACACGCCAAAGAGCTCATCACGGTTGCCACTGAGTCCAATAAACCGTAGGGCGCTGACTGTGCGGCGGGCTGTCGCTGGCTCGTTGATAGGGGCTCAATGCCCGTCGCACTGCCGCCAAAGTTCGGACAATTGACTCCACCGTAACGGTCTTATGGGATAATTCGGCACCTAATTGAGGGACCCTGGATGGGAAAACCAGCAACGTCTGTAGAGAGCTTCTGGGATCGGCCGCTGCACGAACTGTTCGAACTGTTACCGGCAACTCCGGCAGGGCTGACGACTGAAGAGGCCCGACGGCGATTGCGTCTGTACGGCCCAAATTCCTTCGTCCACGAATCTCGCTTCGCTACTTTACTTAGTTTCTTTGGTTTCTTCCGTAACCCTCTCGTCGTCATTCTTGTCATTGCCAGCGGCGTGTCCCTTGCGCTCGGAGAGCACATCGGCGGCCTAATCATCCTCGCGATCGTACTGTTCAGCGTAATCCTGAATTTCCTGATGGAATTCCAGGCCCGGCATGCCGTGGAAGACATTCAGAAGCAGATTGCCCTGACCGCCGCGGTGGTGCGCGATGGACGAGAGCAGGAACTGCCGACAGCCGAGTTGGTCCCGGGAGACATTGTTCGGCTCAACGCCGGAGACCTGGTGCCAGCCGACGCCCGTTTGCTGGAGGTAAAGGACCTGCACGTGCGCGAGTCAGTGCTTACCGGGGAATCTTTGCCGGTAGAGAAGACGGTGGCTGACCTTCCCAAGGAGAAGCACGGCGTCGCGGACGCCAGCAACAGCGTTTTCCTGGGCACCGCGGTTCAGACGGGGATCGGCACCGCGGTCATCGTCTGCACCGGAAAAGATACCGCCTGTGGTGAGATTGCGAATCGTCTGGCTATGCGGCCGCCGGAGACCGAGTTCGGCCGTGGCATACGCCACTTCGGAATGATGCTCACCTGGGTGACCATGCTGCTCGTCCTTTTCGTCCTGCTGGTGAACATCATTTTCCATCGTCCGGTGCTGGAGTCTTTCCTTTTCTCCGTCGCGCTCGCCGTCGGGATGACACCGGAAATGATGCCCATGATCATCACGGTGACGCTGGCCCAAGGCGCGAAGCGGATGACGAAGAAGAAGGTGCTGGTCAAGCAACTTGTCGGCGATCGAAGATTTCGGCAGCGTCGATATTCTCTGCACCGACAAGACGGGCACGCTCACTGAAGGGGAGATCGTGCTCGACCGGCACGTCGATTTCCAAGGCAAGGACAACGAGAACGTCCTGCAGCTCATTTACCTGAACAGCCACTTTGAGGCGGGCATCAAGAGTCCTCTTGACGATGCCATCTTGAAGCACGAGGCGCCTTCCATCGTGGGATATGACAAGGTGGACGAGATTCCGTTCGACTTCAACCGCAAGCGCCTTTCCGTGGTGGTGCGGCACGCTGACGAAGACCTTCTCATCACCAAGGGTGAGGCTGAGAGCGTATTTGCCATTTGCGAGACGGTGACCGTCGATGGCGTCCTCAGCCGTTCGACGAGAGACGGCGGGCAGAGGCAGAAGACACCCTGAAGAAGCTGAGTGCGGACGGATTCCGCGTGCTTGGGGTGGCAACGCTCAAGGTGGAAAAACAGGATGCGTACACCGTGGCGGCCGAACACGCGATGACACTGGTCGGGTTTGCGGCATTCCTCGACCCGCCGAAAGAGGGAGTGCTTGCCGTGCTGCAGGCCCTGAAACAGAACGGCATTTCTGTGGTTGTCATGACGGGCGACAACCAGTACGTGACCCAGAAAATAGCCCACGACGTAGGGTTGGACACAGACCGCATTCTTGTCGGGAACCAGCTCGATACGATGGACGATGCCGCGGTGGCCCACCAGGCGGAGAACGGTGCCATCTTCGCCCGCGTGTCCCCCGAACAAAAGAACCGGGTAATACTCGCTCTCAAAGCCCGCGGACACGTTGTCGGCTACATGGGCGACGGCATTAACGATGCTCCTTCGCTGCACACTGCGGATGTTGGGATCTCCGTCATGAATGGCGTGAATGTCGCCAAGGACGCAGCCAAGATCATCCTGCTGGAAAAGGACCTTGCCGTCATAAACGAGGGAGTACTCGAGGGGCGGCGCTCCTTTGCCAACATCATGAAGTACATCATCATGGGCACGAGCTCGAATTTCGGAAACATGTTCAGCATGGCCGCGGCATCGCTCTTCCTGCCCTTCCTGCCGATGCTCCCGAGCCAAATACTGCTGAACAACTTTCTCTATGACGTTTCGCAGGTCAGCATCCCTACCGACAACGTTGATCCCGCCATGGTGCAAAGGCCCAAGCGATGGCAGATTGGATTCATCCGCCAGTTCATGGCGATCATCGGTCCCATCAGCTCAATCTATGATTTCCTCACGTTCGGAGTGCTGCTCTGGGCGTTCCATGCTTCCACAAACGAGTCGCTCTTCCACACCGGATGGTTCGTGGAGTCACTGGCGACACAGACGCTCGTGGTATTTGTGATCCGGACGGCAGCCAATCCGCTCAAGAGCCGGCCCAGCCGGCCGTTGTTGATCAGCGTGTTGGCCATCGTTACTGTCGCGACCGTGCTGCCGTACACGCCGCTGGGGGCGTTGCTGCGGTTCACACCACTGCCCTTATCGTTGTTGGCGGCAATTGCGTTTCTTGCGTTGACCTATCTCTTTGTCGTGCAGGCCGTGAAGACCTGGTTTTATCGCCGGCACGCGCTGCTTTGATGGCGCTCGTTGAAGAAGCCACCGAACCCAATTAGCTCCGACTGTCCGCACTCACGCGACGGTTCCGAACAGCCATCCGACGCCCGCGGTGATCGCCATGGCGAGAGCACCCCAGAAGGTGACGCGAATTGCGCCTGTCATCACTTTTGCCCCGCCCGCGTGAGCGGCCAATCCTCCTAGAAGCGCGAGAAACAGCAGTGAAGTCCCAGCCACAAGAGGGATCAAGCCTGCATCCGGGGCCATGGCAGTAACCAGGAGGGGCAGGACTGCTCCGATGGCAAAGCTGCCTGCCGATGCCCATGCCGCCTGAATCGGACGCGCACGGAGCGTCTCGGAGATGCCGAGTTCGTCGCGGGCGTGCGCGCCCAGCGCGTCATGGGCCATTAACTGCTCGGCGACCTGTTTCGCGAGCGCAGGATCGAGTCCGCGCTCGACATAGATTGCCTGTAGTTCCGTGTGCTCGCCCTTGTCGTCTGCCTTGAGTTCCGCGCGTTCAAGCTTGAGGTCGGCCTGTTCGGTATCGGCCTGTGAGTGGACCGACACGTACTCTCCGGCCGCCATCGACATAGCCCCGGCCACCAGGCCGGCAACTCCTGCGACTAATACGCTGCGGTGGTTCGCATGCGCGGCGGCGACGCCGAGCACCAGACTCGAGGTTGAAAGGATGCCGTCGTTCGCGCCCAATACCGCCGCGCGCAGCCAGCCAATGCGTTGTGTGCGGTGTTGCTCTGCGTTGCCTACGTTCATACTTGAAGCGTCCTTGATTCGGGAAGCAACAGATACCGGGAACACGACGTTGGTGGACCGCCCGTCCTCGGATCGACATCGCTCGATGAAAAGGGGCGCGTCCGAATTTCACTGACTGTTTGCGTCGATGAACCCGGGCGCCTTATTCTGTCCGCGACACTCAAGGTACATCTCCACAGAATGATCTGCTAACTCCCACGCTTTCTGCGGTCGCTCCCTCTCCGGAAGCGATCGAGCGGCTGACCACCTCCCTGAGATAGGTCAGGTCACCATCAAATCTCGCTTTCAACTTCTTACGGCCGGATTGCCGTCATTTGCATGACGCTTCCCTCGAAGGCACCCGGGTGTATAGTCTGGACTGCCAGAATGCCCGATTGCAATTTCGGGCTTATCCTTCGCATCGGCCGCAAAATGGTGTTCGTGTCCTACGTCCACGTGCTTTCGGCCGCATTTTTAATGGGATTGGCGGCGGCCGCGCCGATGGGCCCAGTCAACATGCTGGCCATCCGCCGCGGCTTGATCGGCGGTTGGCGCCACACCCTCGCCTGCGGAATCGGCTCCGTCACCGGCGATCTCATCCTCTTCTCTCTGGTCCTCCTCGGCGGGCACTACTTCTTTTCCGACCTGTCCAACCCGACGGTCCAGACCTCCTGGCGGCCATCGGCGTCATCGTCCTGCTTCCGCTGGGGATCTACTTCCTTATCCGCGCTGTGAAAGATCCACTGCGCGCCTACGCCAGCGCTCGCCAACACTGGGACGAAGGCACCGTCCCCGCGCATCTGGTCGCCGAAGTCGTCGACGGTGCCGCCCTGACCATCTTCAACCCCTTAACCATAATTTACTGGGTTGGCGTCACCTCCAACTGGCTCCCCTTCGCCCATTCAGTCTTGGGTTACAGCGCCCCCGGGTGGGGAATCCTGATGGCCGCCGCCGGCCTGATGACTTGGTTCACCGCGCTGATCGTCGTCGTTCGCTTCATCCCCCACCGCATCGGCCCGATCTTCTTCCGCCTCGTCAACGCCTTCCTCGGCCTTATCCTCCTTGGCTTCGCTGCGTTCTGTGCAACAGTCCTGTCCCACCAGTTCCTGCGATGAAAATCAAACCCTACGCAGCTGCACTACACGACATGGCGGGGCAACCGAAAACAGTCTTGCTTCGCGATGGCTAGAGACAGCTTCATTTTCGGACAATCACAGGAGTGGATGGCGAATCGAATAGCCAGATTCAATCCACGTAGATACCGCATTGACCGTAGCTGCGAACAGAAGCGATTTAGAGTCTCGAGACGACTTTAGGCGCACTAAGGACACTGTCGGCGGATTCGGGTGGAGCTGCCGTCGCGATGACCGCAGAATATTTCTGCCAACGCACCCAAACGATGCGGATGGTTGCAACGACCGGGATCGAAAGGTACACGCCCAACACTCCACCGAGTTCGCCACCCATAAGTACAGCCGCGATTGCTGCTAGAGGGTGCAATTTCAGCGTTCCGCCCATCACTCGCGGAGATACGACATAATCCTGCACCACTCGCCAGAGGGCAAAGAACAGGATCAACAACCACAAATGAGGATAAGCCGTCAGAAATCCGACAAAGACGATCGCCAGCGCAGCGACCAGCGGACCAACGACGGGAATGAACTCCATGAGCTCCGGCCGCGAATCCCAACACCAACGCATATGGAAACCGCAGCGCCGTTAACACCACGCTGTATGCCACCAGCGATATGCCGGCCAGTATGAGCTGCGCGCGAATGAAATGAGCCAGCATCACATCAAGATCGGTCATGATCAAACGCAGAAATCGCCGCTGGTTGCTCTCGCCAAAGGTGTGCAGCAAGGTTGCGGAGAACTGCCGTCCGTCGCGCAAGAAAAAGATAGCGAGGATGGGGACCAGAACAACCCAGATCAACTCTGCAACATCTTCGCAACCGCTGTACCTGCCTGACCACTCCAGGCGAGAATCTCTGCCTGATGGGCCGCAATAGACTGCTCGATTTTGAGCTGAGTGTCGTAGCTCCAGCCGTACCGATTGCCAAATTGCCACACGATCTTTCCAGTTGTAACCTTCTCCAGCAATCCGGGCAGCGACTGGCTCAGCAGCCGAGCGTCCTCCACCAGCTTCGGTCCAAACAGAGTGCCGAGCACCGCGACAATCGCGCCAATTGCCAAATAGGTTTCCAGGATTGCGAGCCAACGCGAGCCTCTCGCAAGCTTTGACCGTTCGATTCGGTAGACAACTGGTTCTAACAAATAAGCGAAGAGAACCGCGAAGAGAATGGCAACGAGGGTGTGCCGCACCGCGTAGAGAAAGGCCCCGATGGCCACAAAGGCGAAAATTGTGGCCAACACCTTGGCCGTACGATGATCGAAGATTGGCATTGAACAGTCTGATCGTACTTAGGTTTCAGCTGGGATATTCGTTATCAGAATCCGAGTAGGTTGAAGCGCGCCTCCTTTTTCGCTTGATCTCGAGGCCTTCTTGGACCTCGTGGCTCCTGAAAAGGCCCACGGCGCGCCGCCCGGCCGATGTTGCCTTTCGGAACTAACCTGGCTCGGAGACGAAGTCTCGGCTACCGCTACATCCTCTCGACTTCGGGTGCGCTTGGGAATCAATCCAGACTGCCCTGGCCCAGCGTGGCGTGTGGGCGTGTTCCTGCGAGGTACCTCCGCCATTCATGCGCTCGCCAGAGCAGCCGAACCGGCCGCTATCCTGTAATGCCCAATCGCTCCCTGTCCAAGGCTGATCGAGGCTATCCCCGAGCCACGCTGCGACTTTCGATTGCCGGCGTGCACAATTCGGCAGGCACACCGGCAAGTCATCAACTACTTGGCTTCAGCAGCTTCATGTGCTGCGGCCTTATTTTCAGCGGCCCTCACAGCCGCGAGGAACGAGTCGGTGCCAGACGGCGCGTGCACGTCGCCTGACAATGTCTTCGGCAAACGGCACATTCTTTCCGTAAAACGCCTCCGTAGAATCATCGTCCTGCTGGATCACGGCGCCATCCACCGCGATTCCTGCAAATAAGCCTTTGGAACGCGAATAGCTCAATGCTTCCGTGTTCATCTTCCAGTCCGTGCCTGCCGAGGCATGCCGTCCAACCGGACCAGCGGCAGCCGAGGCTTCTCCGCTGAGTTCGAACTTGCTGGAAAGCAGCTTCTTCACGCCTGCATCGTTCATGAAGAGCACGACGAGATCGACTTCCTGTGCGCCCGCCTGGAAACCAAAATTGCCGCCACCAATGGAGATAAACGCCGGCGCGCTCCAGCCATGCTTAGTACGGCAGGTTACGACTCCGCGTCCATGCTCGCCGCCGACGATGAATCCGCCCTTCCCCATGTTTGGAATCACCGCGATACACTTGGCGCCTGTGAGTACTTCCTCCGGGATGCCTTTATCCGGCGCGGCCATAATCTCGTGTAAGGACGTACCGGCCGCTTGCAGGCGATCTTCCGTCGCGGGCCGTCCCGATTTGGCGAACGCAAAGGTGGCCAGGGACAACGTCAACAAACCGATTGCGTAGTTTCTTCATAAAACACTTCCTTTTCAGTCCACTATGTTTTTGTGGACGAGCTTGTGAGTGGCGATTTCCGCCGTGCGGATCAGGCTGTTCTGCGGCCGCTGATCAGGTTGATGACCAGAACCACCACAGCAATGACCAACAGAATGTGGATCAGGCCCCCTCCTACGTGAAGGGTGAAACCGAGCAGCCACAGAATCAAGAGAACTACCAAAATCGTCCAGAGCATGTGCTCCTCCTTGGCCCGATTGAGGCGTCATTTTTTGGGGTCAGGCATCGCGGCGGTTCTGCCCTTACTTCCACCGTAGTTCACAGGCCAGTTCGCCGCTCTGCCATGCACCCTATGGTTCGGGCGGATGGCGTCAAACGCTGCTGCAACTTCCAACTAGATCCTGCCAAGCAGCAGCAAAACAACCACGACGACGAGGACTAGACCCAGCCCGCCGCTTGGGAAGTAACCCCAGTTACGGCTGTGGTTCCACGTCGGGAGGGCACCCACGAGAAACAAAACCAGAAGTACAATCAAGACGGTTCCGAGCATAATTTCCTCCTCACGTTTAACAATCCAGCGCCGGGCGAGGACGACTCTCTTGAGCATTCCAGCGAGCCGGATTCGCAGCGATTAAGTTCGCAATCGTCGTCAGCAGATTGTTGGGGTCCTGTCCTTTGGGATAGAAGCTGTCGGCGATGATACCTGCAGGCACGCCGTCGCCTTGGTAGTCGCCGCTCATCGCGACAATCGAAATCGATGGGTAGCGGGCACGTACAAGCGACATTAACTCCATGCCTGACATCTGTGGCATGTTGAGGTCCGTGATAATCAGACCGGGGACAGTTTTTTTCAATTGCGACACGGCACTAATGCCGTCGTCCGCCGTGGCTACGTCATAACCCTCCGACGCCAGCAACATCCCTAGGCTCTCTCGAATGTCCGGGTCATCATCCACAACTAAAACCTGAGGCTTGGAGATGGGCGGCATGTGTCCTCCTGTCCATGACAGATTGAACAGCATCTCACTCAACTACGATCTCACGCGTGTACCTCTGCAGTATGGTCAATATGGAACACATCGGCTGTGGATGATTCGCTGGTGATTCATCAGGAAGGCTTCTGTAGTGCGAGTGGACAAGGCGAACGAGTGAGCAAGACCCACCGTTGATACACAGCGTCATCCCGCCAGCTTGCCGATCGAAGACCGACCACCCATGGGACTCCCAAAACGCGCACGTGAGTGACCGTAAGACGAACTGCATCAACTGTCATTGTTTTTCTGATCAGGTCGGAGCCTGTTGCCGTGCCGAGCAGTCGAGTGCGTCCCGGCGATCAATTCGCTTCCGCGTAGCCAGCGCCCTGACTTAAGTCGGCATGGATCCTTGTGCCAGTTCGTAGTTGAGCGCACAGGACTCGTGCTTACAGTCGCACTGGCTCTTGATTTCTTTGTCTGCCGGTGCATCCTTGCAGTGATCGCTGCAGTAGTCCTCACGTTGCGGAACCGTGCAGCGGCATTGCGAGTTGCCACACTTTTTTTCGTTTGCCATTCTGGATCTCCTCTCCTTCACAAAGCGAACCGGGTTGACGGTTTAGATTTGGCTGCTTTCTCAGTGAAGCTTCTCGCTGATGATCGAGCGTCTCATTAAGCATGGGCTCGTCCGCGCCGGACGTACTCTTTGGCTGAGGCCGGGCTGATCCCATCTTCAAACGCTACCTTGTCTATCCGACCTTCCGCGGCTTGCTCTTCAACTTCTTCCCTTGAGGCCACCGCGTCATCTGCAGCCTCCATCTCTTTGCTGCTCCTCACGCTTGGGGCCGGAACGCCCTTTGCATTTTCACGGGCTGCCTTCTCCACGTTATCTTCCTCAATTTGCTCCTGGACCTCTTCCTCAATGGCCACAGCATCGTCGTTTGCTCCGATCTGTTGACTCAATTGAGACTCCAGGATGTTTGCAGACTTTTCGACTGTCTTCATAATTCGTGCACCTCTCTCCCCTTGCGCCTCTCTTAGAGAGTCGCCGAACTTCGTTTGCAATTCTGGTCAGATTTGAACAGCCAATCTCTGGCATGACGCTTGAGAGTAATCAGGGAGGGAGAAATTATTCATGACTACGACCGAGGTGGCACTGAAGCCTGCGAACGACCTGGATGTACACGCCAAAGGGACTATGAAAGCGCTGGTCTATCACGGTCACGGCAAGATTGCGTGGGAGGACAAGCCGCGCCCCGTCATCCAGCATCCGGGCGATGCCGTTCTGCGGCTTATCACCTCGACGATCTGCGGAACCGATCTCCACATTCTCCGGGGAGATCTTCCGGCGGTTACCGACGGACGCATTTTGGGCCATGAAGGAATTGGAATCATCGAGCAGGTCGGATCTGAGGTGTCGGAATTTAACATTGGGGATAAGGTCATTCTCTCGTGCGTCACTGCTTGCTTGAAGTGCGACTTCTGCAGAAAGTCCATGTATTCCCATTGCCGTCACGGTGGCTGGATTCTGGGCAACACGATTGATGGCACGCAGGCGGAATACGTGCGCATTCCACACGCTGATGGCAGTCTGTACAGCTTTCCGTCGGGCGAAGAGGAAGAAGCCATGGTGATGCTTAGCGACATCTTGCCGACCGGCTTTGAATGCGGCGTTTTGAACGGAAAAGTCGCACCGGGGAAAACGGTTGCTATCGTGGGCTCCGGACCCGTCGGGCTCGCAGTCTTGCTGACCGCGCAGCTATATTCGCCGGCCGCGATCTTTATGGTCGACCTGGACGATAAGCGTCTTGCGGTGGCCAAACAATTCGGCGCGACCGCTATCGTCAACGCCACGGACGGACATGCCGCGCGTCGCGTGATGGAGATGACCGAGGGCGCTGGGGTGGATGTAGCAATCGAAGCAGTCGGCCAGCCAGCCACCTTCGACATCTGCCAGGCGATTGTAGGGGCGGGCGGTCGAATTGCGAACGTGGGCGTCCACGGCAGACCGGTGGAACTGCACATGGAAAAGCTCTGGGATCGCAACATTTCGCTCACCACACGACTAGTGGACACGAATACGATCCCCATGCTGCTGAAGATGGTGCAGGCGGGCAAGTTGCAGCCACAGAAACTGGTGACGCATCGCTTCGCGATGAAAGACGTGATGCAGGCCTACGATACGTTCGGAAACGCGGCAGACGACGGCGCACTCAAGGTAGTTCTAAAAAATGACAGGAATCATTGATGAGGGGCGACCGTTTGGGGCTGCGCACGGCCAGGTCGATGCTGGACGCCAACGTCCACTGAGTTATAGAGGTTGCACTAATTGCACGCATGAGGGAGCTCCGATGAGCAAGCAAACATCTTGCAATAACACAGCACTCTACTTAGTGGGTGGCGGCATTGGCGCTTCCCTGTCCGTTATTCTTTGCGCCGCGTAAGTCCTTTAGCCTTCGTGAAGGGTGGCACTCCCATCGTCTACGGCATGGAAGGAAATTTCGCACTTTTCGCGGGGCTTTCTCGTCAGTGATCACAGCCTTCCAGATGAGTGGCTCTTGGCGCTTGTTGAGCAAAACTGCACAGCTTCCGCATTACCACGGAAAGATACTGTCTGCAGGACTCCCGCTCTGGTGATGGCGATGCCAATTCCACTCGGCATTCAGCAGCTCGGCGTGGGCTAGCAGTAGCTCCCCATGGGAGTTATCGAAATGCAAGACCGCGGTCAGCAGTTAAACTTAGCGTCCTGAGGCGGTGTCGCCGGGAAGTGCATCATTGCAGAAAGGCTCAACTGCTTGAATGATCTTATCCGGTACAGCGGCTGACTTTCGAAGGTACGGGCCGCCTGAAGCGAAGCCAGCATGGACCAGCAGATGAGGAACGAATCATCAGCTTCGAATCCCGGCGTGGTCGTTTCGGTGCGCGGCAGCGTCGTCGATGTGCGGTTTGACGGCCGCTTGCCGCCCATCTTTTCGGTGCTTCGCGCCGGAGCAGAAGGTACAGATCGTCATCGAAGTGATGGCGCAGCTCGATGCTGCGTCGGGTGCGGGGCATCGCCTTGACGCCGACGCAGGGTTTGGCCCGAGGAATGCCGGTCGAGGATACCGGCAGCCCCTCTGCAGGTGCCGGTCGGCAAGGAAATCATTTCGCGAATGTTCGATGTGTTCGGCTCGTGCCATCGACCGCCAACCGGCGCCGTCAGATGTCGAATGGCGGACAGTATCCATCGCGCGCCACCGCCGCTTGTCCGAGCGTTCCACCAAGTCCGAGATCTTCGAGACGGGTATCAAGGCCATCGATGTGCTCGTGCCACTGGAGCGCGGAGGCAAGGCGGGTTTATTCGGTGGCGCCGGTGTCGGCAAGACGGTGCTGCTCACCGAGATGATCCACAACATGATCGGCCATCAGCACGGGATGAGCATTTTCTGCGGGATCGGCGAGCGCTGCCGCGAAGGCGAAGAGCTCTATCGCGGAATGAAAGACGCCGGCGTGCTTGCAGAACATGGTGATGGTCTATGGCCAGATGAACGAGCCGCCGGGCAGCCGGTTTCGGGTGGGGCACGCGGCGCTGACGATGGCCGAGTATTTCCGCGATGACGAGCATCGGGACGTTCTTTTGCTGATCGACAATATTTTCCGCTTCATTCAGGCCGGCATGGAAGTGTCCGGCCTGCTGGGACAGATGCCGTCGCGACTCGGCTATCAGCCCACGATGAGCACGGAGCTATCGGGGCTGGAGGAGCGCATCGCCAATACTCACGCCGGGGCTATCACCTCGATCCAGGCGGTGTATGTGCCGGCGGACGATTTGACCGACCCGGCGGCGGTGCATGTCTTTTCGCATCTCTCGGCCTCGATCGTGCTCTCGCGCAAGCGGGCGAGCGAAGGCCTTTATCCGGCGATCGACCTGCTCCAATCCAGCTCGAAAATGGCGACGCCCGGCATCGTCGGCGATCGGCATTACAAACTGGCGCAGGAGATCCGACAAGACTCTGGCGCAGTACGAGGACCTCAAGGACATCGTCGCGATGCTCGGCATGGAGCAGCTTTCTCCGGAAGACCGCAAGACGGTCGCTCGCGCCCGGCGGCTGGAGCGCTTTCTGACGCAGCCGTTTTTCACCACCGAACAGTTCAGCGGGATCAAGGGCAAGCTTGTCAGCCTGAAAGACTCGCTCGATGGCTGCGAACGCATTCTGCAGCGATGAGTTCAAGGATTATCCGGAGAGCGCGCTCTACATGATCGGCGCGATTGGCGAGGCGAAAAAACCGGAACCGACAAGCCGAAGCAAAACGCTGAACCAAAGCGGAGTCGAGCAAGAACCCGAGCCGAAACGCAAACCCGGAACGAACCAGCGACCGCAATCAGAACCGACAACAGCGTCAGCGAGTGCTCATGAATCTTAAGATCCTTCTTCCGTTTCGAGATATTCGCGGAGAAAACCGACGTGTCGCGCATCGTCGCCGAAACACGCGAGGGATCGTTCGGAATCCTGCCCCACCGGCTCGACTGCGTTGCGGCGCTCGCCCCGGGATTCTTCACTTACGAGACGAAAGAGGGCGGCACGGTCTATCTCGCCGTCGATGAAGGCGTGTTGGTGAAGGCCGGCGATGATGTGCTCGTTTCCGTGCGCCACGCCATCGGCGGAACGGATCTCGGTCAACTCCACGAGGCGGTGAAACGCGAGTTTCTGACAACTGGACGAACAGGAGCGCAATGTTCGCACTGCGGTCGCGAAGATGGAAAGCGGCTTTATCGGACGATTCGCGGAGTTTCAACATGAGCGATGAGATGAACGGATCAGACCGTCGAGCGAGGAGACGACTTTCGTCCGGCAGGTGACCGCGAAGGCTGCCCGCAAGCTCCGCGTACAGCGCGACGGTGAACCAAGGCGTCTGGTTTGGCCTCGGCATGTCCGGACTTGTCGGCTGGTCGGTGGCGGTGCCGACGCTTCTGGGCGCGCTGCTCGGCCTGTGGTGGGACCGACGCCATCCGGGAGCTCATTCCTGGACACTCATGTTGCTGGTCGCTGGACTGTGCATCGGTTGCGCCAATGCCTGGCATTGGGTGGCTCAGCAGGACAAGGCCATGCACGGATGAATCGGAGGACTAAGATGAGTGAAACATGGCTTCTGGTCCGTGAGCGCTGCTCGCCGGCGTTCTGCTCGGGATGATTTTTCTTCGGCGGCCTTTGGTGGACTATTCGGAGGGGCGTCTCGTCCCAACAGCACGGTCGGCTTTGTTCTTCGGCAGCCTTCTGCTGCGAACGGTGCATTGCGCTTGGCGGGTTTCTATTTCGTGGCTCACGGCGATTGGCGCAGAGTTGCTGGCTTGCCTGCTTGGCTTCTTGCTGGCGCGCATCCTGGTGACGTGGCTTACTCGCGTGCCGATTGCAGAAAGCGACAGAGCGCTCAGACTGTCGAGTGAAGTCATGCCAGTGAATCTCACCTCCGATCAGCAGATTCTCTGGCAGCACGGCTTTGTGAAACTCAACGGAACCATCGTCACGACCTGGGCCATGATGATCGCGATGTCGTTGGGCGCAAAGCTGATCACGCGCAAGCTTGCGACCGAAGGCGATCATCTCACGCTGGCAGGGCGCGCTTGAAATCATCGTCACCGGCAATTGAGGAGCAGATCAAAGAAGTGGGTCTGAGCGAGCCAGGAAAGTATCTCTCCTTTCTCGGCACGCTCTTTCTGTTCGTTGCGACGTGCCAGCCTGTGTACGGTCATTCCGGGTTATCAAGCCGCCGACAGGTTCACTCTCGACCACCGCGGCCCTGGCGCTGTGTGTGTTCGTTGCAGTCCCGTCTGTTCGGCATCCGGGAGCAGGGGTTCGTCGGCTATCTCAAGACCTACATCGAAGCCGACGTTCATCATGCTGCCGTTCAATATCATCAGCGAACTCTCGCGCACGCTGGCCTGGCGGTTCGTCTGTTCGGCAACATGATGAGCGGAGTGATGATCATCGGCATTCTGCTCACCATCACGCCCTTTATCTTTCCGATCGTCATGACGGTGCTCGGCCTGCTCACCGGCATGGTGCAGGCCTATATCTTCAGCATTCTGGCCGCGGTCTACATTGCGGCCGCCACGCGCATACCGAAACCGAAGCCCGACGTCAAGGCCAGCCAGAGCCAAAACTTCGAAAGCGAACATCTAACAACAAGAAGGATCTCATATGGATAGCGCGACTCTCGTCGCAGTCGTATCAATCGCCACCGCCGGCATCACCATCGGTATCGGCTGCATGGGCCCGGCGCTCGGCGAGGGCCGGGCGGTGGCCACCGCCCTGACTTCGCTGGCGCAGCAACCCGACGCCTCGGCCACGATCACCCGGACGCTGTTCGTGGGCCTGGCGATGATCGAGTCACTGGCGATTTACTGTTTCGTCGTCTCGATGATTCTCATTTTCGCCAATCCGTTCTGGAATCACGTCATCGCGCAAGCCGGAGGGAAGTGAGCCATGCTCATCGACTGGTTCACCGTCGGGGCTCAGGTGCTCAACTTCCTGATCCTGGTGTGGTTGTTGAAGCATTTTCTCTACAAGCCCATCCTCAATGCCATCGACGCACGCGAAAAGCGCATTGCCGCTGAACTTGCGGATGCCGATGCGAAGAAGACCGAGGCCAAAAGGAGCGTGACGAATTTCGAAGACAAGAACAAAGCATTCGATGAACAGCGCAGCGCCCTGCTCGAGCAAGGCCACGGACGAGGCGAAAGCCGAGCGCGAGCGCCTTCTCAACGAAGCGCGACAAAGATGCGGATAGCTTGCGCGCCACGCAAGCGAACGCATTGCGAAATGACCAAAGCGAGGCTGGGCAGTGAGATCACCCGTTTGGCCGAGCAAGAGGTCTTTGCAATCGCGCGAAAGGCGCTCACGGACCTCGCCACCGTCAGTCTCGAAGAGCGCGTGGGGGAGGTATTCACGCGCCGCCTGCGCGAAATGGACGGTAAGGCAAAGGAGTCTGCTGGGCGCGGCGCTCAAGACGTCATCCGAACCGGCCGTCGTGCGCAGCGCCTTCGATATGCCTGCCGACCAGCAGGCTGCAATTCAAAATGCGCTCAACGAAACCTTCTCGGCGGCAATCCGCATCCGGTTCGAAGACTGCGCCGGACGCGATCTGCGGCATCGAACTGACCGCCGAATGGTCAGAAAATTGGCGTGGAGCATTGCAGAGTATCTGGCTCGCTGGAAAAGGCGTCGAGCACTCTGAAGAACAGGACGAGGCTGTAGCACACAATCCGATCCGAGCCATCGAAACCGTGACTAAGCCAGAGCCGAAGCAACTGACCGAAGCCGGAACCGAGCTAAGCGCACCGAAGCGAAAGCCGAGCCGCTCTCGCTAGGCCAAAGACTGAGACATGGCATGGAATCTTGCAACCTCCGCGATTCGATCGCGCCTTCGCCGGCTGCATCAGGCTCGCGAAGACTTCACGCCGCAACTGACGCCGCATGAAGTGGGCATCGTCACAAATGTCTCCACCGGGATCGCGACGGTCTCAGGCCTTCCCGGCGTTGGCTATGAGGAACTGGTGACGGTTCCCCGGCGGTCTGCTGGGCATCGCATTCAACGTGGATGAGGACGAAATCGGCGTCATCCTGCTGGGCGACTATCAGAATCTGCACGCGGGCGACGAAGTGGAACGGACTGGGCGGGTCATGGACGTCGCGGTGGGCGACGGTCTGCTGGGACGCGTGATCGACCCATTGGGCAAACCGCTGGATGGCAAGGGTTCAGTAGCTGCCGACGAAGCGCCTGCCGGTTGAACGCCCGGCGCCGCCGATCATGGATCGCGCGCCGGTCAGTCGTGCCTTTGCAGACCGGCCTGAAGGTCGGTCGACGCGCTCATTCCCGATCGGTCGCGGGCAGCGCGAATTGATTCTCGGCGATCGGCAGACCGGCAAGACGGCCATCGCCATCGACACGATCCTGAACCAGCGCGGGCAAGAATGTGGTCTGCGTCTACTGCGCGATTGGCCAGCGCGCGTCCGCCGTCGCAAAAGTCGTGGCCAACCTCCGCGAGAAGGGCGCGATGGACTACACCGTGGTGGTTGTCGCAGAAGGCAACAACGCGCCCGGCCTTGTCTACATCACGCCTTATGCCGCGACCAGCATCGCAGAATATTTCATGGAAAAGGGCCGCGATGTCCTGATCGTCTATGACGATCTTACCCACCATGCCCGCGCCTATCGCGAACTTTCGCTTCTGCTGCGTCGTCCTCCGGGCCGTGAAGCGTTCCCCGGCGACATCTTCTATATTCATTCGCGGATGCTGGAACGTGCGACGCATCTGAGCAAGGAGCGCGGCGGCGGTTCTCTGACGGCGCTGCCCATCATCGAAACCGAAGCGCAGGACATATCCGCCTACATCCCGACCAATCTCATTTCCATCACCGACGGCCAGATCTACCTTTCTCCCACTTTGTTCGAACTGGGAATTCTCCCGGCCGTCGACGTTGGCAAGTCGGTTTCGCGAGTCGGCGGAGCGGCGCAACGGGCTGCATATCGCGCAGTCGCCGGCAACCTCAAGCTCGCCTATTCGCAGTTCGAGGAACTGGAAGCCTTCGCCAAATTCGGCACCCGCCTCGATGAAGCCACTCGCAAGACTATCGATCACGGGCAGCGCATTCGCGCCTGCCTCAAGCAGTCGGAATCTCACCCGGTTTCCATGGTCGAACAGATCATCGTGCTCCTGGCTTTGACGGCGGGACTTGCTCGATCCCGTGCCGCTCGAAAAGATGAACGACGCCGAGCAGGCGCTGCAGAAGGCGACAGCGGATATTCCGGCGGACGTGGCAGGGCGGCTCACGTCCGCTGACAAATTGAGCGACGACGACCGAAAGGCGATTCTGGAGGTTGCCACACATGCGCTTGCTTCGTTCCAGCCCGCGCCTCCAAGCCGAACCGACCCAAACCGACGCCGAACGAAACCACTGCCAAGCCCACAGCCCCGGCCAAGTCGCCATGAGCGGCACCATCGAAAGTCTGACGCGGAAAATCTCCGGCGCGGCGGATCTGGAGGCCGTGGTTCGTTCGATGAAGGCTCTTGCGGCATCGAGCATTGGACAATATCGAAAAAGCCGTCCAATCGCTCGATGAATACTACCGCACTGTGGAACTCGCTTTGACCGCGTGCCTTCGCCAGGCAGGACTCGGCTTCGACACGGCGAGAAGCAGAGCTCACAGAAGAAGCGGGCGATTGGCGCGGTTGTCTTCGGCTCGGACCAGGGTCTGGTCGGCAGGTTTAACGAGGTGGTCGTGGAATTTGCCGTGCGGCACGCTCAAAGCCTTACCCGGCAAGATCACGAAAGTCTGGGCGGTCGGAGAGCGCATCCACGCCTTCATGGCGGATGCCGGCATGACGCCGGCCGGTATATTGTCCGTGCCAGACCTCGGTCAACGCCATACGCCGACTCGTCGGCCAGATTCTCATCGAAGTCGAAGCGACTCGGGAAAGCGGCGATGTCGGTAGAGGTATATCTATTCCACAACCACCCGAAATCCGGATCCGTCTACGAACCCGTCAGCAAGCGACTGCTGCCGCTGGATCACGCCTGGCAGAAACAAGCTTGCCGCGATCCTGGCCGACGAAACTGTCTGCCGGAGGTCATCGACGGAACCACGTCGCCGCTTGCAGGCATTCATTCGCGAATACCTGTTTGTCCTGCTGTTTCAGGCGTGCGCCGAATCCCTTGCCAGCGAAAACGCCAGCCGTCTTGGCGGCGATGCAACGCGCGGAGAAGAACATCGAAGAAATTTTGGAAGATCTGAACCGAACCTTCCACCGTGTTCGACAGGAATCCATCGACGAGGAGCTATTCGACGTTGTCTCCGGCTTCGAGGCACTGACGGAGCGTGGGCGCCACGCCTGAAGCCTTTCCAGGCAACACATCGAGGAACTTCTTTCGGGGGCGCTTGCATTGGTGACGCGGTGATGTCGACGCGGATGGCTTGACGTCCGGTTATTACGGCACCACCACCCTCGCCGAAGTAACCGTTCTGCTCTTGAGCAAAACTGAACAGATTCGTCCTCTTTCCAGGAAGATACTGGTTCGAGAGTTCCATGATCCTAGTCGGCCGCAATGTCAATACCAGGCGAATCTGGTCGGATCGTCTCCCGAGCCCACAAGTTCCAAACTCACTTACGCATTTGGTGACCACCGAAGGGAGAAGATGAACGATCCATTCAAAGAATTTCCGAGTGCGACCCGGAAAGAAGGTCAACCTCAAAGAATGGCCGACGATTGTCAGGCCCTTTTGCAAGTCGAAGAAGCAGTATGAAAAGCTTCTCGGAGAGCATATTGCTGGTCTGAGTTCGTTGCAACAACTTCACTATGCATCCAATCGCTATGCCCTGCTGATGATTTTTCAGGGCATGGACGCTGCCGGCAAAGACGGTGCCATCCGGCATGTCATGTCCGGGGTCAATCCGCAGGCTGCGAGGTGTTCAGTTTCAAACAGCCCAGCGCCGAAGAACTGGAACATGATTTTCTCTGGCGCACGACGTGCCGGCTTCCCGAACGCGGCCGGATCGGCATATTCAATCGTTCCTACTACGAGGAAGTACTGGTCGTTCGCGTGCATCCGGAAGATCTCCGCGACCAGGGGCTCCCGATAGAGTTGCGCGACGAGAACGAATATCTGGGAAGGGCGGTATCGCTCCATCGTGGATCTGGAGAAGCACCTTTACCGAAACGGAACCCGAACCATCAAGGTATTCCTGCACCTCTCGAAGGAAGAGCAGCGAAAGCGGTTCCTCGAGCGCATCGATGAGCCTGACAAGAACTGGAAATTCAGCCTCGCTGACATTCACGAGAGAAAATATCTGGAAGCACTACGTGAAGGCGTATGAGGAGTGCCTGAGCGCGACCAGCACCCATCATGCGCCCTGGTACGTCGTTCCCGCCGACAATAAGGAGGATGCCCGCTTGATTGTCTCGCGAATTGTCCTGGACGCGCTCAAGGAACTCAAGATGGCATATCCGCAAGCCAACCCAGAAGCATCGGCTGGAATTGCAATCGATCCGCAAGCTGCTAGCGAAGTGACGATGGAATCAGGTTTCCTTATTTGTTGGGTGCGGCCATGGCGAACGTAAAACGCCCGCACCACATAGGTTTGCCCGGTGACGTAGCTGCGTGGCAGTCGGTGGCGAACGAATCGAAGTTTGAGAGCCTCTGCCAGGATGTCAGCACGTTGGGGAGGTCAGAGAGGAACCATTTTAATGGCCACGAAAGAACAAGCAATTAGCGTTGCTAAGGACAGAGACACAAAACCGATGGGCGAGAGCCTGGACGAGTCCGCCAAGCCGACTAAATTTATCTTCGATGTGGCATTGTCCACCGCCATTGCGGCAAATGGTCAAGACAGAACGAAAGCACCGGATCCCAAGGGTCCGCTCGCGCCGGAAATGCTCGACAAGATGAATCGCTACTGGCGCGCCGCGAATTATCTGTGCATCGGCCAGATCTACCTCTTTGAAAATCCCCTGCTTGCGCGAGCCGCTCAAAGCGGAACAGATTAAACCAAGGTTGCTCGGGCACTGGGGAACTTCGCCGGGACAGAACCTCATCTACATCCATCTGAATCGGCTGATCAAAGAGCACGATGCAAATATCATTTACATCGCTGGTCCAGGACACGGCGGTCCCTCGCTCAATGCAATGCTCCTATCTGGAAGGCACCTATACCGAAGTTCACCCGGAAATCACGCGCGGATGAGAACGGCATGCGGCTTCTGTTCCGAAAGTTTTCGACGCCCGGCGGCGTGCCCAGCCATTGCGGACCGCACGTCCCAAATTCCATGCACGAGGGCGGCGAACTCGGCTACTCGCTGGTTCACGCTTTCGGCGCCGCTTTCGACAATCCCGATCTGATCGTTGCCTGCGTCATCGGCGACGGCGAGTCCGAAACGTGTCCGCTCGAAGGAAGCTGGAAGTCGGTCAACTTCCTCAATCCAGTGCGGGACGGCGCGGTGCTTCCGATTCTGCACCTCAATGGCTACAAGATCTCCGGACCGACCGTTCAGGCACGCACGAGCGACGACGACTTGAAGGCCCTGTATATCGGACGCGGTTACAAGCCCTATTTTGTCGAAGGCGACGATCCCGAAGTCGTGCATCAACTGCTGGCTGGAGCGCTGGATGAATGCTATGCCGAGATTCGAGCCATTCAGCAGGAGGCGCGCGCGGAGCGGATTCAAGAAGCAGCCGATCTGGCCCATGATCATCCTGCGCACGCCCAAGGGATGGACGTGCCCGAAAGAAGTGGATGGAATTCCGATCGAAGGCACGTTCCGTGCGCACCAGGTCCCGCTCGCAACCGTTCGCGAAAACCCCGAACATCTCAAGATCCTCGAAGCCTGGATGAAAAGCTACAAGCCGCAGGAACTGTTCGACGAAAACGGCAAATTCATCGAGGAGTTAGCGGCGCTCGCGCCGGCAGGCAATCGCCGCATGGGCGGGAACCCTCACGTGAATGGCGGACGACTGCTGACCGCGCTCGATCTGCCCGACTTTACAGACTACGCGCTCGAGATTCCGGGCCCGGGCCAAGTGGTCGCTGAAGCTCCACGAAAGCTCGGAGACTTCTTCAGAGACATTTTCAGGCTGAATCCGACCAACTTTCGCATGTTCTGCCCCGATGAGACGAACTCAAATCGCTTGAACTCCGTCTTCGAGGCGACCAAGCGTTGCTTTATGGCGGAGACGGTTTCGATCGACGACGAACTGAGCCCCGACGGCCGCGTGATGGAGGTATTGAGCGAGCATTGCTGCCAAGGGTGGCTCGAAGGATATTTGCTGACCGGACGGCATGGCATGTGGTCGTCCTACGAAGCGTTCGCGCAAGTCGTCGATTCGATGCTGACGCAACACGCCAAATGGCTCGAGCAATGCCGCGACTTTCCCTGGCGCAGACCGCTTGCTTCGCTTGAATGTTCTCCTGACAAGTCATGCGTGGCGAAACGATCACAACGGTTTCAGCCACCAGGCAACCGGATTTGTCGACAATGCCCTGGCGCGCAGGAGTGAAACCATCCGCGTCTATTACCCGCCGGACAGCAATTGCCTGCTGAGCGTCTTCGACCACTGCCTGCGCAGCCGCAACTACGTCAACATCGTTACCTGCGGCAAGCAGCCGCAACTTCAGTGGTTGAACATGGACGAGGCCCTCGAACATTGCTCGCGCGGCGCATCGATTTGGAAGTTCGCGACCAACGACGGGGGCGAAGAGCCCGATGTCGTGCTGGCTTGCGCCGGCGACGTTCCGACCATCGAGACCTGCGCCGCCTCGTGGCTTCTGCAGAAGTACGTTCCCGGCATCAAGGTGCGGGTTGTCAACGTGGTGGATTTGAGCGTCCTAATGCTGCCGGACGATCATCCGCATGGAATGGACAACATGTCCTTCGATGCGCTCTTCACCGAAGACGCGCCGGTGATCTTCGCCTTCCACAACAATCGCTGGCTGATTCACACCATGGTTCACGGGCGCTCCAATGAAAGCCGCTTCCACGTGCGCGGCTACATGGATCAGGGCACAACAACGACGCCGTTCGACATGGTAGTGCTGAACGAGATGAGCCGCTTTCACCTTGCCGTCGACGCGCTGAAGCATGTCCCACGACTGCGCTCGGAAGCTTCGGACGTCATCGACCTGTTCAACCGAAAGCTATACGAGCACCACGACTACATCCGCCAGCACCTGGAGGATATGCCGGAGATCAGGAACTGGGGATGGACGGCTGATTTCAGCGAGCCGAGCGCTCCTCCGCCACTGGCCAAGGGACATCCTCGCGGGAGCGTATTCAGCGATAGCTAAATCGACCAACGGCCAATGACGTCGAGACTTGAATGGGTGCGCAGGAGTTCCTTTGACCGGCCGGATGAAGCCGTTTGACGACGGACAACTAAGGAATTGGCCCGTAACTGATTCCCCCGAGTCCGTCGCGGGAAAGAGAGTAGGTTAAAAATGATAGAACGGAAGCTTACCATTGCTGAGATCATGCTTCTCGCCGGGACCCGCATCGCACTGGGCGCCGGGATCGGCCTGCTGCTTTCCAGTCGGCTGAATAATGACCAACGCAAAGCTGCCGGATGGGCCCTCGCCCTGGTCGGAGGCCTTACTACGATACCGCTGGCAATGGACGTGCTAGGCAAGAAGAATTCGGCTTAGTCCGCCTGCACCAGTACCGTCTGGGTCCTGGTACGCTACGCGAACATGAAAAGCCGAATTCCCGGGGAGCCGATCATGTGTGTGGCTTCATAGAGCAAGCACAGTCGATTGTCAGCGATACTCTGGCGGCGCCGTTAGCGCCAGCCCCTAACCCATGAAGTGGAGTTTCACCCCGTCGATCAATCAAGGAACCAGGAAAGGACAAACACGATGTCAGTCGAACTGAAAGAATTCGATGACGGCAAACTGCTCGAGGTGCATCTGACCGGCAAGCTAGTTAAGACAGACTACGAGACCTTTTTGCCCGCCGTGGAGCGGTTGGTCAAACAGCACGGCAAGCTCCTGATGCTTGTGGAGTTCAATGACTTTCATGGTTGGACAGGGAGCGCGCTGTGGGAGGACATCAAGTTCGACGCGAAACACTTCAATGACATCGAACGGTTGGCGATCATTGGCGAGAATAAATGGGAAAAAGGAATGGCGGTATTCTGCAAGCCGTTCACCACGGCACAAGTCCGCTACTTCGATCACGCCCATGCCGCCGAGGCGCGGGACTGGCTCGTCCCGCTGTAAGGCAACGCTGATTGGTGTATGAAGATGTAATCGCGTTGTCCCGCCCAGGTGTGTGACGGCTGTACTGATGAATCTCAACCCGGCACTCGTCGCGAACATCCACGGGGAATCGTGAAAGGCGGAACGAGGGATAATGAAGACACACACACAGATGTTCGCCATCCGAAGCACATGGTAATGCCCACGGAAGTCGAGGGGTTCGATTCCCTGGCGGAACTCGCCTTGGATATGCGTTGGTCGTGGAATCATGCCACCGACGGAGTGTGGCGGCAGCTTGATCCCGTACTGTGGGAACTCACGCAGAATCCTTGGGTTGTCCTGCAGACGGTCTCGCGGGACCAAATCGAGCGCGTGCTGGCCGATCCTGCCTTCCGCAAGAACGTTGATGACCTGGCTGCGATCCAAGCGTCAGGCGGCGAGGCAGCCCGCATGGTTTCAGCAAGAGCATCCGCAAGCTCCCTTGACCTGCGTCGCCTATTTCAGCATGGAATTCATGTTGAGCGAAGCGCTGCCCGATCTATTCGGGCGGGCTTGGCAATGTGGCCGGCGATCAGCTCAAAGCCGCCAGCGATCTGGGCGTGCCGGTGGTCGGCGTGGGGCTGCTCTACCAGCAAGGCTATTTTCGCCAGGTGATCGACAAGGACGGAGCGCAACAGGCCCTCTATCCCGTACAACGACCCCGGACAGTTGCCGATCACGCCGTTGCGCCACCCGAACGGCGAGTGGTTGCGGTTGGAGATCGCCTTGCCCGGTTACTCGGTCTGGCTGCGCGCCTGGCAGGTCCAGGTCGGCAGAGTGAAGCTTTACCTGCTGGACAGCAATGACGCGGCGAACTTCCCCGCTCATCGAGGGATTACCAGCGAGCTGTATGGCGGCGGGCCGGAGCTGCGCCTCAAGCAGGAACTGCTCCTCGGGATCGGCGGATGGCGGCTGCTCGGCGCGCTCGGGCATCCAGCCGGAAGTCTGTCACCTGAATGAAGGGCATGCGGCCTTCGCCGTGCTGGAACGCGCCCGCAGCTTCATGGAAGAGACCGGGCAGCCCTTCGAAGTCGCGCTGGCCGTCACGCGAGCGGGGAACCTCTTCACCACCCACACGGCAGTGGCCGCCGGCTTTGACCGTTTCGCTCCGGCCCTCATCGAGCAATACCTCGGTGGATATGCCGAGAAGAAGCTCGGCATTACACTCCACGATTTGCTGGCCCTGGGCCGCCAGAACCCGAACGACTCGTCGGAGAGCTTTCAACATGGCCTATCTGGCAATCCGCGGGCAGCGGGGCGGTCAATGGCGTGAGTCGCTTGCATGGGAAGGTCAGCCGGCACCTCTTTGAGCCTCTCTTTCCGCGCTGGCCGGAGGACGAAGTGCCCGGTCGGACACGTGACCAACGGAGTCCACATGCCGACCTGGGACTCGGCTCCGGCCGACGATCTTTGGACGGAAGCCTGTGGAAAGGACCGCTGGCTGGGGACGACGGAAACCCTGGAGCAGGACATTCGCCGCGTCTCCGACGCCAGACTCTGGCAATTTCGCACCGCCGCCAGCAAGTCTCTCGTTGAATACGCTCGCGAGCGATTGTCCCGGCAACTGGCCGCCTCCGGCGCGTCGCCCGAGGAGGTTGACGAGGCGAAGCATCTGTTTGATCCCAACGCATTGACCCTGGGCTTTGCGCGCCGCTTCGCGACCTACAAGAGACCGAACCTGCTGCTGCACGACCCGGAGCGACTGCTTCGCCTGTTGACCAATCCGCAGCGCCCGGTGCAACTCATCCTCGCCGGCAAGGCCCATCCGGCGGACCAGGCGGGGCAGGCCCTGATCCAGGAATGGATCCATTTCATCCGGCGGCCCGAGGCCCGCCCCCATGTGATCTTCCTCAGCGACTACGACATGCTTTTGACCGAGCACCTGGTGCAGGGGGTGGATGTCTGGATCAACACGCCACGGCGGCCCTGGGAGGCGTGCGGAACGAGCGGCATGAAGGTGCTCGTCAATGGAGGCATCAATCTCTCGGAATTGGACGGCTGGTGGGCGGAAGCCTACACGCCTGAAGTGGGGTGGGCGTTGGGGGACGGCCAGGAACATGGCGACGATCCGGCCTGGGACGCGGCCGAAGCCGAGGCGCTCTACGACCTGCTCGAACGGGAGGTGATCCCGGAGTTTTATACCCGCGACGAGAACGGCATTCCCACCGCCTGGGTCAAGCGGATGCGGGAAAGCATGGCGCGGTTGACACCGCGTTTCTCCGCCAACCGCGCGGTGCGCGAATACACCGAGCAACACTACCTCCCGGCTGCTGCCGCCTACCATCTGCGCGTTGCCGACAAAGGCGCAATCGGCAGGCAAATGGTCGATTGGCAGCACAGTCTGGAACAGAAATGGGCCGACGCTGCGCTTCGGCGAAGTGAAGGTTGAGACTCGTGGCGAGCAGCACGTATTTGAGGTTCAGGTCTGTCTCAATGACCTCGACCCCAAGGCGGTGCGGGTAGAGCTTTATGCCGACGGCGTCATGGACGGTGCTCCCGTGCGGCAGGAGATGAAGCGCGTTCGCCAACTGGCCGGCGCGTCGGGCGGCTACGTTTACAGCGCGGCTGTGTCTGCGGCCCGCCCAGCAGCGGACTATACGGCGCGAGTGATACCGCACTGCGACGGCGTTGCGGTCCCACTGGAAGACGCACGAATCCTGTGGCAGCGATGACCTGATCGACGGAAGAAAGAACAATGAAGAAAGCGACTGCAATCACCTGCGTGTTTCTGGATATCGGCGGCGTCCTGCTCACCGACGGGTGGGATCATCATGCCCGCAAACGGGCGGCGACGAACTTCAAGCTGGAGTTGGCCGAGATGGAGGATCGGCATCACCTGACCTTCGACACCTACGAGGAGGGAAAGCTCACGCTGGAAGAATATTTGAGCCGGGTGGTCTTCCACCAAAAGCGACCGTTCACCCGGGCTCAGTTTCGGCGATTCATGTTCGCGCAATCGAAACCTTACCCCGAGATGATCGAGCTGGTCGCTCAGCTCAAGGCCCGGCACGGGCTGAAGATCGCCGTGGTCAGCAACGAAGCGCGCGAACTGAATGCCTATCGGATTCGCAAGTTCAAGCTGGACGGATTCGTGGATTCTTTTATTTCCTCCTGCTTCGTCCACGTCCGCAAGCCCGACGCGGACATCTTTCGGCTTGCGCTGGACATCGCCCAGACGCCAGCCCGGCAGGTCGTCTATATCGAAAACACCCCGATGTTCGTCCAGATCGCGGAAGGTTTGGGGATTCGAAGCATTCTTCACACGGATTACAGGTCCACGTGCGCGAAACTGGCTTCGTTCGGATTGCAGAATGACGAAGGAGTCATCCATGAAACCAGCTAACCCACGCATCCTGACGATCAATGGCGGCTCGTCGAGCATCAAGTTCGCGCTGTTCGAGGCCGGTGACTCGCTCCGACGGATTCTGGAGGGCGGGATTGAGCGGATTGGACTGCCGGAGGCCACCTTGCGGGTGAAGGGCTTGGACCAGGCGGACAACTTTTCGCGAGCCAGTGACGGCGCCGGATCACACGGTGGCGGTGGGCGCTCTGATGGATTGGATCGAGGAACGCAGCGGGCGTGATGCATTGACCGCGGTGGGGCATCGCGTGGTGCATGGCGGGCCGAAGTATTAGCGAGCCGCAGCGAATCACTGCGGAAATGGTTGAGGAGCTGCGCCGGCTCAGTCCATTCGATCCTGAGCATCTGCCGGAGGAGATCCTGTTGACCGAGGCGTTTCATCGCCGATTTCCCGATCTGCCCCAAGTGGCGTGTTTCGACACGGCTTTTCACCATGACCTGCCGCGCGTGGCCCAGTTGTTGCCGATCCCGCGCCGCTACGAAGCGCAGGGGGTGCGGCGGTACGGGTTTCACGGGTTGTCGTATGCGTTCCTGATGGAAGAACTGGCCCGCCTGGCCGGATCGGAAGCGGCACGAAGGCCGGGTCATCCTCGCCCACCTCGGCAATGGCGCGAGCCTGGCGGCGGTGCGTGACGGCAAATCCGTGGACACCAGCATGAGTTTCACCCCGACCGCCGGCGTGCCGATGAGCACCCGCTCCGGCGATCTCGATCCCGGACTGGTCTGGTATCTGGCGCGCACTGAAAAAATGAGCGCCAAGCAATTCAACGAGATGGTCAATTTCCAGTCCGGGCTGCTCGGCGTGTCGGAGACCAGTTCCGACATGCGTGACTTGCTCGACCGTGAAGCGCAGGACGTGCGGGCGGCTGAAGCGGTCGCGCTGTTTTGCTACCAGGTCAAGAAATGGATCGGCGCATTCGCGGCGGCGTTGGGCGGACTGGACACGCTGGTGTTCGCTGGTGGCATCGGAGAGAATGCGCCCACGGTCCGCGCCCGGATTTGCGATGGGCTGGGATTCCTTGGAATCGAACTCGAAGAAAAGCGAAACGCAGCGAATGAGGGCGTGATTTCCGCGGCGGCAAGCCGGGTTGCGGTCCGCGTCATTCGCACGGACGAAGAACGCATGATAGCCAAGACGGTTTGCCGAGTTCTCGGCCTTGGCTGAAAAAAGGGGATGGTATGCGTGCACCAAACCCTTCAGCACTCGGCAGACAACGCTGGGCGCCAGAAAAGCCACGGTTGGGCAGAACATCGAAGCAAGAGTTATGCAAGACGTCTCGCTGGGTTCACTAATGTGAGTTCGATCTGCGCCAAGCTGGTTGGACACGTCGTCGAGCCGCGCTGCCGGACAGGCCCAGAAGGCTGCGGACTTGGTTCTGGATCACCCACCTTCAACATCGGGCGCATAATCGGATATCGCATCTAATCTGTGACGAGAGAAGCCAGCAGCTATAATCGCGAAAACTGTGAAGTTCTTCCCCATCACTTCCCTGCTAGTCGGTATGGCTCTGTTCCTGCCCCCGGTCTGGGCGCAGAACCCGAAGAAGGAATTGATGTCGGCATCCTCTGCTGCGCAGCCGAACGGTCGGCCTCAGCCTGCGGCGCCACAACCCGCAGGTTCTCAGCCCGAAGCTTTTTCTCCGCCGAAGATAATCAGCGCTTATGCATCGGTTACCGAGCCGGCCCAGAGTGGAGCGATCAGGGTTGCTTCGGCTCAAACAGAGCAATCACAGAATGCGGCTGCAAAGAGCCCTGGCTCCGGCGCGCCAGCAGAACCCGATGAATCGGTCTTCACGGTGCGCAAGACGGTGAACGAAGTCCACCTGGTTTTCACCGTCACCGACAAGCACGGCCACTACATCAAGGACTTGAAGAAAGACGACTTCAAAATTCTGGACGACAGCAAGCCGCCGCAAGAGATCCTCAGCTTCAGCAGCGAGACGGATCTGCCCCTGCAAGTCGGCCTGTTGATCGACGCCAGCGAATCGGTGAGCGGTCGCTTCAAGTTCGAGCAGGAAGCAGCCATCGAGTTTCTGAAACAGACGATCCGGAGGAAGTACGACCAGGCCTTTGTCATCGGCTTTGACCTGACTCCCAAGGTCACCCAGGACTTTACCAACGACCCTGAGCAGCTTTTGGTCGGCATTAGCACGCTGCGACCGGGCAACCTCACGGCAATGTACGATGCTCTCTACTATGCATGTCGGGACAAGCTGCTGAAGCAACCACAGGCTGGTCCCGTCCGGCGCGTCATCATCCTGTTGAGCGATGGCAATGACAAGGCGAGCTCCGTGACCCTCGAAAAGGCCATCGAGATGGCGCAACGGGCCGAGGTCTCCGTGTATACCATCAGCACCAACCCGGCCGGCTCCGGCGGACACGGCAACAAGACCTTGGAACATATTGCCGAAGCAACCGGCGGGAGATCGTACGTGCCCTCCCAGATCACCGAAGTAGCCAACGCGTTCACCGCCATTCAAGAAGAGCTGCGCAGCCAGTACGCGGTGTCTTACAAGCCTACGGCGTTCAGGACCGATGGGCATTACCGCACCATCAAAGTTCAAGCGCAGAACCAGAAAGGCCTGCGCATCTGCAGCCGTAAAGGGTACCGCAGCCCTGCAGGATACGACGCGCCCAACCGGTAGCGCTGGTTTGCTCCCAACCAGGTGAAAGGCTATTTTGCCCAGATCAATGCCGATCATGTGAAATTTCAGGGGATGCCTACGCCGTGCGCCTCTTAGACTCGACTTGGGCGAAGGCGGCGGACCATCCCATTAGTCGAGGACTTCGCTCAGCAAGCAATTGGCGTTATCAGCCACGAAAGACCAGCACAGGAGTTAAGGAGGGTGTAGGCATTCACACCCAAGAATTCCACCCAAGACAACCGCGTTTCTCACGACCTTTGAAATACTTACGCAGCCCACCGAAACCTGTTAAGTCGTTAAAAACACAGCTTATTCCAGCCCTGAAAAGGCTGGCGTCGGCGGTTCAACTCCGTCCCTGGCCACCATTAAATCAGTAAGTTACGATGCCTCTTCTCGCCGAACGCTACAACGCCCTATAAGTCCGAATGTCCGCCAAGCGATGCACCAACCTTATCCCCAAGTCCTCATCCCGATGACTCCCCAATACGCCAGATAGGCTGTCGCAATCACCAACGCCAGCGCCACGACCGCGCTGAAACGCTTCACCCACTTGCGCGCCTCGTGCGCCCGCCATACTGAAACCGCACTCGCCAGCGAGGCAATCGCAAACAGAATCGTGCACACAAACACCCCACCCGACCACACTGTTAGCTCTCCCATTCGCGTGATAATGTCCGGGCCCGACACCGCAATCAGCGCCACCGCAACGGCCAGGCTCAGCACAGCGATCAGCGGCCACCAGCGCATCGCACGCTCCCGCGGACGGCGTCTCTTCTTGCTAATCCCGCCCAGCATCCAGAACGGCGCATACAACACCACTGCTACCATTGCCACCACCACAAACACCGTGAGCACAATCTCCGTAATCGCCACTGCGTTGGGAACCCGCTTCAGTGTTCTTGTCCCGACTGAGGTCTGAATGAACCGTCCTTCCACATCCGGCGTCAACAGCATTACCGTGGCCACCGGGCTCGGCGGATCTTTCTCGAACACTTTGCGGAACTGTCTGCCCGACACCGGCAGGAACACCTCGTCCTTCATTCCGACGACCGGCCATATCAGCATCGTCCCATCGCCAAAGTGCACCCGCACGATGTTCGTGAGGCGCTCCAAAAAGTAGAACATCTGTATTCGCGGCGAGTCTGGTTCGTACCACCCCGCATACGCCGCGGCATCGCCCGGCAACTGCCCTTGCGGCGGAATCGCCGGCTTCGTCAGATCGCGCGTGATGTACGCCCGAATCGCCTTCCCGATCTTGCCAAACGCATCTACGCTCCCCGCATTGATGCTGTAGAAGTACCCCACGCCGTACTCCGGCATGTAGGCCATTTCAGTCAGGCCGCCGTTCACGCCTCCATCGTGCCCGTGATACACAAATCCGTCGTTCACCGACCAGTAATTGCTCAGCCCGTATCCCGGCTTCAGCCCTTCCTGCGCAGCCCACGTGCGCGTCGGGTTCTCCATGCGGTCAATCGACGCCGCCGGCATTACCTCCATGCCGCTCACTGTACCGCGGTTCAGGTAGAACGCCACGTACGCCGCCATGTCGTTGGCCGATGCATTAATCGACCCTGCCGGACGCAGCAGAATATTCCAGTACGGAAACGGCGTCTTGCCGTCGTCGTGATACAGCGTCGTCGCCGGCGCCGAGGTCTGGAAGTAGCTGGCCGACTTCATCCCGATCGGCTGGAAGAAGTTCTCCGCCACATAGTCTTCAAACCGCTTGCCCGTGATCTTCTCTACGATGTAGGCCGCCACCGGCGGTCCCGAGTTGCAATACGCCGTCCGCGTACCCGGAGGCCACCGCGACACCCGCGACGTGTGGTCGTAATCGAGCCCTTCGCGCAGGCTCATCGATGCCGGCGCATCTTTCGCATACTCGCGCAGATGCAGGTCATCCCATCCCGTGGTGTGCTCCAGCAGGTCCACCACCAGCACCGGGTTGGTTGCCTCCCACCGATTCTCGAAATACACCTCCGGCGCCAGCTTGTGCACCGGGTCCGTGAGCGACAGCTTGCCCTCATTCGCCAGTTTCAGGATCGACAGCGATGCAAACGCCTTCGACGTTGAACCGATGCGAAACTGCGTGTCGGCCGTCGCCGGAGTTTTGCTCGCAACATCAGCCAGCCCGAGTCGCGGCAACCCATTCCGGGCCATCGCGTTTCACGATCGCCACCGACACTCCCGGCACGTGATTGTCTTTGAGTATTTTCTCCAGTTGCCGCTGCAGCTCAGGAATGGATTGCGCCGGCTTCGGCGGCTGTTCCTTGTCCGCCGCCTGGCAAACACCGGCTAGCAATCCGATAAGTACAACGCAGACGATCGCTTTCATGATTGGCAGTGCTCCGTTACGACGAAGATTGGAGTAGCGATGGGCCCGCTTGCTTCCGACTGTGGCTCAGCGCGACCCTGGATTGAGCCTCGACCGCGGCGACCATCGGGCGAACTGCCCGCGCATTCCTTCAGCCGAAATTTCAATGGATGTGTCCTTCCAAGAATACGAAGGTACTCCTTTCATAGTTCAATACTTCATTCGGATGAGCCGCCTGCACCGTTGGCATAAGGGCTGCGTTTCAAGTAATCTTGCCGACTATGTCTCGCTACAACCTTCGCATCGCTGTTGCACTCGCCTTGATTCTGCTCGCCTCAACCCCTGTATTGGCGCAAGCTCCGTTCACCCTCGAGCAGGTCTTAAGCTCGCCCTTTCCCACCGGACTGGTCGCCGCCGAGCACGGCAGCCGCGTGGCTTGGGTCTTCGATGCCAAGGGCGTCCGCAATGTCTGGGTAGCTGACGGCCCTGACTTTACGAAGACCGCGCGCCAGGTCACACACTACAACGAAGACGACGGCCAGCCTATCGCCAGCTTGCGGCTCACTCCGGATGGCAAGACCGCGCTCTATGTCTTGGGCAGTGAGTTGAACGGCGCGCAAGAGAGCGCTAACCCTGCAAGCTGGACCAAGGGAGCCAAGCAGCAAGTGTTCGCAATCGACATCGACGTCAAAGACGCCGCGCCGCGACTGCTCGGCGAAATGGGTTGTCCCGAAGAGGGCTGCGAAGACATCGCGATTTCCCCTGACGGAAAATTGGCCGTGTGGTCGGCGAAAAAGAAGCTATGGCTGGCCAGTGTCGACGGAAAACAGCAGGCTAAAGAACTGGCTTCGGTGCGCGGAGCAGCCGACCAGCCCAAGTGGTCACCCGACAGCAAAGAGATCGCCTTCGTCAGCGAGCGTGACACTCACAGCTTCGTGGCCATCTACGAATTCGATCGCAACTCAATTCGCTACATGTCGCCGAGCGTCGATAAAGACAACCTGCCTCGATGGTCGCCTGACGGCAAATCGATCGTCTTCGTTCGCACCGCAGGAACCGAGAACAAGCAGCCGCTGATTCCCGTGCGTCCCGAACCGTGGTCAATCTGGGTTTCCGACGCCGCAACCGGAAAGGGTCACGTGCTCTGGCGCAGCGGAACCAAGCCTGACGATTCCCTTCCCCAACTCACCGAAGACACCTCGCTTCAACGTCGCCGCCGATGGACGCGTAGTATTCGCCTCCGAGCAGGATGGCCGCAATCATCTCTACTCGATCCCCGCCGCCGACGGCACGTCGACGCTCCTCACTCCCGGCGACTTCGACGTGGAAGACGTCACTCTCAGCGCCGACAAAGCGTCGGTCATCTACTCCTCGAATCAGGACGACGTTGACCGGCGTCATCTTGTGGCGCGTAGCAGTCGCCGGAGGTGCGCCGCCACAGGCGCTGACGCACGGCGAAACCATCGAGTGGTCTCCGGTTCAAACCGGCGACGGCAAAAGCATCCTCTGTCTCGGGTCGACAGCAACCGTTCCGGCAATGCCTTATGTCGTCACCGCCGATGGCCGCGAGATGATCGCCAGGAAAGCTCTGCCCAGCGACTTCCCTTCCGCTTCGCTGGTCACGCCCAAGCAGGTGATCTTCAAGAGCGCCGACGGACTCACCATTCACGGCCAACTCTTCGTGCCGCGCAACCTGACCGGCAAGGTTCCTGCGCTGGTCTTCACTCACGGCGGACCCATTCGCCAGATGATGCTCGGCTTCCATTACATGGACTACTACCACAACGCTTACGCGATGAATCAGTATCTCGCCAGCCGCGGATACGTGGTGTTGTCGGTGAACTACCGTCTCGGCGTCATGTATGGACGCGCGTTTCGCACGGCGCCCAATACCGTCTGGCGCGGAGCCGCCGAATACCAGGACGTCGTCGCCGGCGCAAAGTATCTTGCAGTCGCTTCCCGAAGTCGATGGCGCGAAGCTTGGTTTGTGGGGAGGTTCGTACGGCGGCTTCTTGACCGCGATGGGTCTGGCGCGCAATTCCGATCTGTTCAAGGCAGGAGTGGATTTTCACGGCGTGCATGACTGGAGCGTCTTCCTCACCGAGCGTCCGTATTTCGGCAACCTGGCAACACGGCCGCCCGACGCCGACGCTGCCGTGAAGCTGGCTTGGGAGTCTTCGCCCGACGCTTCCATCAGCACCTGGAAATCGCCGGTGCTGCTCATTCAGGGCGACGACGATCGCAACGTGCCCTTCAGCCAGACCGTCGACTTGGCGCAGCGTTTGCGGGCGCAGAACGTGGCCTTCGAGCAACTGGTTTTGCCCGACGAAATCCACGGCTTCCTCATGTGGAAGAGTTGGATCGTGGCTTACACCGCGACCGCCGACTTCTTCGATCGCACCCTGAAGCGCGGCGAAAAAATCGGCAGCGGCAACTGATTCAGCAGCGGTTCTGCGCTGGCAAATTACCGGGCGATAATTTCCAGCGCAGTCCGCCATGAATCATGCGTTGCTTCCGATCAACGCAGTCGCTACTGCTTCTGATAATTCGAATTCACGTCGTTGACCGTGAGCTCTTTGCTCACGCCGTTGGTCAGCGTGCTCGCCACGTGGTTCGTGCCGTCCGGCAACTTCGCGAACTGGGCATTAATCGTCACCGCATCCTTGGGATCGTTCAGGTAGGTGTTCACCTGCACGCTCACCGGCGAATGCGTCGCCTCGCTGACCACCATGGTCATCGAATCGCCCTGCTTCACGTAGTTCTTAATCACCAGGCTCACCGTGCCGCTGCCCGGCACCAAGGAGATATTCCCCGCCTGCTTGGCCGCCATCAGCGCATCAGGATTGGGCGTGGTGTACTGCTTGGCCAGCGCCGCGATCGACTGCCCGTACTCCTGATACTCCGCCTTCTTCTTATCCACGACGTGCTCTTTCAAGCGGCCTTGACGACCACTGGGCTGCGCCGCCTGATTAGCGACTTCCGTCTTCTGTTGCTGGCCGTTCACCACGCTGACCTGGTAAACCTTGGTGTCTTTCGTGCTGCCTTTGATGCCGATGGTTTCCGTCTCCGTCCAGGTGTACTGCGCGAGCTTCGCCTTGTTGGCGGCCTGCGCGTCTTTGATGGCCATCAACTTCTGTTCCATCTGCTGGCTCTGCGCCGCTGCGGGCGTTATCGCCAGTACTCCTGCCGAGATGGCGACGGTCAACGCGAGCGCCATACGTTTAAGTGCGGGGGTTGCTTGAATCATGTTTGTCCTCTCGTCTCCGAGTGAAATATTCCAGCCGGTCGACTTCCTGTGTTTTCTGGATACGTGGAAGTCTATACGACGCGTCTCCTTTTCTGGGTGAATTGTGGAGGGAGTACCCCCCTCCCCCCTGAAATCCGTGGAATCAAGGGGTTAGGCTGTGCGTTGAGTGCAAAAGGGTCATAACAAAAGTAGTTACACGTAAAATCGTCATTCGCTTGGAGTTGCACGGCCATTTTCGCGTTCTCAGGCAACATCGGCGGTGTCCTCGACGTCGTCAGAGTCGGTCAAGAAGAGGCGGCAGACTGGCGATGCGCGGGTCGTCTGCCGGTTTGCGGGGGTCGTCGACAAGGAATTCCATCCGGCTGAGTTGGTAGCGCATTTCGTCGAAGGTGACCTCTGTGCCGGGGTCCTTGGGGATGTGGAAATATTTGTCTGCCTGAGTGACTGCACGCGAGGGCATACGAGCCAGACGGACATGTCCTTTTGGTTTCTGGGATGGGTCGGCCGGTTGCTCGGCTGCATCCAGCGCAGCTTCAGGCGAAAGATTGAGATCGACACTCGGGGGTAAGTCGAATTGCTGGGCGATGTCGGGAACTTCGAGGGCGCGCAGTGGCTGGGCGAGGCCGACCTGCTCGCGCTCGCCTTTCCATTCTGGAGTGGTGTTCAGGGCGGTAGCGGTCTGCTGGAGCGTGTAGAGCAAAAGG
Source organism: uncultured Acidobacteriaceae bacterium (assembly GCA_963749635.1). Taxonomy (GTDB): domain Bacteria; phylum Acidobacteriota; class Terriglobia; order Terriglobales; family Acidobacteriaceae; genus DASRAA01. The sequence continues at coordinate 46,460 of CAVVNW010000008.1, forward strand.
CCGGCGCGCTTGGATTCGATGCGGTCGTCGGCGAGGGCGTCGGCCACCTGCTGGAGCGAGGCCAGCACGGCATGCATGTTGTCGAGGACGGGAAGCTGGAAACGGCAGCTTTCGCCGCGACGGCGGGTGCGGGCCATTTGCACGCGCCGAGCGCGAATGCCGAGGTGGAAGTAACAGAAGTTCTGGCCGAGAAGAGCGGGAGATTGACAGTAGACGCCATCTTCCTTGAGATGGTCGCAGGTAGCATAGGACATAAGGCCTCCTAAGTTCGGGCTAGGCTGTCAGCCTTCAGCTCTCAGTTCTCAGCCGTGAGCCGACAGCAAGTTGTTACACGCCGCAGGTATTCCGGCAGCAAAGTCGTACAGTGTCCGAGCGGGGGATACGACCCCACACTAGAAGCGTGGCAAAGGGTGGGAGGGAAATGCAAGAACTATTTGCGAAAAATCGGAGTGGATTCCCGTTTTGGGAAAATCCCGTTCACCACAGAGGCACAGAGACACAGAGGAAGATAGGGCGGAAAGGCAAACCGCGGATTTACACGGATCACGCGGATCAGATAAAGGCAAGATCAGGAGGGCGAAAGGCGGCTCGGGCTGAAGCCCTCGCGATAATGTGTCGTCCCCGAGGGGACTTCGAGATTTTATTTGACGCCTACCCAGCGTTGAAAAGGGATCCCTCGACTCGTCGCTACGCTCCTCGCTCAGGGATGGCGAGATCGATTCCGGAAAAAAACGACTAGCGGCACGCGGGAGGCCAGACTCTACCCGCCCCTTGCGAGCCCTAGCGATCTTTGCTTCTGGTCGTTCCTCGATCTTCTGTGGCTATTCGCTCTTTGACCAGAATCTCTGTCAGTTTGCCCAACGAGTCACGCACGACGCCTCGCTGCTTGTCGCAAGCAAACTGCAGCTCGGAGTGGGGAATCGATTGGTGGACCTGCTTGTTGTATTTCAATGCGCATTCCGAAAAATTGTCCACTCCGTCCACCACACTCCGCCATGCAGTGTTCACTTCAGCCGGATTGTCGTAGCGAACGGCCAGGAGCATGCCGAGGCGGTCGCGCTCGACCCGCCATGCGGCGATGGCGGAGTTATAGGTCTGCCAGATCGTGCTCTTCTGAGCTACCAATACCTTACGCTCTTCAGCCGTCAGACCCTTCGCGCTTTCGTCGAAGCCTTCCCCGGTAATATCGATAAGATCCTGAGAAGCAGCCACAGTCTTGCCGGCCACGGTGAACGCATCGTCCACGGTTTTCTGTTCAGCGGCCAAATTAGCCTGCTGCGCGGCCCTGCGCGCCTCGTTGCGACGGTTCGTCTCCTGAATACGGTCGGCGAGGTAGCCTCCCAGGATTGTGCCCAACAGCACAGTCGCAACGGTCGGGGCTATCGCTTGCAGCATTGAGGGCCACACCGACTTGCGAGGCGGAGGTGATTCCTGTTCCTTCCGCTGGAGCTTGACATACTCCAGCGCCAGCGCCTGGTTGAGCAGCGCTTTCAGTTCTTCGGATGACCATTCGGGTGGCAGGCCACTCATGGCACTACTTCAACACCAGGTTCTTGTGTACCGTCTTTGCCGAGCCGATCGCGACATCGACGGTGTCTGACTGGTGATCGCCCTTCCTGGCTTGCAGGCGATAGCTCGAATTCGTAAGGTTTGAAAAAGTAAAGACGCCCTTCTTGTCGGTTTTTGCAGGCGTCGCCTTAAAGTTCGTATCCGGGTCGACCAGCGTCACCTCGGCGCCTTTCACCGGCTTGCCGTTTCCGTCCAGCACTACTCCGGTCAAAGTAAACTGCTCGAACGCTGATGGCGGCGCCGCCTGCGCACGCGCGTTGATGGCTGCCATTGGGACGCGTGGGGCGGTGCTAGTCGCCTGAGGGACGGGCGGAGAACTTGGCGGCTGTTGCGAAGAAGCCAGGTGCGGAAGCACGAACAGAGGTAGTACGCAAGCTACCGCGATTACTAACCTCCGAACTTGCATGGGCCCCCCCGGGTGGAATAATTGTGCGAGCTGAAGCGTTACTTTTATCCCATGGGCCCGGGTTGCGCAAGCAGATTTATCGGTCGAGTTCGCCGCGTTGCAAAATCATGCTCGCTAACTTCGTGCGAAACGATAGTTGCTGAACAGGGCCGAGGGAGCGCAAACGCGGCTCTCCGTTTGTTGCACGGCAAAAGCTGGAACAGTCAGCCGCTGAGCATGGAATAGATTTGCACGAGGAATCCGCCGCATGTTTTCTGCAAGAAAAAGGGCCGCTTTGAACGGCCCAATTCGGACACGAGCGGAAAGCATTGGCGGCGACTTCCGCGGATGTTAGTTGACGCTCTGAACTACGCCGGGGAGAGCTTCGGTTCCAAAATGCTTGGAGCCTGGAGAGCCAAACGTCAGGGTGATGTTGGAAAACTTGACGTTGTTGCCCCCAGTCACGGTTATCGCTAAAGGCGTGGGTGAAACGGGCGCCGGGCCTCCGTTGAGGGTAACCGTGGCCATCCCGGCTATCTGAAATCCGTTGGTTATCCACGTGACCGTAGCATCCGCGAGAGTGACATGGTGAGTGTGGGCTCCCCTGGCGTTAGGATCGAAATTTCCGCCATTTTCGGTCAAGACCCAACCATCCGACAGTTCCATGTTCAAGGCAGCAGTAAAAGTCGCCTTGCCTGTAGCTGCGTTGAGATTCAAAGACCATGGGCCGCGAACCTCGTAGGGGCCCGTGGTACCGGTGTTGGTAGTGGTCTGGGGCGAATAGGCATTGATTACCCCGCTAAACAGTGTCGAACTTTGGGGTAGCGGAGTTTGAGCCAAGCCGCTGATGCTAACCGCCAGCAACAAGACCGCGATGGTGCTCACCGTCCAAGCGAAAGCTTTACTCTTCATGAGATTCCTCCAATTTGGAACTGAGTTGAAACGCATGCACACAGTGAGGCAGTTTGGGGGGAGCCTTCAAGCGGCAATGCAGAGAAGTGCAGCGGTTGCCGCACTTTGCCGTCGAATGCAGTCTTTTGCAGTGGCCGCGGAGGTACAATTCGAGTCCTCAGGTGAAGCAAGCGCGAACCAACCAGGAGGCTGAGATGGGCGAAGCATCCCCAGACATAGCGCGATCGGCCAGATCGTCCGAGGATCGCCTGGATTCGTGGAAGGAAATCGCGGCCTATCTGAACCGTGATGTCACGACCGTCCAGCGCTGGGAGAAGCGGGAGGGAATGCCTGTCCACCGGCACCTGCACGACAGAATGGGCTCGGTGTATGCGTCGCGGGCGGAGTTGGACGCATGGGCACGCGGTCGGAACCTTCGAGTTGCGCAGGAAGACGAGAATGGTGTTCTCTCTGCCAATCCTGCTGCGGCATCGGGTGCCGCGATTTCGACTGCTCGAACCAAGTGGACCTTTATATGGGCAGCGGTGGCAATCGCGCTGGCAAGTGGCGCGATCTTCTGGGTGCAGAAGAAGGAGTATTTCTGGCGAAGCCCTATTGCTGATGCGCGATTTCAGACAGTCACCGACTTCGAAGGAGTGGAGGAGGCCGCTGCAGTATCACGCGACGGTCATTTTGTAGCGTTTCTGTCAGACCGGGATGGGCAGATGGACGTCTGGGTCACGCAGGTCGGGTCGGGACAATTCCACAATTTGACCCGCGGGAGCGCAGCGGAGCTGGTGAATCCGTCAGTCCGCACTCTGGGGTTCTCGCCCGATGGCTCAGTGGTCACTTATTGGGTTCGCAAGCAGGACGGTTCAAACGGCGGCGACATCAGCATCTGGGCGGTACCAACCCTGGGCGGACAGCCGAAACCCTACCTGGAAGGCGTCGCCGAGTTTGACTGGTCGCACGACGGCTCGCGACTGGCGTACCACACACCCGGGCCGGGCGACCCGCTCTCTGTGTCCAATGGTAGCCAGCCATCGGAGGCCCCGCCGATCTTTACTGCACCAGCCGGGCTGCACTCTCACTTTCCTCTATGGTCACCTGACGCTGCCTACATCTACTTTGTTCAAGGCACTCTGCCGGACAAATTGGACATCTGGCGCATCGCTCCGACCGGTGGGAGCCCGGAACGTATTACGTCGCAGAATGCGCGCATCACTTACCCGGTCCTGTTGGATCGACGCACGCTGGTCTACCTGGCCAACGATCCCGATGGTTCGGGGCCGTGGCTGTATAGCATGGACGTCGAGCGCCGCATTCCTCATCGCTTGAGTTCTGGCATCGACCGGTACACGTCGCTGGCAGCCAGTGCTGACGGTCACCGTCTGGTGGCCACGCTGGCAAGTCCGAAGAGAACACTCTGGCGTTTACCGATTAGCGATACATCGACCGAACCGTCGCCGGCAGTTCCGATCTCACTGACGACCAGCACCGGGTTCTCTCCACGACTGGGTCCAAATTACCTGCTTTATGTTTCTGCAACAGGCACGAGCGAGAGCATCTGGAAGCTCACCGACGGAACTGCGACCGAGCTGTGGAGTGGGCAGGGAGCGCATGTGTTTGGCGGCCCGGCAATCTCTCGCGATGGGGGCCATATCGCATTCTCGGTCGAGCAAAACGGCAAGACGCTGTTGTATGAGATACAGGCGGATGGGACCAACGCCCGGATCGTATCGGACTCGCTCAAGCTGCAAGGCGCTCCCGCATGGGCCCCCGGCAGCCAATCGATCGTTTCGGCGGCCGACGATCACGGCGTGCCACACCTCTTCAACGTGCCGATCGACGGTCGCTCTCCAGCTGCCTTTGTGCGGGAGTACTCGATCGATCCGTCATGGGCTCCCGATGGCCGCATGGTTGTTTATTCGGGCCCTGACATTGGCGCCACCTTTTCGGTGAAGGCGGTCACGGCAGACGGCGCACCACGTGCGTTGCCGAACTTGACCTTAACTCGTGGCGCGCGACACCTGGCCTTCCTGCCGGGAGAGCGCGGCCTCGTGCTGCTGAGGGGAGAGATTCAACATAAGAATCTGTGGCTGGTCGACCTGGAGACGGGCGCCGAGCGGCAACTCACGAACTTCCCTGCCGAATTCGATATTCGCGACTTCGACATTTCTCCAGACGGCCGGGAAGTTGTCGTCGAACGAGTGCAGGAGCGGTCGGACGTGGTGCTGCTCGACCTGCCACGACCGTAATACCGGACGGCGCGACTTCGATCCACGGCTAAAAGTAACGCAAGTGGCGGGCTGAAACGTTTAGCTGCTCTGTAGGAAATGGATTTGCAGGATGCTCCAGCAGAGGCAGGCGGCGGCGACGACAGCTACCCAAAGAGGATTCAGGCGGGCGGCGAGGTCGATTCCGGAAAAGACGACCAGCGGCATGTAGGGGAAAACGTAGTTGAGGGCGTGCTGTCGGTCGTTCAAACGCTGCAGCAGGTAGAGCGTGGTGACGAAGACCAGCGAGCCGACGAACATCGAGACGGGCTGGATGCGCCAGGTTTGCAGGAAGGAATCGGGCGAGCCCTCGGCAAAGTAGCGCAGGTCTTCGGCCACCGCAGCGGCCAGCACTCCCACGACGGCCGCCATGGCGAAGGTGAGGATGGTGCTGTCTCCTCGCGCAGCCGGACTGCGTTTTTTTCTCATCGCTTCTGCATCTCAATCCAGTTCGCCTCGCGGACTAAAGTCCGCGAGGAATGACAACAAATAGAAGGCCGTTGCGGCACGGCTAAAGCCGTGCCCTGATACAAACCATCGCGAAAACGAATCTTTCATCTGACCTGAAGGCCAGCACTACCTAAAACCACCAGAACGCTCTACGGCGCGGCGATCTGGAAGCGCAGAACGGCTTGCGCGATCTGGTACTGATATTTCGCGGCCGCGTACTGAATTTGCGCTTCGGTTTGCTGGAGCTGCGCCTGGCTGAGCTCGACGATGGAACTGAGTCCGAGGCTGTAGCGGGTTTGCGACAGACTGACAGCAAGGTTCGCCTGGTCGACGTACTGTTGCGAAACGCCAATGCGGTTGTAAGCGGTGATGGAGTTGAGCCAACTGGTGCGAACGTCGTTGGCGATGCGGTCTTTCAGGTCGCGCAGTTGTTCGCCGTTGGCCTGGGCGCGAAACGCGGCTTCCTTGGAACGAGCGGGATAGAGGAATCCGTTGAAGATCGGGATGTTCACGTTGACGCCGATGGCTCCGTACCAGCTGGTGAAGGGCGAAACGCCGTCGATGCTGTTTCTGTACGGCGTTCCTCCGACGACGCCCATGGCTTGAATGCTGGGCAGAAGAAGATCGCGCTCGGCCTTCTGGAAATGTTGCGCGGCGCGGAACTCGTAGTCCTGAGAAGCGATCTCGGGACGATTGGCGAAGGCCTGATCGACGAGTGGGCTGACAGCGTCGGGCGGCGGCTTGAGCTCGGCCGTGGTGTCGACGAGGTCGAACGAATGCAGCGTAGGGAAGCCGAGGACCTGGGCGAGAGTGGAGAGCGCGGCCTGGTAATTGTTCTGGGCATCGAGCAGAAGGAGGCGGGCTTGCGCGAGGTTGGCGTCGGCAAAGCTGACGTCGAGTTGCGAGCGCAGCTTGTTCTGGTAGAGAGCGGTGATCTGGTCGGAGACAACCTGGCGCGCGTTGACGGTTTGCTCGGCAACCTTCTGCAGAGCGAATGCCTGGAGAGCGTTGTAGAAACCCTGATCGACGGCCAGACGGATTTGGTCGGCGGTGGCCACGGCGTTCATGTCGGCGGCCTTGGCGTGGAGAGCGGCGGAGGCAACGAGATTGCTGGTGCGTCCGAAGTCGGTGATGAGCTGTGAGAGCGCGACTCCACCGGCGGCGCGTTCGTAAACGCTGGGATTGTTGAGGTATCCGGCGGCGATGCGGTTGCCGCCTGCCTGCGGCTCGACTGCGGTGAGGCTGCCGTAGACGTTCGGATAGTAAGCCGCTTTGGCTTGGCGCGTCACCTGTCCCGACGCCAGCGAGAGCAGGTGATAGACGGAGATCTGCGGGTTGTTCTTGAGCGCGAGCGCTTCAGCGTCTTGCACTGTCAGGCGCTGCGTTGGTCCGGTGGTCGGAATCTGCAGTTGCGCAGCGGGTGGCGTCGCGGGCATTTGATATGGCTGCTGCGCGGACGGAGCCGGAGTGGGGTTCTGAGCCGCTGCGGCGAGCGCGAAGAACGTCAGCACGAGGGCCGGGAATTTGCGTGTCAGTATCATGCCTGCACCTCCTGAGGCGGCTGCTCTTCTTTGCGATGAATGAGCAGATAGGCCGCCGGCACCAGGAACACGGTCACGACGACGGAGACGGTGAGGCCTCCGATGATGGCGCGGGCCAGCGGAGCATATTGCTCGCTGCCGGCCTCGAGGGCGAGCGCCATAGGAATGAGTCCGAGGATGGTGGCGAGTGAAGTCATCAGGATAGGACGGAGACGCACGCGGCAGGCGAGTGCCACGGCGTCGGCGATCGGCATTCCTTCAGAACGATATTTGCGGGTCACATCAACGATGAGAATACTGTTGGAGACCACGATGCCGGTCATCATGATGAGGCCCATGAGCGACATTACGTTCAGGGTGGTGCCGGTGAAGAGCAGGATGAGAATCACGCCGGTGATGCCGGACGGAATGGCCAACAGAATGATGAAGGGATCGATGAAGGAAGCGAACTGGGCCATCAGGATGAGGTAGACGAGCACGATGGCGAGCATAAGCCCGATGCCAAAGCTCTTGAACGACTGCTGCATGGCCAGCACCGAGCCGCGAACCTCGACGCGCACGTTGGGCGGAAGCTTGGTGTCTTTGATGAGTTTTTGCACCTGGCTGGAGAGAGCGCCCAGATCTTCGCCGCGCGGTGAAACGTATACGTCGATCACGCGGAAGAGCTGGTAGTGGTCGACTTCGGTCGGGGTGTTGATGACCTTGATATCGGCCACGTTCTCGAGCATGGTGGGATTGCTATTGTTCGCGGCCTTCAGAGGAATCTGCTTGAAGTCCTCCATGGTCATGGAGTTGATCTGCTGATTGCCGTATTGCACGGTGAGGAAGTAGTTGTTGCCGTTGCGAGGATCGACCCAATAGCTGGGAGCGATCATTCCGTCTGAGGTCAGAGCGGTGACCACGTTGTTGACGACGTCGCTGGCGGTGAGACCGAGTCGGGCGGCCATTTCGCGACGCACATCAAGCTGCAAGCCAGGATAGTCGAGGTCCTGGGGAATCAAGACGTCACTGACTTCGGGAAGGGTGCGGAGCTTGCGGGCCATCTCGCTGGCGACGGCGTAAGCAGCCTGCTGATTGTTGCCGCTGACCTGAATGTCGACGGGAGCCGGCATGCCCTGGTTCACCACTGAATCCACCAGTCCACCGGTTTGGAAATAGGTCGAGACTTCCGGCAAGTCGGAGGCCAGTTTTTGCCGCACGCGGCCCATGTAGGTGAAAGTGCTGAGCTTGTGTTCCTTGCGGAGGCTGACTTGCACAAAGGCCGTATGCTGGGCGGAATTGCTGGTGTAGATGGAGGAGAGATCGGGTGTGAGTCCGATGTTGGAGACAATCATCTGGAGGTCGTCTTTATCGACTACCTGGCGAATATCGTTCTCGACCTGGGCGACAAGATTGTTGGTGACCTCGAGACGCGAACCGGTGGGCGCCTTGAGGTTGATGACGAACTGCCCCGGATCGGTACGTGGGAAGAACGCCACACCCAGGAAGGGAAACAGGAGGAGGCTACCGACAAAAGTCGCCATGATGACCACAATCGTCGCGACGGGGCGTGCTAAGGCTTTCTCCACGGCCTGGTCGTATCGCATCAAAAGTTGGTCGTACTTGTGATTGAAGCCGGAAACAAATCGGCCGAAGAGGGACTGAGTGTGATGTCCGCCTTTCCCGTGGGCGGTTTTGATGAAGCGCGCACAGAAGACAGGCACAACGGTCATCGCGACCAGATACGACGCCACCAGCGCCAGCACGACGCCGAGCGCGAGGGCGATGAACAGGTAGCGACTGACACCATAGAGAAATACGACCGGGAAAAAGACGATGGCGGTGGTGAAGGTCGCGGCCAGGACGGCGAGTTGAACTTCCTGGCCTCCGCTCTCGGCAGCTGAGACTGCGTCTTCACCTTCTTCCAAGTGACGAAAGATGTTTTCCAGCACGACTACGGAGTTGTCGATCAAGCGGGAGAGCACGAGAGCGAGTCCACCCAGGACCATGGTGTTTATGGTGCTGCCGGCCGCATTCAATAAAAGGAAAGCAGCGAGGCAGGAGATGGGGATCGAGAGGAGGACGGCGACGGTTCCGCGCACTGAGCCGAGAAAGACGAGGATCATTACGGCAGTGAGAACCAAACCGATGCCGCCTTCACGCAGCACGTTTGACAATGCGGTCTTAACGTACAGGGACTGGTCGAAGACGACGGTCGCGATGAGACTCTTGGGCACGTCTAGCAAACTCTTGATGCGGTCGCGTACGCCGTCGACGATCTGGATGGTGTTGCTATTGCCACCCTGCTTCAGGATGGGGAGATAAACCGACTTCTGTCCGTCGACGCGAACGATGTTGTACTGGATTGCGGAGGAGTCTTCGGCGTGACCGACGTCGGCGAAGCGCAGAACGTTGTTGCCGATCGCCTTCAGCGGCACGTCGTTCATTTCTGTGGTATTCGGCAGCTGGCTGTTGCTGTAAATGTTGTAGTCGAGCGGACCGATGCGGACGTCGCCAGCCGGCAGGATGCGGTTGGCATCGTTGACCGTGCGTACCACGTCCATGGGGCTCAATTGGGCTGCCTGAAGTTTCACCGGATCGACATAGAACTGAATCTGGCGGTACTTACCTCCATAGGGCTGGGGCACGGATGCGCCGATGACATTGGCGATTTGGTTACGCACGGTGAATTGGCCCAAATCGTGAAGCTGGGTTTCGCTAAGCCCCTCACCTTTGAGCGTTACCAGACAAACCGGCAGGCTCGAGGCATCGAACTTCAAGACCACGGGAGGCAACGTGCCCTGCGGCAATCGCCGCAGGTCGGCCATCGCGAGATTGGCGATTTCGCTGGCCGCGGCATCCGGATCGGTGCCCGGCTGGAAGTAAACCTTAATCAAGCTGACGCCAGTGAGCGAGCGCGACTCGATGTGGTCGATGTTGCTACCGAGAGTGAAGAAGCGCTCGAACGTGTCGGTGATGTCGGCTTCGATCTGCTGCGGCGGCATGCCGCTGTAAAACGTTGCCACCACGACGACGGGAATCTGTATTTGGGGAAACAAGTCGACCGGCATGCGCACCAGGGTGGTGATGCCGACGACTACGATCCCGAGGCACAGCATAAGGACAAAAAACGGATACTTGATTGCAAAACTAGGCATACGAGCACACCTTATTTCCGCGGCGGAGCGACCGATGATCGCCGTCGATACGAGAAGCACGACGCTGAACGGCGAAAGAGTTGCGGACGCAGCGTGACATTATGGCTACCCCGCGTTTGCCGACCCGGCGTCGGATGTCGAGACAGCATTCTTGGGACGAACTACTTCGCCCGGCTGGTAGGCGCCGAGATTGCCGACGATGACGCGCTCGCCTTCGGTGAGTCCGGCGAGAATCTCGACCATGTTTGAGCTTTGGACTCCAACTTGAACCTCGCGGGACTGGACCTTGTTCTGGGGATCGACCACCAGAACGCTTGTCTTAGTGTCAGATCGCTGGATGGCTTCGACCGGAACGGTGAGGGCGTCGGGACGGCTGGCGGCGCTCAACTGGACACTGGCGTACATTCCGGGGCGCAGACGGTAGGTGGAATTGGGCACCTCGATTTCAACCTGCATGGTGCGGGTGGAAGGATCGAGGGAGCCGGTAAAGCGGGCGATCTTGCCGGTGAAGTGTTCGCCGGTGGCTTGCACTTGCACATCCGCCGAATCGCCGATCTTGACGATGGCTGCAATTCTCTCGGGCACCGGAATGCGAAGACGCAGGACGTCAATCTCGGCGAGGGTGACGACCGGCAGTCCATTTGAACCGGATGTGCCAGCCTGCACTAGAGCGCCAGTATCGGAGAAGCGCCAAGTCACGATGCCGTCGTAGGGAGCGGTGATTCGGGCATAGTCGAATAGCGCGGCGTAGTGCTGCTGATCGGCTTTCGCGACTTCCATTTGCTGCCGTGCAGCTCCCAAGCTAGATTTGGCGGCTTCTACTTGCGCCTGGGAGGCTCGATCTTTCGAGGTAGCGTCGTCGAGTTCCTGTTGGGCGATCAGGCCTGGCCGCGCTTTGTCGGCGTCGACCAAGCGGACAGCGTTGGCGTGCAAAGCCATATTGTCGGCTTCGGCACGCGATACGTCGCTTTGAGCGCGCTGAATTTCTTCCTGGGCATGATGCACCGCTGCTTTCGCCGAATCGACTTGGGCCACCAGTTCGGGGATCTCCAGGACAGCGAGCACTTGTCCCTGGCGGACGCGGTCGCCAATATCGACGTTGATGTTGCGGATGTAGCCGGCTACCTTAGCGTGCAATTCGACGTTCTGGTAGGGGATGAACTGGCCGGCAATCGAAAGGGTCGTGGCGACGGTCTGGCGCTTGACGGGAGCGACGGCGGCGTAAGGAATGTTTTCTGCGCTGTTTCGCGCGTCGTTAGCACTGCCCTCACCACCGGCGCGCGCGCGTTTGGTAAGGACTACCGCAGCGATTATGCATAGAAGCACAATTCCGACGGCGATTAATTTATGACGACCAGTCACTTGCATGAACGCCTCAATTCGACTGAAACGGCAGATATTGGTCAGAATCCGTTCAGCGAGAGTTGCCAGGGCCGACGAAACCCGGCCCATAGCGAGAACCCTGTAAATTTCGAAACCCTAGGTGGGGAAGCGTTAGGCCTGAACAGGAGGAGGACGAAGAAAAAGATGCCGATCGCAGAGGGTGGTGTTGCTGGGTGGCGGATTCAGATAGGCAACTCGAGCCAGAGGCTCGCGCCGCATGTATCCGCTGCAAAGGCAGAGAATCGCCGCCCAAAGCAGCAGACTTGAGGTCGGGGCGACGGACTGAACCGCTAACTTTTCGCTATTGAGCCAAAGTTTGGAGGCGGTCGAGGGCGTCGCTTTGATCGGGCCGCCGCCGCTGTAGACGGCCGTCTTAGCGTGCCATGCGAAGAAAAACACCAACGCGCAGAGCGCGAACAGCAGCACACAGCGAAGCGTTTTGTAGCGAGCGGTAGAGGAAGTCACATCAGGCTGCCACGAGGCAGAAATATACCATAAATGGAAACCCAGGGAGGGTGACTGAGTTGCGTGAAGCGAGAGCGTTGGTCGCTCCCGGCACAAAAGCGAGGTCCCTCAGCGGCTAAAGCCGCGAGAATAAGCGAGGTTATGGCACGGCTAAAGCCGCGCCCCTTCAAAGCGGCAAGCCCATGAATCATGGATGTTGTTACGGAGCGGAGGGGCTTTTCACGGTCTTTGGCGGGGACGGCGTTTTCCGCTTTTTCGCTTTCGCCGCCAGGCGTTGCATGCGCTTGATCTCCCCAGGCGAATACATGCTGCCGCGACAGCGCTTGCTGCCACAATAGCAAGGTGCGTCGTCGTCTCCGTCATAGAGCCAGTAATCGTAGGTAAGTTCGTCGCCCGCTTTCAGGTTGCGGCGCGTCTTAATAAAGATGCGACCGGCAATCTCGTCGATCTCGCAGTTGGGATCGCAGGAGTGGTTGATGAACATGGCCATGCCGTGGCCATCGATCACGATTTTGCCGTTGCCGACGCCAAACAGATAGGTGAACGAACGTCCATCATAGCGGCGGTCGCCTTCTTCTTTGCTGATCCGTTCACCCGTGTATTCGAGCACGACGGTTCCTTTGGGAACGTTCTCGAGGGTGAAACAGCCGGCTGCATGAATATCGGAAGAGCGGGTGATCAGACGAGGCACGCGGGCGGTCTCCGAAGATCTTGTTGGAAGTATAGCGGAAGAGAAAAGAGAGGCTGCGGAGCAGGGCTTGTTCGCGCGTTGCGAAGTGTCGCAGGGGCTAAAGCCCCACACATTATTCTCCGCGGTTTACGGCACGACTGAAGTCGTGCCCTGATACGAATCTGCAGCGAAAGCCCCCTTTTCAGCAGCCCGCAGAGTGGTGCCGGGACGCTGGGTCGCGCGTCACAGCGAACACGTGCAATTGGAGGTTCACATTCTGCCGCGGATTTCGTATCTTTAACTGTCATACTTTTTTGGAGGTTCCCATATGGTCCATGTAATGGTTCGGCATAAAGTGGCGGATTACGTCCGATGGAAAGAAGCGTTCGACGGACATCTTAGCGCACGCAAGGCAGCGGGCGAGGTCAGCAACCGTATATTGCTGTCGGTGGACGATCCTCATGAAGTCACGCTGTTGCTCGATTGGGACAGCCTGGAGCGAGCGCGGAGTTTCGCCAAGTCAGGGGACCTGAAACAGAAGATGCAGCAGTCGGGTGTGGTCGGCGATGCAGACGTCCGTTTTCTGGAGGACGCATACGTCGTTCGCCGTTCGGCGGCTGATTGATTTGAAATTCGACGGCAAGGCCGTGCGAAAAATTTCTTGACAGCCAGTCGCTGTTCTGTTCCGACCGACGGCGGCGAATACCGCGGAGCTTCGCGCCGGACGAGGCACGGTGGACGATCAGGGTCGCTTGGAAAGCCGCTAGTGGTGCGGGTTTCGCGGAGGCTGGTATTCTGTCAAGAACTTTCCAGCAAAAAATTTAACCAGGATTTTTCAGCGGTTTGCCATGCCGTTGACAAATGTTTCCGACCAAATACAATTACCGCCAACTTCAAAAACCGATCAGAGCCAAGACAGTGATAGAAACTTCAAAACCCAACGACGTCCTTCTCCATACCGACTTTCCGGAACTTGAGCTTCACGCCAGCGGCAAAGTGCGTGATGTGTACAAGGTCGATTCCAACCACCTGCTGTTTGTCGCCACCGATCGCATATCGGCGTTCGACTACGTGCTGGCCACCGGCATTCCGGAAAAGGGCCGCGTGCTGACGCAGCTGTCGCTGTTCTGGTTCGATTTCCTGAAGGACATCGTCCCGAACCACCTGGCGACGGCCAATGTTGCCGAATACCCGGCGGAACTGCAGAAGTATGCCAATCAGTTGCGCGGCCGCTCGATGCTGGTGGTGCGGGCGGACATGTTTACGATTGAGTGCGTAGTCCGCGGCTACATTTCCGGGTCGGGCTGGAAAGAGTACAGGAGCAACGGTTCGGTGTGCGGGATCAAGTTACCCGCAGGACTGCGAGAGTCCGACAAGCTGCCGGAGCCGATTTTTACTCCCGCCACCAAGGCCACCACCGGGCACGACGAGAACATCTCGTTTGACCGAATGGTGGAGATTGTTGGTAAGGAACTGAGCGAGAAGTTACGCGATCTCAGCATCCGCATTTACCAGAAGGCGGCGGACTACGCAGAGACGCGGGGCATCATCATTGCCGATACGAAATTTGAGTTTGGCCAGACGCCGAAAGGACTGGTACTGGCTGACGAAGTGCTGACGCCGGACTCGTCGCGCTTCTGGCCGATGGACAGGTATCACGCGGGTGGGGCGCAGGAGTCGTATGACAAGCAGTACGTGCGGGACTACCTCGAGTCGATCAAGTGGAACAAGCAGCCGCCAGCACCGGGATTACCGGCGGAAGTAGCGGCGAAGACAAGTGAGAAGTACATTGAAGCGTATACCCAGCTGACGGGGCATCCGTTGCCAGCCTGAAGGGAAACACCACATGATGGGGTTCTCTAGCCTGGACTGGCTAATCCTGCTGGTGGTGCTGCTCAATGTGGCGGGAGCAATCGCGCAGGGCTTTGTTTACGAGTTGTTCTCGTTCCTGGGCGTGATTTTGGGTTATTTGATTGCGGCATGGGAGTACCCACGGGTTGCCGCATTCTATCTGCACTACGTGAACTCAGCGTGGGCCGCGGATATCGCGGGATTTTTGACAGTATTCTTTGTCGTTTTGCTCTTGGGAAGCGTGGCAGGCAACATTGGCCGGCGCTTAGTAGAAGGTATTGGTCTCCGCTGGATCGATCATTTCCTCGGAGGGCTGTTCGGGTTCCTGAAAGGCGTAGTGGTTTGCACGGTGGTGGTGATGGCGCTGGCAGCGTTCAGTCCCACGAGCCCATGGATTCGCGATTCGCGGATTGCGCCTTTCATGCTGGTCACCGGTCGCGCCCTGATTTGGGCGGCGCCGCAGGAACTGCGACAGCGCTTCATGGAAGGTTGGAACCTGCTGCGCACCGTACCGGAACATCTCGAGCATAGCGGCGAGGGTGACAAGAATTAATGCGCAGGGACCGAGAGATCCCTTACCGAAATTCATAAAGAGGGTGATGTGAAAGACCAATTGGAAGCCTTGATCCTGCAAATGCACAAAAGCGGAATACTCTACGCGGAAGCTGTCCGCGAATTCAAGAAACGATTCATTATGACTGTGCTGCAGGAAAACAAAGGCAACCAGTGTAAAGCGGCCCGGCAGTTAGGCATGCATCGCAACACTCTGAGCCGCACCATCGTGGAACTGAATCTTGACGTTCGCACACTGCGGCCTGGCGCGCGGCGTCCCCCACGGAGCGCGCGGCCGACGTCGTACGACAAGCGCGCGGCGCGGTAACGCCGAACAGCACTAATCGGAAGCGATCTACAGAGCAAGAAAAGCGGGAGCCCGAGGGCTCCCGCTTAGCTTGCGACTGTGAAGTGGTTACTGTTTCTTCACCGGCGCCTTGTGTACTGGAGCAGCGGTAGCGATCGGATTGCCGTTCTTATCCAACAGCACGCCTTCCGTCATGGTCATCATGAACGGGTTGGGGGTATAACTGGACACCGTTCCCTGGAAGGCAATCTGCGCTCCCGCTTGAGGCACAAGTTTGGCAGGAATCGCCTTCTCCATCGTCAAGTCGATATCGGCCTTCTTGGCGTCGATGTCGTCTTCGCTGCCCGCCAGCTGTACCTTAGAGGCGGTCGAGCTGATGACGTTCGCCACTAGCTTCACAGCCTTGTCCTTGATGGCACTCCAGACGGCGTCAGCGGCCTGGGCATTGCCGGAAGACAGAACCAACTGCCACTCGGCAAAGCTCATCTGCTTGGGGTCTTTACTCTTCACCAGGTCGGCTGCCTGTTCGGCGGGTGAGGGAGGCGGAGGCGCGGCGGCTACCGTGAATCCGGCGGGAGGCATCACGCTTTGCGATCCCTGGGCTTGTTTCACGATATCGGCCCAGCCATCCTCGGAACCGTGAAAGCGAATGTACTTTTTGCGGGCGTAGTCGAGAATCTGCTGCTGACCAGATCCCTGGGCGAGCTGGGATGCTCTCACGGCAAACCAGAAGCCCTCAGGGTTAATCGGCTTGGCTTCCAAGTCAGCGGTGGCCAAAGGGTAGATGTCGGTGATGGTGGGCTGAGACTCATCCCCGATTGCCTCGCGGAGGTCCTTCTGAGCCGTCGCCATGTCTTTCTTTTGGAGAGCCGCGAAGCCTAGCGCACCGTCGAAAATAGCGGTCAGCTCGTTATGAAACTTGGTGTAATCGGCGTCGCTCATTCCCTCTTTGGGAGTATTCGGAAGCGCATCCAATCCCTTCTGTCCGTATTGAGCCGCCTGGTCGCAATTCTTTGGGGCGTCCGCTCCGCCCTGAGCGCATAAGCTGCGGTAATAGTAGGACAGCAGCGCGAGCGCACGGACGTTATTGGGGTTGGCTTGCAGGACGCGGCTGGCTGTGTCGATCGTCTTGGAGGCGTTGCCGGCCTGCTGGTAGGCGCCCATTAACGAAACCAGAGCGTCTTCTTTCATCACGGTGTTGGGATAGGTCTGGAGAAATGCTTCGATGGCCGCGGCCTTCTTGGCGGGGTCGGTCTGCTGGACTGCGTTGACGTATGCGTTGTACTCGGCAGGGTCTTTTATCTGTGGCTTTTGGGGCGCTGCCGCTGGCGCTTGAGCAATTGCCTGCGGGGCAAGCGCGCCCGCGATCGCGATGGATAGCATCATAATTACGAGCAACTTCTTCATTCGATTGGCTCCTTAGAGTCTTGGGAACATACGACGGCGTTCGCCCGGCCACTTACAACCCCTGGTGCGTTGGTCAGCCCACACACCCACCCAACTCGCGGGACAGTGGCGTTCCCTGCTCCGTAACTCCAGTTAACATAGGGGGTATCATCACAAGAGTACGGAGAGGGGATTATAAGTACCCCTCCTGCCGAAGGCAAGCAACTTACGCATCAACCCCAAATACAGTACTTCACCGGCGCTGCAGAACGAACATCCGAACAGGGCGATTATATGCTGCCACGAATCGTTGGGGGAAAATACCACGGCGGAGAGAAGCTCAATATGGCACCTACACCGACAAAGTCGCTGACCGGCATGGTTGCGGTGGTAACTGGCGGGAGCCGAGGAATCGGATACGCGGTTGCTGAAACTCTGGGCCCCATGGGTGCAGCCGTGATGATTACCGCTACGAGTGCTGAACGAGTCGGTCATGCGGTCCACCAGCTATCGGCGCAAGGTTTGGAATGTGAGGGATTTGTCTGCGATGTGACCGACCTTAAGAGAGTCGAGGAATTGGGCGCGCGTGTTCGCGATCGGTATGGCCGTATCGACGTGCTGGTGAATAATGCGGGAGTTGGAGAGAAGGCTTCCCTGCTGCATGAACTTCAGCCCGAAACGTGGGACCGGATCTTTAACACGAACGTTCGGGGCGCTTACTACATGATGCGCGCAGTTGTGCCATTGATGATGGAATCGGGTGGGGGCCACATCATCAACATTTCGTCGCTGGCGGGCAAGAATCCATTGCCGCGGGGCGCTGCGTACTCAGCGTCGAAATGGGCGCTGAATGGGTTGTCGTACTCGGCCGCCGAAGAGCTACGGTCACACAATATCCGGGTCAGCGTGGTTTGCCCTGGCTCGGTAGACACAGAATTCAGCCCGCATGCCGGGAAGTCTGCCGACCAGATGCTGCGCCCCGAAGACGTTGCGCATGTTGTGGCCATGCTGGTGACGCAGCGTTCGCAGTCGTTTGTGAGCGAAGTGCTGTTGCGCCCTACGCGGAAGACTTAACCGACGATGAGGAGTGGTCGATGAACGAAATTGAGCGCACTCTCGAACAGTATGACCGCACGATGAATGGCAACGCGTGGCATGGCGATCCGGTGTGGAAAGTCCTGGAAGGTATTTCGGCGGAACAGGCGGCACGGCGTGTGGGGACACAGAGCCACTCGATATGGGAGCTGGTTTCGCATATGACGTTCTGGGAGACAGAGGTTTGCCGCAGGCTGAGTGGGCTTCCGGCAAGATCGGTCGAAGAGCTTAACTTCCCTGCTGCTCCGGAGGCCACGGCAGAGAACTGGAATCGGACGCTGGCAGAGTTTCGGCGATCGAACGAAGAGTTTCGGGCCGCACTGACGAAGTTCGATGGGACGCAACTGGATCGGCCACTTCCGGGCCGAGAAAAGTCCGGATACACGGCCTATATCGAGGCGAACGGCGTGATAGAGCACAACCTCTACCACTCCGGTCAGATTGCGTTTCTAAGGAAGTTTTTCGCCGTGAACTAAGGTGCTTACTGGTTTGTAATAGAACACGACAGAGTGCTAACATCGGCACTCGTGAGCTTTTAGAAGGAGGCACTTATGGCTGATAACGATGGAAGCGGGATCCTGTGGTTTATGGCTGGACTCGGCATTGGAGCAGCATTGGGGATTCTGTATGCCCCTAAGACCGGGGAGGAAACCCGCCAGCAGATACTGGATGCCGCCGGACAGGGCACGGACGTGGTAAAAGAGCGCGCCCGCCAAGCCCGTGAGCAGGCTGGAACATGGGCGGACAAGGGACGCGACTACTTGAACAGCCAGAAAGACCAGATCCGCACGGCGTACGAAGCGGGACGCCAGGCTTATCGCGACTCGACAACCGATGAAGGGGAAACGGCTGCCACCAAGCTGTAACGCTTGCGGCCTGCCGGCGTTAGGACGTGGCGGGCGGGTACAAACATGGACGAAAAGCTGACTATCTTCATAGCAGTGACTTCAGCAGCAGTCGTGCTGCAAATGCTAATCCTGGGCGGAATGTTCTTTGCCATCCGGAAGCTAGCGATCAACCTAACGGCCGTCAGCCAGGAAGTGAAGAGTCAGGCGATGCCTCTGCTGGAGGACGGCAAACAGCTTCAGGCAAACATCAAACGAATAGTGGAGACATCGGCTCCCAAACTGGAGTTGGTGCTCGATAATGCGGCGGCTATCACTACCACAGCTCATGCTGGAATTGGTCGCGTAGAGAGCACCGTGAATGACATGCTGGACCGCGCCCGTCTGCAGGTAATTCGAGCCGACGAGATGGTCACGCGAGCGATGGATTCGGTGGAAGACACTACCGAAAAGGTCGCTCACTCGGTGACTTCTCCGGTGAAGCACGCCAGCGGAATTATGCACGGGATCAGTACGGGATTGGGAGCGTACTTTAGCCAAAAGCGGACCCGCGAACGAGGCCCAGCGGACGAGATGTTTATCTAACCGGCGAATCTGACCGCGTCGAAATTAAAGGCAGCGTAAATTCGCTGCCTTTTTACTTGTGACGTTCAGGGGTTCGGCGGCCCTCAGTTCAGCATATCCAGCCGCCGCCTACGACCCTGTTGCCGTCGTAAAACACAGCGGCTTGGCCGGGCGTGATGGCGCGCTGGGGTGAGTCGAAGGTCACCAGTACTTCGTCGGTACCAGCATTCTCGATGAGCGCGGGGGCAGCCTCGTGCCGATGGCGTATTTTGACCGACACGCGCATTGGCGCCCGCAGATCGTCGATCGCGATCCAGTTCAACCGCTTGGCGCGGAGCGTGCGGGATAGCAGTTCGTCGGCCTGCCCGACTACGACCTGGCGGCGGTCGCCGCGGATTTCGAGCACGTAGAGAGGCGCACCGATGGCAACGCCGAGGCCCTTGCGCTGGCCGACGGTGAACTTGTGGATACCGTCGTGGGTCCCGACAACTTCGCCAGTCGTTGTTACCAGCTCCCCGGCTGTGTCAGGAATCGCTTCGCCCTGCTCTTCGAGGTAGGCGTCAAGAAACTTCTTGTAGTCGCCGCCGGGAATGAAGCAAATCTCCTGCGAATCGGGCTTCTCGAACAGCCGCAGTCCGGTGCGCTTGGCCTCTTCGCGAACGTCGGGCTTGCACATTTCGCCAAGCGGAAACAGGGTGCGGCTCAACTGCTCCTGCGTCAGGCCGAATAAAAAGTACGTCTGGTCCTTCGACAGGTCGGCAGGGCGCTTCAGGATCCAGCGGTCTACGTTTTCGTCATACTCGTTACGCGCGTAATGCCCAGTGGCGAGCAGGTCGGCGCCGATCTGGCGCGCTGTGATGAGGAGCTGGTCAAACTTCAGGTGGTTGTTGCACAGGCTGCACGGAATGGGCGTCCGGCCCGAGAGGTACTCGTCGACAAAAGGGCGAACAACATCGTGCTCGAAGCGGGACTCCTGGTTGACCACGTAATACGGAATGCCGAGCTTCTCTGCTACGTAGCGGGCGTCGTAGACATCGTCGATAGAGCAGCAGCGTCCTTGTACTGCCTCGGGCATGCCGTCGTGACCGGCGAGGCGTCGCTGGTTCCAGAGCTGCAAGGTGAGGCCGATGACGTTATAGCCGCGCTCGCAGAGCATGGCCGCGACGGTGGAGGAGTCGACACCGCCGGACATGGCTACGGCAACGGTCTGGTTTTCGTGGTTCAAGCTACTCAATTCCTTTTGGCGAACACTGCGCGAGATTTACGCTCGCGAAATTGCCGTTTTCTTGTAGACCGGACTAAGCTCACGAAGTCGGGTGACAACGTCTTGAATCAGCGGCACCGCGAAATCGATGTCTTCCGATGTGTTTTGCTTGCCGAGGCTAAAGCGAATACTGGCGCGCGCGCGTTCGGGCGAAAGTCCCATGGCCGTGAGAACGTGCGACGGCTCGATCGCGCCGGAGGAACAAGCGGCACCGGTCGAAACCGACAAACCCTTGAGGTCGAGTGCAATCACCATCGCCTCGCCTTCGAGGCATTCGAAAACGATGTTGGTAGTGTTGGGCACACGGGGCGCACCCGCGCTGTTCACGGTCACCTGCTCGACATTGTGACCGACCGCGTGCTCCAAGCGGTCGCGGAGTGCGGTCATGCGCTGAACGCTGCCGTCGGTGAAACCCAACCGCGCGATTTCCGCCGCCTTGCCGAGCCCTACGATGCCGGGAAGATTTTCTGTACCGGCACGGCGAGAGCGCTCATGACGACCGCCGTACAACATTGGCTGCAGGAGTGTTCCCTTTCGAACAAAGAGCGCGCCAGCGCCCTGGGGACCGTGCATCTTATGCGCGGTTAAGGTCAGCAGGTCGCAGCGAATCTCCTTCACATCGATCGGGACCTTTCCCGCGGCCTGTACGGCGTCGGTGTGAAAAAAGACATCCGCCTCAGCGGCGATTTTGCCGATCTCGTTCACCGACTGCAACACACCAGTTTCATTGTTGGCGAAGATGATGCTGATGAGCTTGGTGTTGGGACGAACTGCGCGCCGCACATCGTCGGGATCAACCAGCGCGCGTCCATCGACGGGAAGGTAGGTCACCTCGCAGCCGATATCTTCCAGGCGTTTGCAGGAATTTAAGACGGCGTGATGCTCAACCGAAGAGGTAATGACGTGGTCGCCCGGTTTGGCCAAACCGAACAGCGCGAGATTGTCACCTTCGGTGCCGCCACTGGTGAAGACCACTTCGGCAGGACGGCAATTCAACAAGTCGGAAACGTTTTCGCGGGCTTGTTCGACAGCTCCACGCGCCTGCTGCCCCTGATGATGAATGGACGACGCGTTACCAAACTTCTCAAGAAAGTAGGGACGCATCGCTTCGAACACTTCGGGCAGAAGCGGACTGGTCGCATTGTTGTCGAGGTATACCCTGCGCATCGTTAAACCTATTTTATCGTGTTAGTTAGATTCGGAATATGCGATGCAGGATTCGAGCCAATTTGCGAGCAGCGGGACCGCTCGGAAGCGGACGAAAATCCCCACTCAATCAAAACAAGCTTGAGTGGGGGACCCGTTTTGTACGGTATATGATCGCTATCGCTGCTCCATCGGCACGTATTTATTGGGATAAATCGGCCCCTGATACTCAGCACGCGGGCGAATAAGACGATTGTCTCCCAGTTGCTCCATAACGTGGGCGGTCCAGCCAGCGATACGAGAGATCGCAAACACCGGAGTGAACAACTCGATGTCTATGCCAAGCGTGTGATAAGTGGACGCAGAGTAGAAGTCCACATTGGCATTGAGCTTGCGCTCGCTGACAACGTATTCCTCAATTCGGTGGGAAATGTCGAACCACTTGGCGATACCGCTGGAGTTGCCCAAATCGCGGGACATGGTGCGCAGATGCGTGGCCCGGGGATCTTCGGTGTGGTAAACGCGGTGGCCGAACCCGGGAATTTTTTTCTTCTGGGCCAGCATTCCTTTCACATATTCGACGGGATCGGCGCCAGAAGAGTCGATCGCCTCAAGAATGCGAAACACGGCTTCGTTCGCTCCACCATGCAGGGGACCCTTCAAAGCGCCGATGGCGGCGGTGATCGCCGAATGCATGTCGCTGAGTGTGGCGGCCACCACGCGCGCCGCGAAGGTGGAGGCATTCAGTTCGTGGTCGGCGTGCAGGATGAGCGCGATGTCTAGCGCCCGCTCGGCGGTTGCGCTGGGGACCTCCCCGTTGAGCTGATAGAGGAAGTTCGCCGCGTGTGACAGCGTCCGGTCGGGCTCGATCAGCGGTTTGCCTTTGCGAATCCGGTCGTAGGCGGCAACCACATAGGCAATTTGCGAGGTCAGCCGGATGGCCTTACGGAGGTTGGCCTCGGCGTCATTCACCTTCTCTTCGGGGTCGTAAAACGAGAGGGCGGAGACGATGGTGCGCAGCACGTCCATGGGAAGAGCGTGCTTGGGCGCCTGGCGGAGGAGGCTGATGATGGAAGCATCGAGCTTGCGTTCGCGCGCGAGACTGAGTTTGAAGTCCTGCAATTCGGCGCGGGTCGGAAGACGTCCAAACCAAAGAAGGTAACAACACTCTTCGAAATTTGAGAAGTCCGCCAGTTCGTGAATATCGATGCCGCGGTAGGCGAGCACGCCCTGGTCGCCATCGATATAACATATTCCGGAATTGACGGCAGTGACACCTTCCAGACCTTTCGGCGTATGAGTAATGGACATGAATTCCTCGCGCAGCTTGGTGGAACCGCTGCTTCTTAGATTTTAGGGCAGACGGAGTGGTAAGCGCGCCGCCGAATCTCAACTTTTTCGTAACCGACTTTTATACTCCCGTGTGAAGGAATGGTCTATACGCCTTCCGGGTGGCGATTGCTGCTCGGCAATGCACACATTATAGTAAGAGGTTTGCATACGTCTTCTGGGGTTTGCTGGAAGACGGCGCGAGCAATGTGCGCGGCTCAGCCGCACCCGGAGTCATCATGATTAAGCGCGTTGGCGTTTACCTGGTAGTCCTCTCCTTTCTATTTACGGGCGTTTCCTTTGCTGACGACGGAATGTGGCTGTTCAACGGCTTCCCGAAAGACAAGGTGAAGGCCACTTATGGCTTCGAGCCATCGCAGCAATGGCTAGACCACGTGCGACTGTCGTCGGCGCGTGCGCCGAATGGCTCGTCTTCATTCGTTTCGCCGGACGGCTTGATTTTCACGAACCATCACATTGCACAGGGCTGCATTCATGACTTGTCGACGGGTGGCAAGGATTACATGAAAGACGGTTTCTATGCGGCGTCGCAAGCGGATGAACCCAGATGTCCGGGCATGGAGTTTGTAGTGCTCGAGGGGATCGAGGACGTAACCGCGAAAGTGAATGCCGCGTCCAAGCCGGGAATGTCGTCTGCCGACCTTGGCAAGGCGCAGCGCGAAGTCATGTCGGGCCTGGAGAAAGAGTGTTCGGTGAACGGGTTGCGATGCGACGTGGTCACGCTGTATTCCGGCGCGCTCTACAACCTCTATAAGTACAAAACATACGACGACATTCGGTTGGTCATGGCGCCGGAGTTCGACATTGCGTTCTTCGGCGGAGATCCGGATAACTTCGAATATCCGCGCTACGACCTCGACATTTCGTTTTTCCGAGCTTATGAGAACGGTAAGCCGGCGAAGACCACGGACTATTTGAAATGGTCAAAGACGGGAGTGAAAGAGGGTGACCTGGTGTTTGTGTCGGGGCATCCGGGACGGACGAGCCGGCTGCTGACAATGGACCAGCTTGAATTTCTGCGCGATTACCAGTATCCAATGCAGATGAAGGCGCTGGACAATCGGGTAGCCATGTTGCAGAAGTACGGTGCCATGTCTTCCGAAAATGCTCGGGAAGCCGAGAGCGACTTGTTCGGCACGCAGAACTCCGCCAAAGCCTACTTGGGTTACAACGGCGGACTGCACGACAAGGTCCTGATGGACAAAAAGGCTGCCGAAGAAAAGAGCCTGCAGGCGTTCGTGAAGAGCGATGCCAAGCGCCAGCAGGAGTTTGGCGATCCGTGGGCCGGTATCAGCAAGGCGGTCAGCGTGCAGAAAGAAATCTATAAGCCGCTGTTCTACCTGCAGGGCAGCGCGGACAACGATGCTAACGCGGCCATGGCGATGGGTGGATTCCGCGGCTCGCTGGCGCAATACGCGCGGATACTTGTTCGGGTGACGGCGGAAAAGGATAAGGCCAATGGCGATCGGTTACGCGGCTATCAGGACTCGATGCTGCCGTCTCTCGAACAGCGACTCTTCTCGACTGCTCCAGTGTACAAGTCGCTACAGGAGGCGCAGCTGGCACAAAGCCTCACGGAAATGCAGCAGGTACTGGGAGCGAGCGATGACGCGGTGAAAGCAGCGCTGGCGGGCAAGACGCCCGAGGAGCGCGCGAAGGAAGTGATTGAAGGAACCCAGTTGCAGGATGTGGCGGTGCGCAAGCAATTGTATGAAGGCGGCAAGGCGGCGGTGGATGCCAGCACCGATCCGCTGATCGTGCTGATGCGCAGCATGGATCCCTATGCACGGGCGGTGCGTAAACGGTACGACGACGAAGTCGATCCGGTGCTGCGCAAGAATGCGGGCGACATTGCGAAGTTGCGGTTCGCGCAAGGCGGACTGAGCGTTCCTCCTGACGCGACTTTCACGCTTCGTCTCAGTTATGGAGCGGTGAAGGGCTATGAGCTCAAGGGTAAGCACGTGCCGTGGTTTACCACGTTGGGCGGAGCGTATGAGCACGCTGCGCAGCATGGGAGTAAGCCTCCGTATGAGTTACCGCAAAGCTGGATCAAAGCGAAGCCGTCGCTCGACCTGAAGACACCGTTCGATACGGTCTCGACTCCGGACATCATCGGAGGTAACTCAGGCAGTCCGGTGATTAACAAGGACGCGGAAGTAGTCGGCATCATTTTCGATGGCAACATCGAATCGTTGCCCTGGAACTTCATGTACGACGACGTGGTGGGCCGGTCGGTGGCGACCGACTCGCGCGCCATCATCGAGGTGTTGCGGAAGATCTATCACGCAGACGGTTTGGCGGACGAACTGACGGGAACGACCGTGACTTCCGGCAAGTCGAAGTTGATGAAACCAGCAACTTTACAGAAGTAAGTAACAGGAGCTTGTCTTGCCGCCCGACCCAGGGCGGCTGTTTAATCTCGCTTGGATTCGGACGCGTTTTGACGCACGTGGGCGCGGGTGTGGCAGCCGAGTTAAACTGGTGCGCTAGCCTCGAAGCGGCGGCAGGCACGGGCGGCGAACGCTGCGATGGTTCGCGCTCAGATCGGCGAGCTAGTACAAATCGTCGAAGGAGACTCCTCATTGGCAAGCAACCCAGCGCCAGGCGGTCCGGGCATTCCTCCGCGCTGGACACGCGGTGCCAAAGACGCGGTGGGAACTGCCTACGCGGTCTCAAGCCGCATCTGGTACACGATTAATAATGGCGTGGTTACTGAGGTCTACTATCCCACCATCGACTCGCCACAGATCCGTGACCTGCAATACTTAGTGACCGACGGAGAGACGTTTTTTCACGATGAGCGGCGGCATATGCGATCGCAGATCGAGTGCGTCGCCACGGCAGCGCTCGGTTTTAAAGTCACCAATACCGATCCAGAAGGCCGGTACAGCATTGAGAAGCAGATTATCGGCGATCCACACCTCAGCTGCCTACTGATTCATACGCGCTTCAACGTCGCTCCTGCATGGCAAGGGAAGCTGCATCTTTACGTGCTGTGCGCTCCCCATCTCAAGATCGGCGGAATGCACAACAATGGCGAGGTGATCGAGGCGCGCGGGCGACACTTCCTCATGGCATATCGAGATGATATTTACATGACGATTGCGGCTGGGCCGCCTTTCTCGCGATTGTCGTGCGGATATGTGGGAGTGAATGACGGCTGGACCGACCTCGCCCATAACTTTCGCATGGATTGGACTTATGATTCGGCGCTGGACGGTAACATCGCGCTGACGGGGGAAATTGATCTGTCGCGCGGGACGGAGTTCACGCTAGGAGTGGGCTTCGGACATACTCGCCACAACGCCGGCGCAATGGTTTATCAGTCGCTGAGTATTCCCTTCGAGACTAATCTGCAAAATTTTATTGGCCAGTGGGAGCGCACTAGCAAGCGCTTCGCGCTACTGGACAAAATCGCCGAGCACGACTCGACCTTGTTCGAGCGGAGCGTTAATCTTCTGCTGGCCCACGAAGACAAGATTTACCCTGGCGCCATGATCGCCAGCCTCAGCATTCCGTGGGGCGAAGACAAGGGCGATGACGCCGGCTTGGGCGGGTACCACCTGGTGTGGACACGCGATATGGTGAACAGCGCCACCGCGCTGTTGGCGGTTGGCGATACCGCTACGCCGCTGCGCGCGATGATCTACCTGGCCATTACGCAACGTGAAGACGGCGGCTTTTACCAGAGTTTCTGGATCGACGGGCTTCCCTATTGGACGGGTCTGCAGTTGGATGAGGTGTCATTCCCGATCATTCTGGCCTGGCGATTGTGGAAAGCTGACGCCCTAGGAAAATTCGACCCTTACGTCACCGTACAGCGCGCCTGTAAATTCTTGATCCGCAAAGGCCCGGCGACGGCGGAAGACCGCTGGGAAGAAGCAGGTGGATATTCGCCATCGACGCTGGCCTCCAATATCGCCGGCCTGATCTGCGCCGCCGAGTTCTTCGAATCGCGCGGTGACAAGCACACGGCCGACTTCGTCCGGACTTATGCAGACTTTTTGGAGTCGCATGTTGAGAAGTGGACGGTCACTCACCGCGGGTCTCTGGTGGCGGGGATTACGCAACATTACATTCGCATTAATCCCGCGGTCAGTGCCGACGGCTCTCACGGCGACGAGGACCCTGACGCTGGAATGCTGGCTCTCGCTAATCAGCGTCCTGGCGATCCTTATCAATATCCGGCAAAAGACATTGTTGATGCAGGCTTCCTGGAACTGGTGAGGCTCGGTATTCGTAAAGCGGGCAGTCCGCTGATGGAGGAGTCGCTCAAGGTCATCGATGCGGCCCTTAAAGTCGATACGCCGGCGGGCCCATGCTGGAGGCGCTACAACCACGACGGATATGGACAGCGGGAGGACGGGAGTTCGTTTGACGGATGGGGTGTAGGAAGGCCGTGGCCTCTATTGACTCTCGAACGAGCAACTTACGAGTTCGCTGCGGGGCGCGACGTTGACCCCTATCTGAAGGCAACAAGCAACTTCACGACCGGCGTGGGAATGATCCCTGAGCAAGTGTGGGACGCGCCGGACTTGCCGCGCGCTCACATGTTTTTCGGAAAGGCCACGGGAGCGGCGGATCCGCTGCTTTGGGCGCACGCAGAATACGTGAAATTGTTACGCTCGATTGCGGACGGCAAAGTTTTCGACTTGATTGAACCGGTTGCAGGGCGATACCGCAACGAAGACGCGCGCCCGAGCATCGAAGTATGGAAGATAAATCGCCAGGTCAAGTCGGTGCCAGTAGGATGTTTGCTGCGGGTGCTGACGTCTTCGCCTTTCTCCTTGCACTGGAGCGATGACGAATGGGTCAGCAAACGGGACTCGACTTCCACGCCGACATCCATCGGTCTGGAATATGTGGATATCGCGATTGCAAATACCCAGACCGCTCCCATACGATTCACCTTCTACTGGACGCAACAAGCACAATGGCAGGGCTCGGATTATCAGGTTGAGGTTGTTAAATGATGTTCCTATTCCACGATTAAACTGAAAGGTAGCCGCCGGTGAGCAGCCAATTGGAAATTCCCGCGCAGGAAAACTCCGCCGCTGAAGCGCAAAAGAAAATCGAGCAGTTGTGTATTAACACGGTCCGAACGCTATCAATGGACGCCGTCCAGAAGGCCAATAGCGGCCATCCCGGCACGCCGATGGCACTGGCCCCGTTGGCTTTTGTGCTTTGGGACCGCTTTCTGCGATTCAACCCGCGAGATCCGCATTGGCCTGGACGCGACCGTTTCATCTTGTCGAACGGGCACGCATCGATGCTGCTGTATTCCATGCTTTACCTGACGGGCTATGACCTTACGCTCGATGACCTGAAGAACTTTCGGCAATGGGGCTCCAAGACGCCGGGGCATCCGGAGTACGGCCTGACCGCTGGCGTTGAGACCACGACAGGGCCGCTGGGACAGGGCATCAGCAATTCGGTCGGCTTTGCGATTGCGCAACGCTGGTTTGCGTCGCGCTATAACAAGGACGGCCACGACCTGTTTGATTACCGCATTTATTCGATCTGCGGCGATGGCGACCTGATGGAGGGTGTTTCGAACGAAGCCGCGTCGATCGCCGGGCATCTTGGGCTGTCGAACCTGATCTGGTTTTACGACAACAACCACATCACGATCGAAGGCAACACTTCCCTTGCCTTCTCAGACGACGTTGGCACCCGCTTCATGGGATGGCACTGGAATGTGCAGCACGTCAGCGATGTAAACGACTTGGCTGAACTTGACCGTGCGATTCGAGAGGCGCAGAAAGAGACCCAGCGGCCATCACTGATCATCGTGAACAGCCACATCGGTTACGGCGCACCACACAAGCAGGACACGGCTGAGGCCCACGGCGAACCACTGGGTGTCGAGGAAGTTCGGCTCGCCAAAATCAATTACGGATGGCCTCCGGACGCGCAGTTCCTGGTGCCGGGCGAAGTGAAGTCGTACATGGGTGAGGCTGTACCGCGAGGCGCGAAATGGGAAGAAGAGTGGAACGGCAAGTACAAGGCATGGGCGCAGGCTTTTCCTGATTTCGCGAAGGAGTGGGACCTGATCACTAAGCGCGATTTGCCGCAAGGTTGGGACAAGGACATTCCGGTGTTTCCCGCCGATGCAAAGGGGATCGCGACGCGCGAGTCGAATTCAAAGGTATTGAACGCCGTCGCCAAGAACGTGCCGTGGTTGATTGGCGGCGCGGCCGATCTTGCCCCGTCGACCAAGACTCTTATTAAGGATGCTGGCAGTTTTGAGCGCGGCGAATACGACGGCCGTAACTTCCACTTTGGGATCCGCGAGCATGCCATGGGTGCGATCGTAAACGGCATGACGCTTTCGTTAATTCGTGCGTACGGATCAACGTTCTTTATCTTCACGGACTACATGCGTCCAGCGATTCGCCTTGCGGCTCTGATGGATATCCCGGCCATCTTCATCTACACCCACGATTCGATCGGGTTGGGCGAAGATGGACCGACGCATCAGCCAATCGAACAGCTGATGTCATTGCGGGCGATGCCGCGACTGTCTGGTGTTCCGGCCTGCTGATGCCAATGAGGTATCGGAGACCTGGCGCTGCATCATGCCACTGAAGCATGAGCCGGCGCTTCTCGCGCTGTACTCGTCAGGCGCTGCCGACGATTGACCGCACGAAGTATTCGTCTGCGGCAGGGGTAGCCAAGGGAGCGTACGTGCTGGCCGACTCTGGCGGCACGCTGGACGTGATTCTGATCGGCACCGGATCGGAGGTTCAGCTTTGCCTTGGCGCATACGAGAAGCTGATAGCAGACGGGGTCAAAGCCAGGGTGGTTTCGATGCCGTGCTGGGAGCTGTTCGACAAGCAGTCCGCGGAATATCGGGCTGAGGTCTTCCCTCCGGCGGTGCGGGCGCGTGTCTCCGTCGAGGCCGGAGCCACGTTGGGCTGGAGCCGATACATTGGAGACGACGGAGAGGCAGTGGGCCACGACGACTTCGGAGCGTCGGCGCCTATCAAGGACCTGATGACTCATTTTGGATTTACCGTCGACAATGTGGTGGCCAAGGCGCGCGTGGCCATCGACAAAGCGAAATCCTAAGGTCGCGGCACGGAGATCGCGGCCGTGTGATCTGAGGAGCGGAAGCAGGGGACACCCATGCCGGCGAAAACCGGAGTCAAGACGGCGCAATTCGGCGTGATCGGTCTCGGCGTGATGGGCTCAAATCTCGCCCTTAATGTCGAGGAGCACGGCCATGCCGTGGCGGTTTGGAACCTGGAGACCGACTGGGTTGACCGGCTAGTTAGTCAGCAACCGAACCGGCAGTTGATTGGCACGCGGTCACTGCAGGAATTCTGCCGCTCGCTGGAACGTCCTCGGCGCATCCTCATGATGATCAAGGCGGGTGATCCCGTCGATCAAACTCTGCAAAAACTCAGCCCGTATCTGTCTCCGGGCGACATCATCATCGATGGTGGCAACTCCTTCTTTAAAGACACCATGCGCCGCGAGGCGAACTCCCGCCAAACTATGGTGAGCTTCTTTGGGATGGGTGTCTCGGGCGGTGAGGAAGGCGCTCGTCATGGGCCGTCGTTGATGCCCGGTGGCTCGCGGGAGGCATACAACCGCGTCGCACCCGTCTTGCAAGCGATCGCCGCGAAGAGCGATTCGGGCCCGTGCGTCACGTATGTCGGCCCTGACGGTGCCGGCCATTTCGTGAAGATGGTCCACAACGGAATCGAGTACGGCGACATGCAACTGATCGCCGAAGCCTACGAGATCCTGAACAGAGCGCTGGGTCTCGAGGCACGGGAACTGGCCGACATATTTGATGAGTGGAACCGAGGACCGCTCGAGTCGTACTTGATCGAAATTACCGCGCAAATCTTTCGCGCCACCGATCCGGAATCCGGGAACCCATTGGTGGACATGATTCTCGATAAGGCCGGGCAAAAAGGTACGGGCAAATGGACGGCACAGGTCGCACTCGACTTGGGAGTACCTGTCCCCACCATCGCAGCTGCAATTGACGCGCGCTCGCTCTCCAGCATGAAAGACGAGCGCGTGATCGCCAGTCAGTTAATCTTTTCTTCGGCGGCGGATGCTTATGATGGCGATAAACGGAAGCTGATCCAGGCGGTGCACGATGCTTTGTACGCGTCGAAAATATGCTCATATGCCCAAGGGATGAGCCTGATCCGTGCCGGTTCGCAAGAATGGCAGTGGAACGTGAATCTACGGGAACTGGCCCGCATCTGGAAAGGTGGATGCATCATTCGGGCGCGTTTTCTTGACTCCATCATGCAGGCCTTTGATCGCCAGCCCGACCTGCCTAACCTGATGCTCGACTACGATTGCATGATATGGATTCGGAAGGCTGAACGCTCCTGGCGCTGGTTGATTGCCACAGCGGTACAGGCAGGGATTCCGGTTCCCGCCCTCTCCGCGTCGCTGTCGTACTTCGACGCCTATCGCAGCACGCAACTTCCGCAAAACCTCACCCAAGCTCAGCGCGACTTCTTCGGGGCCCACACCTATCAGCGAACCGACCGTCCGAACGCAGGTTTCGTTCATACGGATTGGGCCGCTGTGACCAATAAATCTGTCCGGCCAGCTGGAGGAAAGAAGTGAGTACCTTGGTAGAGACTGAATCACTGAAAGTTGTTGAGCCGAGACTGCCGAAAGGGGACTCATGCCTCCTCGTCATTTTCGGTGGAACTGGCGACCTGACTCGCCGCAAGCTGATCCCTGCTCTCTATGACCTGGCCTGTATTGGTTGCACTAACCCGACCTTTGATGTTCTAGGAATTGGGCGCACCGAGCTAACCGATGACGAGTTCCGGGAACGAATGCACGAAGGCGCAGCGCAGTCGAAAGATGCGCGCAACTATAGCGAGAGCGGCTGGCAGGACTTCGCAAAGCGACTGCATTACTTTGTCGGAGACGCGAGCCATCCCGACTTCTATCTCAAATTGAGGGGCAAGATAGAAGAAATGCAGAAAAATGGCGCCAGCAGAAACGTCTTATTTTATGTTTCGACTTCGGCGTCTCTCGCTCCGCCGATCGTCGCGGGACTGGGTGAATCAGGGATTGCCGAGCGTGATGGCGGTTGGACCCGGATCGTCCTCGAAAAGCCGTTTGGTCACGATTTGCAGAGCGCGCAGGCGCTGAATACCGAAGTGTCGCACGTCTTTCCCGAGAATGCGGTTTATCGCATCGACCACTACCTCGGCAAGGAAACCGTGCAGAACATCATGGTTTTCCGATTTGGCAATTCGATGTTCGAGCCGATCTGGAACCGCAATTACATCGACTACATCGAGATCACAGCTGCTGAGACGCTGGGTGTAGAAAATCGTGCAGCGTTTTACGAAGAAACCGGTGCGTTGCGCGACATGGTCGCCAATCATATGCTGCAGCTATTGACGCTGACCGCGATGGAACCACCAGTGGCATTCGATGCCGACTCGGTGCGCGAACTGAAAGTGCAGGTGCTGCGCGCTATTCGGCCCATGTCGGTCGAGGAGGTTGCGAAGCGAACGGTTCGAGGGCAATATGGACCGGGAAAGATCGATGGGGCGGATGTTCCCGGCTATCGACAGGAGCCAGGCGTCAGTCCCACTTCCAACACAGAAACCTACGTGGCGGTCGAATTTCACGTCGATAACTGGCGTTGGGCGGGAGTTCCCTTTTATGTCCGCGCGGGTAAGAGGCTGGCGAACCAACTTACAGAAGTCGCCGTCCACTTCAAACGTACGCCACAGGCTCTGTTCGCGCGAAACCCGGGAGATGTGCATCACAATGTAATTTCGATGCGGATTCAGCCTAACGAAGGCATTTCGCTTAACTTTGAGGCGAAAACACCCGGATCCCACATGCGCGCCAGCCGGGTCAACATGGACTTTTCCTACCGCGATGCATTCGGAACAGCGACTCCGGTTGCGTACGAGACGCTGTTGCTCGATGCCATGCGCGGTGACGCGACGCTGTTCACCCGCCGCGATGAAGTGGAGGCCGAATGGCGAATCATCACACCGATCGAAGAGGCGTGGACGCAGCTTCCAACTCCACAGTTTCCCAACTATCCGGCAGGCAGCGAGGGTCCAGCGGGTGCCGATGCGCTGATTCAGCGTGACCGAAATCGCTGGCGCTCCCTCAAGCGCGAGGACGGCTCGAACCTATGAGCATCTGCCAGCAACCATCGAAGGGAGTGACGCTGGTCGTGTCGGACGTCGATGGAACGTTGCTCGACGACAACAAGCATCTCACCCCCGGAGCTCCCGCTGCGGTCCAGCGACTCTATGCCTCGGGCATTCGATTTACTATCGCCAGCGCGCGGCCTCCGCAGATGGTTCGTGAACTGGTCCGTGAGCTTCACGTCCGCGAGCCTTTCGCGTGCTTCAACGGAGCTCTGTTCGTCGGTCCTGACGAGACCGTGCTGCACGAACTGGTAATGTCAGCAAAGGACGCCCAAACAGTGGCGGACAGAATAGTTCGGTCCGGCTTCGATTTGTGGGTGTGGACAGACACGGACTGGTACGTTAGCAACCCAACCGGTCCGCACGTTGCGCATCACGAAGAGCAAATGGGAAGCACGGCGAGCCCGCTGACGACACACGACATGTCACAGTTCCGCGTCTTGAAACTTGTCGGAGTCAGTGACGACCATGACGCGCTCGCCCAGGCGGAAAAGGACCTCGGAGACCTGAAAGGCGGGTCGTTTTCCGCGACCCGATCCAGTCCATACTATCTCGACGTAACGGACGCCAAGGCCAACAAAGGCGAGGTTGTCCTCACGCTCTCCCGGATGTTGAATATCCCTACGACCCAAATTGCTACCATCGGCGACATGACCACCGACACGCTCATGTTTCGCCAGAGCGGCGTCAGCATCGCCATGGGGAACGCAACCGATGACGTCAAGGCACTGGCAAAGTTCGCGACAAGAAGCAACGAAGAAGACGGGTTCGCCTACGCCATGGACCATTTCGTGCTTGGGCTTGTCGAAGAGCGAGCCGCTGCCGACTAAGCGATGGTCATCCTCTTGATGGGTGTTACCGGATCCGGGAAAACTACAGTCGGCGTCGCACTGGCCGAGGCACTTGGCTGGCGATTCGTTGACGCCGACGACTTGCATCCGCCCGCCAACGTGGCCAAAATGCGCGCTGGCGTTCCGCTGAATGATGATGATCGGGCGCCGTGGCTGGCGGCGCTTCACGCAGCAATCGCTGACTGGCTGAACTCCAAAAGCGATATCGTCCTTGCCTGCTCAGCCCTGAAGCAGGCATATCGCGAGCAATTGATGTTTAGCCCTAATGCGCGGCTGGTTTATTTGCGGGGAGGCCGCGAACTGATCGCGCAACGCCTTTCGCAGCGCCATGGCCACTACATGGATCCCGATCTCTTGCCTAGTCAGTTCGCCGCGTTGGAGGAGCCAGCCAACGCCATCGTCGTTGATGTCGATACGACCGTGCCCGAAATCGTCACACGCGTCCGAACGGCTCTCGGCGTCTAGCCTCCCGCGACTGGGCGTGGTTCCTCGTAATGTGAATGAATTCGATTCGATACGGTAATGACCGTATCAAAATGATCGAGTGCTAAGGGTACAATCTGGAACGAATTTGCCTATGCATCTCGATCGAATGGCAAAATATCTTCTTTGGTCGTTGGTTGCATTAGTGGCGGTCCTGGGACTTGCTTCCATTGCACTTCTCTCAGTGCCTGCGCCGCTGGAGCGCTGGCTGCAAGCCCGCGTTCTATTAGCTCTAAAACAGCACTACCAGCGTGACGTGCAATTGGAGAACTTGCGGGTCACCTTGGTCCCGGTTTTCCGGCTGACCGCTGACAACCTCGTCCTTCCCAACCGGGAAATCGGAGGTCTGCCACCGTTCCTGACCATCAAACACCTGACCGCTGAAGCATTTCCGCTTCAACTGCTGCGTAAGCCCGTACACTTGTCCTGGGTTAAGTTAGATGGCCTGGTAATCAACGTTCCGCCCAAAGGCGAAAGGAAAGCGAGCGAGAAATCCTCGGCCAAGAAGTCCCGATTCGCCGACTTTGTGATCGACCGAGTTGATGCAGACGGGACCCAGCTGTATGTACTACCCAAGCAACAAGGTGGTGAACCGATGGAGTGGGAATTGCGATCTCTGACGTTGCGCAGGGCAGGAATCGGGCAGCCTATGCGCTTCACTGCCGCACTCACGAACCCAAAGCCGCCGGGGATCATTCAGACTACAGGCAAGTTCGGCCCGTGGAATCTTGACGAACCTTCGGAGACGCCGGTAGCTGGACACTACGTATTCCAGAATGCCGACTTATCGGTGTTCACCGGGATATCGGGAATCCTTTCTTCGGTAGGCGATTTTACAGGTGTGCTGCAAAACATCGTGGTCGATGGCACCACCGAGACGCCGGATTTCAAACTCGACAGTGGGGCGCGGGCGGTGCACCTCTCAACCCAGTTTCACGCAATCGTCGACGGCACGAATGGCAACACCTACCTGCAGCCGGTCAACGCGCAATTCCTGAGCTCCAAGGTGTCAGCAACAGGTGAGGTTGCCGGGAAGCCAGGTCAGCAGGGCAAATCGGTTTCATTGGACGTCGACATTCAGAACTCAAGGTTGCAGGACTTAATGGATCTGGCGGTAGCATCAAGCCAACCGATGCTGACCGGTTCAGTGCAAGCGCGCGCCAAGCTACTCGTGCCGCCCGGCAAACAAAGGGTACTCGACAAGATCAAGCTGTCTGGTAATTTTCAGGCCGCGGACGCTCGCTTCAGCAGCGCAAAGGTCAAAGACTCTGTAGCATCTCTGAGCCGGCGGGCCCAGGGAAGGCCGGAAGACCAAGCCATTCAGAACGTGCCTGCTCAGCTTAGTGGAGTGTTTTCACTTGAGGGCGGCAAGCTCACTTTCAGTTCGTTGAAGTTCGACGTCCCCGGTGTCGCCGCCAATGTGAAAGGCTCGTATGGATTGCGCAGCGAACAGATCAACTTTACGGGAGACGTTCGGTTGCAGGCGCATGTATCGGACACGATGTCCGGTTCGAAGCGCGTATTACTCAAGCCGCTCGATCCTCTCTTTGCCAGGCACGGCGCAGGATCGTACCTACCTGTCAACATCACAGGGGATCGCAGCCAGCCCCAGGTCAAGCTCGATTTGAAGAAGGTCTTCTGATTACCGGCCCCGAGGCTCGATTATGGTCTGCCCTGGCCAGCATTTGATCGATCGCATCTTTTTCTGTGGGCTTAAGTGCCCGCACTTGCCCTTTCTTTAGATCACCCAGAGCTAAGCGTCCGATGGCGACGCGAATCAGACGTAGGACCTCGATTCCAAGAGCGGCGAAAATGCGACGGATGTGTCGATTTCGGCCCTCATCCAGAACTATCTCGACCCAAGAGTTCTTCTTCCCTGCCCGCAAGGCGGACACATGTAGTACACGGAGTACTTCCCCTCCTTCGCATACGCCTGCCTTTATCCTGCTTACCAGCTCGGCGTCTGCGATTACCGAGATCTGCACCCGGTAGGTTTTCGGAATGCCCGACGCCGGAGACGTGACCTGTGCTGCCCATTCCGAATCGTTGGTGAACAGCAACAAACCCTCGCTAGCCTGGTCGAGGCGGCCCACCGGAGTCACCCACGGCAACTCGGGATCGAGCAATGCGTAAACTGTCGGGCGGCCCTTCTCATCGGAAACAGTAGTGACCAAACCTCGTGGCTTATTCATCATGAAGTAGACCTTGTCGGTCTGCTGAACGGGCTTACCGTCCACCGAGATCTGATCACCATTCACCACGGGATATTCCGGATCGCTACGCCGACGACCGTTGACGTTTACCCGGCCGGAACGAACCAACACGAATGCTTGCGAGCGCGAGCAGTAACCCAATTTAGACAACGCCCGGGCCAGTCCGGTACGTCGGGAATTCTGTCGCCTGAGCATCTCGTTCATTCCATCACTGTTCGGTGCCCGGGGAATTGGCGTGATTGGTGGCAGGTAAGTCCTGGGCTCGGCCTTTCCATTCGCCGCCACGGCCGGCCCAGAATTTGAGTGCTGAATGAACCGTGGCCAGCATGTAAAAGAATGCACTGAATGGTAAAGCCAACGACCAAAGAATGTTCAGACCGTAGAATCGCACCATAGGAGCGTAGGCCATCGTCATCAGCATCCAACTCGACACACCGAGAAGAATCAACCATCTGTTTGCAGTCAGAATTAATGCCAGCGGAACAAGGTAAGTTACGATTAATCCAACTATTGCTCCCGCTAGTAAGAGAGTTGAATGCTGCAGTTGATTGAATGCAGTGCGCGAAATCATTCTTTCGATCTCCGCGAAACTTCCGTAGGCGCGCTGACTGGACGTATTGGCAGACATTCCCAGCCACACTCGTCCGCCGGACTGCTTCACGGCTTTGGCCAACGCACAGTCGTCAATGATCTGATTGCGGATTGCAGCGATGCCGCCGGCGGTGCGTAACGCACCTGGCCGAATCAGCATGCAGCCTCCCGCGGCGCCTGCCACGGTGCGCCTGGGATCACGAATCCAGGCTGGGGGATAGAGAAGAAAAAAGAAAAAGACGAAGGGAGGGATCAGAAGGCGCTCAGCAATGCTGTTGCATTGCAGTTTCACCATGAATGAGACGAGGTCGTAATTCTCTGCTTCCGCAATGCCGGCGAGGGTTGCGACGTTGTCGGGCGAATGTCGAATATCGGCATCCGTGAACAGCAAGAATTTCGGATTCAATCGCATTGCCTGGTCAACACCTTGCTGGACCGCCCAGAGCTTGCCTGTCCAACCTGGGGGCAGGTCGCGGCCGGAAATAACGCTGACCGAGTCAGCGCGGTTGAGGTCATGACCGGCCCGAAGTGCGGATTCGGCGGTCTGGTCGGAGCTGTGGTCATCAACCACGAAAATATGAAGCGACTCGACAGACCTCTGTTCCAGAAGCGACTGGACCGTCGAGCCAATAAATTCCGCCTCATCTCGAGCGGGAATCACTGCGGCAACCAGCCCACGTACGGGATCCGGTGGCCGTTTTGGGGCCCCCAAACGCCAGACCTTCCAGAATCCGCCATGCGCGGTCAGCAGGTATATCCATGCTGCGAGACTAAGCGTTCCGGCGATAAGGCCTAGCAAGTACATGCAAGTTCAGTTTATCCGCAGTCGGTTTCACCGACACCGTGATCGCTTTAAATCACTCTGTCGCAGCTTGACGCGACCTGCTACACTCACCCGCGGTCCTTATGACAACACCAATAGCGCCACAACGTACTGCCCTGTACGCCGACCCAGAAGGCAAGTTCGTTCACGATGTTGTGCTCGAGGCTTGCCGGCGACACGGCGAGAAGGTCGCCGTCATTGATACCTCGTGCACACCTTATCGCCGCGTGACTTACGCGGAATATGGAGAAATGGTCGAACGCATGGCACGGGGACTTGTGGCCTCGGGCATCCGCCCCGGTGATATGGTTGGAATCTTTCTGCCGAACTGCTGGGAATTCGGCGTCGCGTTTCACGCTATCACCTTGGCGGGAGCGACCCCGACGACGATGAATCCGACCTATCGCGACCGCGAGGTGCATTACCAGATGGAGACGTCGGGGGCGGTGGCCTTGATTAGCGATGGGCCCTTGCTCGAAGGAATCGACCTGTCCGGTCTACCGGCATTGCGGAAGGTGTATACCATCCGCAATGGAGCGAGCTCTGGATCCGAGCCGCTGTCGAGCCTCTATACGTACTCTGGAAGCCCTGCACTGCCCACTCCAGAGCACGACTCCCGATTGACGATCGCGACGCTTCCCTTCTCCAGCGGAACCACAGGGTTGCCCAAGGGAGTGATGCTCTCGCACTACAACATCGTTGCCAACGTCTACCAGACGCTGACGTCGGGCGAGACCGGATGCATCGGCGAAAGCGATGTGGTGCTTTGCTACCTTCCGATGTATCACATCTACGGGCTGACGGTCGGACTGAATTTGGCACTCATGCGCGGATGCACAGTTGTGTTTATGCCGCGATTCGATTGCGAGGCTTCGTTGCGGATCGCGGTCGAAGAAAACGTCACGGTAAATCTCTGCGTGCCGCCGGCCTTGCTGGCATACTGTAATGCCGCCGACCAAGGCAAGTTTCCCCGCGAGCATCGCATGCGATGGGCAAAATGCGGCGCTGCACCGCTTGCTCCTGACCTTGCAAGGCGCTTCAAAGAGTCCACGGGCATTCCCATTCGACAGGGCTATGGCATGACCGAAGCTTCGCCTGTCACACACATGGGGTATCTCGATCTTGTGTTTTATCGCGGCGATTCGATAGGGGGACCCGTAGCGCTAACCGAGTGCCGTGTACTGGACGAAAAAGACAATGAAGTTCCACCCGGCGAGATCGGCGAGTTGGTCATGCGCGGCCCGCAGATCATGCTTGGCTATTGGAAATCCCCGGATGCTACTGCAGCGGTGCTCCGCGACGGATGGTACTGGTCGGGGGATGTTGTGCGCGTCGACGAGCAGGGTTTGTACTACGTCGTCGATCGTCGCAAGGAGATGATGAAGTACAAAGGCTTCTCGATTGCACCGGCAGAAGTCGAAGGCGTCTTGCTAGAGCATCCTGCGGTGCGCGACTGTGGCGTTGTCTCGCGGGTCGACGGAGCAGGCGAGGAGATTCCGTGCGCTTTCGTCGTTCTGCGCCAGGAATATCTTGAAACCGAGGAGACTTCGGCGAGTATGCGCGATTTTGTTGCCCAGCGTCTGAGTAGTTACAAGATGCCGCGCGAAATTCACTTTGTGCAGAGTATTCCGCGTACAGCCTCTGGCAAAATTCTGCGCCGCGATTTGCGGAAGCTGTTCTGAAACACACAGCGACGGCTAGCGGCGATTGTCAGTTTGCGGCTCGGGATGAATGAGTACGCGGAATAGGTCGGGGACTTCCTGACGGAAACGGCTTTCGAGTGCGGTCTGAATGGCGTGCACCCGAGCCAATGGAAGATCGTCTTTCAGCGTGCAGTGGAGCGACAGATAGAGACGCCCGGCCACACGCTTAAACGTCAGATCGTGCGTGTCAATCACTTCCGGAAAGCTTCTGCTAATTTGCTGAATGTGGCGCTCGAAGTTGGATGCTTCCACCGGACCATCGCTGGTTTCTATGGTGGCCGGCTCGCTTTCAATGTGGGTCAGAATGCTGGAAAGCTCGGGAATCTCGGTGCGCATTTCGCTTTCCAGCCGAGTGACCTGGTCGTGCGCGGCCTTGAGCGGCAACCGTTCGTCCAGTTCGACGTGCTGCTCAACGTGCAACTGCCCGTTCAAGTCCTGAACGCTGATGTCATGAACGTTCAGGTTGTTGCGTGTTGCCACCGCCCGGATTCGATCAAACAGGCTTTCCCCTTGACCGGCGCGCGCAACCGCGTTCACCACCACATCCGACTCCGGCAACAATTGGCGCACGGCGGACGCCGCATCATTCGCAACCTGTTCGGACTTCTGGAATGTCACGTTGCGCGACATAGCCAGAGAAATGTCGGCAAAATACTTGCTGCCTCCGCGGCGGATGCGCACCCGATCCACAGCGAGAACGCCGTCTACGCGCGAGACTTCACTCATGATCTTGGTGCGAATTCCAGCCGGCGCTCCGTCCAGAAGCGCGTCAATGGTTTCCCGGGCAAGACGCCAGCTCACATAAACCACAATGCAGGCCACGACCAGCGCAGCGATCGGATCGGCCTTGGCCAGCCATGGGATTTTATAAGTGCGTCCCGCCAGCACCAGGAGGAGCCCGAGAATCACCACGCTGCTGGACCAGACATCGGTGCTGAAATGCAAAGCGTCGGCCAACAAGGCCTGACTGCTGTACTTCCTGGCAACGCGTTGCAGGCGGCGCGAGCGCCACACGTCGACCGCGATGGAGATGCCCATCACAACGAATGCCCAAATGGTGGGCTCGATTTCGACCGAATGAAAAAAGAGGCGCTTGGTGGCCTCATAAACGATCCACACGCAGGTCGCCAGGAGAAGCGCAGTCTCAAGAAAAGCCGAGAAATTCTCCACCTTGCCGTGGCCGTACTGATGCGTAGCATCGGCCGGCCTATCGGAGACCCGCACCGAGAAATAAGTGACGACAGCAGCGACCAGGTCCAGGCCCGAATGGGCAGCCTCCGATAAGATACCCAGGCTCCCGGTGGAGATCCCCACTGCAATTTTCAAGGACGTGATCGCCACCGCGGCGTAAACGGAATTCAGTGCCACCGCCTTCTTTTCCGATTCACGCTGGGTGATGTCCGGCGAGTTTGTCATAGCGCGGGTATCTGGCTCCGTAGAGGATCCGCTTGTCTCGGGCGGTTGGGCATCCTATGATACGATGCTGTCAAACTTCTGCGCCGCACCAGGCGTCACATTTCCCGGAGGAAATACCCTTCATGCAGCACCAGCGAATGGCCGTTCTCTTGATTTCGTGTGTCCTCACTGGTCCCGGATTTGCGCAAACATCAAGCCCAGAAGGCGCAAAACAGACCAACGTTGTGTCCACCAATAGCCCCGCCTCGCCAAACCCCGACGCGGTCGGAATGGACCAACCCGTTATTACTTTGAAAGGTGGATGTGAGCCCATCGGCAACCTGGCGCCGGCGAAGGACTGCATCAGCAGCGTGACCCGCGCCCAGTTCGAAAAGTTGACTAATGCTTTGCAGCCAAGCATGCCGTTCGATACGAAGCGAACATTTGCCAACAACTATAGCAAGTTGTTGGTCTACGCCGATGCTGCTCGGGCCTTGCATCTTGAAAACAGCCCCGACGTTCAGCTCATCATGCAGTTTGTATCCAACCAGGTTTTGGCTGAAGCACTCAGACGCCATTACGCCGAAGAATACGCGCATCCCACTGACCAGCAAACTCAGGACTACTATGACCGTAATAAGGCCAAGTACACGGAGGCAACACTACAGCGAATTATTGTTCCTCACCACCCCTTCTCCGGTGATAAGGCCTCTGCCGAACAGACCGCAGAGCAAGCCGCCGCGGAAAAGATCAGGCAACAGTGGATCGCGGGTGGGGACCCAGTCAAGTTGCAGCAGGACGCGTACCAAGTCGCAGGCGTAACCGGAGCGGGCACGCCCGACGTAAACATGGGTGCCCGAGGCCCGGGCAGTTTGCCGGTCAATCAGGATTCGGTATTTCAACTGAAGGCCGGTGAAGTATCGCAGGTTTACACCGACGCCGCGGCATCATACATCTACAAGGCGGTTACGATTCGGGAGATTCCGCTAAGCGAGGTCAAGGATTCGATCGTCAAGACACTTCAGCAGCAGCTACTGCAAGACAAGCTCGAGGAGATTGGGAAGTCTGCCACACCGGTCATCGATGAGGCGTACTTTGGACCAGCCCCAGTTAATGCAGTTCCGACACCCGGGGGACGGCCAACGCCGCGTGTGCCACCGCCGACGGGCGGTCCCCCAAAGTAGTGCGATGAACCAGTCGAGCTCGACGGTACTGGTGACGGGGATCTCAGGCAACCTGGGAACGAGGCTTCTTCCGCTCTTGTCCGGGTTCCACGTGGTGGGCGTAGATCTGCGCCCACCCGATTCTTTGTACCCTGTTGAATTCCACACCATGAATCTGGGCGATGAGGCTTCGTGCCGTGAGCTCACCCTGTTATTGCGGCACACGGGCGCGCGTTCGGTAATACACCTGGCTTTCGTCATCGACCCACTGCGCACTGGCATAATCGATGTCGAGCGCATGTGGCAAATCAATGTAGCCGGGACCGCACGGGTAATGGAGGCCATCAGCGTAGTCAACCGGACCGGCGGACGGGTGCGACAGTTCATCTTTCCCAGCAGCGTCTCCGCCTATGGCCCGGAGACACCGGGCCCCGTCACGGAGGATTTTCCGCTGCGGGCGCATACGCTTCCCTACGCGGTGCACAAACGTGAGAGTGACGAGGTGGTGCGCTATCGCGCTGAGAGCCTGGGCGACTGCCGCACCTACATTCTGCGTCCGCACATCTTCACTGGCGCCAGCATGCAGAACTACCTGGTTGGCGCGCTGCGTGGAACGCCTTCAGGCAAGAGCCCGCGGGCCGCCCGCATGCGCGAGCAGGGTAAACGCCTTCCCTTGATGCTGCCAGTTGGCAAGAAGTATCCACAGCAGCATTTTCAGTTCGTCCATGTTGATGACGTGGCCCGACTGCTGGTCTATCTTCTGGACCGGCCGTTTAATGACCCGCCGGTGACCATTCTGAATGTGGCAGCACACGGCGAGCCGCTATCGATCGAGACGTGCGCCCGAATCGCCCAAGCCACCATTCGGCGCGTTCCGAGTCGTGCGGCCTGCCGGATGATTCTGCGGATGCTTTGGAAATGGGGGATTTCGTCAATTCCGCCCGAGGCGCTGCCCTACATGATCGGGTCGTACACCATGGACACGACTCGACTGCAACAATTCCTCGGCGCTGACTACTCGCATGTGATCCAGTATTCGGTTGAGGAAGCGTTGCGCGACAGCTTCGTGAACCCGCGTTAGGTTCGTCTCAAACCGAAGCGCAAATTCGGCGCTACTTTCTTCCCCGGTAGAGCCCGGCAATCCCGAAGGTGTAAGGGTTCCAGGAAACGTCTCGAAAACCGGCCGCCCGCATCCGCTCCAGCATCTCTTCTGGGGCAGGAAAGCGCTGCACGGATCTTGGCAGATAGGCATACGGGCCGCTCACACCGGAAATTATGGTCCCAATGGCTGGCAGCACACGTCGAAAGTACAACCGGTACACCGACCCGACGATTCCCTTCGGTTCACCGAAGTCAAGTATGCCGATCTCGCCGTCGGTCGCCAGCACGCGATAGATCTCGGCCAGTCCGTGATCGTAATTCGCGAGGTTGCGGAAGCCAAAGGCCGCAGTCACCAGGTCGAATTGGCTGCCGCCAAAAGGAAGTTGGAGAGCATCGGCTTCTACCCAACGGACGGGCCTTTCACGCGTCTTCTCCATCGCCAGAACAAGCATTGCGTGCGAAAAGTCGGCACCTACCAGTCTTGCGGACTTGCCTTTCATTCGCCGTTGAAGCGCAAACGTCATGTCGCCGGTCCCGCAGCATAGATCGAGCACTCGTGCATCGGGCCGCGACAAGACCTGCTCGAATCGACGCGCAGTCTGGTTCCACCACAGGCGATCGACGTTCATCGAC
Source organism: uncultured Acidobacteriaceae bacterium (assembly GCA_963749635.1). Lineage (GTDB taxonomy): Bacteria > Acidobacteriota > Terriglobia > Terriglobales > Acidobacteriaceae > DASRAA01. The sequence goes on from CAVVNW010000008.1 coordinate 90,712, forward strand.
AGCACGTGGTTCAGCAAGTCGTACTTCGGCGCGATCGAGCTGAACATATCGCGCACGGCAGTCGCAGCTGATGCCTCGTCGCTGGCACCCGCAGGTGTCGCGCCCACAACCCGGCCTTGGGGACTCCTGGTCTCCGGTTGCTTTGAGATATCTGGCTCTGGTGTGCTCATTGTGGTTTGGACAACCTTGCTATTTCTTCGACTGCGGCAGCAACCATACTCGGCGGAACAGTATTGACCACTTCGACGGCTCCGATTTTGCTCGCGAGGACAAAGTGAGGCACCCCGCCCATCGTCTTTTTGTCGGACTGAAGCAATCGAACGACGCGCTTGCCGTTCACACTTACAGGCGGAAGCGAGCCGTACGAACGGATGAGCGACACAATGCGGTCAGCGGTGACCGGATCGGTGACTTTCATTTCCCTGCCGATGATAGCGGCCGCAACCATGCCCCAACCAACTGCCTCGCCATGGAGAAAGTGCTTATAGCGGGTTGCCGATTCCAGGGCGTGCCCGACGGTGTGGCCGAAGTTCAGGATCCTTCTCTCGCCCCCCTCGCGCTCGTCCGCACTCACCACGTCCGCTTTGACCGTGACACAGTCGACGATCAAGCGCTCCAGCAGCTCGCCGTCCCGTTGAAGCAGGGCATCCCGCTGGGATTCCATTAATTCAAAGATCTCCGGATTACGAATCACTCCATATTTCATTGCCTCGAAAAGACCTGAGCGGTATTCGCGCTCCGGAAGCGTCGTTAGCGCCTCTGGATCGGCCAGGACTGAGAGTGGCTGATGAAACGTCCCGATGAGATTCTTGCCTGTAACCAGGTTGACGCCTGTCTTGCCACCGATGGCGGAGTCAACCTGTGCCACCAGTGTCGTCGGAATTTGAATGACGGGAACGCCTCGCATGAAGATCGACGCCAAGAATCCGCCAACGTCGCCCACTACTCCGCCGCCAAGCGCTACAACGACGGAACGACGGTCTGCGCCGAGACCCATTATTTTCGCCGCTAGTTTTTCGACCGTGCCGAGTCTTTTGGCACTCTCTCCGTCCGGCATCACTAATACTTCGAACGATCGACCAGAAGCAGAGAGGCCTACTTTGAGCGAGTCTCCCCATAGCGCCAGAATTGGTTCCGACGACAGAAGAAACACTTTGCTGTGGGCTGGAATGACTTCCTGCAACACGGCCGCCGCCGTGCGTAGCAAGCCACGCTCGACCAGCACTTCATACGATCGCGAAGAGGTACGAACCGGTATGCGAGTCAAACTTCTAGTGTAACGGAAGCCTGTTCAGGCCACACGAGGCTCCTTCCAATTGCATTTCCCGATGCCGGAATTGGCTCTGCTCGGCCACATCGCAGGCCTCTAGCGCGTGTTACCATCAGCATAAGAAACGCTGAATTTCAGGCGTTTTGTTTCGGTCAACACATGCCCATGAAGGCACTACCGGTTGATACTGACTTTATTGTCGTGGGTGCTGGTATCGCCGGCCTGCGGGCTGCGGTGGAACTCGCGGCGGCGGGACGGGTCTTGTGTCTCGCCAAGCGCGAGGTAACCGAATCCAATACTCAATATGCGCAGGGCGGCATCGCCGCCGCACTGAGCGATGATGACGAAGTCAGCCTGCATCTCGACGACACCCTAAAAGCAGGCGACGGACTGTGCAATCCAGACGCCGCCCGCGTCCTGGTCGAGGAAGGCCCCGCCCGTATTGAGGAACTAATCGATTGGGGCACGCAGTTCGATCGAGCGGGAAAGAAGATCGCATTCACGCGCGAAGGTGCGCACAGCCGCAATCGAGTGCTTCACGCGCACGGCGATTCAACCGGCCGCGAGATCGGGCGCGCGCTGTATCTCAAGGCTCAAGCGCTAAAGCCGATCGTCTTTCATGAATTCGAGTTCACCACCGAACTGGTGGTTCGGGATGGACAGGTGGTTGGCGCACGTGTGCTCGACAATGATGGACAACTGCACGAAGTCCACGCCAGCTCGGTTCTGCTAGCTACCGGTGGACTAGGACAGGTTTACAGCGAGACTACCAATCCTGCGGTCGCGACCGGAGATGGTGTCGCCATGGCTTATCGCGCGGGCGCCGAAATCAGTGACATGGAGTTCGTGCAATTCCATCCCACAGCGCTATACGTGAAAGGCGCTCCTCGTTTCCTGTTGTCTGAAGCCTTGCGAGGCGAAGGTGCATATCTGCGTAATCTCGAGTTGGCGAGGTTCATGCATAAGTATCACGAGATGGCGGAATTGGCGCCGCGTGATGTCGTGGCTCGGGCAATTGCTCACGAGTTGGAAGGCGCTAAGCGGCCTGACGCCGCCGTTTATCTGGATTTGACCCACTTGAACGCCGAGAAGGTCCGTAAGCGTTTTCCCACTATTTATTCCACCTGCATGCGGTACAACATCGATATCACAGAGGAGCTGATTCCTATCCGTCCGGCGGCGCATTACTCGATGGGTGGGGTGCGCACCGACCTCGATGGCCGAGCCTCGATTTCGGGCCTCTTTGCCGCTGGAGAAGTGGCGTGTACTGGCGTTCACGGTGCCAACCGGCTGGCGAGCAATTCTTTGCTGGAAGGACTGGTCTATGGGACTCGTGCCGCTCGTGCGATGCGAAGCGAGATGGGGCCGCAACCGGCAGCGACGAAGGTGCTCTCGAAGTCCAGAGCTCCATGCAACGGAAGCACCGCCGACACCGAGAAGTTAATCCAACAAGTGCAATCTATCATGTGGCAAAACGTGGCCGTCGTGCGAGATGGTAAGACACTTCGTCAGGCATTGGCCGAACTAACGGCCTTGCAGGCCAGCGCTCCGAAAGCCACCGACCGTCGCGCGCACGAGGCCGACAACATCCTACAAACCGGAATGCTCATCGCTCGCTCTGCGCTGGCCCGGGAAGAAAGCCGCGGCGCGCACTATCGGCTGGATTATCCGCTAAAGAACGACCGCAAATTCAGTAAGCATTCCGTGGTGCGAGCCGACTCCATCAGCTTCGAGTGAGCCCGCCACGAGAATTCGACTCACGCGCTTGCTCCCACCTTCCGCGGAAATATCAGTGAAAGCACAATCGAGACGACCAGCACTCCCGCAACTGTGCCCAGCGCGATCCCAATTGGAATGTGGACATAATGCGAAACCAGCATCTTGGCTCCGATGAAAATCAGGATCACCGATAATCCGTAATGAAGCAGGTGAAACACTTCCATCATTCCTGCTAAGGCGAAGTAAAGCGAGCGTAGTCCCAGGATCGCGAACACGTTGGACGTGTAAACGATGAACGGTTCGCGAGTAATGGCAAGCACGGCTGGAATTGAGTCGGTCGCAAACAGCAAGTCGGTGGTCTCGATCATGACCAGCACGACCGCCAGGGGCGTGGCATACCGGATTCCGTTTCGAAACACGAAGAACTTCTGCCCTTCGTAGTCATCCGTCACCCGGAACAGCTTGCGAAACCAACGCAACACGATGTTGCTGCCGGGATCGATCTCCGCGTCCTGTTGCCGAAACAGCTTAATGCCACTGTAGATGAGGATCGCGCCAAACACGTAAATCAGCCACGAGAAAGCATTCAGCAGCTTGATGCCCGCCAGAATGAATACTCCGCGCATTACCAGCGCGCCTACTACTCCCCAGAACAGCACCTCGTGCTGATACTTTCGCGGCACCGCGAAATACCGAAAGATCACCAGGAAGACGAAAAGATTGTCGACACTGAGTGCTTCTTCGATCAGGTAGCCGGTCACAAACTCCAGAGACAACTCGGAATTGGGCCGAGTGTACCGTCCGGTCATGACGTGTCCGAAGTGATAAATCAACACCGCGAACACGCCTGCCAGTGATATCCATAACACTGTCCACCCGATAGCTTCGCGAAATGCGACGACATGCTTACGGCGATGGAAGACGCCCAAATCGAGCGCCAGCATCGCCAGCACAAAAACGTTGAAAAGTATCCAGAAGATCCAGTTGGTCGGCATCATTTCGAGTCTGAATGTTTCATTCTACTTGTCGCGACCATAGGTGTTCATATCAGCAGGACAACTGCTGCCAAATCTGTCGCGCCGCCCGCGATTCACACATAGGCCATACAATAGCTAAGCGACGATACTCGTTAGCGCGCACGCTGTACCGGCGCGAATCTTTAGAATCTTTAATGGAAAGGAAATCGCATGGCTAGACAGCCTGGTCTGTACGCCACGTTTAATACTTCGGAAGGCACAATCGTGTGCCGTCTCTTCGAGCAGGAGGCGCCCGTCACCGTAAAGAATTTTGTAGATCTGGCAGAGGGTACCCGCGAGTGGACCGACCCTCGCACCCGCCAGAAGAGCACTGCGCGCCTGTACGACGGCACAGTCTTTCATCGGGTGATTCCCGACTTCATGGTCCAGGGGGGCGATCCCGAAGGCACGGGCATGGGTGGCCCTGGTTACAAGTTTCAGGACGAGACCAAGGGATCTCCCCACAAATTCGATAAGCATGGCAAGTTGGCGATGGCGAACGCCGGCCCAAATACCAACGGCTCGCAATTCTTCATCACCGTCGCACCGACTCCGTGGCTTACCGGGAACCATACGATTTTCGGCGAAGTTATCGAGGGTCAGGACGTCGCCAACAAAATTACCGCACTGCCCCGCAATCGGCAGGACCGGCCGCTCAAGGATGTCGTGTTGAACTCTGTGCAGATCGAACGGGTGTAATGCGTAGTAAGTTCAAAGTGAGAGGCCGCAGGCGCGGCCTTTTTTCTTGATTGAGCACTCATGAGACAACGTGCTCGGTCAGATCCCGAAGCAAAGACGCAGCGTTGGCGCGCGCCGAAAGTTCTCATCCGGCTAGGCAACCAGCTGCTGATGCCGGACAGCAAGATACTTGCTCTCGCAGTCGGTCGAACAAAAACATGCCGCGTGGGGATCGCTGGCCCGTTGTTCATCCCACCGGTCGAGCACGAAAATTGTGTTCCTGATGTCGGTGCCCGGTTTTTCCAACTCAATTACCAGCCGCCAGCCTCGGGGCTCATCTTTACTCTTACCGCATATCTTGCAAAAGAATTCAGCCATGGAAGCCCCCTTTCCGGTCCTCTCGATTGATGTCCTCATGCCAGTCCCGCCTCCCAGTCGATGCCTGTGACTTACGGCCCGAAACCTACCAGCCCCGCACCTTATGCCGATGATACGTATCCCATCGCACTTCAGTTCCAAGGGCTGTGGGTTACTAGTGATGGACGAAGAACTGCGATCAAGGTCATCGGTTGCTTTCGGAGTTTCTCGTCGTCGCACGTGTATTCTTGAGAATTGGAGCGTCGAATGGCGTTGTGTCACAGTTGCGGACGTGAATATGCTGCCGGGCCGGTCTGTCCCTACTGCGGCGCACAGAGTATGACGATGCCTCCCATCACGGCATCGGGGCAATTGATCACGCGCCTCTCCGAACGTCCCTCAATCTCAGCAACTCACGTCATCGTGGGACTCAACGTCCTGGTATTTATCGCCATGGTGGTGTCGGGCGCCTCGCCCCTGACCCCCACTCGCGAGCAACTCTTACGTTGGGGAGCCAACTGGGGCCCCTTGTCGCTTGGTTCGCAGCCATGGCGGATGCTGACTTCGAATTACGTCCACATTGGCATCATCCACATTGGTTTCAACATGTGGTGCCTGTGGAACCTCGGCCAGTTAGCCGAGCGCGTGCTGGGACGCTTGAATTACGTCGTCCTGTATACCTTCTGCGGTCTCGCGGGAAGCCTCGCGAGTTTGTGGTTGCATCCGATGACCGTCGGGGCTGGCGCCTCGGGCGCGATCTTCGGGCTAGCAGGCGCATCTATTGCGGTTTTTTACCTCGGACATCTGCCCATACCCAAGGCCGCCATTCAAGGCACCATGCGCAGCCTACTCACCTTTGTCGGCTACAACCTGCTCTTCGGGCTGAGCCCGGGCATCGACAACTCCGCGCACATTGGCGGGTTGGTGGCTGGCCTCGCCATGGGTGCGGCACTCTCCAAGCACATTCTCGTCGCGCCTGAAGAGCGACGCACGTGGACGCGCCTGACCTGGATCGTAATGGCCGTTGTGCTGTTCGCCGCCAACGGATTGATTCGCCGCCAGTACCCCCAACTCGCGCAGTTAGCGGACCCGCAAGTGATTGCTACTCAGCAAGTCCAAACTGCCCGTCTCGCGCTGCGGCAGCGCCGACCTGACGCTGCTATTTCACAATTGCAGCAAGTCATCCAAGAGCAGCCCAACGCTGCCGAGCCCCGTTATCTTCTAGGCGAGGCGTACCTGATGCAGCGGCAGCCCGACTCGGCGATCTCCGCCTTCCAGGAAGCTCTGCGGCTGGATCCTGAGTACGGTGAGGCTGCCGCAGGCCTTGGCACCGCCTATCTCGCCAAGGGCATGAAGACAGAAGCAGAGCAGGCGTTTAAGAAAGCTGCTGCGCTGGGGTACGACGGCAACTAGCGACGCAGCACGAGCATCGGTCTCGAATCATTCGCAAAAGCGAAAACGGAGGATTGAATTGAAGAAGTGGGCTTGCGTGTTTGGCATCGTACTTGGAGTTGCAACCGTTGTATTTGGTAAATCGACCAAGTTAGTCGCCAGTTGGAAGAACCCCGAATATTCGGGACCCCGCTTCCATCGGATTCTTGTCCTCGGCATGAGCGCCAATCCAGGAGTACGCGCCGACTTCGAAGATGCGTTGTCAAAGCTGGTGGCGCGCGACGGCGTAGAGGCCATCCCCGGCAACACAATTCTCTTGCGGCCGGAAGGCACGCAACTCGATTTGAATTACCTGAAGACTCAAGTCAAGGCGTTCAAAATCGACGCGGTCATCGTATCCAGGCTGATAAAGGTCGAAAACAGTACGACTTACATCCCAGGCCAGGCCTACGTCGTTCCCTACCCTTATTACCGGTCGTTTTATGGATATTACGGGGCCGTGTACCCCGTCGTATATTCGCCCGACTATCTTCGCCAGGACAAGACAGTCCGTGTCGAGACCAACGTCTACGCCACCGCTACGCCCGAAGGCGAACTGGTGTGGACCGGAGTGAGCGACACATTCAATCCCTCCTCGGCGGACAAGGCGATCGATGGCCTCTCGAAACTGCTGGTCAAGGAACTGCAGAAGGAATCTGTACTGTAGCTCGTTTCCGAAGCGAACAAGAAAATCCCGCCTTCGCAGGCGGGATTCTCGCAACAAGCGTCAAGAACGATTCGGAATTAGACTCCGATCACGCCAACCAGTTCCTTTACCGAGTCTGCGCTCTTCTGCAGTGCGGCCTGCTCGTCGGCAGTCAGCTTGATCTGAATGATCTCTTCGATGCCTGCCGAACCCAGCTTGCATGGCACACCAACGTAGAGTCCGTTGATGCCGTACTCGCCTTCCAGGTAAGCCGCACAAGGCAGAATTTTCTTCTTATCCTTCAGGATGGCTTCGACCATTTCCGTCGCTGCCGAGGATGGTGCATAGTAGGCGCTGCCTGTCTTCAGGTACTTGACGATCTCCGCTCCGCCATCACGCGTGCGCTGTACTAACTGCTCCAAACGCGCGGGCTCAATCAGTTCCGTGATCGGAATTCCAGCCACAGTTGAATAACGGCTGAGAGGAACCATTGTGTCTCCGTGTCCGCCGAGCACGAACGCCGTCACGTTCTCCACCGAAACCTTCAACTCCTGCGCGATAAACGCACGGAAGCGCGCCGAATCCAGCACGCCGGCCATGCCGATCACTCGGTTGCGTGAAAATCCGCTCAACTTGTACGCCGCCTGCGCCATTGCATCCAGAGGGTTCGACACGATGATGAGGATGCAGTTGGGCGAGTATTGCACCACCTTGCCCACAACATCGCTCATGATCTTGTAATTGGTGTTCAACAGGTCATCGCGGCTCATGCCGGGCTTGCGAGGAATGCCGGCAGTAATGACCACGATGTCTGAGTTCGCCGTGTCTGCGTAATCGTTCGTACCGAAGACAAACGAATCGCGCTTCTCGATGGGCATGGCTTCCAGCAGGTCCAACCCCTTGCCCTGGGGCACACCCTCGACGATGTCAATCAGGACGACGTCGCACAGTTCCTTTGCCGCCATCCAATGTGCTGCCGTGGCTCCCACGTTTCCTGACCCCACAACTGTAACTTTTTTACGCATAATTCCTCACTTCGTAAAGTATTTATTTGCAGTATCTTGCCGAATTACTATAAAGCTATCGTTTAGATAATGTTTACTCTGCTGCCAACTCAGCGATGGGCTCCATATTGTGAATCATGTGCATCGCAAATTCGCTGGTCTTCACTTTGGTTGCGCCCTCCAGCATGCGTTCGAAGTCGTACGTGACCTTCTTTTGCAGGATGGTGTGTTCCATCGATCCCTCGATGAGTCGTGCCGCTTCGTGCCAACCCATGAAGTCGAACATCATGACACCGGACAGAATGACCGAGCCGGGATTGATGACGTCCTTGTCGGCATACTTCGGAGCCGTGCCATGTGTCGCCTCGAAGATCGCATGTTGGTCGCCGATGTTCGCTCCCGGCGCAATGCCCAATCCGCCCACCTGGGCCGCCGCCGCATCTGAAATGTAGTCGCCGTTCAGGTTAGGCGTAGCCAGCACCGCATACTCGTCCGGACGGGTCACAATCTGCTGGAAAATGCTGTCAGCGATGCGATCGTTCACCATCAGCTTCTTCTTCCACGCGCCCTTACCATGGGTCGCGTAAATGCTGTCCATCACACCCTTCACTTCCGCCGAAAGTGCGTCGCGAAAATCCTGAGGAGCGAATTCCAGACCCGGTTCGACCATCTTGGCATTCTCTTCGATGGTAAGGCTCGGGTTCTTGTCTTTATTGTCGATGATCCAACTCTCTCGCTCAGTAACCACGTCGTTGCGAAATTCCTGTGTGGCAACTTCGTATCCCCACTCACGGAAGGCTCCCTCCGTGAACTTCTGAATGTTGCCCTTGTGAACGATCGTCACTGACTTCTTGCTGTTCTCCAGGGCATACTTGATGGCCATGCGAACCAACCGCTTCGTTCCCATGATGGAAATGGGCTTGATGCCGACTCCTGAATCTTCCCGCACCCGCTTGTTCGTTCCCGCCAACATCTCATTGTTCAGGAAGTCGATCAGTTTCTTGGTCTGAGGTGTTCCCTCTTTCCACTCGATGCCGGCATAGACGTCTTCCGTATTCTCGCGGTATAGCACGATGTTCATCCGTTCAGGATTCTTTACCGGCGATGGAATTCCCTTGTAGTACTTCACTGGCCGTACGCAGGCGTATAAATCGAGAATCTGCCGCAGCGCCACATTCAACGAACGGATGCCGCCGCCTACCGGAGTGGTGAGAGGTCCCTTAATACCCACGCGTAGTTCGCGAAAGGCTGCTACGGTATCATCCGGCAGCCACGTCTTGAATCGACTCATCGCCTTTTCGCCGGCGAACACTTCATACCACGCTACCCGACGCTTCCCGCCGTACGCTTTTTCGACTGCCGCGTCGAAAACTCGTACGGAAGCCTTCCAGATGTCGCGGCCCGTGCCGTCGCCTTCGATAAAAGGAATGATTGGGTTGTCAGGGAAGACGAACTTGCCATCTTCAAATGTGATTTTGGACCCACTGGTTGGTAAAGGAATGCCATTGTACGAAGTTGCCACTAGACACCTCAGGAGTAGGGGTCGGGAATGAAAACCCGGAGTATAAGATTTTGCCGTATCGGGCCAGTCGCAGAGTCCCGGCGGTGAATGTAGAACAACTCACCCAAACCTCACATCATGGCCTAAACGCGCGCTCACCTCGCACGCTGCCTCAGCCTGCCAAGAGGGATAACCGGGCTTTCCCGAACCTTCTAAGTTATCACCCGCCGCGGAAGCCGTTCAATCAAAAAGGGTATTTGAGATATATCTCCCGTGTTCGGCGCACCACCCGATCCACCCTGTCATCCAGCGATGGCCTCTCACTTTCTCGTAGAGCCGGTGCCATCAGTTTTTCAACCCATGTACGGGCGTGCACCGCTTTCGGTATCCACTTTCCTGGCCGGCCGGTGACCAACCTGACGTTATGCTCCAGCAATCGCAGAAATTGCGCATTCTCGGCCAATTCCTTCGCATCTTCCTCAGCAAGCCAGCCATGCAGGCCTGCCACATTGGCACGCTCCGACAAATTGCAACTTCCCCACACCCCATGTTTCACCTGCAACCTTCCCGTGAGGTAGTCGATGTCGTACGTCCCTCCCGCGCCAGTTTTCAGGTTCGGATGTGAGTCGCTCTCCTCGAGTCGCCGCCGCATATCGTCCAGGTCTCGTTCGAAACCCGCACGACCTGCCACAGCCGCGATGCCCTGGCGTACAACTTCCAGCGTTTTTTCGGCCACCTCCGGGTCGCCGGCGACATGTCGCATGCGCAAGTACGTAATAGCCTCCCACGCTCGAGCGTCGCGCGCGAAATACTGCGCCAGTTGCGCTGGCGTTGTCACCAGATCGCCTTCACGCCCTCCAGGTCGCAACCGCGTGTCGACCGGAAACAGAGTTCCGTCGCGCGTGTACGCAGTAAGCACTTCCACGACGCGCTCTGCTGCCCTGCTGGTGTCCTTCCTTGCGGTTGAATTCTCCGCCACAAACAAAAGGTCAGCATCCGAAAGCACATCAAACTCGCCACTGCCTAACCGTCCCAGAGCCATCACTGCGAACCCCGCCGGGGGATCGGCAATGGCAAGCGCATATTCAATCGCCTTGTCGGCGGCGCTGCTATTTTCTGCCAGCGTTTCATGCACGCCTCGCGGGTGATAGACCTCGCGCGCATTGGCCACAAAAAGCGCGTGGCGAAATTGCCGACGGAATAGCGATAGGGCTTCCGCACGACCAATCTCACGTTTCGCCAAGTACGAAAGGATAGGATCAATTACCTCAGTGGTTCGCAGGTCGGCCGTTGGAAACAATTTATTCTGTGCGGCAGCCTGATGCTGGTTGAGTCCTTCCAGTAAAACGACGTCTGCTGGATGACGTACCAGAATGTTGGTCAGATAATCGCTGCACTCGAAAATTGCGATTGCGCTTTCGACTGCCCGAGGAGCGCGGACTACAGCCGCGTAGCGTTCCGAACTGGTTGTCGCCGAGCTCAGGAAACGGTCAACATTTCTGCGTGCATGTGTCGACAAATCGGCTCGGACAACAACCGTGAGCAACTGGGGCGAGTCGATCGCCAGCCGCTGCATGATCTGGCTGTGGGAATACTCTGCCGACGGCGAAACTTGCGATTGCAACCACAGGTTCCCCTGGGCGTCGATAAACTCCTGGCTCTGCTCCTGGTAAACAATGCGGCGGTAGATGTCTGCGACCGCCGCCATTTTCGCCTGGAGTTGCGACTCAAATTCGTCTGGCGACGGAGCTCCCGCTTCAACCCGGCTCATGCGCTTGGCCAACACTGTTAGTTCCGTCGGGTCCGTCGGAAGCTGATGGCTCTGCCGCCCTTGTCGCAGCTGCAATTGGTGTTCGAGATGCCGGAGGTACTCATACGCCTTGTTCAGGTTATGAAAGTCTTTCCCGCTGATGTGCTGCTTGTCGTGAAGCTTCTGTAGCGCAGACAATGTTCCGCGCGAGCGCAGCCATCGTTCCTCTCCGCCGTACATTCGCTGCAGGCACTGCACCAGGAACTCGATATCGCGAATGCCTCCCCGGTCGAGCTTCACATTGATGGTCCTTCTTGCAGATGGTCCTGAAACCAGGTGCCTGCCTCGCTTGTCAATTCGTTCCCTCGCCTGCAGGGCTGTCTTAACGGCTGCGAAGTTTACCGTCGGACGATAAACGTAGGGCGCTACCGCACGAACGAACTCGCGAGCCAAGTTCGCATCGCCCGCCGAGTGGCGGGCCTTGATCATGGCCTGCAATTCCCAGTCCTGGGCAACTTCTGAGTAGTACTGGATCGCCCGCGGGAGTGGCACGACCAGTTCGCCTTCGTGCCCCTCGGGGCGCAAGCGCAGGTCGATGCGCATGACCTGTCCTTCCCGCGTCCGCCGGCTCAGTAATTCTGTGATGTCCTGTGCCATGAGAATGTAGTATTCGCGGTTTGATATCGCCGCGCCCGTCGGCTCAATTCCGCTGTCGTAGAGAAACAGCAGATCGACGTCCGAACTGTAGTTCAGTTCGTTGCCTCCCAGTTTTCCCAGCGACAACACGGAAAACCTCGAGTCTTGCACTTGCCCCTCACTGCCCACCCATCGCGGACTTCCATATCGCTGCCGTAACTTTTCGGTCACAGCCGACAAAGCCTCTTCGATTAAAGCGTCAGCCAGCGCCGAGATCTCCTCAGTCGTCTCCGCCAATTTGGCAATCCCGAGTGTGTCACGCAGCAGAATTCGCGCGTACTCCCGCTTTCGGAAACGAGCTAACGACATAGCCAAGTCATGTGCAGCAGAATGGGAGCACAACCGGGAGAATTCCTGGCGGAATTCTTCCTTCGAAAAAGAGTGTTCTAGCTTTTCGTCGCCGTTAAACCTTTGAAATAAATCGCCGTTCTGCAAGAGCGTTTCGCCCAGCCACGCGCTGTGTCCAAACACGACGATCGCGTAATGCAGCAAGCTCGGCTGTCCGGCGATGGTACTCGCCCAACCCTCCGGCCCTGACTCAAGCAGGCGTTCCAGCATGACGACCGCGGAGTCTGGATCAGGAGAATCGCCGAGGAAGCGACAGGCTGCGGCAAAGGTCGCTGGCGGGAGGCATTCGCAAATCCGCGCCAGGTGGCGCACACCCGTCCCGTGCTCCCGGAACTCAATGCCGTGCGAACGTTCAACCATTTCGGACTGCGCCGCTTTGAACGAGGTTCAATGAAGATCGCCTGGTGCGCTTGTCGCCACCATAGCACGACGCGTCATCATCGCATCCTGAGCAAATGTTCTACCGTTGACTTCGCGGTCGCCGCCAATTAGCTTCGCTGGGTGAAATTTCTGGAAGCGCTCTTCGGCTTTGAGCAATACGGCACCACGCCCGGCCGCGAGGTCTTGGCCGGAATTACTACGTTTACCACCATGTCTTACATTGTGGTGGTAAATCCGGCAATCCTTTCGGCCGCGGGAATACCGGAAGGCCCGTCCTTCGTCGCAACCATTCTGGTCGCAGTCGCCGGCTGTTATCTCATGGCCTTTTACGCCAATCGGCCGTTCGCTATCGCGCCTTACATGGGCGAGAATGCTTTCGTCGCATTCACCGTCTGCAAGATGCTGGGATTTGCCTGGCAGACGGCGTTGGCCGCCATTTTCATTGCCGGAATCCTCTTCATTCTGATGACCGTGTTTCGCTTGCGTAAGTGGATCGTTGATGGTGTTCCCACCTCACTCCGCCACAGCTTTGCCGTCGGAATCGGCTTGTTCCTTACCTTCATCGGCTTGAACGAAACTGGACTGGTGAAGCTAGGCGTGCCCGGCGCCCCGGTCCAGGCGGGTCACCTGACCTCGCATCCTGCTCTTGTCGCAATCTTTGGATTCGTACTGCTGGCGATCTTCACAATCCGAAAGATTCCCGGCGCGATCTTGATCGGCATCGTTATCACCGCACTTGTCGCGTTCGTCCTCGGGACTGCCCCTCCGCCAAAACATCTGCTCAGTTTGCCACCGAGCATCCGACCCATCTTCTGGCAGCTTGATTTTCGTGGGGCGCTCACCTGGCGGGCCTTCCCTGTAGTGCTGACCATCTTCATCATGGCATTTGTCGATACCATGGGCACATTGATTGGCCTCTCGGCGCGCGCCGGATTTCTCGATGAGACCGGACAGCTGCCGCAGATCGAGCGCCCTATGCTGGTCGATGCAATCGCGACCAGTTTGTCGCCTGCTCTCGGAACCACCACGGCAGGCGCGTTCGTCGAATCCGCCACCGGCATCGAAGCCGGGGGCCGCACCGGATTCACGGTATTCGTCACTGGAACTTGTTTCCTGTTGACCTTGTTTTTCGCGCCGTTCGTCGCCGCGATCCCCGCACAGGCCTACGGACCAGCGTTGATCATCGTCGGACTGTTCATGCTCGCGGCCATCTCCCGCATCGACTTCACGGACTACTCCGAATCCATACCGGCCTTCGCGGTGGTCGTGCTCATGGCGTTCACCTTCAACATTGCGATTGGAATATCGGCGGGATTCGTTCTTTATCCGATTTGCAAGCTGGTGGCGGGACAATTCGACCAGTTGAAGCCCGGTCTGTGGGTCCTCACTGGACTCTCGCTGCTCTTTTTTATTTTTTATCCGTACAGTTGAGACCGGGAGGCTATCGCGGGTTCGCATGTAATTGGCTCGCAAGTGCAGGAGATGGTGGGCCCGGAGGGATTCGAACCCCCAACCAAGGGATTATGAGTCCCCTGCTCTAACCGTTGAGCTACAGGCCCGGCGACCGCAAGCAGCCCCAGATGCATTGTATGGTGACCCGCGCGCTTCGCAAAACACGTTCGACCTCGACTGCATGCTCACTCCGGCGGTTCTGCCGGCTTAGGAGTCAACTGCGACTCCATGCGTTTGAACACGCTACACGAGCCGCCAGGTAACAGGGTCCCCTTCATCAGCGCGAACTTGCTCTCCATGGAGCACATCATCGAATCAAGCAAGTTTTTTTGCGCCTCATCGGCAGCAACGCCACGCGATTCCTTGTAGTACGCGATCGCCAGTGCGTTGTTGGCATACGACAGCGCATAGTAGACGGCAGAATCAGCGGGGGTCTGAACGTGAACGATCGACAGCGACAGCTTGCGGTCGATGGCGTCGAACCTCGGCCCGAGGGGGACCTTTTCTTTTTTCAGCACCACCGCCCGTAGGCTCTCGATCTCGTCGGGCACTCCCGCAACGTCGCCGCGAAACCGTTCGGAAAAGTGTTCCCCCTCAACCACAGGTGTGGCTTTGTCGCAATTGCAGGTTGGCTGATCGGCACGAATAATCAAGCCGGTCTCTTCCGATTGCACCGATGCACCCAGGGCTTCGGCCAGTGCAGAGGCATCCACGTAGCTGACGCCATCTTTGACAATTACCTGGTTGGCCGGCAGTGGCTTGCCGTTCACGAACACGTGCTTTCGTGACGCCGACGCCGCGTCATGCGCACGCGGTGGCTGTTGTGAGATTCCAAGACTGGTTAGCGCGAGTAACGCCACACTCAGTAATAATGCCCGTTTCACTTTGCACCTCGTAGGGCGACGATGCTGCCAGCTAGGTTGAGGCGTGCTCCATGACTTTCCGAACCGCCGCTATCATGTCCCCGACATCAGCATCCGACAGCGTTGGGTGAACGAGCAGCATCAGGCTCGTTTCTCCCAGCTCCTTCGCAATCGGCAGCCGGCCCGGCGGACGGAAGCCGGCGAAGGCTTTCTCAAGATAAATTTCGCTGCAACTGCCAGCATAGCAAGGAACTCCCTCGGCTTCTATCGCAGCCATGATGCGGTCTCGATCCCACCCGTTTCGCAGCCTCTCCGGGCCGAACAAAAGCGTAATACTTGTAATATGAGTGGTTTACGTGGTCGGGCGGACGGGTTACCCGCAGTGCAGGGATGTCCTCGAACTCCGCGTTCAATCGTGAAGCGTGCAGTCTGCGTCGTCCCAAATCGGCATCTAAATGGCGGAGAGAGACTCTCCCCAGAGCCGATTGCATCTCCGTCAGCCTCCAGTTTGTGCCAATCGACTCATACACTTGGCGGTAGCCGGGAGGATGTTCGCGCCCGTAAACCGCTTCGTAGCTTTTCCCGTGGTCCCGGTAACTCCACGCACGGTCGAAAAGATCCTGATCGTTCGTGACGAACATGCCGCCTTCGCCGCCGGTGGTCATGATCTTGTCCTGACAGAACGAATAGGTGCCTATATGTCCCATCGAACCAACAGGATGGCCTTTATAGCGTGCGCCGTGGGCTTGAGCACAATCCTCAATCACGGCAATGTTATGCTGGGCCGCAATGGCCATGATCGAATCCATATCGCACGGCCAGCCTGCAAGGTGAACAGCAATAACGGCCTTGGTGCGCGGCGTGATGGCCTGTCTAAGTGCTTCTGGGGTAATCATTTGGCTATCGCGATCGACGTCGGCCATGACTGGCCGCGCGCCTCGTATCACGACGCAACTTGCTGATGCGATGAAGGAACGGCAGGGGGTTACGACGTCATCGCCGGGACCAACCCCCAGTGCGTACAGCGCTAATTCCAGCGCCAAAGTGCCGTTTGCCACGGTCAGAGCGTGTTTAACGCCCGTATACGCTGCAAACTCCCGCTCAAACCGTTGGCCTTCGTCGCCAGTCCAATAGTTGACTCTCCCCGAGCGGAGAACCACGCTCACAGCTTCAATCTGCTCCTCCGAGAAGACTGGCCACGCCGGAAAGGGCGTAGTTCTAACAGGTTGGCCGCCATCGATGGCCAACTTGATCAGATTGGAGGTCTTGGATAGGGCAGCAGCGCACATCAGATTGGTCCGAGAGCCTATATATAGCAGAGTTGCCACCTCCCACGCCGAACATCTTGGCTGGCAAGAGACTGGAGAAAGCCCTCCAAGAAGTTGTATGCGCAGCTGGCCAAGGCTACAGATTTCGAGAGAGTCGCAGCCGAGGACTTCAGCTTGAAGCCGTTATATCAATAGTTTGCGCAATGAGGTCGGTTGGAACTGTAGTTGCACTATGGATGGCAAGTCGGGTTGTGGCGCATGTAACATTGCCGCTTTTCACAGACGGCATGCCTGCTCGGAAGGTCAGGAGTTGCTCCGACCATCCTGCGTGGGGCTCGGAAAAGGGGTTGCTTCATGGGGTCCGAGCCTCACGAGCGGCATCTAGAATTCCCTCCTTATAACATTTGTTATAACCCTATTTTGGACTCCTTTCTCTCCTCACTTCTGAGTATCCTTCGGCGAAACTTTAGCGAACCTGGCCCTGCATGCCTGTCGTGAGTTGACAGAAGGAGCAACTCGCCCATTTACCCGCCTGAACAGAAAGCTGAAAGAGCTTTTTCTTAGAAAATGGAGAGGAACACAGCGGCTGAAGCCGCCTCTATTTTTGAACGCTTTGCGGCATGACTGAAGTCATGCCCTGATACGAACCTGTCGCGAAGGCCAATTTTGAGCAGCCTGTGAAGGCCAAGCGCTTGCGCCCGACGATGGAAGCAGCCGATGTGTGCGGCCGAACGCTTAGCCCCTTTGTTCTGCCGTGCAAAACAATCGCCCGTCCTCAATCGTGGGACGCCCAAAAAATGGGGAGCCCGAAGGCTCCCCGAGTACAACAAGCTGTTTCAGCGAATTAGAAGTTGTACTTGACAACCAGGATCAACTGGCGCGGATGGTTCGAAAAGACCGAATTCCACTGCTGGAACGTTGGACTAGGAACCCCTCCGCTCACCGAAGGGATCAGTGCATTGCGAATCGGACCGGCGGTTTGCCCGAAGGACTCGACATCGCTGATGACACCGGGCACGTACTGCGCATGGTTGAACAAATTGAACGCCGTGACGGAGAAGGAAACCGATTGGCGTTCGGTGATGTTAATGCGCTTCAGGGCCGAGAGATCCCAGTTGTTTTCCCACGGCGTAGCAATGGTGTTGCGTCCGACGTTGGGGAACGTGCCGGAACCAGCCGTGATGTACTGCGCCGTCGGATCATTCGCCAGGTAAGCGACGGTCTGCCCATTCGAGTTCGTCAACCCCGTCACACCCGAGGCGGTGCCCGACACACCGGCGGAATTGAAGATACAACGGTCACCAGTCGAGTCGCCGTTCCGGTTGGCGTCAACCGCACTCTGGCAGTCGGCGTATTCAGGAGCCTGCAGGGTGTAAACCGGCGAGAACTGCCAGTTGCCCACGACGTTTTTCATCATCCAGTTGTCACTATGCTTGAAGTACGGGATGTCCCAGACCGCAAACGCCGTGAAACGCTGGCTGTGATTGAGAGCGGAAATGCTCATGTCGCAGTTCCAGCACTGGAAGTCCTGCGGACGACGCGGGGTCAGAACCGTCGAGAAGACGTCTGCCGTCGAGTTGTCGAGCAGTTTGCTCCAGGTATAAGCCGCCTGGAACTGCAGGCCGTTGGTGAAGGTGCGTTGCAGTTGCACATTCAGGCCGTTGTACCTCGACTGGCCATACGGTTGGAATGAAACGATGTTATTGGCGTTGAATCCAGCGTTGGCATAGGACTGGACGAAGCTGCCAAAGTTCGCCAGCGAATACGCACAGCCAGGGTGATTACAAGCGGCCTGGCTGGTCGTCGTGTACGGCAGGCTGTCTAACGTTGCCTGGCTCGGTGCTGCCAGATAGGTCGGCAGGTACGCCCAAGGTTGGACTTCTGACTGCCGATTCAGACGGGTCTGGACCGGCAGATCGATTCCGTGGCTCCCCACATAGCGAACTTCCAAGGTGTATACCCTGCCGAACTGGCGCTGAATGCCGGCCGTCCAGCTTTCGGTGTAGGGCAGCGTTTGGTTGGGAATGTAAGCGGTGGTCAGAGAACGGGCGGTCGCCGGATCGGTGATCGCGCCGAGAACTGACGGCAGACCCCCGCTGGCCAAAAATTTATTAGGTGACCAAAAGCAGCCCGAGGTAGGGGTGTATTGGGCGAGGATGCTGGTGTCGCAAGTCTGCGACACTTCAGGCGGCAGCGACAAAATGCCCAGGTTGTCATAGAGGACGTCGCTGGCAATCGAGTATCCCGCGCGCACGACCGTCTGGGAATTGGGCGACCAAGCTATGCCTAAGCGGGGCAGGAAATTGGTCTTATCTGCCGTAGGCGCGGTAAAGTTGATGAGCCCAGGCACGCTCGCAGCCGCGTTCAGTGCCTGCAATTGAGTGCCCTGTGGCTCGCCTGTGTACTCGTAGCGCAGGCCAAAATCCAACGTGATGGTGGGACTGATGCGCCACGAATCGTTGGCATACCAGTAAACCGCCTTTTTATTGCCGTAGTACACCACGTTGCCGGCAGAGCGCTCGCCGAGGGGATCGGAAGCGTTCAGCCCTGCGGCGTAGTCGTTCAGATAGTCTGACGTGAAATTCCACTCATAGTCGCCACGCACGCGCTGAGTAAACGTCTGCGGGCTGATATACCAGCGAAATTCACCGCCAAACCGGAAGTTGTGCTTCCCTTTCACCCAGCTGACGTTGTCCACAAATGAGTAGGTGTTCTGAATGGTTTCCTGGGGACCGTTGGGATCGGGCCCGAGCTGAACTGAGTTGAGATCAGTAAACACCAGGTTCGGAAATACACCGCCGAGACCGGGGAAGGTCTGCGAGCCAGTCGGGGTAACGTTGGCGTAGCGGTTGAACCCGAAACGGAACTCGTTGTTTACGCTGGTACCGAAGTTGTGATACTCGGCCAGCGTCGCCAGCCAGTAGGTCGTTGGGAGCGTATCCCAGAACGTCGGCAATTGGGCATTGGTATCGAACCCAGTGTTCTTGGTGTAAGCCAAACGGCCGCGCAGCGAGTCGTTCTGGCCGATGACCCAATCGAAAGAGTTAGCGGTATTCAGGTAGTTCTGGTAACTGGGCCCGCTGAAGCCGATGTCGCCGGTTGGGATGTTGACCGCTTGCGCGGCGAAGTTGGGGTTTGAGCTACCGTTGGCCAAAAATGACGGGGTTCCCGCCGCAACCTGGATCGATGGTGAGCAGACGACTGCGCCACCGGAGGCGGCCGGAAGGTATTTCTCCAATTGCTGGAGATTGACGCTGTTGGGGAACATGTTGTTCAACATCGAGTAACCCGCCGCGGTAGGT
Source organism: uncultured Acidobacteriaceae bacterium (assembly GCA_963749635.1). GTDB lineage: Bacteria > Acidobacteriota > Terriglobia > Terriglobales > Acidobacteriaceae > DASRAA01. The sequence continues at coordinate 110,394 of CAVVNW010000008.1, forward strand.
GCGCAGGCGGTCGAGGAATTGCCGACCTGGCCAATCGTGTTGTACTCCCAGTCGGTAAAAAAGAACAGCTTGTTCTTGATGATCGGTCCGCCTAAATTGCCGCCGTAGCGGTTGTTGTCGTAGCGCGGGTTCGACACATTGGTGTAACCCTGCGACTGGGCGTATTGCGAGTCAACTGCGTTCAGATCGCGGTTCTGGAAGTACTCGTACGCGGTCCCATGAAACTGGTTGGTGCCGCTCTTGATGGTCTGGTTGAACTGGCCACCGGAAGAATGACCGAACTCAGCCGAGAACTGGTTTTGCAGCACGGTGAAACTGCCAACCGCATCCTGAGGAATCTCGATGAGCGGGCCAGTCACGGAAAGGCTGTTGTTGTCCACGCCTTCAATCGTGAAGTTGTTATTGCGGGGGCGGTTTCCGCCCACTGCCGGGCCAGAACCTGCACCGAGGCCGCCGGAGCTGGCCACGCCAGCATTCAACAGCGACAAATTCAGAACGCCGCTGACGCCAGCCGAGATCGGCACGTCCGCAGCGTCCTTGGCGGTGAAGGTCGTAGAAATCGTGGGCGTCGTGGCGTCAAGGGTCGCACCCTCTTCGCTGACCTCAACCGTAGTGGCGGTCCCGGCCGGGAAGACCGTGACATCGACTGTTGCCTTCTTGTTCAGTTCGACGTTGACGCCCTCCTCTGTACCCGTTAATCCCGACGAAGAGGCCGTCAGTGTGTACTTACCCGGGGGCAAGTTAACGAAGTGATACTCGCCCTGCCCATTCGAGTGTTGGGTGGTTTTAGCATTGGTACCCGCGTTCGTCGCAGTGATTTCTGCGTTCGGCACCAAGGCGCCAGTAGAATCTTTGATGACCCCAAGGAGGTCGCCGCTGATCGCCTGGCCAAAAGCCCAAGTCGATAAGAGCAGCAGGATACTGACCAAGGAGATTCGAACTAATGTGCTTCTCTTCATTGCTCTCTCCGCTTCACTGATGGGATTGAAAATGACCGGCTAAGCCGACATATCGACTTCGCCCCATGCTGCAAGAGCACGAACGTAGCCATTCGATTAACAAATATTCACAATTGTTTTCAATGTGTTACGGGTGGAGTAGAGGTGTTACTTCCTATATTTGGTAGTGGCTATATTGCTACTATCCTGTTTTTCATAGGTTGGCGGGGGCGGGTAGGTGACTCGGCCAGACGAGGTGCAGGTCTACTGGCCGCTAAACAGGTACGTAAGGGTAAACATATCGGATAGCGTTGATATTCAAGGAGTAACGCTAAGAGAAGACGCAACGGACTCTGCTGGCCCGCTGCGTGTAGTCGTTCGAAGTCTACTGAGCCTTGCCCAAGGCGAGCGTGATCAGAGTCTTTTGCTCGAGCTCGTGGGCTTTGGTTGAACCCGTGGCCGGCGTGGCGTTGGCGGCACGTTTGATGGTCCGCAGCTTTGGCCCTACGATGCGCTTCAGGCGCGGAACGACGAACGAAAGCGCTCCCATGTTGGCCGGCTCTTCCTGTACCCAGATGAACTCGGTCGCCTGTGTATAGCGGTCGAGGGTCTGGGTTAGTTCGTCTTCGGGGAAGGGATACATCTGCTCGAGCATGATGATGGCTGGACCGGAGCGCTTGAGATTGCGGCGCTCCATGCGGAGTTCGTGGCCGATTTTTCCCGAGCAGAGGAGAACGCGCTTGGCGTCGAGTGCGGTTTCGTCGGGCAGGACGGTGCGGAAGCGCGGCAACTCGAGATCAGCGAGCGGTGACAGAGCTTCGGGATGGCGAAGCATGCTCTTAGGCGTGAAGACGATGAGCGGCGTGCGCCACTTGCGCATTGCCTGCCGCCGAAGAAGATGAAAATACTGCGCCGCGGTGGAAGGCTGAGCGACCTGCATGTTATCGCGAGCGCAAAGCTGAAGGAAGCGCTCGATGCGGGCCGACGAATGCTCCGGCCCCTGGCCTTCGTGACCGTGCGGCAGCAGAAGTACGAGGCCGGTCAACAGGTCCCACTTGTCTTCGCCGGCGACGATGAACTGGTCGATGATGATTTGCGCGCCGTTGGCGAAGTCGCCGAACTGCGCTTCCCACATCACCAGCGCTTCGGGAAAATCGCGGGAGAAACCGTACTCGAAGCCCATCACCGCGGCTTCGGACAGCTCGGAGTTGTAGATCTCGACACGCGCCTGTCCGGGTGCAAGGTGGCAGAGCGGAACGTATTCCTTCTCGTCGATGATGTCGATGAGCACGGAATGCCGCTGGTTGAAGGTCCCGCGACGGCTGTCCTGGCCACTGAGGCGGATGGGGGTGCCCTGTAAAGCGAGTGAGCCGAACGCCAGCGCCTCGGCCATGCCGTAGTCGAGCGGGCGCTTGCCGGAGCCCATCTCGCGACGCTGCTCGAGCAGCTTTTGCACCTTAGGATGGATATGGAAGTCGGCGGGGTAGGTCGTCAGTCCTTCGGTGATGCGTTGGAGCTCAGCCGCGGGCAGGCCGGTGTCAACTTCGTCGGCCGGATTGTAGGGGCCACCATGAAACGGCGCCCAGTAGCTGGGCAATTGGCGCATGACCGGCTTCTTGGCCATGCTCTTGCCGGCCTTTTGCGCGGTGTCGAGTTCGGACTGGAACTTCTCGACAAAGGGATGCGGATCGATTCCCACGCGCTGAGCGTAAGAGAGATACAGCAGCGGACGGTCCTTAATCTTGCGATACAGGATCGGCTGGGTGATGGTGGGGTCATCGACCTCGGAGTGGCCGTGACGGCGGAAACCGATGAGGTCAACCACTACGTCGCTGCCGAACTCGTAACGATACTCGAGCGCCATGCGTCCGACGCGAACGACGGCGTCAGGATCTTCGCCGTTCACGTGGAAGATGGGAATGGGCAAGCGCTTGGCGAGGTCTGAGGAAAAACGCCCCGAATAGGCTTCGCTGGGGTTGGCGGTGAAACCGATCAGATTGTTAACGATGACGTGCACGGTGCCGCCAACGGTGTAGCCACGAAGAGTGGCAAGGTTCAAGGTTTCGGCGGTGATTCCCTGTCCCGCGAAAGCCGCGTCGCCGTGCATGATGAGCGGCAGAACTTTAGCTTTGCCGTCGCGGCCGATGCGCGTCTGCTTGGCACGCGCGCGTCCCTCGGCGACAGGATTTACCGCTTCGAGGTGGCTGGGATTCGACACCAGATGGATGCGCAGCTTGCCGCCGCTGGCTCCAGTGAAGATACCGGTGGCGCCGATGTGATACTTCACGTCTCCGCCACCGAGAACGCTGCGGGGATCGACGTCTTCGAATCCGGCGAAGATTTCTGCTGCCGGGCGGCTGACGATGTTGATGATGACGTTGAGGCGTCCGCGATGGCTCATGGCCAGGACAGCCTGCTCGGCTCCGTTCTCGGAAGCGGAGTTCAGGATTTCGTCGAGCAGCGGGATGAGCGCGGTGTTGCCTTCGAGCGAATAGCGTTTGGTGCCGATGTAACGAGAATGGATCGTTTGCTCGAAAATGTCGGCGCGGACCAGTTCGTCGAGGACTCGCTCGCGGTTGACGGGCATCGAGTCTTCCGATTCCATGCGCTCCTGAATCCAGCGGCGGCGCTCGGGATCGGCGATGTGCATGAATTCCGCGCCAATGCTGCCGCAATAGATGCGGCGCGCGGCGTCGGCTTCTTCGCCCGATAAATCGAGTTCAGGGTGGGCCATTGGGACAAAATGGCCGACCGGATCGAGGTCAGCTTGCAGGTAGCCCCAGCGGCGGAACGAATCCATAACTCGCTCCAGCTTCTCGCTATCAACGTTCATCAAGACAGTGGACAAGGATGACAAACTCCGTGGCCGCGGCGTTGCTCGGCAAGGCCCGGCGGTCGCTAAAAATGCTTATTCGTTATAGATTCCCCGCCGGACGGTCGGATGCGCGCGGGCGATCCGGAACCGGATACGGTTGGCACTCAAACCACTTAGTATATCGAAAACGTCTTCGGTTCCGGTAACCTAGCTCCGGCGTTTCTGGAGGACTCATGTTGGCCCATCGCAAGTGCCGCATCCAATCAGGAATTTTCATCACCGTTCTGGCAGTGCTGTTCGGGCTAACGCCTGTTCTGCACGGCGCTGACTCTCCCAACGACCGGCAACCGACTGATGCAAAGTCACTCAACTCGCCGCCGAGCCGGTCGGCTCGAGCGGTGCCGATCGAGGACTTCTTCTACAGTCGACGCGTCAGCTCTCCGGCGTGGTCTCCGGACGGAAAGAGGATTGTTTTCACGACGAACCTGACCGGGCGAGCCAACCTGTGGATGGTGAGTTCGGAGGGAGGGTGGCCGCTTCAATTGACGGTGTCGGACGACCGGCAGAGCGGAGCGGTATGGTCGCCGGATGGAAAGTGGATCGTTTACCACCAAGACTTCGGCGGCGGCGAGTATTACGACCTGTTTGCCGTCGCCAGCGGCGGCGGGACTCCCCTGAACCTGACGAATACGCCGGATGTTTCTGAGACGAATCCGCAATTTTCGCCGGACGGAAAGACGTTGGCGCTGAGCTACAAGCTGAAGTCATCGCCCGCCAGCGACGTTGCAGTGCTCGATTGGAATTCACGCGCGGTAAGAGACCTGACGAATGAAAAGACCAAGGACCATACCTGGCAGCTGAGGGTGTGGAGTCGGGACGGCCGATCGATCCTGGCCAACCGGCTCAACTCGGGAGACACCGATGCCAGCGTTTTTCTAATTGATGTGGCGTCGGGCAAGGCAGAAGAACTGACGCCGCATAAGGGCGACGTTGTGTATTTCGGTACGGCAGTTTCGCCGGATGGGAAGTCGGTGCTGGTTATGTCCAACGAGAAGGGTGGATATTTAAACGTAGGCATCGTCGACGTCGCGAGCAAGAAGCTGAGATGGCTTACTGATGTCCAATGGGAAGCCGAGGCGGGAGACTTTTCGCCGGATGGAAAACTCGCCAGCTATGTGATCAATGCCGACGGATTACAGACGACCTACCTCTACGATCTCGCGTCAGGAAAAGCGACTAGTGTCCCGATGCCGCCGGGGCTCACTTCGCCGACGGGAAATGCGAGTTCGTTCTCGCCCAAGGGTACTTCCCTGCTGCTGAGCTATCAGAGCTCACAACGCCCCTCGGACTTCTGGGTCTATGACATCGCCTCCAGGAAGCCGCGTCAGTTGTCTTATTCAGCGGTAGCGAGCCTGACTCCGGAAGACCTGCCGCCAGCACAGTTGGTGCATTATAAGAGTTTCGACGGCAAAATCATCAGCGCATTCGTCTGGATGCCGTTCAATCTGAAGCGTGACGGTTCGAATCCGGCGGTAGTGATTCCGCACGGAGGTCCCACCGGTCAAACCGTCGATTCCTTCAATTCGCTGGCTGCCGCCCTGTCTTCGCGCGGCTACATCTGTATCGCTCCTAACGTGCGCGGCTCGACCGGCTATGGCATGGAATTCCAGAAAGCTAATCACAAAGATCTTGGCGGAGGGGATTTGCAGGACGAAGTTTACGCCACGAAGTTTCTGCTCGACACGGGCTATGTGGATGCCAGGAAGATCGGAATCACGGGCGGTTCCTATGGTGGATTCATGACGCTGATGGCGATCGGCAAAACCCCCGAGGTCTGGGCGGCGGCCGTGGAGATGTACGGCATCATCGACTGGTACACCATGTTGCAGCATGAAGATCCCTCGCTGCAGGAATACGAAAAATCGTTGCTGGGTGATCCAGTGGCAGACAAGGCCGTGTACGATGCCACCTCACCGATCAAGTACATCCGCAATGAAAAGGCACCGCTGCTGATTCTGCAGGGCGACAATGACATTCGCGTTCCCAAGGAAGAGGCCGAGCAGGTATTCGACATCCTCAAGAAGGAGGGCCGGACGGTGGACGCGCATTTCTACCCGGCCGAGGGGCACGGTTTTGCCAAACGCGAGAACCAGATTGACTCTATCCGTCGAACGGTCGACTGGTTTGACAAGTACCTGAAGGGCTCGGGATCTCAGGGTTCGGCCAGTTCATCGAAGTGATGCCGCAGAGACTTTCGTCGCGTGACCATTTGTTTGTGCTGACGGGTGCCGGGGTTAGCGCGGAGAGCGGGTTGCCGACTTTTCGCGGGGTAAACGGAATTTGGCGGGGCTACAGGGTCGAGGATGTCGCTACGCCTGAGGCGTTCGCCGCCGATCCTGCGCTGGTGTGGCAGTTCTACTCTGAACGCCGAAAGAGACACGAAACGGTCGAGCCGAATCCAGCCCACTTCGCGCTGGCCGAGCTTGAGCGTAACTTGTCGGAGCGGTTCTTCCTGTGTACGCAGAATGTGGATTCGTTGCATGAGCAGGGTGGATCGCAGCGGGTCGTCCATATGCATGGCAGGATCATGCAGTCGCGGTGCTCGAGAGCGCATTGCACGACGAGCCCTTTCGATGATCGCAACCTGTACCAGTCGGCGGAGGAAATTCCGAAGTGCCGCGCCTGCGGAGCGCCGATACGTCCGCACATCTGCTGGTTCGGCGAAGTTCCGTTTCAGATGGATCTCATTCTTCATCAGCTCGAAGGAGCCACGGTGTTGCTCACGGTTGGGACGTCTGGCGTAGTCGAGCCGGCCGCAAGTTTCGTGAGGATGGCCCGTCGCAATCGTGCGCGAACGATTTATGTTGGGCCAGAAGAGCCGTCAAACAGTGGGTATTTCGACGAAGTGCTGCTGGGTAAGGCGGGAGAAGTCTTGCCGGGCCTGGTGGAAGATGTGATAGGTCCACCAAACTGACCGGGCAATTTGGCGATTACCGATTCGCCTCCAATTCCCTCCACAAATCGCTCAGCGGAAGAAATATGGGAGTTCCGGATATGTGGAATTCTTCAGCAGGCAACCACGCGGTTGTGCTGCAGTCGTAACCCACCCGAGTAGCAGGGTCGATCACCCAAACATTCTGGATCCCCATCCGCCGGTAATCTGTCAGACGGCCGTTATAGCGTGAGATGCGGTCTTCTGAAGAAAGTATCTCGATCACGGCGAGTGGTGGATGGGTCAGAACCTGTTCGATCGGTTGCCCACGCAGGACCAGGCAGACGTCCGCGATTCTCACCCGTCGTTCTGACACTCGAATTCGCATCTCGGGCAGGACCTGCAACGCCCAGTCGTGGCGATGCTGATAAAACCAGCTCGTCAGGAATGCCTGTACCGCCGCATGATCGAATTCTCCCAAGTTGCGCTCCTGGACCTCTCCGTCCACAAAGTCGCAGTCGGGGTGAAAACTGGTCCGCAGATAGTCTGACAGCGATGTTTGCAGGGTAGCCATACCGATTCCTGACGATAATTGTACGCCCGAACGAGTAGCTTACGGTCAGTGAATGAAGTATCCGGTGATGCGGAAGGCGGCAAAAGCGCAGACATACGCCACTACCGTCATGTAGGCGAATTGAATGGCCGGCCACTTCCAGCCGTTGGTCTCGCGACGGACGACCGCCAGCGTCGACATGCACTGCATGGCGAAGGCGAAGAACACCAACAGGGCTACCGCTCCAGGCAAGGTCAGCTCGTGACGCAACGCGTTTTGCAGATCGAACGAATGCGATTCGGCGTCGATGCCATTCAGCGTGCCGAGCGTCGCGATGATGACTTCGCGCGCGGCCAGCGACGTTACCAGGCCGACACCGATCTTCCAGTCGAAACCCAGCGGCTTGATAACCGGTTCGATGGCGTGGCCGACCGAAGCCACCACGCTATCTTGAATGGCAGGCGGGTGGCCGTTGTGCATGGGGAAATTGGTCGCCGCCCACAGCAGCAGCGAAACCAGCATGATGACCGTTCCGGCGCGATAGAGAAATGCCTTGCCGCGATCGACCAGCCGCAGCAATAACGACGACAGCTTCGGCCAGCGGTAGGGCGGCATCTCCATGATGAACGGAGCGTCTTTGCTGCGGAGCACCGTGGACTTCAGGAGCCTCGCGGTCAGCACCGCCATCAGGAATCCGAGCACGTACAGGCCGAGCATCGCGGCCGCGCGCGTGTTCAGAAATGGCCCAAGCAAAGCGCGGCTCGGCAAGAAGGCCGCGATGACCATGGTGTACACCGGCAGACGGGCGGAGCAGGTCATGAACGGCGCGATGAGGATGGTCGCAACCCGGTCACGCTTGCTCTCGATGGTGCGCGTCGCCATGATGGCCGGAACCGCACAGGCATACGCGGAAAGCAGCGGGATGAAACTCTTGCCGTTGAGGCCGACGCGGGACATGGTGCGATCGGCGATGACCGCGGCCCGCGCCAGATAGCCGGAGTCTTCCAGAATCCCGATCACCAGAAACAGCAGCAGAATCTGCGGTAGAAAGACGAGTACCGACCCGGTGCCTTTCCACACGCCGTTGATGACCAGCGAGCGGAAGATACCGTCGGGCAGCATTTGACCAACCCACGCGCCGGAGGAGTCGAGGTAGCGCTGTATCAGGTTTTGCAAAGGCTGGCCGGCAGCGAAGATCATTTGGAAAACCGCGATCACCACGCCGACAAAAATCAACGGCCCCCAGAATCTGTGCAGAAATATGTTATCCAGCCTCTTGGTCCAGACGGGCGCGATTGGCCGGCGATAATTGGCGTTTTCGCCGACGCGGACGGCCCACTCGCGCACGCTGCGCGTGCTGCCGACGACGGGCAACTCCAGCGGTTCGGGAACGGGAGAGGCGGCGGAAAGAAAATTGGTTACGGCTTCCAAGCCCAAGCCGGTGGTCGCGCTGACCAGCGCAACCGGGGTGCCCAACTGGCGCGCCAGCGACAGAACATCAACCGCACCGTTCTGCTTGTGCAGTTCGTCTGCCATGTTCAGCAGGACAAGCGTCGGCAGTCCGAGAGCAATCACGCGCGCAGCCAGCACGAGGTGGGTATTGAGATTGTTGGAATTCAGAACAACGATGACCGCGTCAGGGCGCGCCATGCCGGGCATGTTGCCTTGTAACACCTCAACGGCAACTCGCTCGTCTTCCGACTTGGGGACAAGGCTGTAGATGCCGGGCAAGTCGATGAGGGCGACTTCTTCGCCGTTGGCATCGCGGACGTAGCCGATGTGGTGCTCGACGGTTACGCCGGGAAAATTGCCGACTTTCTGGCGCAATCCGGTGAGGCGGTTGTAGAGCGTAGTCTTGCCGGAATTCGGCGGACCGATCACAGCGACGGTGCGATAGGAGGTTACGACCGTTTCGTCTTCGGGGCGCGCCACGGTATGGCACGTCATGGCCGGGCCTCCGTACGGTTAATCACCGAAGGCCGGTGCGCCGACGAGGGACACGTGGATGTGCCGGGAGAGCTCGCGGCGTATGGCCACTTCGGTCCCTTCGACCCGATAGACCCGGGGATCTCCTCCGGGGCCGCTGCGTGCGACGGTGACTTCCAGACCGGGGACAAACCCCAGGTTCATCAGGTGTTCGGCGATAGGATGATCGAGTTCCAGGTCTTGCACGATGGCGCGCTCGCCTACCTGCAAATCGGCCAGCGCGCTGCCAGGAGGAGTGCCGCGCTGCTTGCGTCCGAATATGAAGTTGAAAATCATTTTCAATTCCAACTCCATTCTAACCCCATCCGGGAAACTGACAACGTCGAATATCACACTTGTTTGTGACGAGCGAACAATCGGGGATTCCCTGACACCGGACGTCCCAAAACGGGACCTCGATCGACCACGTTTTGGCCTCTGGAAACCTGCCTATTCTGAGCCTACGCCGGGGTTGCAGATTCTGGCGAACGGCTTGCATCCAAAGGCCGAATCTGGGCACCGAACAGCGTTCCGGGGTAGCGTCTGTGGCACACTGTTGGAACCCCCGGGGATGAGGAGTCTTGATGCTGGGATTGAGTAAGGTCGCGAGCCGGATTGTGCAGTCCACGATTCGCACCATGTCGGTGGAATGCGAGAAGGTGGGCGGGGTAAACCTTGCGCAGGGCGTATGCGATACCGAGGTTCCCCGAGTGGTGCGGCAGGCTGCCGAGGCGGCCATCGAAGCCGGATACAACCAGTACACGCGCGCCGACGGCATCGCTTCCCTGCGCGAGGCGATCGCGGCGAAGCTGCTGCGGCAGAATGGAATCGTCGCCGATCCCGAAACCGAGGTGCTGGTCACGTCGGGCGTGACGGGCGGATTCGATTCGGCATGTCGCGCGCTGCTGAATCCAGGCGACGAGGTGATTCTCTTCGAACCGTATTACGGGTATCACTACGCGACGCTGGTGGGTCAGTATTGCAAACCAGTGCTGGTGTCACTGGATCCGCCGGATTATCCGTTGGCAGTGGATCGCCTGGCAGCGGCGATCACGCCGAAGACGCGCGGCATTGTGGTGAATACGCCGGCGAACCCGTCCGGGAAAGTGTTCACCGTTGCGGAACTGGAGCAAATCGCAGCCGTCGCAAAGCACCACGACTTGTTTTTGTTCACAGACGAGATTTACGAACACTTTGTGTACGACGGACAACGGCATGTCAGTCCGGCATCACTGCCGGGGATTGCCGACCGGACCATCACCATTTCAGGATTCTCGAAAGTCTTCAGCATTACCGGATGGCGGGTCGGATACTTGCATGCTTCTGCTAGGTGGACGCCTGCTATCAACTACTTTCACGACCTAACATACGTCTGCGCGCCCTCGGCGTTTCAGCATGGAGTGGCCGCTGGACTCGAGCAGTTGCCTAGTTCGTTTTACGTAGAGCTGATTGCCGAGTATCAACGCAAGCGCGAGATGATTTGCGATGCACTGCGCTCGTCGGGAATGGAGCCGAGCGTTCCAGCAGGGGCGTACTACGTGTTGGCGGATGCTTCGGCTGTGCCGGGCGCCGGCAGCGTGGAGAAGGCGCTCAATCTTCTTCGACTCACTGGCGTGGCCAGCGTGCCCGGTGACGCGTTTTTCCAAGGCGGTCGTGGCGATCATCTGCTGCGCTTCTGCTTCGCGAAAACCGATGCCGATCTGGCGAATGCCTGCGAGCGGTTGATGCGTTTGCGTCCTGCGATGGCGCGTCCGTAAGCTGCTGTTTCGCGACTGCGTTACGGCAATTGTTACGATTTGTCGCCGCAAATAACGGGAACGAATACCTGGCATAAATAGTTTGAATTTCACATCTCGCCGAAAAGCCTGTATTTCTAATTTCACCACCAGAAACACTACGCCAACGCAGCCGGCGCGTTGGTTTTTTGGTTTCGCGGGTTCGAGGTTTCTGGTTCAGTTCGATGACGGGGCTCTGAAAGGATTCACCACTCTCGATCGATCACGCGTCCCCCAACCGGGATTATTTCTGAGTTGACTGCAATACTGCTGCGATTGCTTAGGGTACTGGCAATGCTGAGGTGTTTCCGGCGGATGTGTGCGCCGTCCAATCCCTGAATGAGTCATGTCCACACCGACCTTCGATCCCACACTGCGCAACGTATACAAGGAAGAATCGGAGCGTATTCGGCGGGACTTTGAGGGCAATGGCTCAGGCCGTTCCTGCACTCAGGAGCGGACCCAACTGGTCGACAAGCTACTGCTGAGTCTGTGGAAGCAATCGCGGGACCTGCGGGCCGATTCGGGCATCGCCTTGGTTGCTCTGGGCGGATTCGGACGCCGAAATCTGTATCCTCACTCCGATATCGATCTGCTCTTCCTCTGCGAAAACGAGTCACTGCGGGCACGGGTGAAAGACGCTGTGCGCGCGGTCTGCCAGGAGTTGTGGGACTCGGGCCTGCGGGTGAGCCCGACTACGCGAACGCTGGACGATTGCGGCCGATTCGACCAGGAAAATGTTGAGTTCACCATCTCGCTGCTGGATTGCCGATTTCTAACCGGCGATGACGGATTGTTCGAGCGCTTGCATGAGAAGACGATTCCGCAACTGGTCACGCGCGAGTCGAGCGTACTGATCCAGCGCCTGACAGAAGTCACCCATACCCGCCACCTGCGTTACGGCAACACGATCTTCCATCTGGAGCCGAACCTGAAAGACGGCCCGGGCGGCTTGCGCGACTTCCATGTAACTCGCTGGATCACGTTGATTGCTGCGCTGGCGAACGATCGTGCATGGCCCGAGTCGCTGCATCTGCAGCAGAACTCGGACGATGATGATGTGCTGGAAGCGATGGAGTTTCTTTCTTCTGCGCGCTGCTATTTGCATTACCGCAGCAATCGCGACGAAAACGTGGTGTCGTGGGAAGCGCAGGATGACCTGGCGCTGCGCGGAATTGGCAGCCTGGAAGGCGCGGTCTCGTCGGCCGAGTGGATGCGCCTGTATTTCCGCAATGCCAAGGCAATTTTTCGCAACGCGTCGCAGTTGCTCGACCAGACTTTCACCGGCCGATCGGGTCTGGCTAGGTCGTTTCGACGGTGGCGTTCGCGTAGTTCCAATGACGAATTCTCTGTAGTCGACCGACGGATCTATATCCAGCAGTCGGCGGGTGCGCGCGATCCAGAAGTCGTTCTGCGCCTCTTCGTTTTCATGGCGCGGCACGGCGATAAGCTGGCGATGGAAACCGAACGCCGTCTGAACAACGCACAGCGTGCACTGCGCGACACCATGCCGCAGGATGCGAGGTTGTGGAACCACTTGCGCGACTTGCTGGCGCAGCCTCATGCCGCGGAAGCGCTGCGGGCCATGCATTCGCTGCGACTGTTGTCGCTAGCGATCCCAGAGTTCGAGACCATCGACTCGCTGGTGCTACGCGATTTATACCATCGCTATACGGTCGATGAGCACACGTTCGTCGCCATCGATACGCTGCACCGTTTACGCGAAAACAATGCCGAGTGGCTGCAGTCTTTCGCCGATCTGTTCTCGGAGTTGGAGCGCCCGGACCTGCTCTTTCTAGCCTTGCTTTTTCACGACACCGGCAAGGGACTCGCAGGCAGCGATCATGTTCATGGAAGCCTGCAACTCACGCTTGCCGCGGTCGAGCGACTGGGACTGGGCAAGGACGACGCTCAGACGGTCGGCTTCCTGATTGCGACCCACTTGGAGATGTCGTCGACACTGCGGCGGCGCGATATTTACGATCCGGAGACAGTGCGCGAACTGGCGGCCAAGATCGAGACCCCGGAACGGCTGAAGATGCTCACCCTTATGACACTCGCCGACATCAAGGCGGTGAATCCAGAAGCGTTGACGCCGTGGAAAGCTGAGAATCTTTGGCAACTGTATATCGCCGCCGCCAATTACTTCACGCGCAGCGTCGATGAACAACGGTTTCGCGCCGAGATGTGCACCGCGCAGGTCGAGCGCATCGCCGCTCTGGTGCCGAAGGGCCGGTCGCGCTTGCTGAAGTTTCTCGACGGACTTCCGCAGCGATACTTGATGTCACACTCGCCGGAACAGGTGATCGCACACTTTGAAATGGCGAGCCGGCTGCGCAACGAACCGGTGCAGGTTTCCGTCAGGCGCGCCAGCGATCAGCATGAATTGGCGGTGGTGACCGCGGACCGGAGCGGCCTATTCGCAACGCTTACGGGAATTTTGTACGGCTGGGGCATGGACATCACGAAGGCCAGCGCGTTTTCGAACCAGGCGGGAGTGATTGTCGATAGCTTCTACTTCAAGGACCGCTTTCGCACGCTGGAGCTCAATCCTTCGGAACGCGAACGCTTCAAGAAGTCGGTGCTCGACGTGGTCTGCGGATACGCATCGCTCGACCGGCTACTCGAGCCTCGACTGCGCGCCGACACCAAGCCGCCCAAGCTCAAAGTCGAGACCTGCTTGCGCTTCGATCACGAGTGCTCGCCGACCAGTACGCTGCTGGAAGTGATTACGCAGGACCGTCCTGGGCTGCTACACAACATCAGCTCCGCGCTTGCGGCCGAGAATTGCAGCATCGAAGTAGCGCTGATCGACACCGAGGGTGCGATGGCGCACGATGTTTTTTATCTGACGTCGGGCGGAGTGAAGCTGGCTCGCGATCAACAACGTGCTGTCGAGTGGGCACTGACGACGGAGTTGGCGGAATCGCTGCCTTCGAGCTGGTAGAGCGTCCAAGAAGAAGCTCATAAATGATTGGAACGAAAATTCAAGTTCCCTCAGGGGCTAAAGCCCAGTGGGTAGGGTTCCGGAGCGGCACGGCTGAAGCCGTGCCCTTTCAAATCGCACCTGTGAAACCTGCTGTAGTGCTCGCTGCGCCTCACTTCACGATGACTGTCACGGAAAATGTCTTAACTGGCGCGACATCTTTTTCCCACGGGCGCCGGTACTCCAGCTTCAGTTCGCCTGTCCCTGCAAACTTGGCCGCGAACTCGAGGGTCTGATGTCCCCCTGCACCTGCCAAATTCTTACCCTGCGCGCCGGCGGCGTATGCGGACGGACCCGACTGAAGTTCTGGAGGTGTCTGTTGCACGTTCCACGAGTACCCTGTCGTGGGGTTCGACGCGAGATGAACCTGTAGCGATTGCCCAATGCTTAGCCGTATCGGCTTGACGGCGTCTGATTCGGTGACCACGACGGGTGGCTTGGCATGCGGTGGCGTAGAGGCCGCAGAATGTTTTGCTGCGCATCCAGCTGCGACAACCAACAACAGTGACGCTACTACCACCGCCCAGATCGCCTGAAAAATCAGGCGATCTTCGTTCTGCAAGAATTCGTGGTTTTGCAAGAATTCGTGGTCAGTGTTGAAATGCATGGAGCGTGACACTCCTTCGGCGGTCACGGTCGGAATCTAATCCCGGCCATCCAGTTCCGGCAAGTTGTTTTCAGGATTCGCGCCGTCAAGTGTCTGCAGGCGGCTGCCAATAATGGACGGAATCCGCCACGCCCTCGCCGACTGGCAGTTAATTGCAGCGTGGGCCATCTTCCTCACCAGTTACTTTGTCTTCGCCGTCGGACGATTGCCGGGAACGAAAATCGATCGTCCGGCTATGGCGGTGGTCGGCGCGGTCCTGATGTTTGTGTGCCGCATCCTGACGCCGCAGAGCGCCATTCAGAGCATCGATTTCGGCACGCTGGTTCTGCTGTTTTCGATGATGCTGATTGTGGCCAGCCTGCATTTGGCAGGGTTCTTCGACTGGGTCGCGAACCGGGTGATTCTCCACCTCTCTCCGAGACAACTGCTCCCAGGGGTCATCTTCACCAGCGGAATTCTGGCGGCGTTCCTAGTCAACGACGTGGTTTGTTTGTTTATGGCGCCGCTAGTGCTCGATGTCTGCAAAAGGATGGGAGTGCGCCCGCTGCCTTATCTGTTGGCGCTGGCTACGGCGTCGAACATCGGTGGCGTGGCGACGATTACCGGCAACCCGCAAAATATGCTGATCGGCTCGGTCTCCGGCATTGGATATCGCCACTTCCTGTCACATCTGGGTCCGGTCGCGCTGATCGGTTTGTTCCTCGACTGGGCGGTGATTCACTGGATTCACGTTCGCGGCGCAACGTTAGTCGTCAACGCGCAGCCTTCCACACCGGAGCAGAACACGTCGCGCGAACCGGCAGGGTTGCCTCTTCTGTGGCCTATCTTCATCACCATAGCAGTGCTGACGGGATTCCTGATGGGGATTCCACCGGCGTTGGTCGCGTCTGCTGGTGGCGCATTGCTGCTGGTGCGACGCACTCGCGATCCACGAGAAATCTATGGCGATGTCGACTGGTCACTGCTGGTTTTGTTTCTCGGCTTGTTCTTAATTCTGGGAGGGGCCGAACAGGCAGGAGTCACCACCACGCTCTTGCATCACGCCGAAGCCCTGAACCTGAGCAACAGCGTCATATTTGTATCGACGGTAGCGCTGCTGTCGAACCTGGTCAGCAACGTTCCCGCGGTCATGCTGCTGAAGAACCTGGTGCCGCAATTTCGTGATCCGCATACCACGTGGCTGCTGCTGGCGATGGCCAGTACTCTCGCGGGCAATCTCACGATCACCGGATCGGTGGCCAATATTATCGTCGTGGAAAAGGCGCGCACCGTTACCCATATCAGCTTCCTGGATTACATGAAGACCGGCGTGCCGGTAACTCTTGCGACGCTGGCAGTTGGCCTGGTGTGGTTGGAATTTGTTCGTTACTAAGCGCCTCTGGATATTCGCGGAGAGTTAACGCGAGACGGTGGTAGTAACAGGGAACGTGTCTTTTGCTCCGACAGCGCTGATCGTAGTGAAGCGTAATTCTGCGGCCAACTCGCTGAGGGCGAGGTGTGCGGCAACGCGGGCTCCGATCTCGTCGCGGTCGATGTTTTCTCGGAGAAACATCAGCACTGAAGGTCCCGCGCCACTGAGAGCAACGCCATTTATTCCCTCGGTTCCCGACAGTGCAGACAAAGCCGGCAGCAGTGGACAGAGTTGGGCGCGATAAGGGTGGTGAACTCGATCGCTCAGCGCTTCGTGTAGCCATTCTCCACGGCCTTGGCTGAGTGCAAGCACCAGCAACATGGCACTTTGCACGTTGTGGATCAAATCAACGCGGCTGTAGAGACGCGGAAGCACGCGACGCGCTTCAGAAGTCGCCAGGGGATTCTCGGGAATCGCGAGCAGCAAAGGCCAGTCAACGGCCAACGGGATCGGAAGCACGCTAATAGCTGGGACACCATCTTTTTGTGCGCCGGTGGGCGTGCGCGCCAGGACGACTCCGCCGTGCCAGCAGGCAGCGACGTTATCGGGATGACCTTCGCACGCGGATGCTTCCGAGACGATCCTATCGCCATCCCATTCGAGGCAGCCGAACACGGCTGCCATCGCCACGCTCGCTAGTACGGCGGCGGCCGACGAGCCACAACCCATGCCGAGCGGAATGTCGTTGTCGAGTCGAATCCTGAGCGGAACGATCGGCTTCCCTTCGCGCTCCAGCAACCGGCTGTAGGTATCGACGATGAGGTTGCCCGGCATCTTGCCGCACTGCTCGGCGTTGCGGCCGTGAGCGTCGATGGAAAACTCTGAAGACGGGACAGCCTCTATCCGCAAGCCGAAATCAAAGGCGAGTGCTGCCGCGTCGAACGCTGGCCCAAGATTCGCCGACGTCGCCGGCAGAAACATCCGAAACGGAATGCCCGATGGCTCACGAGGATCAGCCATTGCGCTTGTCCTCGGCTTCGAGCGCGCGCAGGACCGCATCGGCACTGGCGTCCAATACGATGGGCGCTTTTCTTTGCTGCGTCGTCAGCGCATTGAATTCCTGATCCGCCATGCGCGGCACCGACAAATCGCCGCGATGGAACTTGATGGTGTACTCCGGGTCCTTCAGCACGTGGCCGGTCAGCACTAGCACCACCGAATCCGTTGGCCGCACGAAACCGCTCTTCACTAGCTTCTTCAGCCCGGCTAGCGTGACCGCTGACGCCGGCTCGCATCCCACACCGTCAGCGCCAATCTCCGCTTTCGCTACTGCGATTTCAGCTTCGCTCACTTGCTCGACGCAACCGTGCGAAGCTTCCAGTACGCGCAGCGATTTCTTCCACGAAGCCGGATTGCCTATGCGAATCGCGGTTGCCAGAGTGTCGGCCTCGACCGGCACCAGTTCTCTGCCCTGCTTTTCGTGAACGGTGCGATAAAGCGGATTGGCGCCCTCCGCCTGAATGACCGAGATCTTCGGCACAGCGTCAACCAAACCGAGCCGCTTCATCTCCAGGAACGCCTTGCCCAGCGCCGAGTTGTTGCCGAGGTTCCCTCCGGGAACGATAACGTGGTCGGGCACTTGCCAGTCCAATTGTTCGAGCAACTCGATGGCGGCTGTCTTCTGCCCTTCGAGCCGATATGGATTCACCGAATTCAGCAGGTAAATCGGATAGCGCTGGATAATTTCATTCAGCACTCGCACGCATCCGTCGAAGTCGGTGCGAAGCTGGCAGGTGAGTGCGCCGTAGTCGAGCGATTGCGAAAGCTTTCCCCATGCGATCTTGCCGTCGGGAATGACCACGAGGCTGCGCATTCCGCCGCGCGCGGCATAGGCCGCCATCGAGGCCGACGTGTTTCCCGTCGAAGCGCAGGCCACCCATTGAAACTTGTTCTGGCGGGCGAATGAAATGGCAACCGTCATGCCGGTATCTTTAAACGACCCGGTGGGATTCATGCCTTGATGTTTCGCCAGCAAACGATCGACGCCGGCGGACCGCGCACATCGCGGCAACTCGTAAACTGGAGTATTGCCCTCCCGCAAGGTAATCGCTGAGGCCCAGTCGTCGAGAGCAGGCAGGAGTTCGCGAAAGCGCCACACGCCGCTGCGATCAAGAATTTGGTTCGACGTCCTACGCTCGCGCCACAAGGCCTTCAGCGCCGACGGTTCAGGCGCGGAGCCGGCCGACCATGATGGGAACTGCACTTCCAGCAAATCGCCGCAGTGCGCACAGCGGAAATCGGCGGCGAGCGCGCCACTCACCTCGCCGCAAGAGATGCAGCGGACACGATGGTTGGCGACAGAAATACTACGGCCCGATTGCACGATTTCCATTCAGCAATTCCGGTTAAGAATGTGTGACTACCATTCTAAGTTACAGCAGTGCGGCCATGACTGACATCGAAGACACGACTTCTAGAAGCAGCCTCATAAACGACGTCTGGAACGAAGTTCGATTCGCTCAGGGGCTAAAGCCCGAGATGTATGGCGGCGTTGTGCGGCACGGCTAAAGCCGTGCCCTTTCAAATCGGAGTCATAAGGCCGTCTAGTTTTCCTGCTTCATAAAACAACAGGGAGGAGCCGGAACTCCTCCCTTTTAGGTTGCTTGGAAAACGTCGGCTTTCGCCTCTCGTCTACTCGACGTAGGGCTTCCAGACGCCGTCTTTGCTTTCCGCCAAAACTACACTCGCCTTACTTGGCGCTGCGCCGTAGAAATCTACTCCGTAGCTCTTGATCAGCGTTGCGCGGTCCCAGGTGTTGAAGGTGTGTACCAGATCGCCGGAGGCATCAAACTCTTTGCCCAAGCGGTTCGGCACCCACTTCCAGGTATAGTTCACACGCGCCAGGTGCGGCTTGATCATGGTCACGTTATCGATCTGGACCAGCGTGCGGACGGCCAACGGCACAGAGTAGGTGACATTTCCGTCGGAGTTCTTGCCCTTCTCCACTCCTGGAGTCTCAGTCAGCAATTTCTCACCAGATGGGGTCACAGTGGTGATGATGGAATTCCAGCTTTTGGGAGTCACGGTCAGAATGCCGGCCTTGGCGAGCAACTTGTAGTGGGGGTCCATGGGCTTTTCATTCACGCTGGAGACGATGGTGCCGACACTGAAGTTGAGCTGGCCATTGCCCTGCGCCTTCAGAATCTCGTTCACTGAAGTGGTGGCGGCGGGCACCGATAGCACTGCGCGAGCCGTCTTGACAAAGTAAAAAATCGTTCCGCCTACGACCGCTATGAGTCCCAGCACCATGATCAGCGGGCCGAGACTGGAAGACTTCTTCTCCATCTCGATTTCGGCAGAAAACATTTCAGGCATCTGGTGTACAGAGGCTGAAGAAGGATTAGCGTTGTCTTTGATTTCCGGATCGACGACGGTTGGCATTGCTGAATACCTCCGCTTGGAACGTGCTGCCGGCCGCTGAAACCGAAGCTTTCGAGAGGCTGACTCGCCAGGTCGGCTTCGCTCGCAGAATGGACTTTCCCATTCCGGCACGGAGCAGCCAAGAACATCTCCAGTATGAACCGTACGCACAATGCCGCAGTGAGCGTCGTCACAGGCCAGAGTGAGCGGCAAACCTAGCGTGAGCAGCTATTGCAATACGTGACAGGAGTATGTCTTGACGACCAGCCAGATGGGCTCACGTGCTGCCAACTCGAGCGAAATGCACGCGCCCGGCGTCAGGTGCACCACGAATCTCGCCCCGCAATCTACTTCGGCGATCACCGTGACGTCCTGCTGGCGAAGTGAGACGATCGTTCCCGCGATTACGTTGCGCGCGCTCAATCCTTGCGGCTGCTGCGTCGCTAGAAGTACGTCGCCGGCACGAATCCCTACCTGTATGGCTTTCTTGCTGTCTACGCGGACTAAGGGTGTTTCGAGCGTTACGTTGGTGCCCGCGATGCGGCACGACATGGTGCCCTCGTGCTCGTGGACGGCGATAACAGTGCATTCAAAGATGTTTTCGAATCCAGCCAGTTGAGCAACGGACTCAAGTAGCGGGCGGCCGAGTGCTTCCTGCGGAGGACCATCCGCTACGACGCTGCCCGCTTGCAGAACCAACACTCGGTCACCTAGCGCGTAGACTTCGTCGCGTTCATGCGTCACATAGAGGATGGGCACTGCCTGCTGGTCGTTCCAGCGCCGCAGGTCGTCGAGAATTCTTGCTTTGGTCACTGCATCGAGGGCGCTCATCGGTTCGTCGAGCAGCAAGGCGACGGGCCGCGTCACCAGCGCACGAGCTAGCGCGACCCGCTGCCGCTCTCCACCCGAGATTTCCGTAGGTCTGCGGTCGTAGAGCTTCGCAATCCCAAATGAGCCGGCGATTTCCTCGGAGCGCTTTTCCCGCTCAGCCTGCTCAATTGACGCCAGCCCGTACTCAATATTCTGTCGCACCGTCATGTGCGGAAACAGCGCCAACGTCTGAAATAGATAACCAACGCGACGGTTGCGGGTCGCGACATCGATACCCTTCGACGAATCGAACAGCACTTGCTCGCCGGCCACGATGCGACCAGCATCGGGCTTTCGCAGCCCGGCGATGCAGTCGAGAATGGTCGTCTTTCCAGCACCCGACGCGCCGAACAGAATGGTGAACCCAGGGGAAGCTGTGAATTCCACATCGAGCGTAAACGTCGGACCAGTTCCTATCGGCTCGGCCAGCTTCTTCTGCACGCGGACGCTCAACGTCTGCGTCGAACGAGCACCGCCGCCGCCACTCACTGCCATCCCCACAGCATCCACTTGCGATTGCGCCTCAATCCGTACAGCGCCGCCAGCAGCAGGAAGCAGGTGACCAGCAAAAGCAATGCGATTTGGTTGGCAGTGGCATAGTTCAGCGACTGCACCTGGTCATAGATGAGGATCGACACGGTCTGCGTCGCTCCCGGAATGTTGCCGCCGATCATCAGCACCACGCCGAACTCACCCAGCGTGTGCGCAAAGCTCAGCACGAAACCCGTGAGCACTCCGGGAAGGCCAAGGGGGAATACAACTTTCCAGAAAGTTCGCCACACCGATGCACCCAACGTCGCTGATGCGTCCATCAGTTTGCGGTCCACCGACGAAAACGCTGCCGCGATCGGCTGCACCGCGAAGGGCAGGCTGTACAGCACCGAGCCGATCACCAATCCCCGAAAGGTGAACGCGAGATTGCCGCCGGTCATCGAGTGATACCAGCGGCCTACTGGACTCAGCGGCCCAATCGCCACCAGTACATAAAACCCCAGCACCGTTGGCGGCAGGACGATCGGCAGTGAAACCACAGCTTCCACGAGAAACTTCCACCGCCAGCGCGACCATGCCAGCCAATAGCCCAGCGGCAACCCGATCGCCAGAAGGATCAGCGACACCAGCAATGCCAACCGCAATGTGAGTGTCAGCGCTTGCAGGATCATGGGTGTGTTGGAGGCGCGAGACCGTACTTCCTCAGTACCGCCTGACCTTCCGCAGACAGAACAAAGTCGAGGAAAGCTTGCGCGGTCTTCTTCTGCTGCGACGCGGTCACAACCACCGCGGCCTGTCGCAGCTCGGGGTAAGCATCGAGCGGCAACTCCCAATACTTCCCCTTGGACTCCATGGCCGGAGATTTTGCCAGCGAAAGTGCAATCAGACCGGCCTGAGCGTTGCCCGACTGAACAAACTGGGCCGCCTGGCTAACGCTCTCTCCCAGGACCAGCTTGTCCGCGACTTTCGACTTCAGTCCGAAGTGATCAAGCGCCGCCATCGCCGCACGTCCGTACGGCGCATGCTGCGGATTGGCAATCGCAATGCGTTTGACGGCGGGCTCCGTGAGTACTTCCATCCGCAAGTTGCCTGGATCCAAGGAAGAACCGTTCGGCACCCAGAGTACGAGGTGTCCCACTGCATAGACTCGCAAGGATGACGGATCGGCCTTACCTGACTCGACAAGGCGCTTGGGATATTCCTCGTCGGCCGAGAAGAACAGGTCAAATGGCGCACCATTCATGATCTGGGAGTACAGGTTCCCCGACGCGCCAACCGTCAGGATGACCTTGTTTCCCGTATTGCGCTCGAACTGGCTGGCGAGATCCGTTAGCGCATAGTTGAGGTCGGCCGCCGCCGCGACCGTAATCGACTGCGCGTTCGCAGTGCAGGTAATCGTCGTCGCAACCAGTAACAGCAGTATGACTCTGCCGATCCGCCCCACGAGACCTTTCCCTCCCCGCCAATCGGTGGAAATACGCTTCGTACCAGACCTCAGATAAGTAATGCCGCTAACAGCTTACGCCAGCCGGACGAGCCCGAATTCGATCGAGAATTCTGCAGACAGTTCGAAGCATCTAATTTGCAGGAATGAATCGTACTTTGCCAAAGAACAATCGCGAATTTGTAGTTCCGCATAGCACAAGAGTGGTGGGTATCCACCATTTTCAGGATTACTTCTTGACCGCCAGAATCATTCCTGTCAGAGTAACGCTGGCGATACTTGGTGGGGAGGGAGCGCTGGCCGGCTGTCCTTTGCCGGCGACGTTCGATCGTATAACTTGATGATACGCATTGAGGTCACGCTCAACGCCGACCCAACCGGCATCAGTCCCGTGGTGGAGGGCATTATGGAAATGGCCCGTCGCTTGGACTGCTCCGCTGGTAAGGAATTTGAGATTGAAACCGCTCTCCGTGAAGCTTTGGCCAACGCCATCCTTCACGGCTGCAACAACGACCCTACGAAAAAAGTACAGTGCTGCGTTTCCTGCGATGAAGAACGTGGGCTGCTGATCGTAGTGCGCGATCCCGGTCCCGGCTTCGATCCCGTTAAAGTACCCGATCCCCTGCACGGTGAGAACGTCTATTCCCACCATGGGCGCGGCATCTTCCTGATCAACCAGTTGATGGACGAGGTCCGTTTCGAGAACAACGGCACCGAAATCCACATGCGCAAGTACTGAAGAACCAGCTTCTAGCCGTTAGCTCTTAGCTTTCAGCCATCCGTCCGTTACCGAGACAACGCCTTAGAGCTGAAAGCTAATAGCAAGCTAAGGGTTTTTTGTCATCCTCCCGGACGGGAGAGCACATGCGTAAAACGCTGCTTCAAGTTCAGGAACGGCGTTTCCAACCATCGGAACGAAATAGCTGCCATCAATATTGTCGCCGTCAATGCAATTCCGACTCGCAGTGCGTAGCGCATCAGGCTGACGGTTTGGTCATGGACGACGTGGTCCGAAATCAGCAGTCCGAGGATGTGGAACACGTACAGTCCGTACGAAATGCGGCCGAGATAGACCAACATCCGATGTTTGCGCGTCATCCGCGGCCGTAACACCGAGAGAAGCAACAACCCGCCGCCAATCGCCACGGACGGATATCCAAACACTATTCGCGCAGTGGTCAGGGGATCGTTCTTGATCCCGAAGTACATGGAGCCAAGCGCGAGCCCGGTAATTCCTGCCAGCATCAGCGCCGCGCGTGCTGGTCGCGACAATCGTGGAACTTCTCCTCGCAACAACACAGCCATCAAAATCCCAATCACAATCGGATCGAGCTGGACAAACGTATTGCACCAGATGTCGCTCTCTCCGACGTGATGCACGCCGAGATAGATGCGAGCCGTGGTCGCTACCACCAACAGCAGTCCGGCGATGATCAGCATTCCGGTCTCGCTCACCCGGCGCACAACAGCAGGCCAGGTAATGTAGAACTGCTCCTCGATCGAAACGCTCCACAGCGGAAAAATCACCGACGACGGAAACCCGTGAAACACGATGAACCAGTTCCCCGCCAGCAGCGAGAACCACAGACCTGCCCGCAACGTTACGTGCTGTCCGGGCACGATCCATTGCAGCACCACAGCGAGGGCCAGAAACGCAAAGTACAACGGCCAGATCCGCAGGATGCGGCGAATGTAAAACGAGCGCACATCCAGCGTGCCCATCAGGTCTTTTTCGCGTAGCAACAGTTCGGTGATGAGGTACGAGCTCAGCACGAAGAACACGCTCACGCCGAACGCGCCGGTCGCTCCAATTCCAGCCACAATGCGGGCCAGGAAACTTGGTACGCCGAGCTTCGTCCAGAAGGCAGGATCGTGCGGGAATGCGTGGTGCAGAAACACCATGAGGAACGCGAAGAAGCGAAGGACGTCGAGCTCCGGATGGTAGAAGCGCGCGGTCGAAGTGCGAGCGCTCTCCAGCACGCGGACTTCAGAACTGGTTGTAGAGATAGTAGCCAATACTCAAGTTTAGATGAACTCACACGGAAGTCGGAACTGGCGGAAGGGCGCCGGGTTTGTCAGGGGCCGAACGGCGCAACTGGACGAGCAAGTACACCGCAGCTGCCGCCATAAACGGCGAGGACCAGAATCCCGGCGCAGGCCGCGGAAAGGTCACGCTCGCCACCGTGCGTCCAAAGATCGTCGCCAGCGTGTGGCCTGCGGCGTTGAACAACATGAGGATGGCAAAGAAGTAAGCCAGCACCCGGGTACCGGGCGCGCCGCGCCCCACGAATCCTGTGAGGGCCAGCAAGACTACACAAGCCACCAACAGCCCGGCTAGCCAGTCGCCAAATTGAAACGTCGGCATCGGCCACCAGCCCAGCCGCTCGCGAAGCGCCGTCACCGTGGGATTGTAGATGTCGAGAAATCCGGTAGTAGCTTCATCGAAGACGTGGAGGCAGAGACCCAAGCACAGCAGAATCCATGCACGGGCCAGAGGCCGGTTGATCGCGGTAGTGTATGACACTGCGCACCTCCCCAGCCGTCAGGCGGCAGGCCGATGCTTCTGCCCCGGTCAGCTAATTCGCCGCTTGCGTAGTCAGAGCTTCGGGCGGTCCGACATTGGGCGGCATCGTACCGGTCAGGGCCTTCATGAATTCCAGCAGGTCATCGCGTTCCTCGCGGCTCAGAAAATCCAGCGAGTGGATCTCTTTATCGAGGTAGGGATTGGAGTTCCCCGCCCCGATGTAGAAGTCCATCACCTGCTTCATGGTATTCAGGCTGCCATCATGCATGTACGGCGCGGTCAAATCGACGTTGCGCAGCGTCGGCGTGCGGTATGCTCCGGTGTCCAGCGGGTTTTTCGTAACCACGTAACGGCCCTTGTCCGCGGTTTCGCCGTTTACGAAACCTACACCGATGTTGTGGAACTTGTCGTCGGTGAACAAAGCGAACTTCTCGCCGATGGTGTGGCAGGATTCGCAGTTCCCTTTCTTGGGATCGCGGAAAACCTCGAGTCCGTGGATCTGCGCGGGGGTCATCGCCGACTGGTCGTGGCCGTAATAGTAGCGATCAAAAGCTGAGTCGCCGCTCACCATCGTCCTCTCGAACGACGCAATACACTTCTCAATTTTTTCGTAGGTGATCGCGCCCGAACCGAATGCCTTGTCAAAAGCAGCCGCGTAGCTTGGATCTTGCGAGAGTCGCTGCACCACGCCGGGCAGCGAATGGGCCATCTCGACTGGGTTCGCCACCGGTCCTTCCGACTGTTTCTCCAGGCTCGGTGCACGCCCATCCCAAAACTGCAGCGACCAATACGCCGCGTTCAACACGGTGGGCGAATTGCGCACTCCGGTCTTACCTCCGACGCCAGTGGACACGCGTCGGCCGTCGCTGAAACCCATTCCCGGCATATGACACTTTGCGCAGGAAACAGTGTTATCCACCGAAAGCGCGGTGTCGTAATACAACCGCCGGCCCAGCGCGATCGTCTCCGCCGTGGGCGGATTGTCGGCTGGTATCGGAACCGAGGGTAGTCCCAGTGGCGCCGAAATCTCCACCACCTTACCAATCGGAGTCGCTCCCACCTCAGTATTGGCATGGTTGTACAGCAGTAACAGGCCGCCTACCACGGCAGCTAGACACAACATGTATAAGACGCGTTTTGCCGGCACGTTTCCTCGAATGGCACGCAAAAAAGGACAGAATGATGGACGGCTCGGGCGGAACCTACCCGCCGGACAGCCTCTCTCAATCGTACTATTCTCGCAATTCGCGTCAAGGCAGAGGATCACAAAGTCCGGTCCCTGCTGTGGCGTCGCTGCTACCTTCTCCTCCAATTCAGCCGCAAAGTGTCGGACCTCACGTGACCATGTGACCGCCGTCACTTCGGTCTGGGCATTAACTGGACAAGAATCGAACCATCGTTCGGTACCTGATGGATGTCCTAACCGCAACGTAATTCCATCCGCGATGGCGATTTGAGTGGGGAAATTGCAGTTCGAGCAACCAGTCCTCCGGCGCCAGCGCTAAGGAACAAGAGCATGGCAAAAGGTTCGGTTCAAATCGTTGTGGAGCGCTGCAAGGCTTGTGGTTTCTGCGTGGAGTTCTGTCCCACTCACGTCCTTGCGCTCTCTTCCGCCTTCAACGCGAAGGGCTATCACCCGCCCTACATGGTCAACCCCGAGAAGTGCAGCGGCTGCGATCTCTGCGGTATGTATTGCCCTGATTTCGCCATTTTCGGTTTCAAGAACGCGGCCGAAAAGAAGGAAGCAGCGACCGCCACCATACCCGCTCCAGGCGAAAAGGAGGCCGCGAATGAAGATGCACGCTGATCCCGCTGGCGTATTGACCGGTTCACATTTCCTCGATGGCGATCACGCCTGTTGCGAGGGAGCCCTGGCCGCCGGCGCGCGCTTCTCTTCCGGCTATCCCATCACGCCGTCTACGGAGGTGGTTGAGCGCTTTGCTTCGCGCATTCCCACCGTTGGCGGAACTTTTATCCAGATGGAAGACGAGCTGGCTGCGTCGATCACGCTGCAAGGCGCAGTCTGGGGCGGAGCCAAGGCCTTCACCGTAACTTCTGGCCCGGGCTTCTCGCTCATGATGGAACACATTGGGTACGCCGCCATGACCGAGACTCCATGCGTATTCATTGATGTGCAGCGCGGTGGCCCGTCCACCGGTTTGCCCACGCTTCCCGCGCAGGCGGACATGATGCAGGTCCGCTGGGGCTCGCACGGGGATTACGAAATCATCGCCCTGTGCCCGAACTCTCCCCAGGAGTGCTTCGATCTGACGATCACCGCCTTCAACATGGCTGAGCAATATCGCTGCCCGGTCTTCGTCATGCTCGACGAAGTTGTCGGACACATGACCGAGAAAGTCGTCATTCCTCCCGCCGAACAAATCGAAGTCACACCGCGTCGCTACACCACTCTTCCTCCCGGCGAATTCAAGGCCTACGAGCCCCGAGAAGACCTGGTGCCCGACATGCCGCGCGTTGGCGAAGGCTACAACGTTCACGTCACCGGCCTGACCCACGACGAGCGTGGCTATCCCAACATGACGCCCGACGTGCAGGACGTTCTGGTTCGTCGTCTGCAAGACAAGATCATCAAGAATGCCGACAAGATCTGTCTATTCGAAGAGGAAGCGATCGACGGCTCGGATTGCGTCGTCGTCTCCTACGGCATCACCTCCCGGGTCGCGCAACGTGCCATCGAGATGGCCCGTGCCAAGGGCATCAAGGTGGGCAAGTTCCGCCTGATCACCGCGTGGCCATTCCCAGAAAAGAAGATGAAGGAAATTGCCGCCCGAACTGATTCCATCGTGGTGGTAGAGATCAATCTCGGTCAGATGGTGCGTGAAGTCGAACGCGCGGTTGCCGGCGAGGTGCCGGTTCGCTTCGTCGGCCATGCCGGCGGAAGCGTTCACAAGCCCGAAGACATCCTGAAGGCCATCATGGAGGTGGCGAAATGACGACCCTTCCCATCCACAACACCGTTGACGACATCCTTCGGATGGATCGCATTCCCCACATCTGGTGTCCGGGCTGCGGCATCGGAACCAGCGTGAACTCATTTGCTCGCGCCCTGGTGGATGCAAACATCAACGTAAAGAACCTGGCTATCGTCTCCGGTATCGGCTGTACGGGACGCGTGGCAGGTTACGTTAACCTCGACTCCTTCCATACGACTCACGGTCGCGCGCTACCTTTCGCGACTGGTTTGAAGCTGGCCAATCCGAAGCTGAACGTCGTTGTGTACTCGGGTGACGGCGACCTGTTCGCGATCGGCGGCAACCACCTCATTCACGCCGCGCGCCGCAATGTCGATCTCAAGGTCGTATGCATCAACAACCTGATTTACGCCATGACTGGCGGGCAGACCGCGCCGACGACTCCCGGCGAGGTCATCACCTCGACGAACCCGTACGGCACTTACGACTCGTCGTTTAATCTTCCCTACCTGGTGGAGGCTGCCGGCGCGGTTTACGTCGCCCGTTGGACCACCTTCCACGTTCGCCAGATGGCGCGCGCCATGGAAGAGATGTTCTCCAAGAAGGGCTTCTGCTTCCTCGAAGTACTCTCGCCCTGTCCGACGCTCTATCAACGCCGCAACAAGATGGGCGACGGCCTCGACACCATGATCTTCTACAAAGAACACAGCAAGGTCCGCAACGGAGCTCCCACCAGCGAAGTCGGACTGAGCAAGAGCGGCGACATCATCGTTGGCAAGTTTGTGGACCGCGAACGCCCTGACTATCGTGACCTGATGCACGACAAGATGATCGACAGCCTGGGTGACCGCTACGTCGAAAGAGAGGCATGCGAATGCGAAATCTAACCGAAATCCGCATCTCCGGATTTGGCGGCCAAGGTGTCATCCTGTCGGCCATCGTCATCGGTAAAGCCGGCTGCATCTTCGATAAAGGCTACTCGACGATGACTCAGGCGTTCGGCCCGGAAGCCCGCGGCGGCGCGTGCAGCGCGCAGGTCATCCTGTCGAACGAGCCGATTCTTTACCCCTACGTAACTCGGCCTGACATTCTGGTCACCATGTCGCAGGAGGCCTATTCGCTCTTCAGCCCGCAGTTGAAGGAGGACGGCATCCTCGTCATCGAGCAGGACCTGGTGCGCGTGGACAAACTGCCGGCTGGTGTACGAGTTTATGGCGTGCCCGCCACACGACTTGCTGAGGAGCTCGGCAAGCGCATGGTGCTCAACATCGTCATGGTAGGATTCTTCGCGGCCGTGACCAACGTACTCGAGCCGCAGTCGATCCGCGATGCTGTGGGCGATTCCGTGCCTCCGGCATTCCGCGAACTCAACTTGAAGGCGTTCGACAAGGGCTTCGAGTACGGCACCAAACACCTCAGTGCCGAAGTTCACTCTGAGGAACAGCAGGTCGAAGTCACAACCCTCGAACAGTAATCGGAACCTGCAACGCAAAGCCGGCCATTGTCATTGGCCGGCTTTTGTCATCTAGAAGTCCGCGGACGCACTATTCTCCCTGATCCTGAAACGTGTGCAGGGCCAACCTGAATCCGTCGGGCTGAACCACGACGCTTCCTTGATAGGGTCGATCAATGTCTGCGATGGCGACCAGCACCAGCGCAATCAGGAAGCTCAGCACTACGACTTGCAACACATGGAAGCGGAAACTCGGGACGCCAAAGAAGCAGGAGGCGGCGACGGTAATCATGCCGCCGGCAATCAGTACGGCCCGCAAAATCCCCGGCAGTTCTTCGCGGCTCTGCATGAGGCGAATACGTCGATATTCGGTCAGCATGCGCAGCTCTTCCATCATCTGGTAGCTCGCAATCGACGTACCTCCGGAGCGGTCCTGGCTCTGTCCAGCCAATCGCCAGAATTCGTTGATAATGTCGGTTCCTTCCTTGGGCGTCGGCTTTTGGGCCTGCATCGCCGGCCACTCAACGTTGAGAACGGTCGTAGCATACTTCTGGCACAGCGCCTGCACTGCCTGACCAGTATTTGCATCGACGCTGGAGCTGATTCGCCAGATGTTGACCAGCGAGTTCGCTTCCTGCTCGGCGTTGCCTTCGGCCTGCTGAAACATGTTCCACACGCCCGAAAGCATGAATGCGAGAATCACTGCGTAGGTCGTGCCGATGACGGCGACCACAGCTCCGGTGAAGTCGTTCGACTCTTTACGGGTTGTAGTCGCTGACGATCGCGTCACTAGAAACAGAAAGGCCAGCGACGCCAGGACGCCAATTGCGATAACGAAAGCATCCCAAAGCAAAGTTTGACGACTCCGATTCAGCTCGCAAGGATGCGGCGTGAATCAGCTTACACTGACTTGGGTTTTTCGAAACATAGGATTTGTGGAGTCCAGCTAGCCGAGCCGCACGACTTTGTGCTCGGGGCAGGGATTCTGCGCTGTCTCGATGAGTTGGTTTACCAGCTCGTTGCCGTAGCGGGCGTGAAAATAAACTCCTGAGATTTCGCGCTCTTGCAGCGTCTTGTGCGGATAAACCGCGTTCTCAATCTGTTCCGCATGGCGGGTAAGAATTTCTTCGCGCCGTAATTCCGCCTGGGCCGCGCGTTTTTCCAGCCGTCCGACCTGATAACGCATCTTATTCGCTGCGCGCGTTGCCGCCTCGACCAAAGTCGGGTCGAGCCGGTGCAACGATTCGCCGACGCGCTGCATGGCCTCTTCGACCGCCAGCCGCCCCCGCTCGAAGTCGAGCTTGAGTTCCTCCGGAAGGGAGCGCGCTGCCAGTTCATCGCGCAACTGGGTTTCGCCGTGGAACAGATCTTCCATACTCAGCTTGTATTTGTTCAGTAGCTTTTCGATTCGCGGTTCCAGCAGCGTGGCGCTCATGCGCGGCAGGATCGTCGTCACCCGGCCCAGCAGCTTCTCATACACCACGCCCACTTGTGCGAAGTAGGCAATTTCCGCCGGCCCGCCAATGTAGGCCAGCGTCGGCAGCCAATAATCTTGCAGCACCGGACGCAGCAACACATTGGCGTTGAACTTCTCCGGATGATCGGCAATGCGCTTCTTTAGTTCCTCCGCCGAAAGGCGCTCCTTGCGAATCGAGAATCCGCCGTTCGAGCGATGCACCGGAACCCTCGCGCCATCGACCAGCGCAAACAGCGGCGTCGATTCCTCCGTCACCTTCACCTGTTCGTGATATCCGGCCCGAGTGATTTCGCGATTACGCGCCAGCAGCGCGTCATCCAGCTCGCCAGCCCGGTCGATGGCTTCCACAAACAGCGGCGCGGCGATCCGATGCAGCTCCGGATCGGCCGGATCGAGCAGCACCAGCCCATGCTCGGCAAAAAGACGCGTGTAGAGCCGGGCGTACGCATCGGAAAACGTCTCGCCGGCGCGATAGCTCGCGCGAAGGAACTTAGCTGTGTCCGACTCACCCAGCAACGCCGCCACTTGCTCCACCAGTTCGTTGGTGCCTTTCGCAAACCGAACGTTCGCCACCGGCGAATCAGCCTGGCCTTCAGCCGTCGCCGCAAACGGAGCAAGCTGGAAATCCTTTGTCAGCAACAGCGCCTGGTTCACTTCCGCGAGATCGTGGTCTTCACTCGCCAACCAAAACACCGGCACGCACGCAACTCCCGCGGCCTCCACCTGCTTGGCCAGCGCCAGCACCGACGCCACCTTGAACAGCGACAACAGCGGTCCGCCAAACAAGCCGACCTGCTGCCCGGTGACGACCGCATGTGCACCTTCACGCAGTCGCTGAATGTTCTTCAGCGTCGCTTCAGAAGCGCCCCACGCGCGGTTCTGTTTCTGCAGCGCGTCAGCCACCGCGGCGTGGATCTTCGTGCCATGCGGAACCAGCGACGCCCGCGACGCGATCCGGGTCGAATCCGGTGAGTGGGGGAAAAAACTGCGAACTTCCGGCGAGTAGGAAAGGAAATCGGAAAAGAGCTTGGTGGTATGCGGGATTGAGGTAAAGGGAATGCAGTCGGGAATCAAGCGGTCATCTCCCGACAACAGCCACTATATGTGTCTTCGATGGTCATCATTGAGAGCGATTGGGTTGAACCCCGCATTCCGTATCAGACTATCAGTCCGGCAAAAGGTTTCGATGATTCGCAACGCACGGGGATGCAGAAACGCAAGTTTATGTGACCAGCCGCTGAAGCGAAGCAGGAAGAACGCATTGCATTGTCGCGATTTCGGGAGAAATCAGAGAATAAACAGAAGGCCGGATGGGGCACCCGGGGTTGTTGGCTGCACGAAGCAGATGGCGTAAGCCCCACATTTGCCAACGGCAGGCAAATATGGGCCAACCTCGGAAAAGGTTGGGTGCCCGCTTAGGTCATCAATCCCCTGACACTAATGACCGGCTCCCCAGGAATCAGTGGCCTCAGGCCGCTCTTTGCAGAGAGTTGGTGGGTCGCCAAGAACTGTCTCAGGCTGTGTGGGCCGGGACCGCTGACGCGCTCCCGCAAGACGGACCATCTCACAGTGTAGTCAGAGTTGCCGCCGCACCCTGAAGGCGAGTCGGAACCCGGATAGCGCACACTTTGATGAAGTGTCACGCCCCCGGCCTGATCGATGAGAGCGTCCCAACTCGTCTTGACCTTCGCAATCGTACCGGCTGCCACAAAACCATCGCAGTCCGGAAACACGAAACTTGCCAGGGTCACGACCTCCAGCAGCTTGATCCACGATGGATCGTCCCAATTGAAGTTATCGCTGTCCACACCATCCCTTGTAATATCGTTCAAATCGTACTGCTCCGGACTTTTCGCAGTAATCAAGGACTGCACGGCCTTGCCCACAAGGTCGGCGCTGAAACCCGCCAGACTGTTCGGCAATTTGGATGCGTCTCCGTTATAGATCAAGTAGCAGAGCACAACGGGAGTGGTCGATTGGCTCACCAATTTCGGCCCGAAGACAAAGCCAATGGGATAATCCCCGCCACCTATGCTGCCGTTGGACCGCGACTGGGCTGGAAGTTTGTCGCTGCCGACTTGCAGAGAACCACTCACCTCATCGGTGTCCTGGATAAGGGACCGCAACTTGTCGATATGGAACCCTTCGACCGTGAATGTGTAAAACGCCATCGACTCACCCCTGATGTCTTCCGATAGCAGCCGGGAAACTTCTGACTAAAGAAGTTCCCGGGCTCAATCGTGCCATGCCAATAGCTGCACGCGGCTGAATAGAATCACTGCAAAGCGACCAGGATGGGAATCAGTCCGCAGCCTGCCGACAGCGGTCGTAACGCCTTGCCGAGTGTCGCGCCGAAGGCCTTTTGCTGGTCGCTCGCCTTCATGGCATGTCCGCGAGTGGGTGATGTGCTCAACAAGTCTCCAATATGGATCTCTCCATACTGTGCGTCAACTTTGCAATATACCTTGCCAAGCAGGGCAACCGGCGCACGCCCTTCCTGGTCGGGACGCCTGTCGAGGACGATGCCCGGCTTGTAGCTGCCGGCGCCGGAAACGACTCCAACTACGCATTTATCGTAGGGCTGGGAGCTTTCAGATAACTTATCCTCGCCGCCGGCATCGAGCACCATCACCGTACCAGGCTCAGGTTGGGCCATATCGGCAAGCGCGAAATCTTCCGCACAGTCAGCGTTCCCCAGTATCACGTCGCCGCCGCCGTTCAGGAACAGGCTGCCGCCATCGTTTATGACAATGCCGTTGACGGCGTTGGGCGCGACCCCCGGACTCGGCGCTGGGCCTTTGCCTACGACGATTGCTCCCTTGAAGACGCCTGCCCAAAAACCGCCTTGGGCAAAGATGCCGATCGAATCGGTGCTGAAGGTAGTTACTCCTTGACCAGACTTAGAAGTGGCAAACACTCCGCTGCCCTTATCACAATTGCCATGCACTCCTTTAGCTGAGGTGCTGCTACCGAAGACACCGGTATCGGTGCCGCTGGTGCCGGAGACTCCCTGAAATGTATCGTTATGACCAACAACGCCAGGATCTGTGTTTTTGGTTCCGAACCGTCCTGATACAGCCATTCTTGGCTCCCCTTGACCCACGATTGCCCCGCCATGAAGCGGGGTGGGGCAACTATACACGAACTGCTTTTGCGGCTGAGCCTTGGTATGTTTTGGTCCAACGGAGAGCGGCAAGCCTGCGTCGTCGCTATGTGCGCGGGCATCTAATTCAGTGGCTGGATTGACTTCCCGGCCACGGCTGCTAGAGTTGAAACAGCCGATTCACCACGTGGGGGCGTCACGGCTTCGACGGAAGTGATTGCGGTCAAGAGGCATACCGGAGTGCGTGCATCCGTAATCGTGCGCAAAAACACAATTGCGAACCAAAACCTCGCATACGCAGCTTAATTAATTAAGTTGCCGCTCTCTTCGGCTTTGCTCATGGGCTGGAGTCAGGGCGTCATACAGTGAGCTAGCCTCAAAACCTACGTCTGGGGTTCGAGGCGAAACTTTCAGGCTGGCTGGCCGCGTTTCTTGTCCGTTCTCAGCGCGGCTGGCGAGACTGCCGGGTAACCGGTGGGTGAACGCGACTAAGTATGTAGTCTCTTGACTGACAGCATTTTCGGACGCGGGTTCAACTCCCGCCGCCTCCACCACTTCCTTCGCGCGTTGTTTTGCGTATGTCCCGACGAGTACCAGCCCGTTGAGTTCGGACGAAAAAACAATTTCGCAGTGTGCCAGTGTCGGCTATGTAAAACTGACCGTTCCACAATGGACAGATTGGAAAATTGTTCGTCGTAAGTCATGGCAGAGCTAGAGCTTGAAGCTTGACGCTGCTCTCTGTGTTGTTTTTGCTGACGCCAAGGAAATCTCTCTGCTGAAGTAGTTTTTCGGACACCTGGCCGCGGACTGCGGCGTATATTGTCAGTGAAACCCTTCGCCACTCCTCAGCATGTGCACGGCGCGACGTCGGTCGAGCCGATGCAGCAACCGAGCTAAGCAAGCCTGAGGACCTCGGACCTGGCCAGCACTCCGAGTGGTGTCCTAACCCGAATCATAATAACCGAACGACCCAAGGAGAATTGTTATGAACTTGACCGCTGACCAACGCGAGCAGGTAGCGAGTGAATTGAAGCATTTCGCTGGAGACCTCAACCTGACAGACGACCAGAAACAGAAGCTGCAAGCCTCCCTCACAGAAGCGCGAGAAAAAGTCGGAGAGTACCTGAAGAACAATCCCAACGCAACCAAAGCCGACATTATGGCCAAGGTGAAGGCGAACCGCGACGAGATTCGTCAGCGGGTGGTCAAATTTCTAAGTCCTGACCAACTCAGCAAGTGGGACAGCGAAATCGCCAACGCCAAGGAGTTCCTCGGCCAGAAGATGGACGCATAGGTCCCTAAAGATTGGTGGCCAACATCTGCAACTGTTGGCCACCGATGTTCTCTTGGAGCCGGCTCACAAATAGTGCGAGGAAAATCGAAATCCCTCAGGGGCTAAAGCCCCATCGTATTTTCAACGTCTTACGGCACGACTGAAGTCGTGCCCTGATACAAAACCATCTGCGAAGCGACTTTTTCAGCAACCTGTGAAGCCGAGACCTTGCAAAGCCAATTCATGGCACAGGTTCTAGTCGCTTTCCAGGTGATGCGCTGCGTTGTCGTCCAACAAGCAGGCGCAGGTTGCGCCAACTTCCGTAAGACTCACACTTAAGAGCTCACTGTCTCGCACACTCACTTCCATGTAGGAGTGCTCGCGCATCATGTCGTCCGCTACGCTCTTAATCCACTCACTGATCCAAGGTTCGTTTGCGTCGGCCATCCGCTCCCTCCCCGGAGTGTCATAACGTCCCGTTGCTACAGCACAGTCTCCGGTATAACGCCTTGCCGGTCGAATCGATAATTTTTATTAACGCCATTTGAGTTGTCGTCTGAGGTTCGCGCCTGATTTTCGATAACCCCGGCGCCGGCCGCGCCTTCCATCGTTGCTCGTTCACGCCCATCACCAGGAGCCAGAGCATTAGCGCTGCTTCTGCGAGAAAGCCGAGGGCCTTAAGGTAAGTGGACAGATGGGCTGCGAGCGGTGACAGAAAGATCAGCCAACCCAAGCCGGCTAACGCCATCAGAATTCCCAGAATTCGAGGCAGGAAGGTTGACCTGTAAACGAGATAGCCGATCAGGAGGCAATACGGCCCGAAAAATACCAAAGAGTTGATTTTGTAGGGAGCGAGATGAAATAGGCCAAGAAGTTCATTGGCGCATCCCGCGAGGCTGAAAAGCGCCGCGAGCAATGAGAGGCTCCGGTTCACCGGCTTAAACATGTAATAGAGGAGCAGCGCCAGCGCGATGTAGAACGCGTCCGCAATGAAGCTGACGGCGACATATGAAACATGCCGGCCGCGGCCAACGACGGCCTCGGCGAAGATTGCCGTCAGAAAGTAAGCCAAATAAACCGCGCCGGTAATCCTGGCCCTGGTACGCGGCGAAGCTTCTGCAATCCGGTTCATCACTTCGTAACCTCCGGGAGGGGCCGGGTTCGCCACTCAAGCTCATTTTGCCTAAGTGAGTGTTTTGACTTTTGCGGATTTCCGGCGGTCCCACACACCTCAGGCTACGCCTTCGGGCAAAATCTAAACTGTAGGGTAACCCGAAGAGGGATCGGCATGGACTGGAAAGAACATGGCGTAAAGATCGTGCATGCGGACGAACTGGACACGAACACGCCGCAGACCGCTGGGATGACGCGGGCGGCCGCTATCACTCACGCGCGTACTGGAGCCAGTAAGTTGTGGGCCGGGACCGTCGTCGTTCAGCCGCACGCCAAGACAGGTCCGCACCACCATGGCGAGCTGGAGACGGTTCTTTACGTCGTCCGAGGTCGTGCGCGAATGCGATGGGGCGACCATCTGGAATTCTGTGATGAGGCTGGTCCTGGGGATTTCATCTACGTGCCGCCTTATGTCCCACATCAGGAAATCAACGCGCGCCCCGATGAGCCGTGCGAGGCCGTGGTCGTCAGAAGCGGGCAGGATCCGGTTGTGGTGAACCTAGATATTGAGAGCCCCGAGCCTGCCGGTGAGAGCGTCGGCGAGAAGCCCTTCCATCCCAATCGCTAGGGTTCCAGGACATCCCGCATTACCTCGGGCGTGCGATGGTGATGATCTCCGGGCTGGTATTGGTCAGGGGCTGGCGGTCCCAATCCCCGAATTGCTGTTCGATCACGAAACCAGTGTCGGTCAGGAACGAGGATAGCGAGTCCGCATCCAAGAATCTGAGAGTGCTTCGACTGAGCTGCGGCTGGGCCCAAGCAGGACTGGTGAAGGTGTGGGTGAAAGAAACGGTGCCTCCATCGAACGGCGCGTCAACCTGGGTGCTGATTCGCACCGTTACCCCCTGCGCGTCGGTTACCTCGACTGCGTTCTCTGCCGTCCAGCTCTCCCACGCTCGCGTCAGCGGGTTCCGAGTTTCGAAAGCAAACCGACCGTTGCTGGTGAGGGCCGCGTGAATCGCAGCCAGCGACTTTCGGATTTCATCGTCCTCGAGGAGCACCTGAAAGGCATGACCCGTCATGACAACCAGGTCGAACTCATTCTTCCAGGCGACCACACTGAGATCACCGAGAACCCACTCAATATCCCGCCGCTTACGCGCCTGCGCTAACATGCCAGCCGCCGGATCAAGCCCGCATAGTCGCCCTTTGTGACCCCACCGGCGGGCCTCATGCAACAGCGCACCCGTCCCACAGCCGACATCCAGAACCGCTTCCGCCGACATCACCGATGGCAAGTAGAATTCAAAATCTTTTCTGTGACCCTGCCACCACGCGTCGTACAGCGCGGCGAGATCAGCGTCGGAAAATAGGCGGTCGACCATTGCAGATGCTAATCCGCTCCGTAGACCGGAATTGCTGCTCCATTGATCTCGATGGCTGCGTCTCCGGCGAGCATCACCACCAGTTCGGCAACATGGGAAGTATTCACCCACTTCTCAAAATTTGCCTTGGGCATTGCAGTCCGGTTCGCGGGGGTGTCCATCGTACCCGGAAGAATCACATTGGCGCGAATGTTTTTGTCCGCGTTCTCGAGCGCTACCGTCTGCACCAGCGAAACCAGCGCTGCCTTCGAGGCCGAGTAAGCTCCAACGCCGGCGGCCGGTTGAACAGCCTGGCGGCTACCAATCGCGATGATTCGTCCATGTTCCGCTTGCCGCATCACGGGAACGACCGCACGCAGCACGTAAAACGCGGCGTTCAGATTGATGTCCATCATCTTCTGCCAGGTCGCGTCGTCAGTTTCTGCAACGCTGGCGCCGCCGGCAAATGCGCCCATTACGTGCACCAGGACGTCGATCCTTCCGAACTTCGCGAACACGCTGGCGATCAGCTGTTTCACTTCCCGCGGCATCGGTCAGGTTGGCCGAGAAGCGAGTAACTCCCGCCTCTTGAGAAGTGCTCTTCGCATTCGACCGATCGATCGCAACTACCGTCGCGCCAGCAGCGAGCAGACTCTTCACAACTTCCGACCCCAGAGCGCCACTCGCTCCGGTCACAATTGCCACTTGACCCTGTAGACTCTCGGCCATGATGATTCTCCTGTCGCGAAACAGTATAGGAGGAAATGCGTGCCGAATCCGACCGTCGATCCCCGCGCCAAGCTGAAACAGGAAGCTGCCGAGTTCGCGGTACAGTTTGTGCAGTCTGGCATGGTGGTTGGGCTCGGTACCGGCTCGACGGCCATCTTCGCCACTCGCCGCATCGGCGAACTGTTTGCGCAATGGCGCACTCAAAGATATAACCGGATTCGCGACCTCAAAAGCGACCCAGGAGGAAGCCGGGCGCCTCTTGATTCCGATGATGGACTTGTCGCTGCCCATGAATCTCGACGTCACCATCGACGGCGCCGACGAGGTGGACCCGCAACTCAATCTCATCAAGGGCGGAGGGGGCGCACTGTTTCGCGAAAAGATTGTGGCCCAGGCGAGCGCTCGGGAGGTCATCGTCGTGGACGAAAGCAAACTGTCGCCATGCCTGGGGACTCATTTTGCTCTGCCTGTGGAAGTAAGCCCGTTTGGTTGGCAGTCGCAGATGCGCTTCCTGGAATCGCTGTGTGCGCGGGCTGTCATCCGCAAGAACAAGGGCGGGGCTCAGTACGTCACTGATTCCGGCAACATGATTTTCGACTGCGAGTTCGGGCCGATCGCCGACGTAACGGAGTTGGCGGAGAAACTTGGCGCGCGCGCGGGCATCATCGAGCACGGCCTTTTTCTCGGGATCACCAGCGACTTGATTGTGGCCGGGGAAAATGGGGTTCGGCACGTGAAGCGGGATAGTTAACGCGCATCGAAGGACTTCACCACGGAGGCACGGAGAACACGGAGGAACCTCTAGAAAAAAGTCTTCTGGCGTCTAATTGCTCATTTTCATTACAAATTCCTAGCCGCTCTAACATTTTCAGAAGAAGCGCGAAGACCGAGTTCCCTCAGGGGCTAAAGCCCATCCTCGTGAATGCAGCGTACGGCACGGCTGAAGCCGTGCCCTTTCAAAACTTAGCCAAGACGACTTTTCAGCAGCCTGTGGCGCTGTGCCCCTTTCAAAGCCAGATTTATGAGGTAAGTTCCAGTCACGTTACATCCCCGCGCTGATAAAATGACAACAGGCAATGAATAACCTGGATTTCGCACCACCCCAAGAACTGACCCTGCCGCTGTGGCGATCACTGGTACTCAACGTCATCGACCGCGTGGCGCCTGAGCGTCTGCCTCCGCTGCAGCTAACATCGAAGCCGATTGACGTTGGGATGCTTTTCGGCGACCGGCTGCAACGGCCCTGGTATCGCACGATTTTCACCAACATCGCGGACGTAGTGTCTCCGGAGATTTTGCCGGCGCTCGAATTGGAATCGCATCCGGTTGATGTTGGCGAACTGCTAGGAGATGAGATCGCCCATCCCTGGTGGCAGTCATTGCTGGGCAACCTGCGTGATCGATTGTCGCCGGAGAGGCTTCCTGCGCTCGAACTGACCTCGGAGCCCGTTAAGGCCTACGCAGCCAACACCTGGCTGCAAATTCTCGATTGGTCATCGCTTATCGACACGCCTAAGGTTTACTTGCCTGACGCGCCTCGTCCGGCGATGGCGACTTACAGCATGGCGGAATCGCTTCCGCCGGCGGTCCCGGCCGTACCAGTTTTCAGTCCCGAAGTGCTGCTCGCGCAGAGTCAGTTCAAGCGGGACATCTCGCGCTCGCGGTTACGCCAGAAGATCTGGATCTCGCTGGTGGCAGCTCAAATCGCGTTCCTGATTTTCGCGGCGATCAAGTTCGCGTAAACAGTTGTCAGCTTTCAGCTGTCAGCCATCACCTCAAAAGTAAAAAGGCGGAAGCCGCGTGGCCTCCGCCTGCTCACGTCTGAATCTATTCCTTCGCGGGCTAAACAGGCTGCGGAAAAAGTCCAAGATGCTCACGCCTCGCGGACTAAAGTCCGCTCGGCGGGTCGAAAATAAACGGCTTAGACGCTGGCCTGAAGGCCAGCTCTACCCAAAACCTCATTTTTCCGCAGCCTGTAAAGCTGCGACCTTTCAAAAACACGGCTGAAGCCGTGCCCTTTCAAATCTCAAGCGGTTACAGCGCGCTCATATTGGAGAGGAACTCGCCATTGGAGCGGGTCTTGCCCAGCTTGTCGATGAGCAGTTCCATCGCTTCCACCGGCGAGAGCGGGTTCAGCACCTTGCGGAGCACCCAGATGCGCGCCAGGTCTTCCTTGGGGATGAGCAGCTCTTCCTTACGAGTGCCCGAGCGCTGAATATCAATGGCCGGGAAGGTTCGCTTATCGACCAGTTTGCGGTCGAGAATGATTTCCATGTTGCCCGTGCCCTTGAACTCTTCGAAGATCACGTCGTCCATGCGGGAGCCGGTTTCGATCAGAGCAGTGGCGATGATGGTCAACGAGCCGCCCTCTTCGATATTGCGGGCCGCACCGAAGAAGCGCTTCGGCCGCTGCAGGGCGTTGGAATCGACGCCGCCTGACAACACCTTGCCGGATGGCGGAACGATGGTGTTGTAAGCACGCGCCAAACGCGTAATTGAATCGAGCAATATCACAACGTCGCGCTTGTGTTCGACCAGGCGCTTCGCCTTCTCGATCACCATTTCAGCTACCTGAACGTGGCGGGCAGCCGGCTCATCGAAGGTCGACGAAATAACTTCGCCCTTCACGGAGCGCTGCATGTCGGTAACTTCTTCGGGACGCTCATCGATGAGCAACACGATCAGCACGACCTCAGGATGATTGGTCGTGATGGAGTTGGCCAGGTTCTGCAACAGCATCGTCTTACCGGTGCGGGGAGGCGCGACGATCAAACCGCGCTGGCCCTTGCCCACCGGCGTCAGCAGGTCCATGACCCGGGCGCTGATGTTGTCCTTCACCGTCTCCAGCTTGATCCGCATCTGCGGATAGAGCGGGGTCAGGTTGTCGAACAGAATCTTGTTGCGCGCTTCTTCGGGCGACTCGAAGTTCACAGCTTCGATCTTCACCAGCGCGAAGTACTTCTCGCCCTCATGCGGAGGACGCACCTGGCCGCTGATGGTGTCGCCGGTCTTCAGATCGAATTTGCGGATCTGTGACGGAGAGACGTAAATGTCGTCGGGGCCGGGCAGGTAGTTGTAATCGGGAGAGCGCAGGAAACCGTAGCCGTCGGGCAGGATTTCCAGCACGCCTTCGGCGAAGATGTGGCCTTCTTTTTCGCTCTGGGCTTGCAGGATTTTGAAGATGAGGTCCTGCTTACGCAGGCCGCTGGCACCAGGCAGATCGAGCTGGCGCGCGATCTTGGTCAACTCGGTTATGTTCTTTTCTTTTAACTCTGAGATTGTCATTGTCACCTACGGGGATTTAGCAGAAAGGCAGGATGGAGGTACTGCGGGAAGCGCCCGAAGGCGCGCTTATGCAGCGCGCCGTTGTGCTTCGGTAGCGGTCTCCGGTTCCAGAATAATGTCCTGGCGGTCCGACCCGGCAATACGGTTCAGGACTTCGTTGGTCGTGTCTTGAATGCGCGTGCTGGGACGATGAAATTTACGCGTCGCCTTAGAGGCGAGCTGGCAAAGGGTGTAACGGTTACGCAATGTACCTACTGCTTCAAAAACCAATTCAGACCGCATGAATGTCTCCTCTTGTCGTATGAATGACCTGTCGGGTGCTACGTTCCGGGGCCCATGCTCCTGTCGGGTGAGTCCTGGCGGGGGGAACCAACCTGCTTCCGTCGGCAAGAGACTAAATAATGGATGCTGGCCGCGGAGTCTACGGTTCGTTTCTTTCCACGCCGCAAATCCCCAAAAGGATCGCAAAGCGCTTCCCTACAGTCACTTAAGTTGTACTCAGTACGCAGACCGGCACGCTACCGTGCAGGATATTATTTTCCTGATTTCCTGATGGTGGCGTTCAGTGTGTGGCCGCTAATGGGGGCGGGACGCCTAGACTGGAACCTACAGGATATTGCGTTACTCAAAAACAGTACGTTACCCGCGTAAGCATCCTTAGTCAAGAAAAATCTTGCCCCAGTTTGTTGCTAAACCCGAAAATCACGGATTCACACTTTAGACGCCGGCCCTCAGGAAATGTACCTAGTATTTTTAACCCTCCCTCTATCAATAAGTTCCGGCCGGTTTAGCACAAGTGGCCGATCGATTCCTGCATTTGGAGCTAGGTTCATGTTTCTGCATGCTATTGAAAAAAAGCTAGTTACTAGAAAAGTGCCAACTTGCCGTCAGACCTCATGCCCAAAAAGTACGATCTAAAGTGCGATATTGGATTGCTTCCGCGATGTGCCCGGATTCAATCGAATCTGCGCCTGCCAGATCGGCGATCGTGCGGGCTACCTTCAGAATCCGGTCATGGGCCCGGGCGCTCAAACCCTGTTTCGCTATGGCTCGCTCCAGCAGATGCTCGGCCTCGGTACCCAGATCGCAATACTTGCGGATTTCGCGTGAGCCCATCTGCGCATTGGCGTAGATGCGCTCTGCCCCTTTAGCAAACCGGTCTAACTGGATCTCCCGCGCTCGAAGAATCCGTTTGCGGACGTCCGCCGAACTTTCTGGCACCACGGTGCTGCGTAATTCGCGGTAATTCACCGCGGGGACGTCGATATGAATGTCGATGCGGTCCAGCAGCGGCCCGGAAATCTTCGAGATGTAGCGCTGGATGATCATGGGCGTGCAATGGCACTCCCGGGTGCGGTCGTTGAAATAACCACAAGGACACGGATTCATGGCCGCTACCAGCATGAAACGCGCAGGGAAACTGAGGGACATGGCCGCGCGAGCAATGGTAACAGTGCCATCTTCCAAGGGCTGTCGCATGACCTCGAGAACATTGCGGGGGAATTCCGGCAGTTCGTCGAGGAAGAGGACGCCGTTATGGGCCAGCGACACCTCGCCTGGGCGAGGAATCATTCCACCACCGATTAGGCCAGCGTCAGAGATTGTGTGATGCGGCGAACGGAACGGGCGCGTGCCAACCAGTCCGCTGGTTGAGTCAAGCACGCCGG
The DNA here is from genome assembly GCA_963749635.1 of uncultured Acidobacteriaceae bacterium. Taxonomy (GTDB): domain Bacteria; phylum Acidobacteriota; class Terriglobia; order Terriglobales; family Acidobacteriaceae; genus DASRAA01. The sequence goes on from CAVVNW010000008.1 coordinate 153,463, forward strand.
CAACGCTGTGAATCTTCGTGGTTTCCAAGGCCTCTTCAAACGTGAGCGGCGGCAAAATCGTAGGCATGCGCTTGGCCAGCATGGTCTTGCCCGACCCGGGCGGGCCGATCATCAGCAGATTGTGTCCGCCAGCCGCGGCTACTTCGATGGCCCGCTTGGCCGTCTGCTGTCCGCGCACGTCGTGGAAATCGACGAAGAATTGCTGCGATGCGTCCAGTAACGCGTGGGTATCGACCTTGAGCGGCTGAATGCCGTTGCCGGTGTTGAGGAACTGAACTACATCCATCAGCGAGCGCACGGGGTAGACGTCGACACCCTCAACCACCGCAGCTTCGCGGGCATTGACTTCAGGAAGGATGAGCTTGCGGATCTTGTTGGCGCGCGCCGAGATGGCGATGGGCAGCGCGCCACGCACTCCTCGCAGGCCACCATCGAGCGACAATTCGCCTACGAACAGCGCATCCTCGGGTGGATTGTTCCGCAGCCCGCCGTAGGCGCCCAGAATGCCAAGGGCCATCGGCAGGTCGAAGCCAGAGCCTTCTTTACGCAGGTCGGCCGGAGCCAGATTGATGGTCGTCACGGAAGGAGGAACGTCGTAGCCGCTGTTTTTCAGCGCCGAGCGAACGCGCTCGCGGCTCTCGCGCACCGCCGCGTCGGGCAGCCCGACGGTCATAAAGTGGGTGTTGTCATCCCCCTTGACGGGCGAAACGTCAACCTCGACCTCAATGAGGCTGGCGTCGATACCATAAACGGCGGCGCTAATCGTCTTGTAAAGCACAGGAGGAAATATGCGTTCCCCACTTAATTATCAGAGGGTAACCAAAAATGATGTGACTCTACTCACGGGACTAGGTGACGTGTGCGGAAGAGTGAGCTAAATGAATGAATTCAGGAGAGAATTGATAGCCTGGCGGAACTCTCAAGACAAACGAGGCTAGAAACGGTAAAGGCGGAATCCTGAACGGCGGTGCAGCGCCCAGTTGCACCACTGAAACTCAAGAATTCCGCCAACCGACGAAGCTACTACTCGTACCTTACTGCACACACTGCTTGCCGCTGCTGTAGCAGCAAACATCCCATTGCTAGAAAGTCTGCCACCAGACGCAGATAAGGAATATCCCTCTTCCATCGTAGTGGCCTACAACTTAGGTCGTAGGTCATTCACGATGTTTCGCAACTGATATCAATCGTGCCAGTGCGCTTAGCTCACCTCCACGACTTGGCGTGCGGGCTGTACCCTGGCCGGCGCCGATGACTCCTGCGCGTCGACCACAGCGATGGTAGCGATGTTGACCACGTCTTCGACCTCAACGCCTCGCTGCAGCAGATGAACGGGCTTCGCCATGCCGGAAAGAATTGGGCCCAACGCTTCGGCTCCGCCCAATCGCGGCAGCAAACGCGCCGCGATGTTGCAGGACTGAAGATCGGGGAAGATCAGCACATTCGCTCCGCCTTTCAGGGTAGAGAACGGGAAGGACTCTTCCAGTTTCTTGCCGTTGACTGCGAAGTCGGCCTGTACTTCTCCGTCGATGATTAGAGTGGGATCGGCGTAACGCACCAATTCCACGGCGCGCCGCACCTTCTCGCACAGCGGATGCCGGGTGCTTCCGAAGTTCGAGAACGATAGCATGGCGACACGAGGTTCGATATCAAACCGCCGGGCCTCCTGCGCCGTACAAATGGCGATTTCCGCGAGGTCCTCGGCCGTCGGATCGATGTTGACGGTCGCGTCGGCCAGGAAGAACAGGTCACCCTTGCGCGTGATGAGCAGGTAGATTCCACAGACTTTGTGGATGCCTTCGCGCACACCAATAATTTGCAGAGCGGGGCGGAGCGTCTCGGGATAGTTCTTGGTGAGACCCGATACTAAGGCGTCGGCATCACCCATCCGCACCATCATCGAGCCAAAGATGCTGCGATGGTTCATTTCCTCGTTGGCGGCGGCTAGCGTGACTCCTTTGCGTTGCCGCAGCCGATAGAACTCCTTCACGTACTCACCCAACCGAGGATGATTTTCGGGCTGAATAACAACCGCTCCTTCCAGCGAGATGCCAAGCTCGGCAGCTGCCTTCTGTACTGCATCACCGTGGCCCAGTAGCACCGGGACAGCGATCTTTTCTTCCAGCAGCACATGACAGGCACGCAGAACTTTTTCGTGCTCGCCTTCGGTGAAGACCACGCGCTTGGGGTTGGCCTGCGCCTTGTGAATCATGATGCGCATCAGTTCGTGCGCCTTGCCGAGCCGCTTCTCGAGTTGCTCGCGGTACTCTGCGAGGTCGACCGGGTTCTGCGCTACTCCGGTTTCCATAGCCGCTTTCGCCACCGCTACCGCCTCCCACACCAGCACCCGGGGATCGAACGGTTTGGGAATGATGTAGTCGCGGCCGTACTTCAGGCGCTCTACGCTGTAGGCGCGACACACTGAGTCGGGTACGTCTTCTTTGGCCAGCGCTGCAAGTGCATACGTGGCGGCCAGCTTCATCTCCTCGTTAATCGTGGTGGCGTGAACGTCGAGAGCTCCGCGGAAGATGAATGGGAAGCCCAGCACATTGTTTACCTGATTGGGAAAATCAGAACGGCCGGTGGCCATGATGATGTCATCACGCACCGCTCTGGCTTCGTCGTAGGTGATTTCCGGATCGGGGTTCGCCATGGCGAATACAACCGGGTTCGGGCCCAGAGACGCGATGATGTCCTGGGTGAACGCTCCCTTGGCCGAGAGTCCTAACAGAACGTCTGCGCCCTTGGTCGCATCGGCCAGAGTGCGATTGGCCGTCTCATGGGCGAAACGTTCTTTGTAGGGATTCATCCCCTCTTTGCGGCCTTTGTACACCACGCCCTTGGTGTCAACCATGGTGATGTTTTCGCGCTTTGCACCCAGGCAGATGTAGTGTTCCGCGCAAGCCACACCGGAAGCTCCGGCGCCGTTCACCACGATCTTCGCGTCTTCGAACTTCTTGCCCACCAGTTCCAGTGCGTTCACCAGAGCCGCGCCGGAGATGATCGCCGTGCCGTGTTGATCGTCGTGGAAGACCGGAATCTTCATCGTCTTCTTCAGAGTTTCTTCGATGTAGAAGCATTCCGGAGCCTTGATGTCTTCGAGATTGATCCCGCCAAAGGTGGGCTCGAGCAACTGGCAGGTCTTGATGATTTCGTCGGCGTTCTTGGTGTTCAGCTCGATATCGAAAACGTCGATGTCAGCAAACCGTTTGAACAGGACACCCTTCCCTTCCATCACAGGCTTGCCTGCCAGAGCGCCGATGTCGCCCAAGCCAAGCACTGCTGTACCGTTGGTCACCACTGCGACCAGGTTGCCCTTCGCCGTGTAGCGGTAGGCGTCGAGAGGGTTCTTTTCGATTTCGAGACAGGGTATGGCAACGCCCGGGGTATAGGCCAGACTGAGGTCGCGCTGGGTGCGGCACGGCTTGCTGGAAATTACCTCGACCTTACCCGGCCGATTTCCCTGATGGTAGTCGAGTGCTTCCTGCTTAGAAATGGACATGACAGCCTCCAAATGAGTGCGTAACTAAAGATTGTGCGGCGCGCACCAAAGCCTCCCAGGAGCCGCAAGGCTTCCTGCTGCTTTCATGATGTGCCGCTTGGGTAGTGGGAAATAGTGCAGATGTCACAAAGAGGTGTGAGCCAGCGCATACGATGTCACAAAATCGGCCGTCAGATCTTGGTCAAGCTCAGGAGCGCAGCAGGATTCCAACGATGCTGGCTGACATCAGGTTCGCCATGGTTCCGGCAAGCATGGCCCGAAATCCAAGACGGGCCAGGTCGTGGCGGCGGTTAGGTGCCAGGGCACTCAATCCGCCAATCTGAATACCGATTGAGCTGAAATTGGCGAAGCCGCACAGTGCAAAGGTCGCGATGGTCACGGACCGTGGATCAAGCGCCGTCTTCTCTGCGCCGAGCATGGTGAACGCCACCAGTTCGTTGAGCACCATTCGTGTGCCGAGCAAGTTCCCGACGGAGAGGCAGTCGTGCCAGGGAACTCCGATCAGCCATGCGATGGGGGCGAAGACCACTCCGAAAATCGTCTCCAGCTTGCCGGGGAACCACGGCATGCCGTGTGCCGCGAGGAAGTTATGTACGCCTCCGAGAATGCCGTCCAGCAAAGCTATGAGCGCCAGAAACGAAATCAACATGGCCGCCACGTTGAGTGCCAGGCGAAGTCCGTCGGTGGTGCCCTTCGCAGCGGCATCAAGCACATTGCTCTCTTTGGGCTCGAACTGGATGTCATCGAGCTTCCCGACGGTGCGCGGCTGTTCGGTCTCGGGTACCAGCATCTTGGCGATCAGGATAGTTCCCGGAGCGGTCATGATTACTGCAGCCAGCAGGTGCCGGGCTTCGATGCCGTAGGCGATATACGCTCCCATCACCGCGCCGGAGATGTGTGCCATTCCGGCAGTCATGATTACCATCAACTCCGACTGCGTCACAGTCGCCAGGTAGGGACGGATCGTGAGTGGAGCCTCAGTCTGTCCCATAAAAATGCTGGCCGCGACGTCCATCGACTCCACGCCGCTGGCTCCCATGAAGCGCATCATGACTTTCGCCAGTTGGCGGATGATGAACTGCATCACTCCGTAGTGATACAGAATGGCAAAAAATGCCGCGATGAAGATGATGATGGGCAATACCTGGAACGCAAAGAAGAAGCCATACTTCGAGACCTTGCTGCCCAGCGGGCCAAAAACAAATTCCGAACCGACGAAGGAATACCCCAGCAGGCGGGTGACTGCGTCGCCAGCCACGGCGATGATCCGCTCTCCCCAGCCCACGCGTAATACCAGCACGGCAAAGACGAATTGCATCACAAGGCCGATGATTACGGTCTTGAGTCGGATGGCCTTGCGATCGGTGGAAAACAGATAAGCGAAAAGGAGAATAGTCAGAATACCCAGGACGCCCGTTAGCCGGCCCATGCACTCTCCTGTGGAGACTGCCACCAAACTGGAAGCGCTGTCACAGCTCGTCTGCCGGAGCACCCAACTCGCGAATGATCGCGACGCTGGAGCTGGCGCCGATGCGATTGGCTCCGGCTTCGACCATCTCACTCAGCTGCGCTGCTGTGCGAATACCACCGGCCGCCTTTACGCCGATGTCGTGCCCCACCACGCCGCGCATCAGCGCCACGTCGGCCGCTGTTGCTCCCGACGCAGCAAATCCCGTAGAAGTCTTGACGAAGTCGATCCCGGCGTCGGCCGCAAGCGCGCAGGCCAAGATTTTCTCTTCCTGGTTCAGCAGCGCCGTCTCGATGATGGCTTTCAAGATCGCACCATGCGCGTGCGCCAGCTTCACCAGACTGCGAATCTCGGTCTGCACCAGCACACGGTCACCGGATTTCAGTGCGCCAATGTTGATTACCATGTCGAGATCGTGCGCGCCATTGTGGGCGGCGGCTTCGGCTTCGGCGAGCTTGATCACTGTCAGATTTGCGCCCAGCGGAAATCCAATTACGGTGCCAACTTTGACCGGGGATCCGTGCACTTGGGCCGCCGCAAGCGTCACCCATGCGGGATTCACCATGACGGAACAGAACGCGTAGCGCTTGGCATCTGCGCACAGGCGCATGATGTCGCGGCCGGTTGCGGCCGGGCTAAGAAGTGTGTGATCGATCAGGCTGGCGACCGAATGCCAATCCTGCAGGAGGGAGGTCGTATCGCGACCCATTACTAAAGAGTTAACCGACATAGGCACCCGAGATTTTACGCCGACCCGTCGTCTGTTTCCAAAATGCAGATGTCGGGCAAGTTACGAAAGCGTTCCGCGAAGTCCAAACCATAGCCGACCACGAACTCATCAGGAATCTCAAAGCCAACGTAGTCGCCATGAATCGGCTGGGTGCGCCGCGAGACTTTGTCGAGCAGGGCTGCGATCTTCAACGACTTCGGCTTGTGGCCGAGAAACTGGCGCTTCAGATACGTCAGGGTGAGGCCGGTATCGAGAATGTCTTCCACCAGGATGATGTTCTTGCCTTCCATCGAGTGGTCAACGTCCTTCATCAGCTTCACTTCGCCGCTGTGCTCGCGCGAGTTGCCGTAGCTCGACACAGCGATAAAATCAAACGTCGCATCGAGCTTGATTTCGCGCGCCAGGTCAGCAAGAAAAATCGTGGCGCCCTTCAACACTCCGATCAGCACCACGGACTGACCTTCGAAGTCGTGGGTGATCTGGGCTCCGAGCTCGGCGACCTTCTTTGCGATTTGCTCGTGCGTCAGGAGGACTTTAAGCCGATCCAAGGGTGTCCCCAATTCTGAGGTTGGCGAAATTTGGATGGTAGAGAATTGCCGAAAGAAACTCAACTGAACAATTGAACACTCTGACTGTTATCATGCCGAATTCCGGAATGCGATTGGTTTTTGGTGCGCACCTGGGAGGGTTTCATGTTGATCCGCCGCTCGTCCCTTGCTCTTTGTGCTGCCGTTTGGCTCGCCAGTTGTGTGCTGGCGTCGAGTGCCGTGGCCGCCACTCGGCCTTCCAGTTCGCCCGAGTCGCAGACCGAGCGTTACTTTGAAAATATTCGCCAAGATCCCAATCTGCTGGTGGCTTTTCTGCTCGAGATGCCTAAGGGCGGCGATCTGCACAACCATCTATCCGGCGCGATTTACGGGGAGACGCTGATTCAGTGGGCGAAAGATCAGCGTGAGTGCGTAGATCCCAAGACCTTTTATTTGACCCCGTCGCTGAAGCTTTCTACGGGCGATCCTTACTGCCCCGCGCCAACGGTGCTGGCTGAAACCGCTCTCTCGAACCCGATCCTTTATCGAAGCATGATCGACGCCTTCTCGATGCGGAACTGGGAGCTTTCTGGACAATCGGGACACGACCACTTCTTCGACACCTTCGACAAGTTCGGCGCTGCGACGCACGGGAATACCGGTCTGATGCTGGCCGAAACTGCCGCGCGGGCGGCCTCGCAACGCGAGATTTATCAGGAGCTAATGTTTACTCCCACGGGTAAACCGTTCGGCGACATGCTGAACGCGGACGCCGTCAAGGCCATCAAGCTTACCGACGATGCCACGCCTGAAACGCTCGCCGCGATACGCAAGGCGCTGACCGAAAACGGACTGTCAACCGCGATTCAGGATGCTATCCAACAGACCAACGAGGCGGAGAAGATTCGCGACGCTGAGCTAAAGTGCGGCACTTCTGGTTCGAGTCCCGGATGCCAAATCACACAGCGCTATCTGTTTCAGGTGCTTCGCGGACTGCCCAAAGAAATCGTCTATGCGCAAATGCTGTTGGGATTCGAACTCGCCAAGGCCGACCCGCGCTTCGTGGGCCTCAACATGGTCATGCCTGAGGACTACTACGTTCCGCTGCACGATTTCCCGCTCCACATGCGGATGATGCAGTACCTGCACAGCCAGTATCCGAGTGTTCATGTCGCTCTCCATGCCGGCGAGTTGGTAGAGGGGCTGGTTCCACCCGAAGACTTGCGCTTCCATGTTCGTGATTCGGTTGAGATGGCCGGCGCAGAACGCATCGGTCATGGCGTGGACGCGCTGAACGAGACTAACGCGGTCGAATTGCTTGACGAGATGGCCAAGAAGAACGTGATGGTGGAGATCTGCCTGACTAGTAACGACGTCATTTTAGGTGTGCATGGCCGCAACCATCCGTTGCACGATTTCATGCGCGCCGGGGTTCCGGTCGCCCTTGCCACCGATGACGAAGGCGTCTCGCGCTCCGACATGACGCATGAGTATCTGCGCGGTGTGGAAGATCAAGGCCTCTCTTATAGCCAGTTGAAACGCATGGCGCGCACCAGCCTGGAGCACGCCTTCATTTCCGGCAGCAGCTTGTGGAGCGATGGAAAAACATTTGCGCCGATGAAGGACTGCTCAGCCATACTGTCGGGCGCATCGGCCTCAGCCGCGTGTCAGAAGTTGTTGGATTCCAGTGAAAAGGCCGGCCTGCAATATAAACTCGAACAGCAATTCAGCGAATTTGAAGGACGCAAGTGGCCGGCAATTACAGTTGAAAGCTCTCCGGCAGCAGAGCGCTGACCGTCGTCATACTATCTGCCGGGCTGGGGCGGCGGTTCCCCAAATTTCGGCGCCGTCTTCATATTCGGAGGAGGCGGACTCGCGGGCTTCGCCGGTACATGCGGTGGCGGATCAACCGCGCTGTCCACCCATGCGGTGTACCAGAGATCGCGCAGCATCTCTGCACCGTACGCCATGCGCTGCTCGATGAACTGCCTGGACTCCGGCGAACCGGCCGCGTCGAAACCACCGGCTTTCTCCAACTGATAAACCTGCTCGACGTAGCTATGTGACTTCCGCAGGTAAGCCAGATAGTCCTGGAACGGATTCTCGAGCTTGCGCGCTTTGTCTGGCACGAGCGCCGCGAACGTGAGCTGCTTCTGGTTGGCGGCAACAAACACGCCTTCCATCTTCCAGTGAATCGTCTTCTCGGTCGTGTACCCGTGAGGATTCGCGGTCGTCCAGCCGTTGTAATTGACGGTAGTGTGCAGCGGGTTGGAGCCATCGGCGACATAATGTCCCAGCCATCCCGCGTAAAAAATAGCGTTGCGTTCGGCGAACTCCGGATTCCTGTGGTCGCGCACCGCATGCCGATACTCGCGAAATGCCACCACCAGCCGGCCAAACACTTCCATCGTGATGTACGGTTGTAGCCCCACCTTGTCCGGTTGCAGGCTGTCGGACTGGCCCGGGTTCTGCTGACGCCGGGCTTCGAGCGCGCGGTAGTAGCTATAGCGGTCGGGAGGCAACGTCATCCCCTCGACTAGCTCCAGATCGATGAAGTGGTCCGGCTCTTGCGACAGCTTCAGCGCCAATTCCGACTTTTCCCGCCAACGATCGGGCTCGGGACCCAGATAGGCCAACTGTTCCTCTGCGTTTCTTAAGAACGCGGGAACATCCGCCGGCAGCTTTTCGGCCGCCACCCGATTGATCATCATGTGGCCTTCGTTGCCCCACGGCCACGCGGAGTTCGCCAGCAGAAACACTGCGAGCAGACCCGAGACGATTCGCGAAAGAATAGTGGACATGACAGTCTGAGCCGAATCCAGATTCTCTGTCGTGGAAACGCAAACGTCAATTGTAGGGAAATATAGGTCGGGAGAAGTTCATGGAACGGGCATCTACACCCTCGCCAGATGCACCCCAAACCAACTCTGCCGGTCGTGCCAGCTTTGTTCCAAGCTGAATCCGGCCTTCCGCAAGATGTTCTCGATCATCCCCATCGTGTACTTGTAACTATTTTCGGTGTGGATGCGCTCGCCCGCTGAAAAGCGGATGTCCAAATTGATCGCCGGCAAGAACACCTGCTGTTCACGCGAACTTTCCAGGTAAATTTCCATTCTCGAGCAGCGCTTGTTCCACTCCGCAATGTGGGTGAAGGCGTCGAGATCGAAGTCCGCATCCAGTTCGCGGTTCAACCGGGACAGGATGTTCTTGTTGAAGGCCGCGGTCACTCCCTGTGCGTCATCGTAGGCAGGAAGCAGAATCTTCGGACTCTTGGCGAAGTCCGCTCCCAGAAGAAGTGCATCGCCTGCCCGCATGGAGCGCCGGATGCGCCGCAGAATTCCCACTGATTCATCGAGTTCGAAATTTCCGATGCTCGAGCCAATGTAGAGCACCAGCTTGCGGCCGCTGACACGATTCAGCGCTTCTACTCCTCCGGTGTAATCGGCGACGATGGGGTTTACACGAAGCTCCGGAAATTGCTTTCCCATCTGAGAAACGGCTTCCTGCAAGGCACTGGACGATACGTCAATCGGATAGAAGAGCGCTCGCGACTGCCGTTGCAGCAATTCTTCGATCAGGACGCACGTCTTGCTCGCCGTCCCCGCGCCCAACTCGACCAGCGTCAGGGATGGCCCCGCAGCTTGCAGGATTTCACCTGCATAACGTTCAAAGATCGAACGCTCGGTTCGCGTCAGGTAGTACTCCGGGAGTTCGGTAATCTGTTCGAACAGCGCCGATCCCTTCTCGTCGTAGAAAAGTTTCGCAGGCAGCCACTTGGGTGAAGCGCTCAGCCCCTCCCGCGCCGCCAGAGCGGTGGCGTCGTCGGCCAGAATTTGCAGTTGTTTACTAGTCGCCATTGGCCAGCCGTATTCCCATGAATTGCCACCTAGCGTGCGGTGGGAAGAAGTTTCGGTAGGTGCGTCGAATATGCGACTGCGGGGTCGCGCACGATCCTCCGCGCAATACCATCTGGTTGCACATGAATTTGCCGTTGTACTCGCCGACCGCTCCGGCTGCCGGCTGAAATCCCGGATACGGCAGATATGCGCTCCCCGTCCACTCCCACATGTCGCCAAACATCTGACCTAACTCGGCAGAGTCGCCAGCGACCTGCGGATGCAAGGAATCACTCTCCAGGAAGTTGCCTTCCAGTGAGCAACTTCGAGAAGCGATCTCCCATTCGGATTCCGTCGCCAGGCGCGCACCGGCCCAGTGTGCAAACGCGTCGGCCTCGTAGTAGCTCACGTGACAAACCGGCTCCTCGGGATTCACCAACTGCATGCCGTCCATCGTGTAATGCCACCATTGGCCGTCTCGCATCTCCCAATACAACGGAGCGCTCCAATCATTCGCCCGCACCGTGTCCCATCCATCCGAAAGCCATAATGTAGCGGTTCCATAGCCGTTATCGCGCATGAAGTCCATATATTCACTATTAGTGACGAGCCGCGATGCCAGCCGAAACGGCGCGAGGTACACATTGTGTGCCGGCGTCTCGTTATCGAAGGCAAACCCGTCGCCCTCGAAGCCAATCGAATGCACGCCTTCGGGAAATGACTGCCAGTGCAGGCCGGGAGCAGTCCTAGGCGCCTCTTGAGGCGACTGTTCGGATTTTCGGTATGCCGGGCGCAGCGGATTCGCTGCGAGTCCGAATTTCACGTCTGTCAGGATCAGCTCCTGGTGCTGCTGCTCGTGATTCATCCCGAGTGTAATCAGGTCCAACACGTCGGATGCCAATTCTCGCTTCAGCAACTGCTCCATCGCCTCATCGACATGCTTTCGATACTCTCGTACTTCGTCGAGCGTTGGACGCGAAAGAATATGTCGCAACGCTCGCAATGGGCGATCGCCCACCGCGTTGTAATACGAATTAAAAAGGTTGCGAAAAGCCGGATTAATCGGCTTGTATCCAGGCAGGTGCTTGCTCAGCAGAAACGTCTCGAAAAACCATGTGGTGTGGGCCAGATGCCACTTCGCCGGACTGGTATCCGGCATAGCTTGCAAGCTGTGGTCCTCCACACTCAAGGGCGCACAACATCGCAGCGAAGTCCGGCGGATATCGCCGTAGCGCTCCAACAGACGCTGTTCGCCCCGCTCATTCGGCGGATTGGCAACTCCCGAAGATGTCGACCCACTTTCCAGACTCATAGATGCTGACTCAAACAGTGATAAACACTCTCAGAAAAGATGCTTATTGACCGGCAAAGCTGCAAATTTTGATTGAATATTTGGAACCCGAGTTGCCTGGTCTGCTGACCGCTCTCTTTTTCGCCTGAGCACCCGAAAGGTGCCCTGAATAGGTTAGATCGCTATCTTTCCGAGCCCACGGATGCAGAAGGGGCAACTGCGGCGTATTCCGCAAGTTGGATCGCAGGCTGTTGGTAGCGTCCCAACAAGTCATTCCAGCGAACTTCCATTACTTCGGTACCCATCCGCAGGCCGTCTCGAAGCGGATGGATCTTTGAGCGATGGTCGTGCGCCCACTCCACCGGCACTTCGTCCGTTCGGAGCTTGAACTTATCCGCTAGAAAAAGCAGTTCCGGGTCAAACCCCCATCGCTCGATTCGCTGGCGTGTAAAAATCGTCTGGATGGCCCTGCGATTGAACGCTTTGAAGCCGCATTGTGTGTCGTGATAACGCAGTCCTAGCACCAACTGCAAGCCCAGGTTAAACAAGCGCCCGTAAAGCTGACGCAGAAGGGGTTGCCGCTCTGTTTGCAGCTCGCGTTGAAGCCAACGCGAACCAATCGCCACATCCGCGCCCTGCGCCAGCGCCGCAAACAGCTTATCCGCCTCGGTAATCGGCGACGAAAGGTCGGCATCCGTGAACAACGCCACCGTTCCTTTGGCGTGTAACATTCCATTGCGAACGCTGTATCCCTTTCCCCGGTTGCCCGGGTTCTCCAGCAGCCTGACCGTCGGATCAGTCACCGCAAATCTGCGCACCACGTCCGCCGTGCCATCGGTCGATCCGTCGTTGACCACGATGATCTCGGCGCTAAGACTGCGCGAGCGAATATAGTCGGCCACTTTGGGTATCGATTCGGCGAGCCTCTCGCTCTCGTTGTAAGCGGGGACAATGAAACTGTGGGTTATTTCGGTCATCGGTGCTTTCGGCGCTGGCTCATTGTATGACAGTTACCATGCAGTCAACAGGTGAGCTCGGTCCGCAGCCACCCCCCTGTACTTTAGTAACTTGCGCGTCCTTCCTGCCAGAGCTACGCTGGCCTCAATATGCGCTACCTACGACTTGTTCCCGTACTCATTATTTCGGTGACCGTCGCTCACGCCGCCTCCAAACCCCACGTCATGAGCTTGGGTAAACCCATGCCGGTCAAACTTCTACTCGGCCCATCGGAAGAGAAGACAGTGAACATCACGGTCCGCCCGCTGTTCCTCGACACCAAGCTCAAGGAATACACGACCGGGCCCGCGCACGACATCACCGATCGCGTCTTTGTCATTCGCCGTGCGTATCGGGTCAATGATTCGTTGCCCACCGAGTCCTCGAGTCAGCCTCGATGGCTCTGGCAGCGGGGAGGCTGGCTTCTGGTCGATCGGAACACCGGCCGAATCACGCAAGTTAAGCTGCCGGACTTCGACCCTTACTACTCTGATGTGAGCTGGTATCGCGACTACGCCGCCTATTGCGGCGTGGCCGATGACGGCGAACGTGTCTCGGCCATCGTCTCCCAGATCACCACCAAGAAGCCTCTTTACAAGAAGCAGCTTGAAAAGCTCGGCGGCGAGTTCCCCGACGCGGTTTGTGCGCCTCCGCTGTGGCAACGAAGCCCGGCCCGCGTGACGTTCACGCCGCAGGGTGGCGAGAAGCTCTCGGTCGACATCAATGGCCGATTCGCCGACGTTACTCCCGACACGCCCGCCGAAGAATGACGTAAACTGTCGGCGTGTTGAAGTCCTTTGACGAACTACTACGCGACGCCGAAATAGCTCACGGGCATCTGTGTGCCGGACAGGTGCTCGGCGTCCGTATGGCCATACTCGGCCTTGATTTGCTGGGCCTCGACGATCCTTACGGCAAAGACCGCAAGCGCCTGGTCACCTACATAGAAATCGACCGATGCATGACTGACGCCATCGGGGTCGTCACCGGATGCCGTTTGGGTAAACGCGCGCTCAAGTTCCGCGACTGGGGCAAAGTCGCCGCCACGTTTGTCGACCTTGAGTCAGGAAAAGCGGTTCGCATTACCGCGACCGAACGCTCCAAGACGCTAGCGCGCCAGATGCATCCTGAAATCGAAAGCAAGAATCAACAGCAGATGCTGGCCTATCGCGAAATGCCGACCGATGATCTCTTTACCATCCAATGGGTCAAGGTTACCGTGGCGCCGGAGGAACTACCCGGCTACAAAGGGGAGCGCATCGTCTGCGCCGAGTGCGGAGAAGGCATTAACTTCCAGCGCGAGGTGCGAAAGAACGGAACCATTCTCTGTCGGGCTTGCGCGGGCGAAAGGTACTACGAGCCCGTTTAGGCGAAGTTCACTGCTAGCGCATGCTCCACGACATGCGCCGTCTTCAATACGGTCGTCTCGTCGAAGTGCTTGCCGAGAATCTGCAGCCCGATCGGCAATCCTTCATTACTCTTGCCGCAAGGCACGGTGATTCCCGGGACGCCGACCAAGTTCGCCGTCACCGTGTAAATGTCGGCCAGGTACATAGCGAGTGGATCGTCCGCCTTTTCGCCGAGCTTGAACGCGGGCGTCGGAGTAGTCGGCGTGACAATCGCATCCACCTTCGCGAATACCTCGTCGAAATCGCGCGCCAGGAGGCTCCGCACGCGCTGGGCCTTCAGGTAGTAAGCATCGTAATATCCGGCGCTCAGCGCATACGTTCCCAGCATGATGCGCCGCTTCACTTCCGTTCCAAATCCAGCGTCGCGCGTCTTGCGATACATCTCCGCCAGCGTCTTGGCTTCTTTCGCACGCACGCCGTACCGCACTCCGTCGTACCGCGCCAGGTTCGACGAAGCTTCGGCGGTGGCAATCAGGTAATAAGTCGGAATCGCATACTCGGTGTGCGGCAGCGAAACCGGCACGATCTCGCAGCCTGCCTTCGCCAACTCCTGGATGCCGTTCTCCACAGCGGCGCGAACTTCAGGATCAAGCCCTTCGCCGAAGTACTCCTTGGGAACCCCAATCTTTAGTCCCGTCACCGGCTGGCCGATCGCGGCCGTGTAATCCGGAACAGGCAGATCGGCTGAGGTCGAATCCATGGGGTCGCGTCCCGCCATGTGCTGCAAGATGAGCGCAACGTCCTTCACCGTTTTGCCGAACGGCCCAACGTGATCAAGCGACGACGCGAATGCAATCAGTCCGTAGCGTGAGACGCGCCCGTACGTCGGCTTTAGTCCCACGACTCCGCAAAACGCTCCTGGCTGGCGAATCGAGCCGCCCGTGTCCGAACCGAGCGATGCAACGGCCGTACCAGCCGCAACCACCGCTGCCGACCCACCTGACGATCCACCGGGCACGCGGGAATGATCGCGCGGGTTCTTCACCGGATGGAATCCTGAGTTCTCATTCGACGAACCCATAGCGAACTCATCGCAATTCGTCTTGCCCAGAACGATCGCGCCAGCCGCTTCCAGCCTCGCGACCGCAGTGGCATCATACGGAGCGATAAAGTTTGCCAGGATCTTCGAGCCTGCCGTCGTGCGAATACCTTTCGTGGTCAGCACGTCCTTAATCGCAACTGGGACGCCCGCCAGCGGAGGCAGGGCGTCACCTTTGTCCGCCAGCGCATCCACGCGTTCCGCCTGGCGATGCGCGCGCTCCTTGCTCAGGGTCAGATATGCACCGATCGCCGGGTCTTCAGCCTCGATTTTCGAATAGAACGCATCCACCAGCGAAGTAGCCGTGATCTGCTTTTCAAGGACTGCTGTGCGTGCCGCATCAACGGTTAGTGTGTCGAGATTCATCGTTCCTGTTCGCTTTTGCCGCGCGGACTAGAGTCCACGCGGGAATTAAGAAATTGTCGCTCAACGGCACGACTGAAGTCGTGCCCTGACGTAAAACTGTCCGATCCGGTGAACGACAAATCCTACTTTTCAATCACTTTCGGCACCTTGAAGAACGTGCCATCGGTTTGCGGCGCATTCTCCATCGCCTCATTGTGCGGCAGGCATGGAACCAATTCGTCCGCTCGCATTGCATACGCAAACGCCTCACCTGCGGTCGCGTCCTTCGCCGTGCCGTAGCGGCTGGCCACTTGCGCCATCGGTTCAACATTCGTGGTATCGAGCTGGTTCAACCGCTCGATGTATCCCAGGATGGAGTTCAGGTCTTTCAACATGCGCGCCCGTTCTTCGGCAGTCAGATCGAGATGCGCGAGGTCGGCGACGTAGGAGACGTCCTGTTCAGAAACCATGACTTGCTGTCCTCGTGATTATGAATTGGGGCGGGTAGCATGTGGTGCCACCACAAACGAGATGTTTCGCACTTGCTTGCCCGCCATGTGGTTTAGCCCCGCGAGGTACTGCTGATACATCTGCTGCAATTGGCTGCGCCAGGCAGCATCGGGCACGGCCACGACGAGCACTCCATCAACAAAGCTCAGGGCGCGCGTTTTCTCCGCCACCGTTGCTCCGCACACCACTGGCCACGCCAGCACCGGGGCCTCTTCGCCCGCGTTGCCGCAAACGGTTTCGGCAAATATTTTCTTGAGCGTTGCGCGCGCGTGCTGCATGGTTGAAGTTCGATTCTAGCATCGCTGCGGCGGTGCACCAGATGCCGTCACGACGATTCGGGCACGGCTGGAAATTCTCTCTGCACCATCTCGAGCGCCTCCTCCGGGCTTCGCACTCTGCCCTCAAGTTGCGCGTCCTCCACTGCCGACAGGATCTCCTTGAACCGTGGCCCCGGGGCGTAGCCCAACTCGATCAACTCACGACCACTCAGCAACGGCTCGGGTTGGATTTCCTCAGGAGGCGTTGCCCGCAATTTCTCGGCCACGAATTCATATAACCCGAGCTCGCCGTGACTCGCCAGACAATCCATGCGATGCAATTCCATATGTTCATCAAACTGCGACAGGCGCAAGAACCGCTTCAGCGTCGAATCCTTCATGCGCTCCACGTCCTTGAAACGCATGTGATTGGCCACCAGCGCTTCAATCTGTTCCGTGTCGTCGTTGGAAAAATGCAACCGGGAGCAGATTTCGTGTGCCATGCGCACTCCCACTTCCACGTGCCCGTCAAACCGCGTGCGGTCGGGCGCAACCCGAAACGTTGCAGGCTTCCCGACGTCGTGCAGCAAGGCTCCCCACGCCAGCGTCCGTGAACAATTCGCCGGCAGTTGCTCCAGCAGCATCATGGTGTGAATCCACACGTCCCCCTCGGGGTGGAATTGCGGAGGCTGCTCCACTCCGTGCATGCGAACGATTTCGGGCAGCACTTCTCGCAGCAATGCGGTCTCGTCAAGCAGTTCAAACGCTCGCCGCGCATGACCTTCCGTCAACATCTTCGTCAACTCGTCGCGCACACGCTCGCGGCTGACCTGGTGGATCATCGGCGCAAGCTTCTGAATGGCCGCAAATGTCGGAGGATCGATTGCATACCCAAATCGCGCCGCAAAGCGCACCGCTCGCAGCATGCGCAGTTTGTCTTCTAGAAAGCGCCGCTCGGGATCGCCGATCGCGCGCACAATTCCTGCCGACAGGTCCGCGCGGCCGCCGACAAAGTCGAGCACACGGTCGCCGTCCAGCGGATCCATGAGCAGTCCGTTGATGGTGAAGTCGCGCCGCTGCACGTCCTCTTCCGGCGACTTCGAATACTGCACCTGGTCGGGATGGCGTCCATCCGAGTAAATACCATCGCTACGGAACGTCGCCACTTCGATCGGGTGGCCAGGCGCGGCCGACGGGTCGTCGCCATCTCTTGGAATCGGAACCAGCACCACTCCAAACTGTGCGCCCACTGCGTAGGTCTCCGGGAAAATGCGCATCACCTCGTTCGGCGTCGCGTCGGTGGTGACGTCGTAGTCGGTCGGCTGTAAGCCCAGGAGCATGTCGCGGACGCAGCCTCCCGCCAAATAGGCCTGAAAGCCGTAGCGGCGAAGCTGGCGGACCACATGGATGGCGTGTTCTTTCATCGATGGAGAGATTGTATTCGCCCGGGTGGCACTCGTAGCTGGTCACTGGCGACTTGCCGGAGCCTATTGTCCGAACTTCAGGCCCGGCGCGAGTGACCAGTTACCAGTCTCCAACTACCACTTACAATAAAACTGTGTCCGACACCTACATCCTCGGCATCGAGAGTTCTTGCGACGAGACGGCCGCTGCCGTCGTGCGCTCGGGCGAAGAGCTCATCTCCAACGTCGTCTACTCGCAGATTGCCACGCACCAGCCCTTCGGAGGCGTTGTCCCCGAGCTCGCCTCGCGCGAGCATCTCCGCGCCATCGTTCCCGTGGTTCGCAAGGCACTCGAAGACGCCGGTAAGACGTACGAAACCATCGACGCTATCGCTGTCACCCAAGGCCCCGGCCTCGCCGGAGCGTTGCTAGTGGGGCTCAGCTTTGCCAAAGGCCTCGCTTACGCTCTGGACAAACCACTCATCGCTGTCAACCATCTCGAAGGCCACATTCACGCTGTCCTTCTTGAGGCGCGCCAGAATGGAAATGGCGACCTGCAATTTCCGGTGCTGGCGCTGGTCGTCAGCGGTGGGCACACACACCTGTATTTGGCGGAGCGCCAGGACACGGGCTGGACCTACCGCAATATCGGCCACACTCGCGACGACGCGGCAGGAGAGGCGTTCGACAAGGTCGCCAAGCTGCTCGAACTCGGCTATCCCGGCGGCCCGGTCATCGACTTCCTGGCGCAATATGGAAATCCCAATGCCGTGAAATTCCCTTTCGCCCAGATCAAGCACCGGGATCGAAATCCGCAGAACCGGCACTCCGCCGACGAGCGCCGTACCGACTTTTCTTACAGCGGCATCAAGACCGCCGTGCTGCGCTACGTCGAAGTCCACAGTATGGGTGGAACGATTCAGCGGCGTCGTGAGGCCATGCGATCGATCACCAAACCCACGCCACAAGATTATCTCTCCGCTTGCGATAGCGAGACGCTCGATCTGGTCGCGTCATTTCAGCGGGCCGTGGTTGACGACCTCGTAAGCAAAACGCTTGGCGCTTCGGTCGACTACGGCGTTGCCACTCTGCTCGTCACTGGCGGTGTCGCTGCTAACAGCGAATTGCGCACTACCTTCGAAGCACGGGCCGCCGAAGAAGGCATTCCCGTTCTTTTTCCCTCGCGCAAGCTGTCGACTGACAACGCGGCGATGATCGCGGCAGCGGCGTATCCGCGCTACCTGGCGCGCGAATTTGCCAGTGCCGACTTGTCGTCAGATCCGGCACTGCGGCTGGGTTAGGTTCTAGACCGGATGTGTTTTTTGTGTAGCCAGGAGCATGTTTTGTGTCGCCGGCTGAAGCCGGCTCAAGGTATTCGTAAAAGAGCTCGGACGCCGAGCTAAAGCTCCGGCTCTACCGTGCGCGGGCGGAGATAGAAGCCTGGCCTGCAAAGAGCGACTGGCGTCGGTAAGCACACCTCCGTGTTCTCGCCCAAGTTTTTATTTGTTCGACGAACCCGGCCTATTCTTCTTCGGTGGGAATCTTCGCTTCGATGTCCATGTCGCGGAACTCGCTCGACTCAAAAATCTCGCGGCATTCGAGGCACTCCACGAACTCCGCTTCTTCGTCGCGCGAAACGACCTGGACCCGAGGATGAAGACACTTCTTCTCCATGGCCTCGCCTTGGGGGTGGCTGGGTGATGGTGACGAAAACACCGGCTGGATGAAATTCATATGTAGGTTGCCCGATCGACTCGGGACGATGCGAATTGAGCGGTATTTTAGACTGGGCGGACGCGTTGTCAAGCGTTTCCCGCACGGTGAATGTAAAAATCTCGCTAGTCCGAACGTGACTTCGCAAGGCGCTGGCTCGGAGAGAAGTCAAAACTGGTGGCCAAGTTTTTTCTTTCCGGTCTGGGGAGAATCGCCAACTTGGTGGACCGGGGGCGAAAAGGCGTGACCCTGTCAACGGCCCCTAAGCCCAGAGAAGCGCGCCAGTTCCGCTGCGTTGCTGGCGGCGCTTCCTGCCAGGAGTGGAAGAATTTGTCGGATGAGCTCGCGCTGGAGGAAAGGCTGGCCGAAAAATATCCGACGATTTTCATCGCCAATATCCAAACCGTTTAGGCTCTGCTAGTTACCATTCAATGCGGATCTTCTACCTTGCCTGCAATCGCTTGCATTTCAGCCCCTTCCGCGCCTAGAATCAAATTGCGACTGAATTAGTCGGCAATTCGTCTAAGGCAGCGGGAGTACAGGCTTACTTTGCTGAAGTTGACCAAAAAAGCGGATTACGGGCTGATCGCCATGCGGCATTTGGCCGAACACGCCGACTTGGGCGCGTGCAGTGCGAAGGACTTGGCCGAAATGTACAGCATCCCGCAGGAAGCGTTGGCCAAAATTCTTCAGCGTCTGACCAAGGCGGGCCTGCTCACTTCGCAGTACGGCACCAACGGCGGGTATGTTCTTTCGCGTGATCCGCGGACCATCACGGCGTACGAAGTGATTCGCACCATCGAGGGGCCGCTGTTTATGACGTCTTGCAGCGCTGCCACCACTGATTGCGAGCAAAGCGACCGCTGCACGGTACGCGGGCCGCTCCTGAAAGTCAGTCGCACGATTGAAGAAGTTCTAAATAAGTTGACCATCTGGGACATGACCGACGCCGAACCCGAGGCCTCGCCGGAACTGGTGACGCTGGGGTGGCAGTCTGGAAAAGTGGAAAAAGTCTAGGAGATATTGGCAATCATGAGCGCGAATGTGATCGAAGGAAACAACGGCAACAAAGACGTGAAGCTCCCCATCTACATGGACAACCATGCCACGACGCGCGTCGATCCGCGCGTGTTGGAGGAGATGCTGCCCTATTTCACCGAGAACTTCGGTAACGCCGCCAGCCGCAACCATGAGTTTGGCTGGGTCGCCGAGCAGGCTGTCGAGCAGTCGCGTGAGCGCATCGCCAAGCTCATCGGCGCGACCACGAAGGAAATCATCTTCACCTCGGGCGCTACCGAGAGCAACAACCTCGCCATCAAGGGCGTTGCCGAGATGTATCGCGAGAAGGGCAACCACATCATCACCCAGGCGATCGAGCACAAAGCTGTACTCGACACTTGCAAGCGTCTGGAGAAGCACGGCTTCCGCGTCACTTACCTGCCGGTGCAGAAGGACGGCCGCATCGATCTCGAAGATCTCAAGCGGGCCATGGATGACAAGACCATTCTGGTCAGCATCATGACCGCTAACAATGAGATCGGCGCGTTGCAGCCTATCCGCGAGATCGGCGCCTTGTGTCATGAGCGTGGCGTGTTGTTCCACACCGATGCGGTGCAGGCGATCGGAAAGGTCCCGTTCAACGTGATTCAAGACAACGTTGACCTGGCCTCGATCACGGCCCACAAGCTTTACGGACCCAAGGGAGTCGGCGCGTTTACGTTCGCCGCAAGAACCCGCGCGTGCAGCTTGTCGCGCAGATTGACGGCGGCGGCCACGAGCGTGGCATGCGTTCCGGAACTCTGAATGTCCCGGGAATCGTCGGACTCGGCAAGGCCTGCGAAATCGCCAACCTCGGCATGGCCGAAGAAGCGAAAAAGATGTCGGGGCTTCGCGACCGCTTGAAAGACAAGATCATGAGCCAACTCGACGAGGTTTACATCAACGGCTCGGTCGAGCATCGTCTGCCCAACAACCTGAATATCAGCTTTGCGTACGTCGAAGGCGAATCGCTGCTGATGGGCATCAACGACATCGCGGTGTCGAGTGGTTCGGCCTGCACCTCTGCGACGCTTGAACCATCTTATGTATTGAAGGCCTTGGGCGCAGGTGATGACCTGGCGCACAGCTCCATCCGCTTCGGCCTGGGACGCTTCAACACCGAAGCCGAAGTGGATTACGTGGCACAGCGGGTTGTCGAAACTGTCATCCGTTTGCGCGAACTGTCGCCGTTGTACGAAATGGCGAAAGAAGGCATCGATCTGAGCAAAGTCCAGTGGGCGGCCGAACCGGCCCACTAAGTTGAGATAGTTTGAGGGGCTTCGGTCCCAAGACGACAGAGAGTTTAGGAGACACAAATGGCATACAGCGACAAGGTACTCGATCACTACACCAATCCCCGCAACGTGGGTTCGTTCGACAAGAGCAGCCCCGAAATCGGGACCGGCTTGGTTGGCGCGCCCGAGTGCGGCGACGTCATGAAGTTGCAGATCAAGGTCAATCCGGAAACCAGCGTCATCGAAGACGCCAAGTTCAAGACCTTCGGCTGCGGCTCGGCCATCGCCTCGTCTTCGCTCGCTACCGAGTGGGTCAAGGGCAAGACGGTAGATGAAGCTCTGCAGATCAAGAACACTGAGATCGTGAAGGAGCTCTCGCTTCCCCCGGTGAAGATCCACTGCTCGGTGCTGGCGGAAGACGCCATTCGCGCCGCTATCGGTGACTGGAAGAAGAAGCAGGGACAGGGCAAAGCTGAGCCGGCCGCGGTGGCCCAGCAGGCGTAAACTGAAACTGGAGAATCGTGTGCCGGGCCGGCGGGTGCGGCACAGACGACAACTATGAGCACGGTCAACATCGAAAATCCGGTGCAGGCGCCGGCGGTGCCGGCGAAGGGCATTCAGGTGACAGACAAGGCGCTGGCGCGCATTCGCACCGCCATGGCCAAAGAGAATATTTCTCCGGCCGAAGGTGGACTGCGACTTGGCGTACAGGGCGGAGGCTGTTCGGGGCTGAGCTACAACATTCGCTTCGATACTCAGCCGCGCGAGCGCGATCGCGTTTTCCAGTACGACGACGTCCGTGTTTTCGTTGATCCGAAGTCGTTCATTTACCTGCACGGCATGATTCTCGATTACGAAGAGACCCTGATGCACCAGGGCTTCGTCTTTCAGAATCCGAATGCGAAGAAATCCTGCGGCTGCGGAACCTCGTTTTCGTAGACACGGCGCAGCCGAATTCCACCCCAGTCGCAGCGCAGTTGAGGACGGGAGTTCCACGGCTGTGGAAGTCCGCGGCTTAGGGTGTGCCGCGCAGAGATTGAAGGACAATATGGGTATAAGTGAGAGCAGAACGGGTGCGGCTAATGGCGTGCTGGTTTCGACGCCGTCTAAACCGATCACGACCGAATGCTGGTCATGCGGCGCCATGCGTGCGGCACACTACTGTCAGGAGTGCGGCAAGGTCCAGCCGCCGGCGCCGGCGGATTACTTCAGCTTCTTCGCGCTGCCGTACAAGCTCAACCTCGACACCGCCCAACTCGAGCGCGACTTTTACGCGCTCAGTCGCAAGCTGCATCCCGACATAAACGCCCGCGCCGACGGTCGTGAACAGGACTGGAGCCTGGAGAAGACTTCCCAGCTCAATGACGCCTACCGCACGTTGAAAGACCCGATTTCGCGGACTGAGTACCTCCTTCGCTTACAGGGCGTGCAGTTGGAGGAGCAATCCAAAGCCGCGACTGAAGAAGCTCGCAAGACCGGAACCGCCAAGAAACAAGTCGTTCCGCCTGACCTTCTCGAAGAGGTCTTCGAGTTGAACATGCAGCTTGAAGAATTGCGCATGAACAAGAAGATGGGTGAGGACGATCCGTCGCTGGCGCAAGACATTCGTAAAGCCAAAGACAACCTTATCGCCAAGCAGAGTGAGATGCTGTCTGAATTGCAGTCAGCTTGGAACGAGTGGGACGCGCTCATCGACCGTGGCGTCGTCGCCGAATCCGATCGCGCCGCCGCGCGCGACAAGATGGTCGGGATCTTGAATCGCCGCTCCTACCTGCGCAACCTGCTGCGCGAAATCGATGAGGTACTGGAGAGCTAGCGACTCACCATGGCAACCGAACGCATCATCGGCATCGATCTCGGCACCACCAACTCGCTGGTCGCCTACATGGAGAACGACCGTCCCGTTGTCATCCCGGGCGAAGACGGCTTGAACCTCGTGCCCTCGGTCGTCGCCCTCGATGAGCACGACCAGATCATCGTTGGCAATGCCGCTCGCAAATACCTGATCGAGACACCGGAGCGCGCCGTGTACAGCGTGAAGCGCCTGATGGGCCGCGGCGTCGAAGACATTCAGGATGAGCTGAAGCTCTTCCCTTTCCGCCTGGCGGACGATCTCGCATCAGGCGAAGTGTTGCGCATCAAGCTGGGCAATAAGACCTACACGCCGCCAGAGATTTCTGCGTTCATCCTGCGTCAGCTCAAGCGCAATGCCGAGCGCTATTTCGGAGGACCGGTTTCTAAGGCCGTCATCACCGTGCCAGCGTATTTCAACGACGCGCAGCGCCAGGCGACGAAAGACGCGGGCCGCATCTCAGGACTCGAGGTTCTGCGGCTGGTCAATGAACCGACTGCGGCATCTCTCGCGTACGGTCTCGACAAGAAAGAAACCGCGACCGTAGCCGTGTACGACCTCGGCGGCGGCACTTTCGACATCTCGATCCTCAAGTTACACGAGGGCATCTTCGAGGTCATCGCTACTAATGGCGACACCCACCTTGGCGGCGACGACATCGACAACCTGCTGATCGCCATCGCCCTCGACGACATTCAGGGCGACCTCGGCATGGACGTCCGCCGCAGCGGTGAAGCCGTGCAGACCATTCGTAAGGCGGTCATCGACGCGAAGATCGCACTTTCCTCGCAAGAGGAAACCATGCTCGACGTCAATCTCCCGGATGGCAAGCGCTATCAGCGAAACATTACCCGCGAACAATATGAACAACTCATCCGCCCGGTGATCGATCGCACCGTCGGACCTGTTCGCCAAGCGATGAAAGATGCCGGTCTCACGGCCAAGCAGATTGACGAGGCAGTTCTTGTCGGCGGTTCGACACGCATTCCGCTGGTTCGTACGCTGGTCGAGAAACAATTCGAGCGCACACCGCACGCTGATCTCAATCCTGACGAAGTCGTCGCTCTGGGCGCGGCCGTGCAAGCCAACATCCTCGGCGGCGGTTCCGAGGCAACCAAAGAGATGCTCCTGCTCGACGTTACGCCTCTCTCGCTGGGTATCGAATCGCTCGGCGGTGGAGTGGTGAAAATCATTCATCGCAACTCGACGATTCCAGAGTCTGCGACAGAGCATTTTACGACCGGCGTCGAAGGGCAGACCAATGTTGCTATCCATGTTGTGCAAGGCGAGCGCGAACTGGCCAAAGACTGCCGCTCGCTGGCGCGATTCGATCTGAAAGGCATTCCGCCGATGCCCGCCGGACTTCCTCGCATCGAAGTGAAGTTCCTGCTCGACGCTAACGGCATCCTGCATGTCTCGGCGCGCGAGGCCCGCAGCGGCAAGGAAGCCGAGATCGAAGTGCAGCCGAGCTATGGACTGACCGACGAGCAGGTCGAGAGCATGATTCTCGAATCATTCGACTACGCCGAAGAGGATTTCCAGAAGCGCCAGGTCATTGAAGCGCGCAACGAAGCAGAGACCATGCTGACCGCGTTGGACAAAGCGCGCACGGGACCGGCGTGGCGGCAGCTTACTTCGCGCGAGCGCAATGACATCTCCAAACTGGAGACCGCACTGAAAGCCGTCACACCTCACGACGACTATCATGCGATTCGCTCCGCCATCGACGCGCTTAACCAGGCAACAATGCACTTGGCCGAGATGATGATGGACACCGCCGTGACGACAGCGCTGAAGGGCAAGACGATGGAGACGGCAGATGTTGGAGATGGCCCCGCCTCTCCTCATCCCATCGCGAAAGCAGAGATTAAGAGTTAGGTGGTACTTACGAGGAATTATGGCAGACGATAAAACCCAAGGCACCGGAGCCGCCACCATCGACGCGCCCGGAACAAACACGGTGAAGGTTACTTTTCTTCCCGAAAACAAGACCTTCGAATTCGAGCACGGCAAGCTTCCCTATCAGGACCACGGCAAGCCGCAATCTCTACTCGATGTCGCGCTGAACTTCGGCCTTCATCTCGAGCATGCCTGCGGAGGCAACTGCGCCTGCACCACATGTCACGTCGTGGTGAAAAAAGGCAAGGAGCTGCTGAGCCCTATGGAAGACGACGAGGCCGATAAGCTCGACATGGCCGCGGACCTGCAACTCGAGTCGCGTCTCGGATGTCAGTCCGTCATCGAGAAGCCCGGCGAAGTAGTCGTCGAGATTCCTGCGTGGAATCGTAATTATGTTTCGGAAGGAGCAGGACACTAATGGCAGCCGATCTCACTTGGGACAACGCGGAAGATATTGGGATCGAACTCGCTGACAAGTTCCCCGAGCAGAACCCACTCGAAGTGCGTTTCACGGACCTGCACCTCTACGTGACCGAACTGCCGACATTCACGGGCGACCCCAAAGCTTCCAACGAATCGAAGCTCGAAGCCATCCAGATGGCGTGGTACGAGGAATTTCAAGAACGTCACGAATAAGCTGCCTACACCAATACAAAAAGCCTGGTCGCATCGGCCAGGCTTTTCGCATTCAGGCTGAAAACTTACTATCCCGCTACAGCCGCCGGCTGCGCCGTTCGCACCTTCGCTTCGCGCAAATACTGCGCCGCCTCTTCGGGAGGAGTCGGGTTCTGATAAAACCCGGTTCCCCACTCGAAGCCGGCGATCTTCGTCAGCCGTGGTATGAACTCAACATGCCAGTGATAGTGCTCCATCGACCCCTCCTGTACAGGAGCGGTGTGGATCACCATGTTGTACGCCGGATTATCCAGCACCAGCTCGGCCCGCTGCAGCAAGTTCTTCAGCGCCCGCGCCAGCGCCTCGTAGGTTTGCGACGATGCGTTTTCGAACGCCGACTCGTGTTTCTTCGGCAGCACCCATGTCTCGAACGGAAAGCGCGGCGCATACGGCGCAACGGTCAGGAATGCTTCGTTCTCGCTCACCACCCGCACGCCCGCATCTGTCTCCTGCCGGATGATGTCGCAAAACACGCACCGCTCTTTGTACTGGTAATACTGCTTGGCGCCCTCAATTTCTTCCAGGACATGTTTGGGCACGATGGGAAGCGCGATCAGCTGCCCGTGCGCATGCTCCAGCGTTGCCCCTGCGGCGACGCCGTGGTTCTTGAAGATCATGATGTACTTGAATCGCTTATCTTTTTTCAGATCGAGAATTCGGTCGCGGTAAGCCCACAACACATCTTCGATGCGCTTCTCGGGCAGCGACGCTAGAGTGGCATCATGATCGGGCGTCTCGATGATGACTTCATGCGCGCCCACGCCATTCATCTTGTCAAACATGCCTTCAGCAGAACGGTTCAGGCTGCCTTCGATGCCGAGCGCAGGAAACTTGTTGGGCACCACGCGCACCGTCCACCCTTGCGCGTCGCGGCCCGTGCCATTCGGCCGGTAGGCCAGCACTTCCGATGGTGTCTTGTTCTCGTTGCCGGGACAAAACGGGCAAAATCCGCCCTTGTTCTTAACGGACTCTCTTACAAAATCGGTTGGGCGCTTGGAGCGATCAGTAGATATGATGACCCATCGTCCGACGATGGGATCTTTGCGAAGCTCGGGCACAGTTACATGTCTCCTGGGGGAACCTCCGATATATTACGCTATCGTTGCTCACCCCAAAAGAAGCGAAATCACAATTTCAGCGAATAATCACCGTCATGGGAGGAATCCTGATCGTCTGCCGCGTAGATTTCCTGATTATTTTCCAAGCAAAGCAGCCTGGACGTTGGGTCCAGGCTGGAATTCTGTGTCTCACAGCACTCGGTCACGCGCCGACTTGTTTACCTACTGTCGAGGAATGGTTGCGATGAGCGTTCGCAACCAGTTGGATGCACTCTTCCAGCACATCAAGCGCAATGTCGGCCTGCTCTTTCGTGACAATGAGCGGCGGTGCGATGCGCACGGTGTTCGGCCCGCAGCCGAGTAGCAGAACTCCGCGCTCAAACGCCTTCTCGACGATCAGGTCGCGTTCGGCTGCACCCTGAGTCCGGGTGATCTTATCGGTCACAATCTCCACGCCAATCATCAACCCGCGTCCGCGCACATCGCCGACCAAAGCAAGTTTCTGCGGCCATTCGGCGAGTCGTTCCATCATGTAATCACCCACAACTTCGGCATTCTTCACGCCCTCACGCTCCAACACGTCAAGCGTCGCCAGTGCCGCGGCTATACACACCGGATTGCCTCCGAACGTCGAAGCGTGCGATCCCGGAACCCAATCCATGATCTCGGCCTTGGTCATAGTGATGCCCAGCGGCATTCCACTGGCGATGCCCTTCGCGATGCAAACGATGTCAGGTTCCACGCCGGTGTGCTCAATCGCCCACCATTTGCCGGTGCGACCCATGCCCGACTGCACTTCATCCGCCACCAGCAGAATTCCGTGCCGGTCGCAAATCCGGCGCAGCTCTTGCATGAACACCGTCGGAGCCACCACATATCCGCCTTCACCCTGGATCGGCTCCACAAAAATCGCGGCCACTTCCTCCGGAGGCAGTATGGTCTTGAATAGTTTCTCTTCGATATAGCGCGCGCAGCCCAGCGCGAAGGCCTCGCCTTCCTGCGCTCCCCCAACGCATCCGCGGTATACATCGGGATAACGCACATGCGTCACGCCCGGAACCATCGGCGAAAACCGCCGCTTCTGCTGCGGCTTCGACGCCGTCAGCGACAACGCTCCCATCGTTCGCCCATGGAACGCGCCGAAAAACGCGATCGCGTTCTGCCGCTTGGTGTGGTACCGCGCCACCTTCAGCGCGCATTCCACTGCCTCGGCGCCCGAGTTACCGTAATAGAACTTGTGCGGCCCCTTCATCGGAGCAATCTTCGACAGCCGCTCCGCCAGCGTGACCATGCTCTCGTAATAAAAGTCGGTGCCCGACATATGGATCAGCTCGCCGGCCTGCTTCTGAATTGCGGCGACCACTTCCGGATGGCAATGCCCCGTCGACGTCACGGCGATGCCGGCCGAGAAGTCGAGGAACTCGTTGCCGTCCACATCTTCCACGATCACGCCACGCCCGCGCTTGGCCACCATCGGATACGACCGTGTGTACGACGGCGAGATATAGCGCTCATCGCCTTCGAGGATGCGCTTAGCGTTTGGTCCGGGCAAAGCGGTCCTGATCTTCGGTCCTGCAACGGGAAGTAAAGTATTGGTGGTCATGGTCGTCTCCTGCGAAAGGGCTGTGGCACGGCGGACGTGCCGAATTTCTTACTTGCCTGGAATTGCGGGTCATACATTGTCAGACCGCAAATCCCGACTAGGCTTTGGTTCTTGGAATGGAGGAACTAGTCGCCCGAGAAAAGATTGGGCCGCGCCATGCAAGGAGAGAACTTGGAATCCGCGCGCATCGAAATAGGCCGCGACCACGCCGCACGCACGCCGGCATCACATGCGGGGTGGGTCTCCGCGTAAGTAATCCGGGGCTTGGTTGTACGGCAGGTCATGCTATCGGTCCCTGTTTAAATTATAGCCGTCTCCTCAGCACTCCGTAACCCCCTAAAAAACGACCTAACAGAAGTATTTTGCGGCAACGGGCCGGGTTCCCGAACATCCAAAGCCATCAGGGCGCTTGCACTTGAGCATCTCGTGAAAGGAATTTTATGGTCGAGCGAACAAATGTGCCGTTGACTGCCATTCGTCGCATCCAGGCAGATGGTGTAACCGTCTTCTATCGCGAGGCTGGTCCTACGGATGCACCGGCCGTGATCTTACTGCACGGTTTCCCGACATCTTCCTTCCAGTACCGGGAGTTGATCCCGCGACTCGCTGACCGGTACCGTGTGATCGCGCCGGATTTGCCCGGGTTTGGCTTTACCGAGGTTCCCGACAAGCGTCATTACACATACACCTTCGATGCATTGGCAAACACGATAATGGCCTTTACGGACGCTCTGCGTCTGACACGCTATGCACTCTATGTCTTCGACTACGGCGCTCCTACAGGATTTCGTTTGGCCATGGCGCGTCCGGAACGAATCACCGCCATCGTTTCGCAGAACGGCAATGCCTATGAAGAGGGTCTCGGCGACGCCTGGGCTCCGATTCAGCGTTACTGGCGGGAACCATCGCCCGAAAATCGCGACGCGTTGCGCCAAGTCCTCAGCCCCGCGGCAGTGCGTTGGCAGTACACCGAGGGCGTGCCTCACCCGGAAACGATCGCACCCGAGGGCTACACGCTGGATGCGGCATTAATCGCGCGACCCGGTAACATGGACATCCAGCTGGACCTGTTTCTTGACTACGCCAACAATGTGAAGCTCTACCCCGCGTTTCAGGAGTATTTCCGCAAATCGAAGCCTCCTCTGCTGGCGATCTGGGGGAAGCATGATCCATTCTTTATCCCGCCAGGGGCAGACGCATTCCAGCGAGACAATCCCAACGCGACTGTCCAATTTCTCGAGACCGGACACTTCGCTCTGGAGACGCACGTCGAGGAAATCGCTCTCGCCATGAGGCAACTTCTCGCGAAGAATGCCAGTTAAACCGTCTATTTCCCGCCAACCGGCGGAGCGACAAACACCGTCTTGCGCGGAAGCTTGGCAGCAACCTCGGCACTTAGTCCAAGGTTCGTCTCGAGCACGTCCAGCGGATTCCCCGCCAGCCATTCGCTGAGGTCCATCGCCTGATAGTGGGGGCTATTAAAGCCGACGAGGATACGGCACACATCGCTACCCTTGTTCTTGATGTAGTGGCCTGCGCCCATCGGAGCATAGCCGACATCACCGGCTTCGAACTGGTCGATGACCGCATTTCCCTGCGCCAGAAACACGCCCATCTCTGCCGTGCCGCTGATGTAGTACTGCCATTCATCCGCATTGGGATGCCAGTGCAACTCGCGCAGCGCTCCCGGCTGAAGCTCAATCAGCGATCCAGCCATCGTCGTCGAAATCGGAAACTCATTGACCGTTACCGTCCGCTGAGTACCGCCTCCTGGAACTCGCCGCGGCTGCTGCGCGTCCAGCGGATAGCGATGCATGGTCGTCAATTCTGGGTTTCTGCGCGCCGTCGCGATCAGCGAGCTGTCGTCCGGGACAGGTCCCTTGACGAAATAGGCTTCGCGAGTGGGTAAAGGCGCAAGCTCAGCGACAGTCAGGCCCAAGCTTTGCGCCACAACTTCGCGCGGCGTTTGCGCCAGAAAGTCCGTGATGCTGAAAGTGTGATCTTCCGAAAAGTCGCCGTTATCGAAGATCAGGATGAAGTGGCACTCTCCGGGCCCCAGCCCCTGGATCGAATGTCCATACCCGCGTGGAAAGTACCAGACATCGCCGGCGTCGAACGTGTCGATGTACGCCGACCCGTCCGGATGAAGAATCGTGGTGCGGCACGAACCGCTTACGACATAGGCCCACTCGGCTGCGTTTGCATGCCAGTGCAGTTCACGAATCGTGCCCGGACCGAGCCTCATCGAGACGCCGGCGATGCCGGTTGAAATCGGAAATTCGTTGACGGACGCGCCGCGGGTGATGCCGCCATTGAACGCCTTCGGAGCCTGCTGCTCGAGCCGGTAGCGAAACGAGGGAAGCGCCATTGATCTCTCCAGTTGCTCTTTGGTGAAGGTGACTTGCGGTCGAAAGGGTTGTCCGATTGTACTCAACCGTTCCCCGTTTCGGAAGCCACGCATCGATTCTTGGTGAACTCTGTAGTTCCCTGCTGGAAAACGCACCCGCTCTCGCCATAAAATAGAAACTTGCGACCGCAAATAATCGCGGTGCCAATTAGTTTACGATCCGCTATGTTTCTTGACCCAGCCCACCTCGGTTTTCGCCAGGCAAAACGCAATTGGCTTTTGGTGCCGGCCATTCTGCTTGCGATACTAGCGACCTGGGGCTGTACGCGGTCTAATGCATCGGCCAGCGCACCGCAAACGGCCACGGGGCAGCCAGCGCAATCGCTCCCGAACGAGAGAAAGCCAACGCAACAGCAAACGGCCCAATTGCCGGCCGGTCTTAGCCCAGAACTTGCGGATATCTATCGTGAAGCGCAGTCCGGCAGCCCTCAGGCTATGGCCAAGCTTGCGAACGCCTACGAAACCGGCGAAGGCGCGCCTCAGGACTTTCAGCAAGCCATCGAGTGGTTCAGCAAAGCCGCTGACGCCGGAGATAGCTTTGCGATGTATCGCCTTGGCCGCATCTACGCCGCCGGATCAGGCGTGCCCAAGGACTACCGCGAAGCCGCTCGCTGGTATGAGAAGGCCGTTGCGGACGGCAATGCCGACGCGATGTATAGCCTCGGCCGCGCCTACGAAACCGGCTCAGGCGTGCGCGAGGACGTGCAACAGGCGGTCCGCTGGTACGACGCAGCGGAATTGCGTGGCAATAAAGAGGCGAAGGCGGCCGCAGAACGCCTCGGCGAAAGCATCGAAGACCATTAACCTCAACGCGGCCACAGCCACCCAAACACCCCCGCCGTCAGCAACCCATAAATCAGGCCGTCGATTACCTCTTTCATGACCATGCTCCACGGCTCGCCCTTCCAGATGCCGTTGGCCAGTTGGCTCAAACCGTAAGCCATGAATGCTACTGTTCCCGCTACGCGGAATACCGCGAGGTAATCCGTTCCGGGCGCGACTGTGTGTCCGGTGACATAGGCGGTGAAAAACGCGACAATCAGGCAGTATCCGAACCACTGGCCCAAGAACTTGCCCATCACAATTTGACCATTCGGGCGAACGTTCAGGGTTCCTACCGGCCCACGCTTGAATTTCTCCGCCGTCTCCGGAGACTTCATCTCCGCATGAGTGGTGTGCGGGAACATATACAGTCCGGGCGTCACACCCGCTTCGCGTATAGCAGCGCTGACCTTTTCCTCACCAGGCATCTGCTTGTAGTCGCCCTGGTGATACTTCAGCAGCATGTGCATCACGAAGCTGGCGAAGAACACAATCACGGCCGCCAAGATGATCGGCAGCCAAAGCGCAGTAAGGGGAACCATAGAATCCTCCACGAGCGGATACGGTTAGCCTGAGTTTCCTCGGAAAGCTATCTGCGCCAACGGTCGCTGTCAAGTTCGGAGGCGAATACCTTTCAGCCCGCAGCTCCTGGGTGATATAGTTGGCTATAACGCAAAAACAAAACAATTCATCACGACTGTTTAGAATCAATGGCTTGGGCGTAAATTGTTCGCAACCGATTGAATCTACAACTACTTATACGTATCCATCAGTGCGCGTAGGACTTAGCTGCCAAAACCGGCGGTTTTTGCCTCACAACCTGACATACTTTCAATACAAGTCATACTCGTCTTCGGCTCATGAAAACGATGTCAAAGGACAAACTGCCCCGCGCGCTGAGCGCGGGACGGGGGCAAGAGACAGCAATCCCTTTGCCTCACTAGCCATGTTTTAGAGAATTTGAGTCCAGGTGGATAGGACGTAGGACGCACAGGTGCGTGATCAGGCAAGGGCACATCCCCATGGTTAGCATCCCAAAGAAGGACCGGGGGCACCAGGGTGAGGCACGAGCCCGAGGAAAGTCAAAATCCCCACGCAACCAAAGGAAGGTTGCATGGGGCACCCGCTATAAGCGGCCGAGGGACGACAAGAGTAACGGACTTGGACGCGGCGCTGAAGGGCCGCTCTACCCAAATCACCGCTGCGGTTTGACCCGGTTTCTCGCCCTTCCCTACAATCGAAGATTCTGCACTCCAACAGGGAAGGTTCATGGCGCTACAGCTTTTCAATACTCTGTCCGGCAAGCTCGAAGAGTTTCATCCGCTCGAAGACAACCTGGTCCGCATGTACGCTTGCGGGCCGACGGTTTACGACTACGGACACATCGGCAACTTCCGCACCTTTGTCGCGGTGGACGTGCTGCGCCGCTTCCTGAAGCAGAGCGGCTACAAGGTCAAGCACGTCATGAACATCACCGACGTGGAGGACAAGATCATCCGCAATGCCGCGCGCGATGGCCTGACGGTGCAGGAATACACCAAGAAGTACACGCAGGCGTTCCTGGAAGATGCCGACGCGCTGAACATTGAGCATCCCGAGCTGCTGGTGAAGGCGACGGACCACATCCAGGAGATGGCGCATTTCATCGCCGAACTGCGCGACAAGGGTTACGCCTACGCCGCCGACGACGGTTCGTATTACTTCCGGATCGCCAAGTTTCCCGAGTACGGCAAGCTGTCGAAGAAGGACTTCGCGGGCATGACGGACGGCGCGCGCGTCGATGTGGACGAGTACGAGAAAGACAACGCCCGCGACTTCGCGCTATGGAAGGCGCCCAAGCCCGGCGAAGCGCAGTGGGACACGGAGATTGGACCTGGGCGTCCGGGCTGGCACATCGAGTGCTCGCAGATGTCGATGAAGTACCTGGGGGAGAGCTTCGACATTCACGCGGGTGGTGAGGACTTAATTTTCCCGCACCACGAAAATGAGATTGCGCAGTCGGAGTCGCTGACCGGGAAACAGTTCGTGCGCTATTGGGTACACTCGCGCTTCTTGCTGGTTGAGGGCGAGAAGATGGCCAAGAGCGCCGGCAACTTCTATACCGTGCGCGACCTGGTGCTGATGGGACACAAGCCGTCGTCAATACGATTTTTGCTGATGTCGGTTCCCCATCACAAGCAGTTGAACTTTACGTTTGATGGGTTGACGCAGGCAGCGAATTCGGTAGAACGGCTGCGGAATTTCAAGTTACGTCTGCAGACGTCAAAGTTCGAAGCGGGATCGAATCCAAGCGTGGCGGAACTGGCGGAGCGAGCCTCGGCCGAGATGCGCACCGCCATGGAAGACGACCTGAACACCGCGCGCGCTCTGGGTGCGGTGTTCGACATGGTGCGCGACGTCAACGCTGCAATCGATGGCGGACAAGTGAAGCAGGATGACGTTGCGAAGATTTTGAAAACACTGGAGCAGTTCGACGAGATTTTTGCGGTGCTGCAGGATGATGACGCCGCGAAGGTCAGAGCGACCGTCGAATGGGCGACTGCCGAAGGCAAAGCCGAGAAGATTAGTCCAGCGGCGGCCGAGATCGCGAAGGCTGCATCGTTGTCGGACATTGAGGTCGAGAAGTTGGTGGCGGAACATTCGCAGGCGCGTCAGTCGCGAAATTTCGCCCGGTCCGATGCGATTCGGAACCAGTTGGCGGAGAACGGAATCGTGTTAGAGAACACGAAGGATGGAGTGAGGTGGAAGCAGAAGTGAGCTTCGCGTTGAGATATGACTATTATGACTATAATGGCATAAAGCCGGAGGTTAATCAACTTTGAGCACGCAAACATGGACAGTCGCCGAAGCCAAAG
Organism: uncultured Acidobacteriaceae bacterium; assembly: GCA_963749635.1. Taxonomy (GTDB): domain Bacteria; phylum Acidobacteriota; class Terriglobia; order Terriglobales; family Acidobacteriaceae; genus DASRAA01. Next base: position 187,933 of record CAVVNW010000008.1, read on the forward strand.
CGAAATTTAGTGAGTTGCTCGAGAAAGCGAAGTCGGAAGGCCCGCAGAAGATCACCAAGCACGGGCGCACGACGGCGGTAATCGTGGCCGCCGACCAGTGGGAAAAGAAATCAGAGCGCAAGAACAACCTTGCAGAGTTTTTTGCGTCGTCTCCGCTACGAGGCTCCGGCATTAAGATCGAAAGACTTCGGGGCCGTCTGCGTCGAGTTGAGCTATGAACTACCTGCTGGATACAAATGTCGTCTCCGAATTTCCCAAATCGAAGCCCAACGAAGGAGTGCTTGGCTGGTTGGCCGCAATCAATGAAGACAGCGTTTTTCTCAGCGTGGTGACCATCGCTGAATTACGCCATGGCATCGAACGCCTTCCGGCTGGGAAACGCCATCACCTACTGGACGACTGGTTGCGAAATGAGTTGCGCGAGCGTTTCGAAGGACGGATTCTTCCCATCGACGCAGAGGTGGCAAATGCTTGTGGCACGCTATTGGCAAAGCGCGAAGCGTCGGGACGTTCCATGGAAATTGGAGACGCATTCATCGCAGCCACCGCCGAAGTTCATAAGTTGGCTCTCGTTACCCGAAATGTTTCGCACTTTCAAAGTACGGTCAAGAACCTCGTAACTCCTTGGACTTAGCGGTAGCTGTGGCGTCGATTGTTGCTGCGAAACCGCTCCTGATCTCGTTTGCATTAAACTTCAGATTCCGGCTCAAGCAGAACTTCGTCGACATAACTCAATTCTTCTGGACTGTGCACCTTCGCGGTGGTCACCAGCGCTACGGCCGCGATGATGACGACGCTCCCCGCCAAAATAAAGCGATCGAATCGTTCATGCAGCACGAGCCATCCTAAGAAGACTGCAACGATGGGATTCACATACGCGTAGGTTGCCACTTTGGGTGTCGGCACGTGTTTCAGCAGCCAAATGTATGCGGTGTAACCGACCCATGATCCGAAGACTACAAGATACAAAACGGCCAGAACGCCGCGCCGGTTGAATACCACGCGATGGACTTGACCGGTCAGTGTCATCAGCACCGTGTGTCCGAAGCCGGCGAAGAGCATTTCCCATCCGGTGGCGACGAACGGGTCAACCTTCATCTGCCACTTGCGCGAAAGCACCGAGCCGACGGCCCAACTGAAGGACGAAAAGAGAAGGCTGATGGATCCGATCAGTTGCGTGATTCCGAGCGCGTCGCGATGAGTGATCTTGGGCGATACGAGGACAGCAATGCCAACGATGCCCATCGCCAGGCCTATCAAACCGCGCCGCGACATGCGGTCGCCACGGAAGATGAAGGTCTCGAGCACCAGAAACCAGATCGGCGTGACGGCCACGATCAGCGCGGCGAAACCAGTCGGAACATATTGTTCGGCCCACGCCAAGCCGCCGTTCCCGCCGACCAACAACAAGCCGCCGATGGTGGCGAGACGCAAAGCTTCGTGAACGGTGATTCGAATGGGACGACCGAACACAGCACAGGCCGCCAACATCAGCGGTCCGGCGATGAGAAAGCGCATGGCGCACATGACGAATGGCGGAATACCTTCGGCCGATGTGATGCCGATGGCGAGGTAGGTCGATCCCCAGAAGACGTACACCAGCGCGAAGGCAATGATGACCTTCAAGCGGTGTTGACTGGAATAACTCGAAGTCTCGGCGGCGGAAGTGGATGGAGCAACGTCGGGCATCAGGTCGCCGGCAGCTTATGGTTGGAACTGCGCAGGCGACTGCCCGTCAGCAGAATGTAGTGGATGCCGGACAGCATGGTGAAGGCAAAAGTGGCATACAGAAATGTCGTCTTCAAGGCAATGACGGCAGGTGCAGCGACGACCTGGGCCAACACCACAAAGAAGACTGCACCAATCTGGCAGACGGTGTTGATCTTGCCAAATACACTGGGACGGAAATCGCGAAAGCCAACGGTTGCGTAGAGCGCCATCGCCGTGGCCAGAATGCACACATCGCGGCTCAACACCAATACGGTGTATTTCCAGGGAATCTTCTTGGCGATCGAGAGAACGAGGAACAACGAACTGAGCAAGAGCTTGTCGGCAATCGGGTCAAGATACTGACCGAGCATGGTGCGTTGATTGAGCACACGCGCCAGCCAGCCATCGAGCGCATCGCTGAGCCCGGCAAGAACGAGCAGGCCAAGTGCCCAATGCCAATTACCGTCGAGAACATTGGTGATGACGAAAGGAATGAAGATGAGACGCAGCAAGGTGAGCTGATTGGGCGCAGTCCAGAATTGATTTTTCACCTCGCCCCTCCGAATAGCTGCATCCCTGATTTCGCCTGTCTTTCAACGAAGCAATGTCGATCCTTGACGGCGCTCCTGCATCCGCTCCGCAAACGCTGAAACGACAGTAGCAACCCTGTCCTTAGATTGTGTCGTTAATAGTGCTTGCTTGGCAAATGGCGGATGCTGAAGGCGATTGGCGGCTGGTTGCGGCCGTCCAACGGTGTGTGACTGACGTCACCGCTTCGGACACCAGAGAACGGGTAAATTGTCGCACACGTAGTTGCTATCTTGCGAAAGCCTATGGTTTGGCTCACCCGAATTGTTGCCCGTTCGCTCGGCAAAGCTTCTCGCTACCTGGGGACAAGCACGCCCGAACACCTGAAAACCGCGCGATGGGGCGAGATGGAGGCGTACTTTTACCTGCGCAGTCTGGGCTATCGCATCGTGGCCAGGAATTTTCGGACGCCGCAGAGCCACGGCGAAATCGACATCATCGGTTGGGACGACAGTGTGCTGTGCTTCATCGAGGTGAAGACACATTCTCAAACCGGCTTGGTTCCTCCGGAGATGGCTGTGGATGCGGCAAAGAAGGCACACATCCGGTCGGTCGCGCGCCGCTATGTGCGGCACTTGCGATGCGATGGTCCTCCTGCATGCCGTTTCGACATCGTTAGCGTGATTCTGGGAGACGAGCGGCGCGGACCGATTATCAAGCTGTACAAGGGGGCGTTCTCGTGGCGAACAGTGCGTCCCGCAGATCGCGAAGCTCCTGTGCCAGATTATCGACGGCACTGGTGGCGGAGGTAGCGATGATGCAGCGTAAGCGTGTGGTCTTCCCTTCTGGCATCCGAGCAGGCTTGAGTCTGACGATGTTGTCATGGTTCAGGTGGAGGGAGCGGAACGTCGCGTCCGCAGACGGCGTTCGGTTGCGGAGAAGCGTCGGATTGTCGAGCTGACGTCAGAGCCTGGTTCTAGTGCCGATTCCCGTGGAACATCCTGCTCCTTGTCCACGTAGTTCCGTGTGCAGTTCCACTGGAGGAAACGGTTGCATGTCTGAGTTAAGTTTAAGGCGCTACACGGGCATTTTCGGCTTGGTTGGCACTCTCATTTCGTTGACAGACATTCCGCTCTATTTTATGTACACCGGTGCCCCTCCGCAGTGGGACATCCTCACGCGGGTTCTGGTGGGCATCGTCAGCAGTACGATTCTCATTGTTTTTCTAGTCGGATTTCGGCTGGTTATCTGCCAAGGAAGGCCACAACTGGAGTGGGCTGCGACCGTCGGTCTCGTCTCCGGGCTAATGTGGCTGACGTTCAGCATGGTGGCCCAATCGATGGAGGCTGGAACGGCCATTGTGTCTAAACTTCCGATCGACCCGACGGTGGATGGCGTCCTCGCCCCGGGGCAATTCCTCCTGTGGGGAGCCATTGGTCGGCTCATGACCACCCTCTTCCTGTCCGCCTCGGGGTTCGCGATATTGCGGGGCCGTCTCATGCCTGCGTGGCTTGCCTGGTTGGCCCTCCTCGTCGCTTTCATCAACCTCGCATTTGTCCCAGCCATGTTCTTCGGTTACGACGCGGCTCAATTTTACAGCGCCGTCGGATGGGGTACGACGGCAACGGCTCCCGTCCTCGTCGTCTTGTGGATCCTAATCGCCAGCATCATCATGCTCAGAACTCCCGCCAGGTCTGAAGCCTGACGCTAAATCAGGATGGACGGTTCCGGTCCAGCGCCGACAGGCCGCGGGGCATCAGCGTCATAGCAAATTGCGAGCGATGAACGCTCTGTAGGATTCGTTGGTGTTTCAAATTCGGTGTTTGGCTCCGTTTCTTTCGGTTTGTCCGCCATTTGCGGTATTCGGATGCAGCAGTTGTTGCCCGCAGAGCTCCGATAAAGTGCGAGCACCGCTTGCTCTGCCACCGAGGCGCCGCTAGAATAGAGGAGCCACCGCAGTAGGCGCGTAGCTCAGTTGGTTAGAGCGCTACCTTGACACGGTAGAGGTCAGGAG
>CAVVNW010000009.1:0-161026 GCA_963749635.1 uncultured Acidobacteriaceae bacterium
CCGCTGCGTCTGCCAGTTTCGCCATCCCGGCAAGTTCGGTGGGCGGTTCCAGTATCGCATGGAGAGTTACGCAATACGTGTGGCGTCTAGTGCGCGCCGGCCTCTGGGGCTTCGCCATGACGGGGCTTCTTGAGCAGGAAAGGAAGCGGGATGAGGCACGCGACAATCACCGACACGACCCAGAAGGCATTGACGTAAGACAACAGAGAGGCTTGCTGCTCGATCAGTCCCATGATCTGGTTGTAGGCCTGTTGCATTGCCAGCACCGGACCTGAGCCGGACTTCGCCATGCTGGCGGCGGTGCCATTCAGCATGCTGTTGAACTGCGGGTTGGCCGCGGTGGCGTGCGCGACCAGGTCGGTCTGGTGCACCTGGCTCTGGCGGGCAAGGAAAGTGGTGAGCATCGAAATGCCGACGCTGCCGCCAAGATTTCGGATGAAGTTGCTGATGCCCGACACCTGGTTGCTTTTGTCGCGCGGCACGCCGACATAACTGAGAATGCTGATGGGAATGAAGATGAAGGCGAGTCCGGCCATCTGGTACATGCGCCAGAAAATCAGCGTGCGGAAGTCGACACTCAGGTTGAGATTCGTAATGTGATACAAACCGGCGGCGGTGATGGCGAAGCCGCAGGCGATCATATATCGCGGATCCACCTTAGTCGAAAGAATGCCTGCAATGGGGAAGAGCAGCATCAGCATGAATCCGGCCGGGGACAACACTTCTCCCGCCTTTTCCGCGGTGTAACCCAACATGAGCTGCAGGAATTGCGGAATTAGAACGGTGCTGCCGAACAGCACGGCGCCGAGAACAAAATTGAAGAGCACCGTGGCCGCAAAATTGCGGTTCTTTAGTAGCTTTAGCTCCAGAATGGGGTGCGGATGTCGCCACTCGTGAACGATGAGGGTTATCAAGGCGATGACTGCGAGCGTGAAGAAGACCGCAATGTAGGTCGAGCCGAACCAGTCGTCCTGCTGACCTTTGTCGAGGACGACTTGTAGCAGACCGAGTCCGACAACAATCAGCGAGAGTCCGATGTAATCGATCTTGATGCCCTTGCCGCCGTGTCCGCGGAGCCATGGGGGATCTTCGACGACTTGCGAGGTCAGGAAGAGCGACAGCAATCCGACCGGGACGTTGATGAAGAAGATCCAGCGCCAGTCGTAGTTGTCGGTAATCCAGCCGCCGAGTGTCGGGCCGATGGCGGGCGCAACGACCACCGCCATGCCGTAAACGGAGAACGCCAGTCCGCGTTTCTCGGGAGGGAATGTGTCGGCCAGAATCGCCTGCTCGCTGGGGCCCATGCCGCCACCGCCCGCGCCCTGCAGAATGCGGAAGAAGATCAGCAACGGTAGCGAGGGCGCGAAACCGCAAAGAACGGATGAGATAGTGAACAGCGCGACGCAGGTCATGTAGAAGCGCTTGCGTCCGATGACCGTGGTAAGCCAGCCCGACATGGGCAACACGATCGCGTTAGAGACCAGGTAGCTGGTCAGCACCCATGTGGATTCGTCCTGGCCCGCGCTCAGGCCGCCGGCGATGTGCGGCAGGGCGACGTTGGCAATGGAGGTGTCGAGCACTTCCATGAACGTTGCCAGCGTTACCGTTAGGGCGATGATCCACGGGTTGTAACGGGGCTTCCAAGTGGAAGCGTTATAGGTCGAGGTGTCGGCCATGATGGTCCCAGACTCGTTGGGCGTTGATTACTTCTGGTTGCCCTCCGGCTGGACCGAGACCTTGACATCCGGTTCGACGGACATGCCTGGACGTAAGAGCCCGTCCTTGTTGAAATCGGGCTTGTCGTTATTGTCGAAATCGATGCGTACGGGAATGCGCTGCACCACTTTCACATAATTGCCGGTGGCGTTCTCCGGAGGCAGGAGGCTGTACTTCGCTCCGGTGGCGCCGCCGATGCTGGTGACGTGGGCGTCCCACTTGCGTCCGCCGTAAGTGTCGACTTTCACCTTTACAGGCTGGCCGGGCTGCATGTGCGATAGTTGGGTTTCTTTGAAGTTGGCGGTGACCCAGATGTCGCGCAAGGGCACGATGGCCATCAGGTCTTGTCCGGGTGAGACATTTTGACCAACTTGTACGGAGCGCTTGCCAACGATGCCGTCCACGGGGGCGACGATGGTGGTGTATCCCAAGTTGAGCTGGGCTTGATCGAGCGCGGCTTTATAGCGGAGCACCTGTGCATCAGCCGATTGCGCCCGGGCTTCGGTGGCTTGCACCTGCTTAGGGGTAACCTTGGCGTTCTGCACCTCAGCGTTGGCCTGCTCGACGCGCGACTCCGCTTGCTGTACTTGGGCACGGGCGGCGAGGAGCGACGCTTCCCGAGCAGTCACCGTAGCGTTGGCAGCGATCGCGGAAGAAGTGGCCTGATCGAATTGCTGCTGCGAAATCTCACGCTTGTCGAGTAGCAAGCGATATCGTTCGACATCGTCATTGAGTTTCTTTGCTGTAGCTTGGGCTTCGGCAACCTGCGCCTGTGCGGCTTCCACCTGCTTTTGCGCCGCTAACACACCGGCGTGCGCGTTGGCCATGTCGGCAGAAGCGGAACGAATCTGAGAGAACGAACCGACACTGGAAATTGGGACGCCATACTTCGCCGCGTCCGCGGCAGCTTGCGAATCGCGGTAATCGGCCTGGGCTCGCTCAACCGCGACCTTATAGTCGGTTGGATCAATCTGTACCAGCACGTCGCCCTGGTGAACAAACTGGCCGTCGTCGAAGTTGACCTTGGTCACCTGGCCGCCGACGCGCGCGCTGGTGGGATAAATGTGACCGTCGATTTCAGCATCGTCGGTGCTTTCCCAGCGACGGCTGTCCCACCAGTACCACCCGACGAGCAGGAGAACCAGAATGATGCCGACAATCGCTGCAGCCCGGGCCTTGGGATTCCTTTGAAACAGGCTGCGGCGCGATACGGTCTCACCGTTGTCATGGTCTCCCTCATGGTGCAGTTCATGAACTTCGGGCGACTGCCGGTCGTTTTGCTCAGTGCTCGCAGGACTCATCTTCGTTTCACCTGTCATTTAGGTTGATTTGGGTTGGGGGTGGGCGGCGGCGTGCTGCCGGGCGCGGGCGTCGGCGGGGTAGGCTGCACAGTTCCCGGGGGCGCAACGACCGCTGGAGGCAGCGCCGGATTTCCCGCCAGATACTGCTTCACCATTTGCTCGGCATTGCCGATCGAGCGCGCCAGCAGAACCTTGGCGATGTTATGCGCAAACAGGCTCGCAATGTACTGGTCATTGGCCGAGGCGAGCTGCTGTTGCGCCTGGACGACCTCAACGTTGTTGGTGACGCCGGCGGCGAAGCGGTCTTGCGATTGGGCCAGGGCCTGCTGAGCAAAGTCGAGGCCGATTTTCGCGACGTCAACCTGTTGCGCCGCGGCCTTGAGATCGAGGATGGAGTCTTCAACCTCCTGCTCAATGCGCCCCTTCATGTTGTCGGCCTGCGCCTGCCGCTCCTTGAGCACCGCATCGGCTTCCTTGATGTCGGCTTCTATGCGTCCGCCTTGAAATACCGGAATGTTGAGAGTCGCTGCGGCTGAGTAGTTCGGCGCCATGGCATCCGGATGGTACCCGAGTACACCATAGGTTCCCGAAAGCCCGACCGAGGGAAGACGTTCCTTCCACGACGCCGACCTTCGCAGTTCGGCGGCGCGCAGTTGCGCCTGAATGGCCTTGAAGTCGGGACGTGTGGCCAGCGCCAGATCATAGGCGCCCATCAGAGCAATATCGGGTACAGGGGCGTAAGGCACACGATTCACCAGGTGAAACTTCTGATGTACCTGCAACCCAATCACCCGCGCGAGCGCAATGCGCTGCTTTTCCAGATCGTTCTGCACCTGGATCAGCGTTTCCTGTTGCGCTTGCAACTGGACCCTGGCGCGGAGCGTATCGATGTTCGGCGCCAGACCAGCGGTTTCCTGATCTTTGGCTAAGTCGTAAAGAGCTTGTGCGGTATTCAACTCGGCTTGCACAGCTTCCAGTCGCGACTCCTGCGCGATGACCAATAGATAGTTCGCGCCCACTGCGAGCACCACCGTGTCGCGGGCGTCTTGATAACTGAACTGCGCGGCCCTTACGGTCTGGCCGCTCGCGCGATATTTGTCGATCGACGAAAAGTCGAGGGCGTCCCAGGACCCTGTTGCCTGGGTCGCGGTCAGGCCGAAGGGGCCGACTGAACTGGGGAAGCCGGGAAACGTGAGACCGAACGACTTGAGATTGAGACGCTGTACTTCCTCGGCGAACGCTCCGTTGATGTTGGGCAGCATCTGGCTCAGCGATTGAAGGCGCGCAGCGCGGGCCTCGGCAGTGGTCTGGTTGCTGAGATAAAGGCCGAGGTTGTACTTCAAGCCAAGGTCGACCGCGTCTTCGAGCGTCAGTTCGATTGGTTCGACGGTCGGTTTGCCTTGGGGAATCGAGCCGGCGTAGTTGTCGGTGTTGCGATTGATGACCGACTCTGGCGTGGGCAAGGGCGCCAACCCGGAGGGCGCAGTGACCTGCGCCATGCCAGCGCTGCTCAACAACAGGAGGACCGTGGCGGCGAAGAGCCCGTCGTACCGTCGCGGCCATGCAGGAGAGGAAATGTTGAGTCGCATGCGTTCCATGATATATCTAATACATACATGCATGTATCTGATAATACATGTGGCTTAGATGTGCTTGCCAGTGAATCGGTTGCAAAATCGCGGCTAATTCTTTGGCGGGTTCGCAGGGCATAGCGGTGAGATGAGATGAACAAGACGGCCACATTGTCGCGACGCCAGGAGCGCACTGAAATGACCCGCGCCCGCCTGATTCAGTCGGCGGAAAAGGTGTTTGCGCGCGACGGATTCGAGGCCGCGAAACTGGAGGAGATCGCCGCTGACGCCGGTTACACGCGGGGCGCGGTTTATGCCAATTTCGACAGCAAGGAAGACCTGTTTTTTGCGTTGCTGGAGAGAGAAATATCAACCCGGATAGCCTCGCTGGAACGAGAAATGGACAAGGTGCGCGAGCCTGAGGCAAAGCTGAAGGCGATGCGTGATTTCTTCCTCAATAAAACTCTCGATCGGCGCTGGAGCCTGCTGTCGCTGGAGTTCAAGTTGTTTGCCGTGCGCCATCCCGAGGTCAAACGGAGGTTGGCGGCCATGCATCGCCGGTTTGTCGAGCCGCGCGTGGGATTTTTGGAAGAAGTGATGAGCGCGCTAGGACGCGAACTTCCAGCTTCGGCTTATGCAATGGGCGTGTCACTGGCTGCGCTGGGCAACTCGCTTACGCTGGAACACATGCTCGATCCGTCGTTGATGGATGAAAAGGATGTTCGGCCAATCATGTCGAACTTCTTCGACAGCCTTACTTCGACGCCGCGCAAAAGAAGCGCAAAGTAATCGAGCGCTCAGCCTAGCGGTGGCGCGTGAGTCCCAACTCGCTAGTGGAGGGCCGTGCCATCAGATCGCGGATGGCTTCCTGTGGCGACTTCCCCTGCTGGAGAATGGCGTGCATCTGCTCGGTAATGGGCATCTCCACGCCCATCTTGCGTGCGAGTCCAACGGCAGCGTTGGTCGTCAGCACGCCTTCGGCGACCATGCCGTGCATGCCCGCAATAATGTCGTTCAGGTTGCGCCCGTGTCCGAGCTCGACGCCAACAGTACGGTTGCGAGATAAGCCGCCGGTGCAGGTGAGGACGAGGTCGCCGAGGCCTGCGAGGCCTGCCATGGTCTCAGGATGACCTCCGCAGGCAACGACCAGCCGCGTGATCTCCGCCAGTCCGCGAGTGATGAGCGCGGCCACACTGTTGTGGCCGAGTCCGAGCCCGTCGCACACGCCGGCGGCGATGGCGACAATGTTCTTCAGCGAGCCGCCCAGTTCAACACCGACGACGTCGTCATTGGTGTAAACGCGGAAGCGAGGATCGCTGAATTCTTTTTGAACGATCGACCTTAGTTCTTTGTCGGTTGAGGCTACGGCCAGCGCGGTGGGCTGGTTCAATGCAACTTCCTTCGCAAAAGTTGGTCCGCTAAGCGCTCCGATGCGAGCGGCGAACGGATGGGGCGATTGACGAAGTACTTCGGTGATGACCTCGGTCATCCGCAGATAGGTGTCGTTCTCGATGCCTTTGGTGGCGCTGACGAACAGCATGTCCGCATGCAGATGCGGCAGCATTGCCAGGAAAAGGCGACGAGTGTGGTGGGAGGGCATCACGCTGACCACGATCTCGGCGTCGCGCAGCGCGTCTTCCAGCTTATTGGTCGCGACTACGGCGTCGGGAATCGAGCATCCGCCGAGGAACAACTCGTTGACGTGACGCGCGTTGATGCTGTCGCAGACTTCGATTTCGTGCGCCCACAAGCGAACGTCGTGGTCTTCGCGGCGTCCGAGAACGATGGCGATAGCGGTGCCCCACGCCCCTGCTCCGATAACAGCGATCTTGCTCAAGCTGCACCTGACTTTCTTCCGCCGAAACGGTTCTCCGTGCCCGCCAGCAGGCGGCGAATGTTGTCTTTGTGACGAACGATAATGAGCAGGGAAGAGGCGACCATGAGCAGCAGGATGGACGGCGAGCGAGTCGGCGGAGTCAGCCAGCAGGCGGCGAAAGGAAAGACAACTGCAGCCAGGATGCTGCCCAGAGAAACGAAGCGGGTAATGGCGACCACTGCAAGAAACACAACCAGCGACACTGCGACTGCCGCAGGTGCGAGCGCAAGGAACGCGCCGAGCGCCGTGGCGACTCCTTTGCCTCCCTTAAAACGAAGCCACACGGGAAACATGTGACCGATGAGCGCGAAGAGGCTCGCGAAAGCAGCCAAGGTGTAAACGGTGTATGCGCCCCATGGTGGCAAGTGGTCAGGGTGGTGCCGCGCCAGAAAAAATACATGCGCCACGGCTACGTATCCTTTCGCAGCGTCGAGCAGCAGCGTGGCGATGGCCAATGCCTTCGACCCGGTGCGCGCTACGTTGGTGGCGCCGATGTTGCCGCTGCCGGTCTCGCGAATGTCCTGGCCGCGAAAAATCCGCACGAGCAGGTAGCCGAACGGTATCGAGCCGAGCAGATACGACACTACGATGATGGCGAGAACGCTGTGGTTCAAGGCTTCTCTTCGGAGACGGCAAGATCACCAAGCGACTTGCGCAGGGGGAACGTTGCACGTTTTTCGTAACGCGCTCCCGCGGGCGACAAGTAGCTTTCGTACAGAAAGAATTGGTGCGCCGTCATTGTACCGAAGTCGGGTGAAGGTATCTTCTCGATTGCGTCGCGAACGCGTTGCAAACCGGGTGCGGCGGGTTCGCCGGGTACTGGACGCGGGCGTCCGCTGCCGGACCGGGCCAGCGTGAGGTGCGGCATGTAGGAACTTGCGTCGCTTTCGAATCCGAGAGGATGCATCGCCGTCACCACTTCGGTCGCGAGGGTTTGCAAGTTTTCGTCGCCATCGATGCCGACCCAGAAGACGCGCGGCGCTTTGGAGTTGGGGAAGAATCCGGAGCCTCGAAACGCCAATTGTATCGGAGCGGAATTTACTGGTTGCAACGCGTGGCGGACTTCGTCGAGCTTTTTCGTCTCCCCGAGGAATTGAAGCGTGACGTGAAATGTTTCCGGACCAACCCAGCGGACGTCGGGAGCGAGAGCCCGCATCTGATCACGGAACGTCGCGATTCGTTCGCGAATATCAGGGTCGATATCGAGTGCAATGAACAGGCGCATGGTTCACATCAAGATACGGCGCACCAGGTCGAGGGCCTGTTGGCTGGCCCAGCGCCGGATGCGTTCGCGGTCGCCGGGAAAGCGGCGCTGCACGGCTTCATGCTTGCTGCCGTCAGTGACGGCAACCCATACAAGGCCGACGGGTTTCTCTTCGGTGCCGCCGGTTGGACCGGCGATGCCGGTGATTCCGAGGCCTATATCGGCGTTGCAAATTTCTCGAATATTCTCAGCGAGGGCGACTGCGACTTCTTTGCTGACCGCTCCGTGGGCCTCGATCAGCAGTGGAGGCACATCGGCAAAGAGCGTTTTCAAATCGTTGGAGTACACGACCGCTCCGCCGAGAAAGAAACGCGAGCTTCCGGGTACAGAGGTGATGCGCTCGGACACCATGCCTCCGGTGCACGACTCGGCGACTGCCAGCTTGAGATTGCGCATCTGGAGAAAGTAGCCGACGATTTCTTCCAGCGACTCGCCACAAGTCGAGAAGACCGCATCGTCGAGTTCGTCTTCCAGTTCGCCGGCGAGTTGGTCGACCTCAGCCTGGGCTTCTTCGATCGTACGAGCGGTGGCGCGCAGGTGAAATTCTACTTGGCCCTGTCCGGCCAGAACCGTTGTTTCGATATTGGGATGCTTCTTGTAAATCGGCGCAGTGCGCATGTCTGCAGCCGACTCTGGGAGCATCGCCGTCTTCAGGACTTTAGTCGCGATGGCCGCAGGAGGCAGCTTCTCGAGCAATCGAGGTGCACATTCTCTCTTCCACAACGCTTCGAGTTCGTGCGGAGGCCCCGGAAGCAGGATGACCATGCGCGCCGCACCGTTGACGTCGGTCTCGAGATACTGTCCGGGAGCGGTGCCGCGTGAATTCGGCAGAACCGTCGCGCCTTCGATGACGTCGGCCTGCTTAGCATTGTTGGGCGGCATTGGGATACGCCGCTCAGCAAATCGTTTGTACATGGCGGCGACCATGTCGTGATCGCGTTTCAGTTCGATACCGAGCGCGGCGGCAACACATTCGCGAGTCAGGTCGTCCTCGGTGGGGCCCAGACCCCCGGTAAAGATGACGATGTCAGAACGGTCGAGCGCTTGCCGGGCGACACTGACGAGATGGTCGAAGTTGTCGCCGACGATGGTCTTGAAGGCGACAGCGACGCCCAATTCGTTGAGCTGCTGAGTAAGAAAAAGGGAATTGGTGTCTTGACGGAACGGAGTAAGCATCTCCGAGCCGACCGCAATGATTTCAGCGATCACTAATTCAGTCTAGCATTCGCAAAAACCGCGCCGGGTTGCGCTAATGCGAAGGAACGATATTGCGGCCCGCGATGTCCCACGCGAGGTGATGGAGACCACTGTTGGTAGCCAGGACGACTGATTTTCCTGGAGCGAACGCCAGCCCAACCAGGTTCTGACCGGAAACTGCCAGCGACGCTTTCGCATCGGGCGTGATCTTCACAATGCCGCGGCGTCCGTGCAGAGAGGCTGCGACGTACAGGTTTCCCTTGGCGTCGAAAGCCAGGCCCTGGGGACGTCCCAGGCCGCGATAAAACACCTCGACATGGCCCTGTGGATCGACCTTATAGACGGCATCGAAGCTGGAGGTCGTGGGCCCCGAGACATAAAGATTTCCGGCATCATCGAACGCCAGGTGATAGGCGGCGACGCTGGGCTCCATGGTGGCGAAGACGAAGATCTGGCGGTCGCGTCCAATCTTGAAGATGGTTCCGCTGCGGTCGCCCACATAAAGATTGCCATCTTTGTCAAAGGCGATGCCAGTGGCGACGCCCATACCTTCGGCGTATGAACTCACCGCGCCATCGCGCGACACGCGGTAAACGGTGCCGTCGTGCCGCGAAGACACGTAGAGGTTGCCGTCGTGTCCAAAGGCCATACCCGTCGGATTCATCATGTCGGTGACGAATGGTATCGCTGTGAAGCTGTCATCGATGCGGTAAATTGCGACCGGAACCTTCTGGCCACGTGATCCGGAAAACGTGACGTAAACATTTCCCTCTTGATCGACGGCCGGGTTTGCAACCGGATGAAGATTGTCGGCGATGGGTGCCGCCACCCGAACTTCGCGCGGATTGCTGCGATGTCCATTGGTGGCAACCACGACGCTGCCAGTGGCCGCCCCGTCGGGCACGCGGGCCACGATAAATTGGCTGGAACTGATGACGATGGAGCCATCGACGTCTCCGAAATGCACCTCAGGACGACGCAAGTCGCGCGGGCCAAGACCGCGGCCCGTGATGCGCACTTCGCCTCCCGGCATGGCACAGGCGGGTTCAATCGCATCGATATGGGGATTGCCATTTACGTTCAGTACAGCCATGTGTGGGGCCCCGTAACTTTCTTCAGCCGAGCCAACCGAAGTGCAACAGCAACTGCAGCACGATCAAACCATAGATGCCGGCGCCCAGGTCGTCCACCACGATGCCTGTACCCTGTGGTAGCTTTTCGAGGCTGCGAATCGGCGGCGGCTTGACGATATCGAACGCACGAAAAAGTATAAAGCCCGCGAGCAAGGCTTTCCAATGAAGGGGACAGGCAATGAGCGTCACCAGTTGTCCGGCGACCTCGTCAATGACCACGTGCGACGGGTCCTTCTTGCCGCAGCCGCGGGCTTCCAGCGTGGCGGCTGGGATTCCAATCGCGGTAGCTACGACAATGAGTACTAGAATCGCGGGGATTTGCAATGATGCTGGAAGCCGCACCGCTAGCGCCCACCAGAGCAGCGCTGCGGCCAGCGATCCCCAGGTGCCTGGGCCGGGGCGCAAACGACCAGCGCCAAAGAAGGTCGCCACCAGCGTTGCCCACCGCGGTGCGGATGACTTGGTGGTAGCGATCTCAGTCGGAATCTTCGCTGGGGTCATTAGAGTAGGTGGAGTCGTCCCCTTCGGGGTCGTTCAGTGGAGCGGAAATGACATAAGCACCGCTCGCCCACTTGCCGAGGTCGATCAGGCGGCAGCGGTCGCTGCAAAAAGGGAAGTCGGGGTCCTTAGCCAGAACAATCTTCCGGCAGGTCGGACATCGCAAACTGACAACGCGTTTCCTGGGCATCGCAGCACCTAGAGAATACGCGCCACGAGGTCGTAGTCGTGGGCTTCGGTGATTTCGCAGCGGACGATCTGCCCTTCCTGCAGATCTTCGTGATCGCCGAAATCGTTGACGTACACGGTGCCGTCGATTTCCGGAGCGTGCATCGTGGTGCGTCCCTGCCACAGCAAATCGGTTTCTTCCGATGGGCCTTCGAGTACCAAGTCAAACCGCTGGCCAATCAGAGCGCGCTTCTTTTTGCGGCTGATCTGCTTCTGGATCGACATCAGCTTCTTGCGCCGCCTCTCGACTTCTCGTGGAGCGACTTTCTCGCCCAGTTCGTGCGAGCGGGCGCCTTCTTCGTCGGAGTATCCAAACACGCCCAGCCAGTCGAACTGCGCTTCTTTTACGAAACTGCAGAGAATCTCAAAATCTTCCAGCGTTTCCCCGGGGAAGCCCACGATGAACGAGGTGCGCAGAATGAGATGCGGAATCTCACGGCGCATCTTCTCGATCGACTTCAGGAAAATGTCAGCCCCGGCACCGCGCTTCATGGACTTCAAGACAGCAGGCGAAGCGTGCTGCAAGGGGACGTCGATATACGAACAGATCTTGTCGTTCGCAGCAATAGTCTCCAACAGCTTGCCGGTGATCTTGTTGGGATATGCGTAGAGGAAACGGACCCAGTGCAACTCTTCGATCTGCGCCAGTCGTTCCAGTAGCAGCGCCAGGCCATCCTTCAGGCCGAGGTCTTCACCGTAACAAGTGGTGTCCTGCCCGATCAGGGTGATTTCGCGGACGCCCTGTTTTGCCAGATGCTGCGCTTCGGTTACGACCGACTCGAACCGTCGTGAGCGAAACTTACCGCGAAGCTGAGGAATGATGCAAAATGAGCAGGGATGGTCACATCCTTCTGCGATCTTGATGTACGCCGAATATTTCGGCGTCGCCAACAGTCGCGGAGTGTTCTCGTCGTACAGGTAATTCGGGAGGTCGGCAATCGCGCCATCCCATCCGTCTTTCGAGAAGCGTCCAGTTGCTTCGCGGGCGTCGCCTTCTGCGCGGGAATTCAGGATAACGAACGGCCCGGCGTCGCTCGGCACAGGGGCGATTCCGGCGGCAGAGAGAATCTGCTGCAATTCTCCGGTGCCGACGACTGCGTCAACTTCGGGAACGTTCTTCTGGATCTCGTTGCGATAGCGCTCCACCAGGCACCCGGCGACAATCAACTTCTGCGCGCGTCCAGAGATCTTGTGTTGCGCCATCTCCAGAATGGCATCGACCGACTCCTGCTGGGCCTTGTCGATAAAGGAGCAGGTGTTGACCACGATGATGTCGGCATCTTCCGCCCGTGGCGTGATTTCGGCGCCGCCGTGTGCGAGTAGGCCCATCATGACTTCGCTGTCCACCAGGTTCTTGGGACAGCCAAGACTAACGAAGCCGACTTTCTTCATTACTACGGGTTTGGGAACCACTGGCGAAACAGCCTCTTCGGGCGGTGTCAGCACAGCTACAGATTCGTCTCTCAGAGGCATGGAATCCCTTGATTTTAGCATCTTCGGAAGCATTCCCGCCTGCGTGTCCGGTCCGCGCTTCGCGGCGTTTCGAGATGGTATGATGCAGTAGGTCGGGCGCTGGTCCCGCGCAACGTAGCCCTGTGAACCCCGCCAGGTCCGGAAGGAAGCAACGGTAACAGGTATCTTCGTGTGCAGCGGTCAACTGGCGCCTGACTTTTTGTACGTTGCCTGCCGGATACGTAGATCGAACGGAATGCGTGCGCCGTTCAAAGTCCGGCATTCCCGTTTGGGCCGGGCCACTTACCATTCCGTTACTTCGCATGGACATTCTGAAACGCATCGTTGAAAATGAACCGTTATTCATCCTGCAGTCGTAACTGAGGAGAGTTCGTTGCCGACTTGTTGTCGCGCCAAGATTACCGCGCTGGGAACCTACGTTCCGCCACGCGTTCTGAACAATCAAGATTTGGAGAAGTTGGTCGAAACCACCGACCAGTGGATTCTGGAACGGACCGGTATTCGCGAGCGCCACATTGCCGATAAAGGCGTTGCCGCCAGCGACCTTGCGGTTGAGGCCGTGAAGAACCTGGTCAAGAGCCATCCCTTCGACCTGCAGACCGTGGATCTCATCGTGGTGGGCACGGTGACACCTGACATGATGTATCCGTCGACCGCGTGCTTAGTGCAGCATAAGCTCGGCATCGCCAACACTTGGGGATTCGACGTTTCGGCGGGCTGCTCGGGTTTTCTGTTCTCGCTGAACACGGGAGTGAAGTTCATCGAGTCAGGCCAGTACAAGAGGGTGCTGGTGATCGGCAGCGACGTGAATTCGGCCATGGTGAACTACCAGGACCGCGCGGTGTGCATCATCTTTGGCGACGGAGCAGGAGCGGTTCTATTGGAGCCCGCTGAAGAAGGCGAGGCCGGGATTATCGACCACGTCGCCCAGGTTGAAGGTGCCGGCGGTCAGTATTTGTACATGCCGGCTGGCGGCAGTTTGAATCCTGCATCCCATGAAACTATTGACAAGAAAATGCATTATATTCATCAGGATGGGCAGCAGGTCTTCAAGTATGCCGTGAAGAAAATGGCGGAGATGACGCAGCGCATTTTGGAGCGCAACAAGTTAACCGGATCTGATATCGACTGCTTCATCGCCCACCAGGCGAATCGCCGCATCATCATGGCGACGGCCGATCGGCTGAAAATGCCCGAGGACAAGGTCATCGTCAACATTGACCGGTACGGCAACACCACCGCCGGAACGATTCCGCTGGCAATGCAGACGGCGCTGGAGACCGGCAAGCTGAAGAAGGGAAGTACGGTATTGCTGGCGGCCGTGGGGGCGGGGTTTACTTCAGGCGCGACACTGCTGAAATGGGCGTACTGAGTAACACGACTGCTAAGAGTTCCCCTTAATTTTCTCGCGGTCGTTCGCGGCATCCAGCGGCCGCTGCGGCTCGGTCATGCGCGCCGGATCGAGGATTTCCTTGATTCGGTCCTCGCTCAGGTATTTCTTTTCGCGCGCGACCTCGATGATCGTTTTCCCGGTCGCGATCGATTCCTTCACAATCTCTGCTGCCTTGGCGTACCCGACATAAGGATTTAGCGCAGTGGCCAGCGACACCGTACTTTGAGCGTAGAACTCGCAACGCTTCTGGTTGGCGGTGATGCCCTTGATGCAGAACTCCGTCAACTGCCGCAGCATGTTGGTCATGATGGTGATCGAGGTGAGGACGCTGTGCGTCATAGTCGGCATCATGACGTTGAGCTCGAGCTGTCCGGCTTGTGCAGCAAGCGCAACGGCTGTGTCATAGCCGACGACCTGGAACGAAACCATCGCGGCCAATTCAGCCATCACGGGGTTTATTTTGCCCGGCATGATCGAGGAACCCGGCTGTAGCGCGGGCAGGATAATCTCAGCGAGTCCGGTATTGGGGCCTGACGAAAGCAGTCGCAGATCGTTCGAGATGCGAATGATTTCCAGCGCAAGATTGCGTAGCGCCGAACTGACTGACGACATCGCCAGATTCGACTGCATCGCATAGCGCATGTCATCGGCCGGGACGAGCTTCTCGCCCGAGATGCGGGCGAGATTGGCGACGGCTTTCTCGCGATAGTCCGGATGGGTGTTGATGCCGGTGCCGGCTGCCGAGCCTCCTAGCCCGACTTCGCGCAAGAGTTCTCCCTGCTCCTGAATTGAGCGCTGCGCTCGACGAATGGCTCCCGCGTATGCCGTAAATTCCTGGCCCAGGCGCATGGGAACGGCATCCATCAGGTGGGTTCGGCCCGACTTCAGAATGTCGTGGAATTCTTCGCCTTTGTTGTTCAGTTCGATGGTCAGCGCGTCGAGCGCGGCGTAGAGCCTTTCCAACTCGAGCAGAGTCGCCAGCCGCATTGCGGTCGGAAAGACGTCGTTCGTCGATTGTCCGTAATTAACGTGATCGTTGGGATGCGCATGTTTGTACTCGCCGAGGTTGCCTCCGAGAATCTCGGAGGCGCGGTTGGCGATGACCTCGTTGGTGTTCATGTGGAAGCTGACGCCCGCGCCCGCCTGAAATACGTCTACCACAAACGCATGGTCCCACTCGCCGTTCTGCACTTCTTGCGCGGCCTGAATAATGGCATCGGCGGTCTTCGCATCAACCAGTCCGAGTTCGCGATTAGCCTCGGCCGCAGCCTCTTTCACCATGGCGATCGCGCGGATAAGAGCAGTGTGGGCACGCAGCCCGCTGATGGGATAGTTCTCGACCGCACGAGCCGTTTGAATGCCGTAGTACACGTCGGCGGGAATTTCTTTGAGACCGAGGGAATCCTTTTCCATGCGAGTGGATGGCTTGGACATGAGCGCTGCCTCCAGCAGAGAGATGATAGCGGAGGCGGGAAGGGTGCGTCCCTGGCTCAGTTCCATCCTATGGACAAATTAGCTGTATACCTTGGCACTCGATTACCGGATCAGGTGGATTCGAATTCCAAGCTTGAGCTTCTTCCATGTTTGGTCGGCGGTGTAGACAGGAACATTCAGTGCCATAGCCAGCGCGAGGCATGCGCGGTCGCCGAGAGACAGACCCAGCGATCGGGTCTGGGCAAGGAGTTCGCCGGTCGTGCGCGCCTGTTGTTCTGTAAACGGTATCGCCTCACGCACAAGGCCAGTGGCATCTTCCCATGCTTCGTCGGGTGTCCACCCGAGGGCCTCGAGCTTGCCTTGGACTTCCGCCAGGTTCACAGTGCTGATAACCGCTTGCGTAAGAACAGAAGGAGGGAGCTTCTCCTGGCCAGGTTCGCCGACGATTACAGCAAGGATCGCCGAGGCATCGAGAACGACGCTACTCACGCTTGGCAGCCTCCCGGCGCTCCCTGAGCAGTTCGTCGACCGGAGAGGAACCGGACTTTACATAGCGGCGGGCGCGTTCCTGGGCCCGTTGAATTCTTTTCTGCAGAGTGGTGATTCTCACTTCGCCGTCCTGTAATCGAAGCACCAGGTCATCTCCATCATCGACGCCGAGAGCTTTACGGAAAGCAGCAGGAATGACGATGCGGCCGTTCTGGCTCATTCGCGTTCTAGCTTCTTCAAACATGGCACGCTCCAGGCTTTATGACAGAAGTATACCATCATGGCAGGTCGGCGCGGTACTGGCAGACTGATGCACTATCGGCACATCGACTGATTACGATATTTCCACCAACTCCGCTATCTTCGCCTGCCACTCTTTCGGGCCGGACTGATGCACGGCATTGCCGTCCGAATCGACAGCAACGGTGACCGGCATGTCCTCGACCTCGAATTCATAGATGGCTTCCATGCCGAGGTCGTCGAAGCCCAGGACACGCGATTTCTTGATTGCCTTCGAAACCAAGTACGCCGCGCCTCCCACAGCCATGAGGTAAACCGCTTTGTGATCGCGGATGGCTTCGATAGCTGTCGGGCCGCGTTCGGCTTTGCCCACCATACCGAGCAGTCCGGTTTCTTCGAGCATCTGGCGCGTGAACTTGTCCATGCGCGTGGCGGTCGTAGGACCGGCCGGGCCCATGACTTCCTCGCGTACCGGATCGACCGGTCCGACGTAGTAGATGAAACGGTTGGTGAAGTCGACCGGCAGTTTCTCGCCACGGTTAAGCATGTCGGTCATACGCTTGTGCGCGGCATCGCGTCCAGTGAGCAGCTTTCCGTTCAGCAGCAGAACTTCGCCGGGCTTCCAGGTTGCAACTTCTTCGCGGGTGACCGTATCGAGGTTGACGCGCCGCGCCCCGCTGCCCATTGGGTCGTAGGTAAGCTTTGGCCATTCGTCGAGTGAGGGTGGCTCGAGTGCCACCGGACCAGAACCGTCGAGCACGAAGTGAGCGTGGCGCGTGGCGGCGCAATTCGGAATCAGCGCGACTGGCAAGTTCGCCGCGTGGGTGGGATACTCCTTCACCTTGACGTCGAGAACGGTCGTCAGTCCCCCGAGTCCCTGTGCGCCAATCCCTAGCGCGTTCACCTTCTTGTAGAGCTCAATGCGCAACTCTTCGGCGTGATTCGACGGCCCACGTTCCATCAGCTCTTGAATATCGATCGGTTCCATCAAGGCTTCTTTCGCCAGCAACATCGCTTTTTCGGCAGTGCCGCCGATGCCGATGCCGAGAATTCCCGGTGGGCACCAGCCCGCGCCCATGGTCGGCACGGTTTTCAACACCCACTCCGCGATCGAGTCTGAGGGATTGAGCATGACAAACTTTGACTTCGCCTCCGAGCCTCCACCCTTCGCGGCTACGATAACCTCGAGCTTGTCACCGGGTACGATCGTCATGTTGATTACCGCTGGCGTGTTGTCTTTGGTGTTCTTTCGACCGCCGCCGGGATCGCCCAGCACGCTCGCACGCAACTTATTGTCAGGATGCAGATAAGCACGGCGCACGCCTTCATTGACCATGTCCTCGACGCTCATGGTGGCATCCCACTGCACATTCATGCCGACTTTGAGGAAAACTGTCACGATGCCGGTGTCTTGGCAGATGGGGCGGTGGCCCTCGGCACACATGCGGGAGTTGATGAGCAACTGCGCGATGGCGTCACGCGCGGCGGGCGATTGCTCTTTTTCGTAAGCGCGAGTCAGCGCGCGGATGAAGTCAACTGGGTGATAGTAGGAAATGAATTGCAGTGCGTCGGCGACACTCTGGATAAGATCGTCTTGCTTGATTACTGACATATCGGCCTGCCATCTGAAGATTAGTCCGCACGTCTCGAACTGCCTGCTTGGGATATGGGAACTGCGCCCGCGCCTTGCGAACCTAAAAGTATAACCCTCGGGTGGTTGTTGGATTTGTGACGAATGCACATCGCGAACCTTTGTCCGGCCGGTGGGGTTGGTTATAATACCGCACCTGCACGATGACGCGAGTACGACCCTTGCAGGTACGATATGCCGAGCAAAAGGAGGCCTTCAATGCCTAAATCGAGAGCGCAGAATACAGCTCAACGTCCGGAGGCGGGCCGCAGAGGTAAAAGTGCGGCCGCCGGGCGCTTCGAACAAGTCAGCAAAAGCACAGCCCAAATCGTGAAGGACGCAGCTGCATTGTTGGATGAAGAGTTGGCTGCCGGCATCGTAGCTGCCAACCAGGTGCAGCAGCGCTTCCGCAAGGAAGGGCGAGTCGATCCCAGGGACTTCAGCAACGCGTTGCAGCGGTTCCAGGCCGACGCCCACGAAGTAATTACGCTGCTCAACGAGCGTCTCAACGAGATGCGCTCGCAGGAGAACTTCGACGTGGTGAAGAAACTGGTGAACCGCAGTCACGACATGGTCGATGTTGCCGTCGAACTGGTCAACAGCAGCGCCGAGATGGCGAACCAACTGGCGAACTCGCCCATCGTGAAGCAGACCACAGGACGCCGTGCCGGCCGCAAACGCTAACCGGCAGCCTACGCAGAGCCGCGCGAAGCAGCGGCGCCTTAGCCGCAATTTCGAGCGCCAGTTAGCCGACTATCGCGACATCGCGACCCGTGACCTGCTCGATTCAATTCCAAAGAAGGGCCCACCGTATCTTTACGAACTGGCATCGGCCTATCCGCGCCGTCAGGGAAAAGGCCTGCGTGCCGCGCTGTGCTTTGCGACGTGCACAGCCCTCGGAGGCAGCCGTCGGCAGGCTCAGAACTCGGCGGTCGCCATTGAGTTGCTGCACAATGCGTTCCTGATTCACGACGACGTGCAGGATGGTAGCGAGTTTCGCCGGGGGCTCCCGACGCTCTACAAACAACACGGCATTCCGATTGCCGTGAATGTGGGCAACGCCACCAACCTGCTTGCGTTGCGCCGGCTCATGGAGAATCGCGGCATTCTCGGTCCAAAGGTGAGTTGGCAAGTCATGGAAGAAACCGAGCACATGATGACGCATTCGCTCGAGGGGCAGGCCATTGAGCTCGCTTGGATCCGCGACAATCGCTGCGATCTCGAAGTGCGCGATTACATGCAGATGTGCCTGAAGAAGACGTCGTGGTACTCGTTCATCTACCCGATGCGTGTGGGTGCGTTGGTCGCGCGATCTGGACAACTCGGGCCGGACCAGTTTTGCCGACTGGGCTGGTATTTCGGAGCCGCGTTCCAAATCCAGGATGACATTCTCAACCTTTCCGCCGACTATCAGAAGTATGGTAAGGAAATCGCGGGCGACCTGTGGGAAGGCAAGCGGACGCTGATGTTAATCCACTCGCTGAAACACAGTGGAGCTCGCGAAAAATCTCGGTTACAGCGCTTTCTGGCACGGCCTCGTCACGATAGAACTGCCGCGGAAGTCGAATGGGTGCACCAGGTAATCCTACGCAACAAGAGCATTGATTACGCTCGCCGCGCGGCCCGTCAACTTGCAGGTGCTGCACTGCTGGAAGGGTTAGCCGCGTTGCGGGGCGTCCCGGACTCGGAGGAAAAGCGCTTCATCCTCGAGATGATCCTCTACGTCGTCAATCGCGACCGGTAAGCGCAGTCGACGTTCGTCGCCGAGCTTCACGCCCGAGGCAGTTGCGAAACAGGTTATCCTTTCTGCATGGGACAAGATGGTGCTGGCAGGGAAGGTAGTTCTGAGCACTTCGATGTAATTGTAATCGGCGCCGGTCCGACCGGGCTGGCTTGCGGCATTGACGCCAAGCGGGCCGGCTTCAGCGTGACTAACATCGATAAAGGCTGCCTGGTCAACTCGCTTTACAACTACCCCAGCAACATGACGTTCTTCACCACGCCGGAGCTGCTGGAGATAGGCGATATCCCATTTTCGAGCCCCAACCAAAAGCCGACCCGAGGGGAGGCACTGGAGTACTACCGCAAGGTGTCCGAGCACTACCAGCTCGACGTGCGCCAGTACGAGCCCGTGCAGAACGTCGAAGGCAGTGACGGCGACTTCATCGTGCATACGATCGACCGCCATGGCCAGCCCCGCACCTACCATGCACGCAAGCTGATTCTGGCGACCGGCTACTACGACCGTCCGAACTTCATGAACGTTCCCGGCGAAGATCTTCCCAAGGTCCTGCACTACTACCGCGAGCCGCACCCGTTTTTCAATCTCGATGTCCTGGTGGTTGGCGGAAAGAATTCCGCTGCAATCGCTGCATTGGAGCTCTGGCGGCACGGCGCTCGGGTGACCTTGGTGCATCGCGGGGAGGGAATGAGGCCCTCGGTGAAATACTGGATCAAACCCGACATCGAGAACCGCATCAAGGCCGGGCAGGTGAAGGCCTACTTCAACAGCACGGTGAAGGAGATCGCGCCCGACCACGTGGTGCTCAACACGCCCGAGGGCGAAGTGACGCTGGCGAACGATTGGGTGTTCGCCTTGACCGGCTACCATCCGGATTTCGAGTTCATCTGCAGCCTGGGGTGCAGACTTCGGGGCGATGACGACAAGAAGCCAGTAGTCAATCCGAAGACGCTCGAAAGTAGTGTCCCGGGCATTTATCTCGCAGGTGTCATCGTGGCCGGCATGCGGACCAGCGAGATATTCATCGAAAATGGCCGGTTTCACGGGCAGGCCATCGCTGCCGATCTCAAAGAAAAACTCCGCCCGGAACCGGTTCCGGCATGAGTCTGCCTCCCAAAGCCGACGGCCGCATTCTCTGATAAACTCTTGCGCGGGGTGAGGCCCGGCCAGGATTCGCCAGACCTCTCATACTTCTGACTCGGCTGTCTGCCTCTGAGCGCCTCTATTCAGATGGGAGACGGTACGCGGCTCGTTCGCGATACGCAGAAATTTATCTCATTACCGGCGAAGCGCTCCCTGTTCGCGCGCTTGGCCACGGAGGATCACGATGTCTACAGCAGTAAGCGCAGCACCCATGCACAGCCGTGTTGAAGAGTTCATCCGCAAGCCGCGGCCTATGTTTATCAACAACCAGTTCGTGCCTGCCGCATCGGGCAAAACTTTCCCCACCTACAATCCGGCGACTGGGGAAGTGCTGGCGCAGGTGGCGGAAGGCGACCGCGAAGACATTGATCGCGCGGTTAAGGCCGCACGTAAGGCCTTCGAGGGTTCCGCGTGGTCTGACATGTCGGCCTCGCAGCGCGGTCGACTCATGTGGAAGCTTGGCGACCTGATTGAAGCTCGCACCGAAGAGTTCGCGCAGATCGAGAGCCTCGACAACGGCAAGCCGCTGGCGGTCGCGCGTGTGGCCGACGTGCCTCTGGCGGTTGACCTCTTCCGCTACATGGCTGGCTGGGCGACGAAGATCGAAGGCAACACCATTCCGATTTCGGCCGGCAACAAGCGCACTCAGTACCTGGCGTACACCCGCCGCGAACCGGTTGGCGTGGTGGGACAGATCATTCCGTGGAACTTCCCACTGCTGATGGCCGCGTGGAAGCTAGGTCCCGCGCTCGCGACGGGTTGCACTGTGGTGCTGAAGCCAGCGGAACAGACCCCGCTTTCAGCCCTGCTATTAGCCGAGCTGGTGGCAGAAGCCGGATTCCCCGAAGGCGTCGTCAATGTCGTGACCGGATACGGCGAAACTGCCGGAGCAGCACTGGCGGCGCATCCCGACGTCGATAAGATCGCCTTCACCGGATCGACCGAAGTCGGGAAGCTGATCGTGCAGGCCGCGGCCGGCAACCTGAAGAAAGTCTCGCTTGAATTGGGCGGCAAGTCACCGAACATCATCTTCGACGATGCCGACGCGCGCACCACGATTCCCGGTGCGGCCAGCGCCATCTTCTTCAATCACGGGCAGTGCTGCTGTGCCGGCTCGCGCCTCTATGTCGAGAAAGACATGTTCGACGAAGTTGTCGAAGGCGTCGCTAACCAGGCGAAGAAGATCAAGGTTGGTCCGGGATTCGAGCCCGACACCAACATGGGACCGCTGGTCTCCGTCGAGCAGTTGAACCGCGTGTGCAGCTATCTGGAGTCCGGGCTCAGCGAGGGCGCTGAGGCGGTAGTCGGCGGCAAGAAGAAAGAAGGCGCAGGATACTTCGTCGAGCCGACCGTGATGGTCAAGACCAATCCGAACATGAAGGTCGTTCGCGAAGAGATCTTTGGGCCGGTGGTCGTGGCGTCGCCTTTCAGCGACATCGACCAGATCGTTGCCGAAGCCAACAACAGCGAGTACGGACTGGCTGCGGGTGTCTGGACCAAGGACATCGGCAAAGCCCACCGCGTAGCCAACAAGCTGCGTGCCGGGACGGTCTGGATCAACTGCTACAACGTGTTCGACGCGGCTTTGCCGTTCGGCGGATACAAGCAGTCAGGCTGGGGACGCGAGATGGGCCACGAAGCGCTGGAGATGTACACCGAAGTCAAAGCCATCTGCGCGGCGATCTAAAACCCTCGCGGTACTGACGGCATGGCTGTACCTGCTACCAGTACCGCGATTTTTTTCGCTTCCTGGCTTGCCGATAGTTCCTGTGTTCTAGTGCTGTAGGGCGCAATAACACCTAGAAAATTACTTTATATGCGATCATTTAGAATCAATGACTTGGGGGAAAATTGTTCGCAAGCATTTGATTCTAGATGTAGTTATATGTATCCAATTGAGGGCGTGGGACTTAGGTGGGAAAATCGAGTGTTTTGAAGCCACAAGATGTCATACTTTACATACTTGTATGACTTGCGTTCGACATACGTTACCTACCGATTTGGGCTGGCCCGGAACTGTAAAAGGAGTTGCGCCGTGGATTCGTGAATTGTCAAAGAGCAGCTTCTCCCGCGCTCTGGGCACGGTGCGAGTGGGGACACAAGTCCCTCGACCTCACCAGTGATGAATACGCGAGAGGATTGGACGGCGATAGGACGTAGGACACAGGGGTTGGTGACAAGGCGGACGCAAGAGATTGCGGAAAGAGTCGAAAAAGCACGGCGGCTGAAAGCCGCCGTGGATGGGGTCAAAGAGTCCCGACCAGGGCTAAAGCCCTAGTCTTTTTTCGGCACATTACGGCATGATCGAAGAGGCTGCTGAAAAAGTCATTTTCGCTGCTGAGGAAAAACCTCAGGGGCTAAAGCCCTATCGTATTTTCAACGTCTTACGGCACGACTGAAGTCGTGCCCTGATACAAAACCATCTGCGAAGCGACTTTTTCAGCAACCTGTGAAGTCATGCCCTGATAAAAATCCTTCGCGAAAACGAGTTTTTCAGCAAGCAGTAGAGCCGTGCCCCTGCAAGACGTGGCCGAAGTTGGTACAGCAATTCCTGAATAGCCGCTAGTCGCCGATTACAGTTAGCGCGGCCTCTTCGGGGATGCGAACACGGGCGGCGATGTTCTTCAGCGACGGCCTGAAGCCACGCTGGGCCATGACCGCCAGGTTCGATTTCTCGCCTGTGGGGGATTCTTCCACCCAATTGTGGCGCTCGACAAACGTCTGCGGTTCGTACGTCACTCCATCAGCAAGTCGACGGTCCTCGCGCTTCGACGTCCACAGCAACACTGGGCCGAGAAGTTGCCTCAGCAGTCGCGTCGGCAGGCCAAAGGCCGCCTCAACTTCCTGGCGTAGCTCCCGGATTCGCGCCGACACTTCAGGGTTACTCGCCTTCAGCCGCTTTTCCATTGCCCACAGCGAAGCGTTGTAGGTAGTGCGGAGTTTGCCGGCCTCGTGTTTGAAGCGCGCCCGGATGCGCGGCTCAGGATGGTTTTTGTAGCGCTTCCAGCCGTTGAACAGCGTCTGGCAGATGCGGAACAGGCTGGGACCGTTTTGCTCGAAGTCCTGGCGAAACGCGCCGTCGAGAAACTCTTGCGATTGGTCGCGCGAAATGGCGGCGTGCTGAAAGTTGAACTTGAACTGCCCATGAATGTCGGCGAGTTCGACGTCTTCCAGCATCCGTCCTTCGGCCTTCATCTGGTGATAGAGCGGAGTCCCTGGTACCGGCGTGTACAGCATGAACTGATGAAAGTCCGTGCCATGCGATATCGCATAGTCGATGTCTTCGTGGATGTTCTCGGGTGTGTGGTGCTCCAGCCCAACGATGGTCGAGCCCAGCAGCTTGATTCCGTGGCTGCGCAACTCGGCGACGATGACGCGGGTATCGGAATCCTTCAGCTTCGCGTAGCTCGACTTGGGTGACTCCAGTCCAACCCAGATCCACGAAACGCCGAGCTGAACCAGTTCCTCCATCGAGTACTTACGGATTGCATTGATTGACGAGAACACGTACATCGCCCAGCTCTTGTTGTGCTCCTGCATGAGCTTCAGCAGTTGCAATGCGCGCGGCCGGTTGAGCAGGAAGTTCTCGTCCATCACAAAGAACGACTGCACCCCCATACTCTCTTCCATGTGCTGCATCACTTCGAACAATTGCTCGCCCGACTCGTAGAAGTGGTGGGTCTTGCCCTTTCCGCCGAAGAACGCCGACGTGGTACAGAAGTTGCATCCCATCGGACATCCGACGGACGGAACGATCGTGGCCGCCGTGTCACGTGTGTTGTCGGGGACTTTCATGCCGAGGATGCGGAAGCCAAATCCGGAAAGGATCTCGGGATGCACCACAGGCGCGCTGGAATCTTCGCCGAGAAAGCGCCGCATCCACTCGATGCCTTCGCCGCGCACGATGTGGTCGGCGTCAATCATGTTTTCGACCCCAGGGATACCGGCAACGTGTCCGCCGACAACAATCACGCTCTGCGGTGACAGGCGGCGTACCCGGCGGCACATCTCGCGGACCTTGCCAAAGTTGGGAATGATGCCGGAAATACCGACGATGTCGTACTTATGTGCAGTCAATTCACGCTCAAACTTTTCCAAGGTAGGAAAGTCGAGCAGCGTGCTGGGCGCGGAGATGTTTTGCTGGATCATCATCAGCCCCCACGAGCGATGGAACATGCGCAGCGAGAAACTGCCTTGCTCGCGGGTGACCTGGTTGTGATAAAGCTCCATCGGATTGATGGCGCGACTGCCGAACTCGTCGTCTTGCGCGTAGGGTCCGAAAACGGAAGTCAGAAGTACCCGGGCTTGGTTTCCTTTGGGATGTAGAAGGGAGCAATCAGGGCCGTTAAAATCCATGACTGCATGGTAAGAATTTCGGCACAGCAAAGTATGTGATGTAGCTCATTTCGCGGTCGATATGACAGAAGTATTACATTCGCGGTCGTGGCCACGAAGCGGGCATTCAGAGGGTTTGGGCAGCAAAAAAAGCAGGGCCGAAGCCCTGCCTATTGGAATGCGCTGAGGACCTGTTAGTTCTCAGGCGGCGCCGGGGCGGTGTCCGTTCCTGTCGCCATCTTCTGCAAGTGCTCGTTGATGCGCGAGATCGCCTGCGTGCGCAACTGCTCGGCCTTGGCCTGCTGGTCGCTAGTGAGCACCTGGGTGTAAATCTGGTGCTCCACGGATTCGCGATTCACTGTCATCACGGCCTGCAACTGGGCCTGCTGATTGGCCAGGGTTTGGATCTTCGCCGCTTCGTAGGCGCCATTGGCGGTTGCCGCCAGCATGGCCGCGCGGTTCTGCTCCATCTGCGTCATGACTGTCTTCATGCTGGCATGGTTCGCCTGCATGATCGTTTTCACTTGCGCTTTCTGCGCGTCGGTCAGGTTCAGCTCATGTAACGCCAACCCCGCGCCGGGTCCACCCCAACCATGACCTCTGCCTCCAGGACCTCCCGGTCCCTGAGCGTAGGCAATCATCGAAGCGCTACACAAAAGCAACGCCATCACACTTGCTACAACCATCAACTTCGTCTTCATACTCTCAACTCCTCGTGGTCTTGACAGTTTGTCTGTCTATCGTGAGAACACCGACCGCATGCACTTGACGGTAAAGTCTGGTTAACGCGGCGTAAAGATTTGTGGCTAGCTGCTATACCTCAAGAACACTCTGAGGCTCCAACCGAGCGGATCGACTGACGCCCGACCCGTTGTTCTCTGCTGTGATTTCCTACTCCAGAGACAAAGAGTTCCGAAAAGTTCGGCGGGCACGCTGTTGGCTTGCGACGAAAGAGCTGGCACCTAGGTGGAGGACAGCTATCCTCGGGAACACCGGGCTCCGGATGGCGACTTTCGATTTCAGTTTTACAGCACCCGCGAACGCCTGCCGAAAGTCAGGCTGTGCCGTGCATTAGAATTAGCTACGCGAGCAGCCGCAGGGGGTACTTCATGCGCACGACACTATCGCTAGGTCTTCTGCTTTTTATTTCTTTCGCTGGGTTACAAGCAGAGCCGGCGGCTCCAGCGTCGGACAAGAACCATCAGTCTGCCGACCTCGACACGATGCAGGGCTGCCTTCATATGGACCAGAGTCAGTATGTCCTCACTGACCCTGACGGGAAGAGCCACTTACTTTCAGGCGCAGCCAGACAGCTTGGACGTCTGGTCCACCACGAAGTCGAACTCGGAGGCAAGACAGGAGTGAGAACTTCGGACGCGACCAGTGTTGGCGGTGGATCGAGCGTCACCGAGTACGTGGTGTTTGAAGTGAAGACGGTGAAGGACCTGGCGGCTGAGTGCAAGTCGCCGGCTAAGTAGTTCGCTCGATCACCGAGTCAAGCCGCAAAAGAATGGGGCAGGTGCTTGCGCATCTGCCCCAAAGTGTCGAACACGTCTCAGGTTGTTAGAAGGTGAAGATCGGGCCGAATTCCGAGCGCCAATCGGTCGATGTGCAAGTTGCCACGCCGGCGACCTTGGTGGTGCAGACGCCTTTGGTGTCTGGCAGAGCGAAGCCTTGATACTTGCCTTCTTCAAAGCCGAACTGGACCCAAGGATTCATCTTATAGAAAATTGTTACTCCCTTTAAGGTGTCCTTGATGGGTCCTGCGCCGGTGGTTGCGTTAATGCCCTTGGCCAATCTGAAGTCATTGGCATTAGCCGCATCGATGCCGTATTCAACGTACGCCTGCCAGCCGGCATTTCTGCCTTTAGGATCGGCGTTGAACCAGCGCGAGAGCGGCATTCCAAGCTGAACGAATCCGCCGTAGCCGCGGACCGGAAGTTGCGGAGCCGCTACTGCCGCACCGGCAGCGTTGGTTCCAAACACCACGGTCGAGGCGCGGTCCACGGAGAATCCGGATGCTGTATGGAGTGAATCCGCCCGCCTGGTTGTAGTTGGAGAGCGTTTCGCCACCGAAGAAGAAGCGCAGGTCGGCTCCCTGGTATCCGCTGGCCACGACTGTAAACCAGCGAGTTGGAAGCGAGATCGCCAGCTGATTGCCGTACCCGTTGCTAACGGCATCATACCCTTTCGGGAAGGCAGCCTTGTAGAAGTCGGGGTTGGACGTGTTGGCCGTATCCAATGGAATGGCGGAAGCCAGCACGGTTGCCTGGCGACCACTGTAGAAGCCGCTCCACAGCAGCTGTGCGGGAACGACACCGGGAGCCTTGTCGAGTTGGAATTGTAGAGACTACCCGGGACTCGACTTCAGGTTTGCCCTAGTCAGCACCCTGGCGCTCGCCGTATCCGAGCTGGCTGGCCAGACCGTTGACGACGGTGCAGGAGCTGCCTGCGGTGATGTTAGCTGCGGTACAGGTGACCGCGTTTGCCGGAAGGTCACCTTCCGACGGCATCATGATCGCAAACTCAGGAGACAGCCGCCAGTTACGCGAGCCGCCCAACTTCTGCACTAAACCTACGCGCATCTGCGGCGAACGTTCGTACAAGTTGCCCCAGTACGCGCCATAGAACGTGGTCTCGAACAGGTTCATCATCGCGCTCGAGCCGAAGATGGTCCAGTCTTGTCCGGCTTCGAAGAAGATGTCGGTGTTCGGTCTTACGTTCCAGTCGATTCGTCCGTAGGCCAGTCGCAACTGCACGGCGTTGCTGCGAATGGACGATACGTTGCGGTTGTCAACGGCGCTGAAGTTACCTTCGAAATCGGCTTCGATTTGTCCGGTGACGACGATGTTTTTCGAAGCGTCAGGCCACTCGAACTTCGATCCGAAGCGAGTGGAGCGCGCCTTGAGGTGGAATTCAGGATTGTTGTTCGGGCCGGTATCGGCGGCCGTGAAGGCCGGTCTGGGGAAGTCATCGCCGGTTGGATCGAGTGAGTCGTAGGCTGCAGTAGCCTTGATGAAGCCGTACGGCGTCACGGTTACTCCACCGAGCATAATTCCGGGTGTCAGGCCTTCCTTTTTCGCGGGGTCGAGCGAGAGGACGCGAACCGGAGCGATAGCGGGAACGACTGTCGGTGCAGCGGGAATCTGGTAGGGCTTTTCCAGCTTCACCAGTGACTTCTTGGCCTGGTCGAGCGCCTCGGTGTTGGCTTTCGTTGCGCTCTCTAGATCGACCACGGAGGTATGCAGAGAGCCCATCGCGCTCGCATCCTGAGTGTCGTATTCGTTGGCCTTGTTGGCTTGCGCGGCCGCCTGTTGTGCACTTGCCGCCGCTTCTCTTGCCGAGGCAGCATTCTGATCTGTCTCTTGCTTGACCTGTCGCAAGGCGGCGTCGCGACTGTCAATCTCCTTCTGCATTTGTTCGATCTGCTGCTGTTGCGCAGCGATCGCATCCTTCAATTGTTGCAATTCACTTGAGCCAGATGATTTTGACGAATGGGTTGTTTTTGATGTGGTGGTTTTTGGGGGAGTTTGATCATCGCCCTGCGGCGGTGTAGCGGCTCTTGACCCTGGCACGAAGACAAATGCCAAAATCAAGATGATGGAAGCGGCTGCTACAGATCGTACCCTTGATTGGAAAGAGTGATGCATCGTTGCCTCCAAAGGTGGGGCATTTGCTGTCGGACAGGAATGCCCTAAGTCTCACCGGACATCGAGTCGCTCCGTTCCCATCCGCAAAATTGCCTTGGAAGTCGAACGTATGTGAACGGATAGTTGCTGGCTGTGGCATCGGTCACCGTTTCTTGTGACTACGCTCACAACCCGCTCACAGCAAGTCGCCCGGTGAAGCGGTGAAAGCTTAACAAGCTTTTAACCGTCTAGTGAATGATTTTTAACAATCAAGTGCGCTTTTGCTATGGCACAGAAAGATGGGTTCGAACCTGAGGCAGGTGGTCGTAGTTGCAGGTATACGAGCTATAGTCCGGCGAAGTTTATTTGCAGGTTTTGGGCCAGAACTTGCGGCGATGTTAGGACTTGAAAGAGACAAAAATCCCCGCCAGCGTGTGAGGACGCGTCGTCTCTACCGCTGCGGGAATAGTCATCGTCTCTAGTCTGCTCGCAAGGTACGCGGTCGCCAGCCTATCAACAGGTTACATTCAGTTCTTCGAGCTCCGCCACCGCTCCGAATGCCTCCTCCGGAACTTTTTCGCCATGCAGAGTCTTCCAGCAACGCCTGGCGGCTTCAATCAAAACCAGGATCACGCCGAGGACAAAGATCACCATCAGCGTCGAGTCAAGATAGCCTTGGAACATCTTGCCGGGCTTTTGCGCCAGCGGGAGGAAGATGTTCTTGATCGAAAGCACTCCGGCCGTCAGCGTGGTTACTCCGACAAAGCACATGGGGATCGCCGTCAGCAACGCGTACTTCGCCTTGCCCATGTTCACCAGGAACGTCGTTACCACCGCCAGCGCGATGGTTGCCAGCAACTGGTTGCCGGTACCGAACAGCGGCCATATGGTCGAGATTGAGCCGGTGTAAATCATGTATCCCCAGGCCATCACTACGATTGCGCTGACGAGCAGGTTGCCGGGAAGCCAGGCGGTGTTGGCGAATGGCTTGTGGATGCGACCCAACAATTCCTGCATAACGTAACGCGCGACACGCGTGCCGGTATCGACGGTAGTCAGGATGAACAGGGCCTCAAACATGATCGCGTAGTGGTACCAGTAGCTGATCAGGGTGCTCATGCCGGGCAGCCCGCGGAAGATCTCCGCCATACCGATGGCCAGCGAAACGGCCCCACCAGTACGGCCCGCAAGTTTTTCACCCACCTGTTGCGACATCAGGTCGAGGTTGACTGTGCTCATTCCCAGCTTATGGAAGACTTCAGGGGTGGTGTTAATGGCGAAGTAGTCGCCGGGATACATGGAGCATGCCGCGATCAGTGCCAGTACGGCGACCATGCCTTCACACAGCATGGCTCCATAGCCGATCATGCGCGCGTCTGTTTCCTTGTCCAGCATCTTGGGTGTCGTGCCTGACGAAATCAGGGAGTGGAAGCCGGAGATCGCTCCGCAGGCAATAGTCACGAACAGGAAGGGGAATAGCTTGCCGGGAATGATCGGCCCGCCGCCGTGGATGAACGGTGTTACGGCAGGGAACTGAATGTCGGGGTGCACCACCAGTACTCCGATGATGAGCAGCGCGATGGTCCCGAGCTTCATGTAGGTCGAAAGATAGTCGCGCGGTTCCAGCAGGAACCAGACGGGCAGCACCGATGCCACGAATCCGTAGAAACACATCAGGTAGGTGATCTGGTGGGGAGTGAACGTGAGGGCGCCGGCCCACGACGACATTGCAGCCCAGCGGCCGCCGACAACGCTGGCGAGCAGCAGAACCACGCCAAGCGCGCTCGGCACTGCGATCTTAATTTGCCCCGGCGAGCTCTTGAACATCAGCAGTCCCATCAGGATCGCGATGGGAATCGTCATGGCGATGGTGAACACGCCCCACGGACTGTTGGCCAGCGCATTGACTACGACGATGCCCAGTCCGGCCAGCGTGACCAGCAGAATAAACAGCAGGGCGATCATGGTCACCAGCCCAGCCCACGGACTGACCTCGGTGCGCGCAATTTCGGCCAGCGAGCGTCCCTTGTGACGGATGGATGCGCCCAATACGGTGAAATCGTGTACACAGCCGGCCAGCACCGCGCCGATCAGGATCCACAAGAACCCTGGCGCGAAGCCGAACTGCGCCGCCAGCGTGGGACCGACCAACGGACCGGCTCCAGCAATGGCTGCGAAGTGATGGCCGAACAGCACCCACTTCGGCGATGGCACATAGTTATGGCCGTCTTCGTACTTATGGGCCGGTGTGACTCGACGGTCGTCGAGCACCAAAACCTTGGCTGCGATAAAAGCGCTGTAATAGCGATACGCCAGTGCGAAAACGCATAGCGTGCCCAGCATGATCGGAAAAGTATTCATTGGCTGCCTCCTCGATGCGGGAGAGAACGCAAGCGGTCAAATCGTCGAGCGTTCGCCCAAAACTCACAAACGATTGCACCAATTCTTTATGGAACTCGCATACTGACTGGTTGCGACGCGCCGGCAAGACTGACAGTCTGGTGTGATGAGCCGGCCCTTCCTGATTTCACAGCGCTCATGACGGATAGACGTCCCGTCGATTGCAAGGCGAGCCAGCGATGAAGTCGCTTTCGCACAGACGCGGAACTCCGCGAGCGTCGCCAATTCTCGACACGAATATATACTCCTCGCGCGGATGAGTGCACGTTTTTTTGGTGGGAGCGGAGTGTCGTTCCGATACTATCCCCCATTTTCCGATGAGTTGGTTATGCCGCGTTGCTACGCCGATGGCTACAGAAATTCATGCTCTCCAACCGATAGCTGAGCATCTATTAGCCTGGGAAGAGTAGGTGATTATGCGTCGGCCAATTCCTGCCGGTGTCGTTTTGTTTCTGCTTGCGGCGACGGGGTTTGCCCAGGAAATCCCCGTGGGAACAGTGTTTCCCGTTATGACGAACCACAGCGTTGACAACCGAAAGTCCAAGCCGGGCGACAGGATTTCAGCACGTCTGATGCAGGATGTCACTCTTGCGTCGGGCGAACAAATCCGCGCGGGGGCAAAGATCGATGGGCGAGTGGTGGAGACGACAGCCGCGCCAGGCAAGGACGGTTCACGGCTCATCATTCGCTTCGATCGGCTGGTCTTCGGCAAGAAGGAGTTCCCGGTCACCGTGAGTCTTCGCGCTCTGGCCGCAACGCAGGACGTGTTCTCCGCCCAGCTTCCCACCAGTAATTTCGACGAGTACGGTACCTCCACCAGCGACTGGACTACGGTTCAGGTTGGTGGTGCGGCTGTCTATCTCGGCGATGGCACCGTACGCGATGCCATGGATATTGTTGGCCGGGCCCCCGGGTACGGTATCGTTTCCGCCAAGCTTTTGCCGGCTCCGAAGCGAGGCTGTCCCGCGATTCACGCTGAGATCGGTCGTGAACAGTCCTTGTGGGTGTTCTCTCCGTGGGCGTGTGGTACCTACGGATTCGAGGACCTGAATATTGCTCATCACGGCACTACGCCTCCGGTGGGGACCATCGAGCTAACCTCGACCCGCCCGATTCAGGTTCGCGGAGGTAGCGGCTGGCTATTGCGGGTAGTCGCGAACGCAGTTGACGTCCCGTCACCAGATGCAAACTGAGTCGACCGCCCTCCTGTTCAAACATGTGAGCCAGGTTCGGTGACCCGGGGTTGTGTCCTGCATCACAGCGAAGCGTGAGCCAAGTCCGTCACGACAAATGTGTAGCTAACTTAGAGTTTGACGGGTAAGATTCTGGCGGTATTTCGTCAGCATCACTTCATCCACTCCGTTTCTTCATTTAGGAGACGCACGCATGGCAGGCACTTCCGCATCCGTAAAGCCGTCTCACTCTGCACCTCCGCCGGCCTCGATAGGTTGGATGGGCTTAGTTGCGACGCTTCTGGCAGTCATCGCCGCGGTCATCATTCTGCGCCTCCCTGAGTTGAGCAGTGGCTGGCAGCAGGGATACGACCCCACCGGACACTGGTGGTTGTCAACGATGATTGCTTCACTGCCGGTCATCGTGCTGCTCGGCGCCCTCGCATTCGGACACGCCAAGGCGCACTACGCGGCCCTCGCCGGACTGGTCACGGCGCTGCTAACCGCCATCCTGGGTTTCCAAATGCCGGTACGAATGGCTGCCGCGACAACGGTGTATGGACTGTTGTATGGGCTGTTCCCCATCGGCTGGATTGTTCTGAACGTCATCTTCCTCTACCAGCTCACCGTGGAAGCTGGACGCTTTGAAGTGCTGAAACACAGCCTCACGGGCATCACTCAAGACCGTCGCCTGCAGCTTCTCCTCATTGCGTTTTGCTTCGGCGCATTTTTTGAGGGCGCTGCTGGATTCGGCACACCCGTCGCCGTCACCGCTGCTTTGCTGATTGGCTTGGGCTTCCGTCCGTTGCAGGCTTCCGGACTCTCGCTGATTGCCAACACCGCCCCGGTTGCTTACGGAGCGTTGGGTACGCCTATCGTCGCCCTCGCCGGTGTTACCGGATTTAGCGAGTTCACCCTGGGCGCCATGGTGGGCCGCATTCTGGCGGTGTTTGCCTTACTGGTTCCGTTCTGGCTCATCTGGGCGTTTGCAGGGTTCTCGGAGATGGTCGAAGTCTGGCCCGCCGTGCTGGTGGCTGGAGTCTCGTTTGCAACCACCGAGTTCCTGGTTTCCAACTTCCACGGGCCGTGGCTGGCCGGCGTGATTTCCGCCGTTGTCTCGATGATCTGCCTGATCGGCTTCCTCCAGGTCTGGCATCCCAAGCGGGTATGGACATTCGAAGGCGAAGCGGCGAAAACCGACCACCGCGCCGCGCATGGCTACAGCCGCGCCGAGGTTACTCGCGCATGGCTGCCATGGCTAATTCTCAGCGTGATCGTCTTCTGTTGGGGCACGGTTACCTTCAAGAAAATGGTGAATACGCCGGAAAAGGTCTTCACCTCGATGGCCACATGGAGCACGCCGCCTAGCAAGATCACCAGCCCGGCGTTCCCGATCCATGGCTTGAACAAACTGGTGGAGCGCGTTCCTCCCGTGGTCGCCAAGAATACCAAGGAGCCGGCAGTCTTTACGCTCAACTGGGTGAGTGCAACCGGAACCGGAATCTTTGTTGCCTCGATCATTTCCGGACTCATCATGGGATTCAATATCGGACAGATCTTTAAGATCTATCTGAAGACCATCGTGCGGGTGCGATTTTCTTTGGTGACGATCTCCGCCATGATGGCAGTTGGCTTCCTCACGCGCTATGCAGGTCTTGATGCAACAATGGGACTCGCATTCGCGCGCACGGGCCACCTGTATCCCTTCTTTGGAACACTGCTGGGATGGATGGGCGTCGCGCTCACCGGCTCAGACACTTCGTCCAATGTGCTGTTCGGCAGTCTGCAAAAGATATCGGCCCAGCAGGTCGGTGTTTCGCCTGTGCTGATGTCGGCGGCCAACAGCTCCGGCGGTGTCATGGGCAAGATGATCGACGCGCAGAGTATCGTCGTCGCCAGTACGGCGACCGAATGGTACGGGCATGAGGGTGACATTCTGCGCTACGTGTTCTTCCACAGTATTGCGTTGGCGTGTCTCGTGGGAATTTTGGTGTTTCTCATGGCGTACGTTGCTCCGTTCACGCAGCTCGTCCTTAAGTAGAGTGGAGAACGTACATATAGGTGTGAGTTGTACCTTCGTCTGATTCTCCCGGTGGAGCAAGTTACCGTGACCGCCGGGAGATTTTAGAAGTTAGTTTGTTCGCATTAGTTTTTTATCCCGAGCTCGCCGAGGCGGGCTGCGACGACCGCGTCGAGAGATCTGTGGTTTGTTCGTCCGTCCTATCTGAGGCATGCCCTGATACTTCGTGCGGAAACCCTGCTCCCTCGTACGTCCGGGTAGGGAATCGATCATCATGGCTGCAACTGTTCTGACCTCTGCTCCGGTTTCGTCTGCAAACATCAAGTCTTCGCTGGCTGCGCAAATCGACGCCGACCGAATTCTCATCCGTCCCATCGACCTTATTGCCTTCGCATCCGATGCCAGTTTCTATCGCCTGATTCCCAAGGCGGTCGTTTTGGCGAAGAATCTTGCGGAAATAGAGAAACTCTTCGAGTTCAGCCAGCGCGAAGGCATCCCTATGACCTTTCGCGCGGCGGGATCCAGTCTCTCTGGCCAGTCGATCTCTGACGGCTTGCTGGTGGAAGTTGCCCGCCACTGGCGCGACCTGAAGGTCGAAGATGGCGGCAAGAAGATTCGTCTACAGCCCGGAGTAATCGGCGCGCGCGCGAATCAGTTTCTGGCTCCTTATGGCGCGAAGATCGGTCCTGATCCCGCATCGATTGCGACCTGCACTATCGGCGGCATTCTCTCCAATAACTCCAGCGGGATGTGCTGTGGGGTACAGCAGAACGCGTATCACACACTCGCGTCGATGAAGTTCATGTTGCCGTCGGGTACGGTCGTCGACACCGCCGAGCCTGATGCCGATGAGCAATTTCATTTCCGCGAACCCGAACTGGCGCGTGGCATCCTTGACTTGAAGGCGCGACTCGAAAGCGATTCCGGCTTACGCGAGCGCGTGCGCAGCAAGTACCGCATGAAGAACACCACTGGGTACTCGCTCAACGCCTTCCTCGATTACGACAAGGCAGTGGACATCTTCCAGCATGTGCTGATCGGCGCAGAGGGCACGCTCGCATTCATCGCCGAAGCGGTGCTCAACACTGTGCCTGACTTGCCGGTGAAGTACACCGGTCTTTTGTTGTTTCCGGATCTTTACGCCGCGGCGGATTCTATCGTTCCCCTACGCCAGGCTGGTGCCAAAGCTCTCGAAGTGATGGACCGCGCTTCGCTGCGTTCGGTCGAAACGCAGGCGGGTATTCCCGCGTCGATTCGCACGCTCCCCGAAGGCGCAGCAGGATTGCTCGCCGAGTTTCAGTCGGCACAGGAGGCGGAGCGTCATCAACTGGAAGAGCTCGCGGCTGACGCGGTCGGCGGCCTCAAGCTCGTCGAGCCTGCGAGGTTCACCCATGTCTCCGCCGAGCAGGCGTTGCTCTGGAAGATTCGTGCAGGCATGTTCCCGTCGGTTGGTTCGGTACGCAAGACGGGTACGACGGTCATCATTGAAGATGTGGCTTTTCCTATCGAACGCCTCGCCGATGGCGCCCTCGATCTCAACAAGCTTTTTCGTAAGCACGATTACGACAACGCCATCATCTTCGGCCACGCCAAAGACGGCAACCTGCACTTCGTCATTACCCAGGGCTTCAACGACCAGGCCGCCATCGACCAGTACGCGCGCTTCATCGACGATGTTGTTGAGCTGGTCGTTAATCGCTATGACGGCGCGCTCAAGGCCGAGCACGGCACTGGACGCAACATGGCACCCTTCGTCGAGACCGAGTGGGGAAGTGAAGGCTACGCCATCATGCGCCGGCTGAAAGAACTCGCTGATCCACACAACCTGCTCAATCCAGGCGTCATCATCAGCTCGGATCGCCGTGCACATCTGGAAAACCTCAAGCGCATTCCCACCATCGAGCCCGAAGTCGATAAATGCATCGAGTGCGGATATTGCGAGTCCAAGTGTCCGAGCCGCGAGTTGACGCTGACGCCGCGCCAGCGCATCGTTGTCCGCCGCGAGATGGCGCGAGAGCAGAACGGCAAGCAGCCTTCGGAGTTGTTCTCCGCTCTTGATCGCGAATTTCCTTACTCTGCGCTTGATACTTGCGCGACGGACGGCCTATGCGCCACCGCTTGTCCGGTCAGCATCGACACCGGACAACTGGTGAAGCGGTTCCGCCGCATTCGCCAGACTCCGTCGGCGCAACAATGGGCCACTCGCATCGCGAGTCATTTCGCGGCAACCGAATCGATAGTTCGCTGGGCGCTTCGTCTAGCGCATGGCGCACAATCCCTGATCGGCGCATCGGGCGTGCGCACCATCTCACGCATGATGAAACGCTTTGCGGGCGACAACCTGCCCGAGTGGATGGCCGACACGCCTCACGCTGCTGGCGCCATTCCGTCGACCAAGCGCGCCGGCGCGCAAGCAGTCTATTTTCCATCGTGCATTTCGCGCATGATGGGACGACTTCCGGGCGAGCCCCATGATCGCTCCCTGATGGAAGTCACGGTGGAAGTGGCCCGCCGCGCAGGTGTGCCGGTGTACATTCCCAACGATGTTGCCGGAATCTGCTGCGGCACGCCATTCTCTTCCAAGGGACTCACCGATGCGCACAAGTTATCCGTCAACGCGGCCATCGAACGCTGCTGGCAATGGTCAGAGCAGGGAAGACTGCCCATCGTCATCGACACCAGTCCTTGCACCTACGGCTTCCGCACTGCGCGTGGCTACCTGAGCGAAGAAAACCAGCAGCGCTTCGACCAGATGAAGCTTCTTGACTCCATCGAGTTTGTGCACGACACGCTATTACCCAAACTCCACGTGAATTCCAAAGCTGGCTCCGTAGCTCTGCATCCTGTCTGTTCCGTCACTAAGCTGGGACTCACTCCCAAGCTCGAAACCATCGCCAAGGCCTGCAGCGACAAGGTGATTGTTCCGCTCGACGCTGGCTGCTGCGCCTTCGCCGGAGATCGCGGATTTCTGGTGCCGGAACTTACCGCCTCTGCGACTCGACTCGAATCGATTGAGGTCAGAGCAAAGCAGCCTGAGGAGTGCTACTCCAGCAGCCGCACTTGCGAAGTCGGCATGACTCGCGCGACAGGACAAATCTACCGGTCATATCTTTATTTGTTGGAGAAGGCGACTCACTGAAGTCTCATAGCGCCGTTACTCGCGAACGCGTCACCATAAAGTATGCGGCGAGCAACACCAGCACTGCGCCGTTAACTCCCAGCACCACTGGCGCAGTAAACACGGGCACGAGCCATCCAGATATCAAGTTGCCCATCGGCATGCCGCCGCGAAAAGCGCAGTTGTAGACGCTCATCACACGACCTCGCATCTCCTCGGTCGTGATGAGCTGTACCAGCGAAGTAACGGTGGCGAAGACCGTCATCATGGCGAATCCGGCCAGCACTACGACGGCATAACTGACAGGGAGTGACTTCGACAGCGCAAAGCCCGAAATCGTGGCGCCAAGAACCATCAGCATGGTGAGTGCTATGCGGCCTTTATGTTTGAAGTTCCCCAGGCTGGCAATGAACAGCGAGCCGCAGATCGATCCGATTCCCATCATCGACATCAACTGGCCGTAGGTTTCAGGGCCACGCTTGAATATGTCCTTCACGAACACCGGGAAATACGTTCGTAGCGGCATACTCAGCGCGGTCATGCAAAACGCCAGCACGATCAGCGCTTCCATTGACCCTTGCTTGCGGACAAACTGAATGCCCTGTTTCAGGCTGCTGAGCATTGAGTCGGTCGTCTTCTGAGGCAAAAATCGCGTGGTAATCAGCGACAGCGTGATAATCGGAGCGACGAACGACAGCGCGTTGAGCCCGAAGCACCACTTCTCACCAAGACGGGCCAATGTAATTCCGCCGAGCGCCGGGCCGACGGTTACCGCCAAGTTGAACTGGATAGAGTTCAGGGCGATGGCATTCGGCATGTCGTCGCGATCGACCAGAGTTGGAATCAGCGCCGAATAAGCCGGCCCCCCGAACGCCTGCGCAAATCCCGACACCAGCGAGAGGCAGAGAATCTGCCAAACGTGAACCATATTTGTGGCCACGAGTACGGTGAGCGTGGCCGCGCTGGCCAACTGCAAATATTGCGAGCCTAGCAGGATCTTTCGCCGCTCTACCCGGTCAGCAATGACGCCGCCGACTAGCGACAGTAAGAAGATAGGAATGCCGCCGAGGAACTGGTCGAGTGCGAGCAGGAAGGCTGAATGGCTAAGTCTATAAATCAGCCAGCCTTGGGCCACGATCTGCATCCAGGTTCCGATGCTGGAGGTGCAGGCGCCAAACCACATGAGGCGGAAATCGCGGTACTGGAATGCCTTAAATATCCTGCGAAGGGTCGTCAGCATCCGTTCGGTGTCCGCCTTGAGTACAACGCTCTCGGTACACTAACAGAGTCGGCGGTGGCGTGTTTAGTTGGACGGAAGGTGGGCTGACTATTTACTGGTGGATAACCCAGGTTGGCGTCCAACACGCGGACGCCAACCTGGACACGTGGTTTTTGCAGTTCAGTGTCCGGCCGGTGCTTCCGTTGCGGACGCGGAGGCAGACGTCGGCGCCAATTGGGTCAGTTTTAGGGTCAGGGCGATGGTCGCTACACTGCCATTTGCAGTCGCGACGGGCGCCGTAGTGCAGATCAGTCCGGAATAGTCTTCACCGGCCGTCGATGGAATGGTGCAGTTCTCGACAGACGCCACGCGAAGCGTTTTGTCTGATTGCAATTCGGCCAACAACTGGGGGAAGTCCTCCCGACCAATCGTGGACGATGCCGCAAGCCGTATTTCTCCGTTTTCGGCTGCGGGAAGGTTTGTGCTGGGGAACACTAAGGTAACTTCGCGAGATTCAGTGTGGACAACTGGTTCGCCATACTCCGGACCGCTGTAGGCTTCGCCGGGGTTCCAGGTCGCGCTGGGCTGCACGCTGGTTATGGACAGGTCGCCTACGACTGCCGCCTTACCGTCGCGGGTGATTTCGGTCCGCTTCGACTTAAAGCTGATGTTCGAGTACTGGGCGGCCAGCCCGATGCCCGGCTTAAAGTTGATATCGACCACCGGATCAGAAGGGTCATTCGAGTCGAAAACCACTTTGCCGCTGACAGGAGCGATGTCGATCTGCTGCGATTGCTCGCCCGAGCCCAACGACACGCGGGCGAAAGAATACTGCGAGTCGACCTGCCAGGCAGGGTTTTGAGCAACTGCCGGAGTGGATGCAAAACAGAAGGTGAAGGCCAGGAACAATGCCAGCGTGAGGGCGGCACCGCCGGTTGCAAAGTTAACGATTCGTGATGTGTGCGATGAGAGTTGGTTCTGAGCCTTATACATACTGAAACTCCTTGTAATTCATTGTGGATTATGTTTATAATCCAGACATACAGGATTAGATGCATAATCCTGATTTGGTCGCAGGTTTTTTTTGAGGAGGGCCAATGGGACATTCCAGGGCGGAAAAAACAGACACTCACAAGCGCATCGTCAGGATCGCCTCTAAACGAATGCGGGAACAGGGGCTTAAGGGGGTGGGAATCGCCGAGCTGATGAAGGAAGCCGGCTTAACAGTGGGTGGCTTCTATAAGCACTTCCGGTCGCGAGATGAATTGGTGGGAGAGGCTGTTCAGTCGGCATTCGGCGGCATGAAGCGAAGACTGGACGATGACGTAAAGGCGGGGCTGACGCCTTCGTACGGAAAGTTGGTTGACGACTATCTAACAGAAGAGCACCGCGACAAACCCGGTACAGGCTGTGCGTTCAGTGCACTGACGGCGGAGATTGCGCGCGGCGACAAGCGCACTCGCGCAATTGCTACCGAGCAGATACAGAAGAATTTCGAGTTGATTGGCGATGTGATTCCAGGCAAAGACAGGCGTGCGGCGAGAGCGAAGGCGATCTTAACGTTCAGTGCGATGGTGGGAGCGATGTCGCTGGCACGAGCCGTGTCTGACGAGAAGCTTTCGCGCGAAATCCTGAAGAGTGTGGACGAAGGGCTGAAGGGTTCGGCGCCTGTGTAGGCCGGACAGGCCACCAGTCGGATTTGCTTAGCCAGCGTGCGACCGTGGGGCGCGAACCTGGAGCACCCCGGGGCT
Source organism: uncultured Acidobacteriaceae bacterium (assembly GCA_963749635.1). GTDB lineage: Bacteria > Acidobacteriota > Terriglobia > Terriglobales > Acidobacteriaceae > DASRAA01. The sequence goes on from CAVVNW010000009.1 coordinate 39,972, forward strand.
CGAGAGCTGGGTGCCCGCCTCATGGATTCGTAAGCCGGTACTACTTTCCAGGACTCGCCTGCGGAAGATTCAGGTCCTTCGAATATTTCGCTATTACCGCTTTCACCGCATCGGCCTGCTTTTGCTTTTCTGCGTTCGGCTGCACCACGTCCGTAGCTGGCTCGTTAATCCACGCGCCAAAGTCCTGCTTGTGGGTGAATGTCGCGGGGCCCTGCTCGATCGGGAGGGCGGTCATGACCTTCGGGTGGGTCGAGCTGTTTGCTTGCATAGCTGCGTTCACCTCGCTCAAGAATTTCTGACGCACGGCAGGATCGGCAATCCTCGCGCTGAGCGCGATCCAGTTCATGCCATACTCCGTCTCCTCGGTGGTATCCCTGGCTCCCGAAGTTTTCGCGTGGCAGGCGAGCATGACATTCCTCGACGTGGCTCCGTCGTATTGAAGCGTGATTTCTCCGTCCATTCCTGTCTGGGTATAAGTTGGGAGCTTAAATCTGAGGTAGGTCCACGGACTGAAGCCTTCCGCCCCGAGAAACTCCTGGTCCGTTGAGCTTCGCTCCATCCCATCGGACGTTGTGCTTACCACTTTTACGCTGGTCGCACCGCGTGGCCATGGAAGCTGAATGGAGTAAGTCGAGTCTTTGCTTGCCCAATGGTGCTGGCCCAAGCTGGCGCAGCTGCCTTCAGTCCCCGAATTCCGAATGAAGAACGCCCAGGTTTCCTGCATGCCGCCGTCGGGCAAGGGATTCCACACCACTTTAATCGCCAGTGCATAGACAGGATGCAGTTCCGAGTAGCCTTTGTGAACGGCATCGATCCCCATTAACCCGGTGACAACGGCGTACTCGCCATTGGCAAACTCATTCGGATGGTTGCCACTCACGCTGATCAACTGGCCGGCTGACGTAGCGTTTTGGTCAATGGCTTTCCAGAATGTCGTTGTGTAATTGGCAGTGGTCTCCGAGTTCTTGAACTCGACTCCGATGCCGGTGTCGGGCCCCTCAAAGACTGCTGTCTGTCCCGCCTGTCCGTCGGTTTCGAGGCCGAAATTCATGTCGTCGTCGTTCGGCAAACTGCCGGACCAGGCACGATAATAGAGCGCTCCCGTGTAAGTGGCGATTCGCCAATTGATGTGCCCGGGGTAGAGCGTGTCGCTGTCATCGCAATAGCTGAAGTTCTCGAGAAATACGTCCGTGTTCTCATCCATAGTGGTCGGTTGCGAAGTGCAGGCTGGACTCGCCCTGTCGAAGACGGAATTGGGAGCACATGACGTCTGCACATTCGGCACCTGACCCGGGTTTTCGACCTGGTAGGACCACAAAGGATTCAGTGGCAGACCGTTGTCGTCCACGCCCGACCGGTCCGTCCTCCAGGCCAAATCGAAATTCTTTCCGCTCTTGAAACCGGTGTAGGCGATTGGCTTTCGCGGCGTTACCACCTCGATGTTGACCCATGCCGGGCTATGGCCCACGCACTGCGCATTCGTACCGTCGTCATGAGAATAGTAACCATTCTGGCTAAAGTCGCTGTCGTAATACAGAAGCGACAAATCGAATTGCTTTGGGTAGCTCGAACTGCCGCTGCCGGGAACCGTAAACCCACCGGGCCGTTGCAGCGCCATAGCAATCTCAAACGGCTCGTTCCTGAGCGGAGGAGTATTAACTCCGATGGCCTGGATATTCAATCCCCCGGCATAGATGGCGTCGTAGAGGTTGAAGGGAATGGTCGGATTCTCGGCCTGACGGTCGACATAGGGATTGACGTATTTTTTCCATCGCTGTCCGGGGAAGCCACCGTTGGTGTGCACGCAGCCACCAGCTTCCACTTTTACCGCGTCGCCCTGCTGGAATGTGATTCCCGGATAGCGCGTGCTCTGCTGGCTCACATTGGGATGATCAATTTGCCAGTGAATTACCTGGTTCCCCTCGGAATCGACACCCAACGATTTGCTGATGATGTCAAAGACGTCACCGTGCCCGTTGGGGGACTTGGTCGATGACAGGACGCACTTCAGTTCACCATCAACGTTCTCAATATCGTGCTTGTTGGCAGGACATTCGTTGGCATCCGCGAGAGAGGCAGGTCGAGGCAGTCCGAGATAATCCGGACAAAAGGCGATCAAGGTGTCGCCGTCCATAAACACTGGCTGACATCCGCCGCCAAACGGAACAGGCTTCGAGTTGTCACGATACGTTCCCGGCGGAAAGGGCACGCAGACGGTGTGGCCAGCATTGGCGAGCGCATCAGAGGCGCACGGACTACAGTCTCGCGTACAACCGCTAGAGATCGTGTTCCCGGTGCATGCGCGGCACTGGTTGTTAGTGTTCGTATCTATCCATTGTCCCGGATTACAACTGCTTCCCCGCGCATCACAACCCGGCTGCACGCAAACACTGTGTCCGGGATCGGGCACGGTGGGCGAGGCGCAAGGAACGCACTTGCTGCCGTGCGCGATGGTGTTTCCGCTACAGGCATCGCACTTGCTGTGGTCTGCATTGGCCACGGTTCCCGTGCCGCATGCGCCGCAGGTCCGCGAGCAACCGTCTGAGATCGTGTTGCCCGGACAAGCGACACATGGGGACCGATCGGAGTCGGTGTTCAACCATTGTCCCGGCTTGCAGCTGGTTGCTCGCGGATCGCCACAATCACCCAGGCCCCATGCTTTGGCTCCCAGGAAGATAACCAGAAGTCCGAACAAAATGGCGCTTTTCATCACCGTGCCGTGCCCTCCTGTCGTGTCGATCAACATCGACGCTACAGCGTCTTCAGGTACTCGATGATGGCCCAGCGCTCGTCGTCGGTTAGTTCGGGGCCGATGACTCCGTTGCCGTGAGGTGCGTTACGGAATTCGTGTCCGGTGTTGGAGTTTCCGACGTCGGTGGTACGGAACTCGAATCCGCCTTCGAAGGGTGCGGTGGAATAGCCAACGTATTTCGGATCGAACTCGCGACTGCCGGTATAGAAGGTCTTGTCGCGCTGGGCGGCGGGCAGCAAGAGTTGGTAGAGGTTGGGGACGGAGCCGTTATGCAGGAACGGGGGCGTCGCCCAGATTCCAGCCAGAGGACGAGCCTTGTAAGCCAGCGGCGCCTGCACGCCGGAGTTGCGGAAGCCGTTCCATTCGGTTTGCTGGTCGGGAGACAGGCCGAGTTCGGCATACTGGAGGCTGGCAATTTTGTCGGTTACCACCTGGAGTCCCTTGGCTGCGCTGACGGTGCCGAGGCCGAGGTCTCCAGTGTCGGCGGTGCGCTGCTGCCAGTTCACGGCGGCTTTGGGGTCGGTACCGATTTCGTTGATCGGGATCATCGTCATCTTCAGGAAGTGTTTGTTTTCCAGGCCGGGCGTCCAGTATTTCGATTGCTGGTCCTGGATTGGGGCGGAATTCACGGGCGGCAAGTGACATCCCTGACAACGCTGCTCGTAGAGTTGCTGGCCGGCCGCTGCCTTCGCCTGGTCGATTGCGCCAAAGAGTGCTTCGGGCCAAGCTGGCGCATGCAGACCGGAGAATGGTTCGGGGCCGGCGAGTTGCGCTTCCATGTCGCGAAGGTTCTTCACGTTTACGGTGGAAGAGTAGAGCACCGCCTGCGGATTGCTGAGATTGACGGCAGCGCGCACGCCCAAGGCTTCGCCGATGTTGCGCACCATGGGTTGCTGGATGGCTCCGTTGTACTGCACCCAATCGAACCAACTGGTGTACCAAACGGGCGGGAAGTTTACCGGAGCATCGGCGACACGGAGATTGTCGTTGTTCAGTTCGGTGCCGAAGACGAGATTGCCGATACGACCGAGAGCGTCGGTGCGGCCGAATCCACCTTCGGCGGCGTAGAGCTTCTTAGCGTCGGCGAGGTTCTGCTCGGCGAGGCCTTTGGCCAGGACAGCATCGAGCTGAGCTCGCAACTGCCGCTTGGCCTCTTCGGAGGCGTTGTCGCCTAACACCCGTTTGGCGAAGCGGTCGAAGCGAAATGGCACGTTTTTGGCGTAGCCGACTGCGTATCCGAGTTCTGTCTGAAAGGCCGCGAGTTGCACGGTTGCTGAGCCGCCATCGATACGGACGCCTTTGCCCTTGTACTCCAACTGGCCGGTGTGGCAGGCGGCGCAGGTCAGGCCCACGACTTCCATGGTTTGCTTGGTTTGTGGATCCGTGACGGTGCCTTTAGCGAGACCAACAGGCAGGCCGTCGGGGTTCTGCTCGCTGGAGTCGTCGGGCAGGAAGCCGAAGCGCGCCAGGTACTGGGAATCACGAAAGAGCGGCACTTCTCCGATGACCTTGATGTGGGGCTGTTCGAGGGCCATGAACCACTTGTAGGGAAGCAGTACCGTGCCCTGCGAGGTGTGGTAGAACCACTGGCGCTGGTAGGTGCTCCAATTCTGGCTGGCGGTCTGAAGCTGCTCGACGGGCTTGTATTCCGGCATTTTCTCGGTGGGCCGGGTGACGAATAGCGTCTGCACCTGCTGTAATTTCTGGCAGGCGGTGAAGGACAAGGTCAGGCCCAAGATGACAAGCAACGAAACCCTTTTAGTCGGAGTGCTCATGGTTGTACGCGAAAACCCTCGTGCGGCTGGTGGCCGCGAATCCCAGCTCAGTAAGCGGTGAGAGAGTATCGCTGGGCGGGGCTTGTAATGCAACTAATTTGTGGAGGATTGGCGATCGGACGAAGGATCGGCCAGCGGGTCGCCGACATTTGGCGGATCCGCGACGGAAGGCAAAACCCGCACTGCTGCGACGGAAGCTTGTCTCGGGCATTCGGCGTCAGTTTGGCGCTTGGGCAGAAGCATGTTATTCTTTATGGCGTAACAACATACGACTAAAACAGAGTAGGAGCGCACCCGAAGCAGTGTTAGCCCGAGAGAAAAAAACCGCCCTGATTGACCAGTACCGTACTCACGACACGGATACCGGTTCGCCGGAAGTCCAGATTGCGATTCTGAGCACGCGCATTGGTGAACTGACGGAGCATTTCAAAACGCATAAGAAGGACCATGCCTCCCGGCGCGGTCTTCTCATGATGGTCAGCAGGCGTCGCAGCTTGCTCGACTACCTCAGGAAGTCCGATCCCGAGCGCTACAAAGATGTCATTCAGAAGCTGGGTATCCGTAAGTAAGCTGGCCAGCCACTGAAAAACCGCTTTCAAGCGTATTGTGCGTACATTTCTCCCTTGCCATCGCCCAACGTGGGCTGGCCGGGGACCCCGAATGGGTTGTGGCCTTTCGGGAAGATCCATATTGTTCGAGCTGGTACGGGCGCGGCGCGCGCCCGCACACTCGGTTCCAGCCCCCTCTCGGCTGACATGAAATTCAAGTCCATTGCGAGCGTCGAAAATCCCCACCCTGGCCAAGGAAGCCGGAATGGGGCACCCGCTCTTCTGGTGCGTTCTCCACGGAAGGAACATAAATGAAACACGAAGTAACAGTTCAGCTCCACGGCGGCAAATCCATTCACTTTGAAACAGGGAAGCTGGCCAAGCAGGCACACGGCTCCTGCATTGTGCGCATTGGCGATAACGTGGTTCTCGCCACCGCCTGCGCTAACGCCGACCCGCGCGAGGGCATCGACTTTTTCCCCCTCACGGTTGATTACCGCGAGTACACCTACGCCGCCGGACGAATTCCGGGCGGATTCATCAAGCGCGAAGGGCGTCCCAGCGAGCGCGAAATTCTTACCAGCCGGCAGATCGATCGCCCCATCCGGCCGCTGTTCCCGGAAGGCTTCCGCTGCGAGACCCAGGTCATCGCCATGGTGCTTTCGGCGGATACCACTAACGATCCTGATGTTCTCGGCATCAACGGTGCGTCGGTTGCGTTGAGCGTGTCGGACATTCCGTTTCACGGGCCGATTGGCGCGGTGCGCGTCGGACAGGCGAACGGCGAGTTCGTCATTAATCCGACTTATGACGAACAGCGCGCGGGCAAGCTCAACCTGATGGTCGTCGGCACCATGGACGGCATCGTCATGATCGAGTCGGGCGCGAAAGAAGTCTCGGAAGAGACGGTCGTGGAGGCCATTGAGTTCGGCCACCAGGAAATCAAGAAGATTTGTGCCGCCATCAACGAGCTGGCGCAGAAGGTTGGCAAGGCGAAGCGCGCGGTCGAGCCGGTCGTCGCCGATGAAGCCTACCTCGGCGAATTACGCTCGAAGTTCGGCGCGAAGCTGACCGACGCGGTCAATACCGAAAAGTATGGCAAGAACGAAAGCTACGGGCTGATCAAGACGCTGAAGACGGAAGTCAAAGAGACTGTACCGGAAGAAGACGAAGCGGGCCGCAAAAAGGCCGGCAAGTACTTCGACCTCCTGCGCGAGGAGATCTTCCGCGAGCAGGTGATCAAGGAAAAGCGGCGTCCGGATGGACGCAAGTTCGACCAGATCCGCGATATCTGGATCGAAGTCGGCGTGTTACCGCGCACTCACGGATCGTCGATCTTCACCCGCGGTGAAACCCAGGCCCTGGTTACCACCACGCTGGGCACCGGCGAAGACATGCAGCGGCTTGAGGCCTTCGAGGGCGAAACCAAGAAGCGCTTTATGCTGCATTACAACTTCCCGCCATTCTCGGTGGGCGAAGTGGCCTTCCTGCGTGGCGCGGGCCGTCGCGAGATTGGTCACGGTGCTTTGGCCGAGCGGGCGCTGTTCGCAGTGCTGCCGGCCCAAGAGGATTGGCCGTACGCGATGCGCGTCGTCTCCGACATTCTGGAGTCGAACGGATCATCCTCGATGGCGACGGTTTGCGGCGCATCGCTCAGCTTGATGGACGCTGGCGTTCCGTTGAAGGCCTCGGTGGCCGGAGTCGCGATGGGCTTGGTGAAGGAAGGCGAAGCGTATGCCATCCTGACCGACATTGCGGGCGCCGAAGATCACTACGGCGACATGGACTTCAAGGTTGCCGGCACGCGTGCGGGCATCACGGCGCTGCAGATGGACATCAAGGTGATGGGCATCACGGCGCAGATCATGCGCGAAGCGCTGGAGCAGGCACGGCACGGACGGCTGTACATCCTCGACAAGATGAACGAGGTGATCGGCGAGCCGCGCACCACGATCAGCGAATTTGCGCCGCGCTTCTACACGGTTCAGATTCCGACGGACAAGATTCGCGACCTCATCGGGCCGGGTGGCAAGGTGATTCGCGGCATCATTGAGCAGACGGGCGTCAAGATCGATGTGGACGACAGCGGCAAGGTGAACGTTTCCTCGAGCGATCAGGAAGCGGCAGCCAAGGCGTTGCAGATGATTTCCGACATCACCGCGACCGCCGAAGTAGGGAAGACCTACCTGGGCAAGGTGACGCGGCTGGCGGACTTCGGCGCATTCGTCGAGATCATTCCGGGGACTGACGGCCTGTTGCACATTAGCGAAGTTGCAGAACATCGTATCAATGACGTTCGCGACGAGCTGAAGGAAGGCGATCAGATCCTGGTGAAGGTTCTGGCGGTCGAAGGCAACCGCATCAAGCTGTCGCGCAAGGCGATTCTGAAAGAGCAGCGCGCCAAGATGGGCGGGGATCCGTTGCCTGAGGGTGAGGAAGCTCCCGAGGGTGCAGCGGTTCCGGTAGCGTTCGAAGGCGGGCACGAGAACGCTGACGAGCCGAACTTCAACCGCGAAGGCAGCCGTCCGCCGCGCCGTGATGGCGGCGGCGATCGCGGTCCGCGCCGGGGTGGTCCCGGTGGCGGTGGTGGACGCGGCGGCGACCGTGGCGGACGTGGACGCGGTCCGCGGCGGTAAGTCAGTGGATAGTGATTAGTGGATAGTGGTTAGTCAGAAAATACCCCGCTCATGCTTCGTGCGTGAGCGGGGTTTTTCTTTATTGCGGAGGCGAAGAGCGACAAGCGAAAAGCGAAATGTTACGCTGAACTTTGCCCTGCTTTCTCTATTGCGTGACACAATCCGGCGGTGAACTGGCGGCGACGATAGGTGTCGGCGAGCAGCCTGTGATCGCGCACGACAGCGCGGGGCTTCGCGTTTATTGGAGCGAAGTTGCCAACCCAGACGCCCTTAGCGACGGCCCATCGAAGAAATTAGCTGAGCAGAAATATCAGCAGGTGCTGCGCGAGATCATCAACCGCTCAACGGCCATCGCTTTCCCATTTCCTGCTGTCGTTACAGACCTCGAATCGCTCGACAAGCTCATCGCCGACGAGCGCGGCGTCTATGAGGAAGCTCTGCTTCGCCTCGCCGACACTATCCAGTACGAATTGACCGCTACCTGGGCTGTGGAAGAGCAAACGGACCTCTCGACTCCGGTGAGCGGCCGCGAGTATCTCAAGCGTCGCCAGGAAGCTGAAGCTCGCGTGGCAGCTATCGACGCGAAATTGAAGTCCGTCACCGACGGCGTCGTGCGTGAATGGCGTTCGCGGCAAGACCGTCGCAGGCATCTGTGGTTTGCCCTGATCGCTCGCGACGAGCGCGAGCGGTTCATCGCTGCCTTGCGCAGCGCGGGACCTTCGGAAGGCGTGCGGCTGCGGCTCAGCGGACCGTGGCCTCCGAACGAGTTTGTAAAGGCGTAGGGTGGCTCAGCACAGCTCATTCCCATATCTCTTCATCCCACGTACCATAGGTTTTAGTACCCTTATGCGCACAATTCGCCTCGTTCCCTTCGCCCTGCTCGTTGTGGCCTCGCTCGGTTGGGCGCAGACGCCCACACCAACCCTTCCCAAACCGTTTGACTATTCGCAGGAAGCCTTCGTCACCGAGCGCTACATCGAGTCGTTTCGTTTCGAGAACGATGGCACCGGGCGCGAGCAGATCGATGCGCGCATCAAGATCAACAGCGATAGCGGCGTGCAGGCGCTGGGGCAGCTCAAAGTCGGCTACAGCGCGCTCAGCGACAAGCTGGACATTGCTTATGTGCGCGTCATCAAGCCCGATGGCACGACCATTACTGCGCAGGAATCGGCGATCCAGGACGTTACTTATCCGAACGCACTGATGTATAGCGACTACCACGAGAAGCACATCAGCGTGCCGTCACTGCGCCCCGGCGATGTGCTCGAGTACCAATTCGTTCGCACCATCGTTAATCCGCTCACGCCCGGGCAATTCTGGATCAGCTACGACTTCCACGATCGCGGCATTGTGCTGGATGAGCAACTCGAAATCAACGTACCGAAGGCGCGCCAGATCAAGCTGAAGAACGAGCAGGGCGCAGATCCCAAGATCACCGAAGAGGGCGACCGCCGCATTTACACCTGGAAGCACTCAAACCTGGAAGACGATGAGGACGCGACCAAGAACAAGAAGCATCCCCGGCGATGGCGCGATGAAGACACACCGCCTTCGGTGCAACTGACCACCTACGAAAACTGGCAGCAGTTGGGGGACTGGTACGAGGGCTTGGAGAAGGACCGGCGTCAGCCCACCGACGCCATCAAGGCCAAGGCAGCCGAACTGACGCAGGGCAAGACCACTGACATGGACAAGGTGAAGGCGCTCTACGATTATGTGTCTCGCGACTTTCGCTATGTGAGCCTGTCGTTCGGACTGGGGCGCTATCAGCCGCATGCTGCGTCGGAGGTTCTCGCCAACGGCTACGGCGACTGCAAAGACAAGAACACGTTGCTGGCGGCTTTGCTGGCGGCGCAAGGCTTCGAGTCAACGTCGGTGCTGATTGGCTCGCAACACAAACTCGATCCCGACATCCCATCGCCACTGCAGTTTGACCATGTCATCACTCGTGTTCCGGTGGACGGCCAGGAGATTTGGCTCGACAGCACCAATGGAGTCGCACCGTTCCGCATGCTTTCGTTCCCTATTCGCGACAAAGAAGCGCTGGCCATGCCTCCGGGCGGGACACCCGGCCTGGTGCGCACTCCGGCAGACCTGCCGTTTGCAAGCTTCGATCGCAGCCGCATGGAAGGATCGCTGAGCGATACCGGCAAGCTGACTGCTCACTTTACTGCTTCGGCGCGCGGCGATGCCGAACTGGGGCTGCGTTTCGGGCTGCGAGAGATTCCGAACAACAAGTGGAAGAACGCTTTCCAAATGATGCTGAATGGCTCTCCCATGAAGGGAGGCGAGATTACCAACCTGAAGGTCGGCGATCCAGCGGCGACTGAAAATCCGCTTGAAGTTGACTTCGATCTTGCGGTCAGTAATTACTTCGACTGGTCAGCAGCCGATCCAAAGCTTGCGTTGCCGGTGATCGGCATCCAGGTGCCACCTCCGCCGGAGGACGACAGCAAGAACCCGAAGCCCATCAAACTAGGCCCATCCACGGAAGCGTCAGGCGACGTGAAGCTGGGTATCCCCGCGAAGTACGGCGTCCACCTGCCCATTGGAGTGGACTTGAAGCGCGACTATGCTGAGTACCACTCCAGCTACAAGTTTGATGCGGGCCAACTGACAGCCACTCGTAAGCTACAGACCCTGATGACGGAGATTCCCTATGACCGTCGTGATGACTATGCTGCCTTCAAACGCACGGTAGATGCGGACCAGGCGCAGGTGATCTCGCTCGACAACAAATCGCCGGGCACGGCTGGCTTGGGTACCAATCAGTCGCCTGACGATCTGTACGACTCCGCGATGCAGGCGGGAGCTACTAACAACTTTGAGCTGGCCATCGATCTGTTCCAGGGCCTGGCCAAAGTTGATCCCAAGCACAAAGGCCTGTGGAACGGCCTGGGTACGGCCTACCTGTCCGTCAACCAGAACCAGCAGGCGGTTGATGCGTTCAAGAAGCAGATCGAGATTAATCCTTACGACGACTTTTCTTATCGCGGCCTGGGCATGGCCTACGAGGCGATGCAACAGTACGATCAATCCATCGCGGATTATCAGAAGCAGATCGAAGTCAATCCGCTCGATCCGTATGCGCACGGTAATCTCGGCCTGCTCTACAGCAAGCTGAAACGCTGGAATGAGGCTGTTCCTGAACTCGAGAAAGCCGCATCGCTGCAGGACAAGAATCCGCTGATGCAGATATCTCTCGGCCAGGCCTACATTGCTTCAGGCCAGACCGACAAAGGCATGGCCGCATTCGATCGCGCCATCGCCGAGGCTCCCACGGCGGTGGTGTGGAACAACATCGCGTATTCGCTGGCAGAGGAGAACATCCAACTCGAGCGCGCCAGTCAGTACGCCGACGCCGCCATCAATGCCGTCGAGACGCAGCTTCGCGACCTCAATCTCGATAGCCTTCGCCTGCAAGACATTGCCACAGCCAAGTTTCTATACGACGTGTGGGACACCAAAGGCTGGGTCGAATTCAAGCGCGGCAACCTCGATATCGCCGAGCACTACATCAGCGCAGCATGGGAGGCCATCGGCAACGGTGAAACTGGCCTGCATCTGGGGGAAATCGCCGAGAAACGCGGCAACAAGGATGAGGCTATTCACTACTACCTGCTGGCCCTCACGGGGACGTCACCCAGCGCTGATGCGCCCGCACGGCTGACAGCGCTGGGCGTGACTGGCGATCTCGATGCCCGCACGAAGAAAGCTGCCGTGGAGATGGAGGCACAGCGAACACATAAGCTCAATGCGTCGGGAAAGGGAACTGGTGACTTGTTCGTGCTCGCCTCTCCGGCAAAGACCGAACAGGTGAAGTTCGTGAGCGGAGACGCGGACGTCAAGGCCCTTACCGATGTGGTGAAGTCGAGCGACCTCGGCATCAAGTTTCCCGATCCTGCATCAGTGCGCGCGTTGCGTCGGGGCACAGTGACGTGTGGTACGGTTCCGCCGCCTCCGGCATCCAAAGCAAAGGCTGCGCCAAAAAAGGGCGCGAAGGCGAGCCAATCCACGGATGCCGCAGCGACAGCTCAGTCGCCCGCGAAGCCGGAATTGCTGCCGGGGCCGTGCTCGGTCGTACTGCTGTACTCCGACGCCGTTCGCTCTATCGACTAAACTGTTGCGGACGCCCATCTGCGCGCGAAAGGGGAGGAACCATGGAAGACCTGCGTTATCCAATTGGTAAGTTTGAGTGGGTCCCACCCGAGAACGAACCGCAAATGGCGAAGCGTCGTGCGCATTACATCGACGTCATCGCACAGCTGCCGGCAACCTTCGGTGAGGCTGTGGCGGGTCTCTCGCCCGCGCAACTCGACACACCGTACCGACCCGAGGGATGGAGCGTGCGCCAGCTCGCGCATCACGTTCCCGATAGCCACGCCAACGCTTACATTCGGTTCAAGCTCGCGCTGACCGAATATGAGCCGGCAATCAAGACCTATAAGGAAGACATGTGGGCCAAGCTGGCCGATACGGCGAACACTCCTGTCGAAGTCTCGCTGCAGATGCTGGGCGCCATCCATACGCGGTGGGTGGCCATCCTGCGGTCCATGGACTCTTCTGATTTCGCGCGCCCGCTGCGGCATCCGGAGATCGGCGTCATCGACCTCAACCGCATGCTTGCGCTTTATGCGTGGCACTCCGCTCATCACACAGCGCACGTCACTTCGTTGCGCAAACGTATGGGTTGGGACTAGACCGCGATTCTTCGACGGGAATGGAAGCAGCAATCCTACGACGTCCAGCCGAGACGGCTAGCATTGTCTCGCGGATTTAGCATCTCATCTGTGTTTCCCGCCAGTTCGTCCCACCGACGTCGACCACAAAAGTCACGCCTGCGTGACGAGCGTACAAATACGCACGATCAAGCGCAACAACTGCGGCTCAAAACGCATCTTTAACAAGTGGAAGTGCGCTGCTTCTGTTCGTGAACTGGCTTCGTCCATTTACGTATCGGACTAGGGCAATGGGTGACACGCAATCTTGTTGTCCGACGAAATGAAGCAGAGCGTTTCGCTCGTGAAGTGGTGGCTCCGGCGAAACCTGAATCGGACGGTATGGTTCCTGTTGCATTTCGGCGACGTCGCGCGTCGCGCAACCAGGTGGGGGCCGCCGGAACCGACTTAAACCAAGGAGAATTCCAATGACAAAAGTCCCAGTACGTTTCGCTCTACTCGTTCTTGCCCTGACCCTCTCGGTGAGCGCATTCGCCAAGCCCAAGAGTGAAAACATCACTCTTTATCAGGACGCCTCCATCAACGGCACCACGCTTCCCGCAGGCGACTACGTGGTGAAGTATGACTTGGAAGGCAACAATGCGCAGGTCACGTTCGTGAAGGGCGGCAAGGAAGTGGCCAGCGCCAACGGCGAGGTGAAGACCCTCACCAAGAAGCCCGATGCCAATCAGGTGATCATGGATATCGCCGGCAATTCGCGCACCATCAGCGAGATCGATTTCGGCGGTAAAGACACCGCCATCAGCTTCGCATCCGGCGGCTCATCAGCAGGGAAGTGACCGCCCGAATGTGACGTGAGCGTCCCAGGTTCGCGTCCGCGAAACAGCGCGAGCCTGGGCGACTCTAGCTTTCGACGAACGACTTCAGTCTCGATAACGCTTCGTCCCACTGCGTCGAGACGCCCTCGAGATATTCCTGGATTCCCACCAGTGGCTGCGGATCGAAAGCGAACTGGCTTTCCCGGCCTCGTCGCGCGTGTCGCACCACGCCTACGTTTTCCAGTACCCGCAGGTGCTTGGTGATCGCCTGTCGCGTCAGCCTTGAGCCAGACGTGAGCTCGGAAATGGACCGCGGCATTCCGTCCGCGAGCCGCGCCAGCAACGCGAGACGGGTCTCGTCACCCAGCGCGGCGAACACTGGTGCATGGGCGCGCAGCTTTGCTGGATCCCGCTTACGGCTTATGCGCGACATAGTTCTCGATGTTCTTCATCTGTTCGGTCCAGCCGCCGTCATTCCTGCTGAAGGATTCGTCGCGAATGTTGGCCGGCAGATTGTCAAAGCCCGATTCGGTGAGGGTCAACAGCGTACCGCCGTCGATCTTCTCCAGCCTGAATTCAACCAGGGTCGTCGGTTCTTTCAAGATGTCGGCATCGGGCTCAAATGAGTGATGCCAAGTATAGGAAAAGAGCTTTTCCGGCTCCATCTTCTGCACAATGGCCTGCCATTTGATGTGCTCGTAGCCGGGATAGGTGATCTGTCCGCGCGACACTTGACCCACTACAAATGGGCCCTCCAGCTTCACTTTGAACCACTCGCCAAACTCGCGATAATCAATGAGCGCCCGCCACACGCGCGACACCGGAGCCTTCAGTTCGATACGTTTCTCAATTCGGTCGGCCATAAGGAATGCAACCTCCAGGTTGCATATTAGTGCAAGCCGCTAAGACATGCAACTGATTGGTTGCGGTTAATAGTGGTTGCTGCGTTACTGATGGACCGAGGTCTTGGTGCCTGTCTTTGGCTTCTGAAACAGCTCGACACTGTTGAGGATGATGTCTACCGCAGCTTCTTCGCCGATCGTAGAGTTGATCATCAGGTCGAAGCGCTGGCGGTCTGGCCACTCGACGCCGAAGTATTGTTTGATGAAGGCCGCGCGGTCGCGGTCCACGGTTTCGGCAAGGTGAATGGCTTCGCTCTCGCTCTTGCCGCCCGCCTGCAGCCGCCGGATCTTCTCGCTTTGCGGAGCGAAAACGAAAACGTGAAACGCATCTTTTCGGCTCTGGAGATAGTAGGCAGAGCCGCGCCCCACAATCACGCATTCGCCCGCTTCGGCGGCATGTTTCACCACGCGCTCGGCAACTTCCCTGACGCAATCGGTATCTGCCATCTTCAGCCGCGGAGCGTTCAGGCTCCCCTCAAAGCTGCCACGCATGAAGGCCATGAGGAGCCGGTGGTACAGGGGGTCACGCTTTTCCTCGTGTTCCTCGACCACCCGGCACTCGCATTCCATCTGGCGGGCGATTTCGTTGGTGAGTCGCTGGTCCCACAGCGTCCAGCCCAAGCGATTAGCAATTCGCTTGGCGATGTCGGCGGCACCACTTCCGTATTCGCGTTCAACAGTAATCACTCGGATCATGCTCAATTCTCGCTCAAACCGCATCAGTCTTACATGAACCCACGCAATTGTTGCGTGTTTCGACTCTCGCACGCAACGTTGCTACTCCATCACCACGCGGCCCCCGCCAGGATCATTTTTCCTCAACGCGAACGAAAGCACAAACATGATCGCCGCCATGACTGCCAAGAGCAGAAACGTGTCGACATAGGCAAGGGTCGTCGCCTGAACAATGACCGTCTGATAAACCAGGGCGTAGGCCACTTTAGCTGCGCGGGTGGCATCAGCGCCCGATGCAGCCACTCGTGCCGTCAAGGCTGCGGTCGCCTCGGCCAACGTTGTGCGTCCCGGAGTGACGTTCGCCACCAGGAATACCTGGTGAACCTGCGCTCGCCGCGCAATCACCGTGGTGACCATCGATGTTCCCACGCTGCTGCCTATATTGCGCATGAAGTTGACCAGGCCGGCGACGCTGCCGCTCTTCTCGGCCGGCATCCCGATGTATGACGCGAGGTTGATGGGGACGAACAGAAAGCCCAGGCCAAATACCTGCACCAGCCGAAGCATACTGGCGCTATAGAAACTGATGCCCAGGTTAAGTTCGCGGCTGGAGTAGTACATGCCGATCGACAGCGTCAGCCAGCCGAAAGCAATCAGATAGCGAGCCTGCACTTTCGACGAGAGCACCCCGACCACTGGCATCATGAACAGCAGCAGAAGGCCGCCACCTGAAAGCACCAGGCCCGCCGACTCTGCGGTGTAGCCCAGAAGCGATTGCAGGAAGAGAGGCATCATCACCAGGCTGGCGAACAGCATCAGGCCCAGAATAAACATCATGCCGTTGGCCGCCAGGAAGTTCAGGTTCTTGAACAGGCGCACCTCGATGACGGGGTGATCGCTGAACCATTCCCAAATGACCAATGAAACCAGGCCCACCACCGCGAGAACGGCCAGTGTAGCGATGAAATGCGATCCGAACCAGTCATCCTCCTGCCCCTTGTCGAGCATAATCTGGAGCGCGCCAACACCGAGGACCAGCAGCGACATGCCGATGTAGTCGATGCGTGACGCTATCCCGCCTTTGCGCTTCGCCCATGGCGGGTCTTCGATCAAGCGATAGACCAGGAACAGTGCCAGTATCCCGATGGGAAGATTGATGAAGAAGATCCAGCGCCAAGTGTAGTTGTCGGTGATCCAGCCGCCCAGCGTCGGCCCGATGGTCGGCGCGACGATGACGGTGACGCCGTAGAGCGCGAACGCGAGTCCACGTTTTTCGGGAGGGAAAGTATCGGCCAGGATCGCCTGCGCCATAGGTTGCAAACCGCCGCCCCCCGCGCCTTGCAGAATGCGGAACACGATGATCGCTCCCAGGCTCGGCGCAAATCCGCACAGCAGGGAACTCACGGTGAAAATCGTCAGGCACATCATGAAGAAGCGTTTGCGGCCGAGCAGGTTGGCCAGCCATCCGCTGATAGGCAGCACCACGGCATTCGACACCAGGTACGAAGTCAGCACCCAGGTGCTCTGGTCGGTGCTCGCGCCAAGGTTGCCGCCGATGTAGGGAAGGGCGACGTTGGCGATGCTGGTGTCGAGCACCTCCATAAACGCCGCCACGGCAACCACCACGCCGATCAGCCACGGGTTGAACTTGGGGCGCCACGCTACCGGGGCCGCTGATTGTGGAGCTTCCGCAACTGCTGTACCGCCGGCTGGTCCGTTGTCGGGTGCAGCTGTGCTTTCAGCCATGAACTACAGATGCTCATCAGGCGCGGACGGTCGCGAGTTGGCCTTCGAGCCCGCGAAAAGATGTCGGGGATGTGCGACGGTGCAGTCCCGGCAATTCGACTTGACTTTGACGCCATTTCGACGGAGAATTCGCTCCGGGCGAGGCACTTCATATCTTCCTTTCGCACCTCCTTTCGCGACCCGCCTCCACTTCGGACTGCTGGCTAATTCCTTCAAGGAGACCTCTCATGAGCACTACGGCAGCTCCCCAGCTCGACATGGACAAATTGAACGCCTTCATCGGGCGATTCATAACCGATCTCGGCGCGGCTGTTCACACCGGCATGGTTGTCATTGGAGAAAAGCTAGGGCTGTACAAGGCCCTCGCGGACGGCCCCATGAGTTCCGCCGAGCTTGCCGCGAAGACGCAGACTGACGAGCGGTATCTGCGGGAGTGGCTGGCCTCGCAGGCCGCCGGTGGCTACATTACCTACGATGAAACGACAAGCAAGTTCAGCTTGAGTGCAGAGCAGGCTTTCACCCTCGCGCAGGAAGACAGCCCTGCGTATCTCCCCGGGGCGTTCGAGCTTGCGCTAGGCTCGCTCGCCGCCGTCCCGCGCATCGCGGACTCGTTTCGCAGTGGCGCTGGAATGGGCTGGCACGAACATGTTGACGGAGTCTTTCATGGTTGCGAGAAGTTCTTTCGTCCGGGATATGCCGCAAACCTGGTAAGCACGTGGATTCCCGCGCTGCACGACGTGCAGGGCAAACTCGAAGCGGGAGCGCGCGTGGCCGATGTGGGCTGTGGCAAAGGAGCGTCAACGCTGCTCATGGCCAAAGCGTTCCCCAAATCTAGCTTCTTTGGATTCGACTACCATCACAAGTCGATCGAAGCGGCACGCGAGTCGGCCAAACGGGAGGGCGTCGCCGACCGCGTTACCTTTGAGGTTTCCAAAGCCAAAGAGTATCCGGGTACAGGCTACGACTTCGTGGCCGTTTTCGATTGTCTCCACTATGGGTGACCCGATTGGAGCGGCCGCGCATGTCCGCAAATCGTTGGCCGACGACGGAACGTGGATGATCGTTGAGCCTTTCGCCAACGATCAACTCAAAGACAATCTCAATCCCGTCGGCCGCGTGTACTACTCTTTTTCAACTCTGTTGTGTACACCTTGCTCGCGCTCGCAGGAGGTCGGCCTCTGTCTCGGCGCACAGGCGGGGGAATCGCGAATTCGCGAGGTGGTTACCGCGGCCGGATTCAGCCGCTTCCGCCGGGCCACGGAAACCCCCTTCAACATCGTTTACGAGGCCCGACCGTAGGTTCGCGCGGAAATCGGTGGCGTCTTATCCGGCAAGAAAAAGCCGCCTCGGGCTCGGACCCTGGGCGGCTAGTTGCAAGTTACTGCGCTTTACGCCGTCATCCGTGCCGGCTCTTCGTGGAACCGCACCGACACCAGCTTCGACACGCCGGGTTCCTGCATCGTGACGCCGTACATCACGGGCGCGATGCCCATGGTCTTCTTGCTATGCGTGATGATGATGAACTGTGTCTGCCCGCTCATCTCCTGCACCAAGGTCGTGAACCGGCCGATGTTCGCCTCGTCGAGTGGAGCGTCCACCTCGTCCAGAATGCAGAACGGGCTCGGCTGATACTGGAAGATGCCCATCAGCAGCGACAGCGCCGTCAGCGCCTTTTCGCCGCCTGAAAGCAATAGCACATTCTGCAGCTTCTTGCCCGGAGGCGACGCCACCACGTCGATACCGCTCTCTGCCGCGTTCTCCAAGTCGGTGAGCCGCATGAACGCCTGGCCTCCGCCGAACAGCTTGCTGAAGGTTTGCGCGAAGTTTTCGTTGATGCGGTTGAACGCCTCTTCGAATTTCTGCCGCGAGATGGTATCGATCTCTCTGATCGTGTTCAGTGTGTTCTCGATCGCTTGCAGCAGGTCCTGCCGCTGCGTCTCCAGGAACTCGTGGCGCTGCGCCGTCTCCTGATACTCTTCCAGCGCCATCATGTTCACCGGACCCATGTTTTCCAGCCGGGTGCGCATCTCTTTGTAGAGCGCGTCTTCGTTGCCGAGCTCTTCGCCCTGTAACCGCGGCAATGATTCATCGGCCAGCAGCTCTTCGCGCGGCTGGCTCAGTTCCTGAATGCACGTCTCGGCCATGTGCTGCGCGTCCGACTGCAACCGCGCCTGTTCAGCCGCAAGCTCGCCACGACGGTCGCGCGCTGCGTCGAGTTCATGCCGCGCCGTTTTCAGCGCATCCTCCAGCTCTCCGAGGCGCACGCGCACCGCCTGCAGCTCGTCTTGCAGTTCGCGATCGCGCTGCTGCGCCGTCTCGCGCTCGGCTGTCCACGCGATCTCCTGCTCCGCCAGGCGGATGTTCTCTTGTTCGCGCTGCTCTTTCTCCGCAGCCGCCGCCTCGATTTGCCCCTTCAGTTTGTCGAGACGCGCACTCACTTCCGTTACCATCGCGTCCAGCCGATCCACGGTCGCTGCCGCACCGCGCCGACGTTCTTCCAGCGTGGCCAGCCGTGCCCGCGCATCGCTCGACTGCTGTGCCGCCTCATCGCGCCGCCGCCGCAACTCATCCAGACTGCTTTGCGCGGCCCGCATCTCGATTTCGAGCGCCGCCTTCTGCTCGTCGTGCTTGGTCAATTCGGTGCGCTGTGCCGCGATAGTGACTTCGCTTTCGCCGCATTCGATCACCAGGCGCTGCGTCTCGCGCTCGTACGTTGAAAGCCGCTCTCGTACGCGAACCATTTCGCCATCGAGTTGTTGCAGTGTATGTCCCGACGTCATCGCCTGCCGCTCGGCCTCGCGCTTGTCGTCTTCCAGTCGCTGCAATAGGCCAGTGAGTTCGCCGATCTCGCGCGTCAGAACGGCCACGCGGGTTTGCTCTTCGGCGATCGTGCGTTCCACGTCTGCCGCCAGCCGCAAGACTTCGCGCAACTCGCGCTTCATAGCCAGTGGACCTTCGCTGCGCTGCTTGCCGCCCGTAACCGTGACGTTATGGAAGCATTCGCCCGACCGCGACAGGAAGAACGCGTCGGGATTTTGCAGTGCCAGGTCGCGGCCCACTTCGGGGTCGGGCACGATGTAGCCGTTGCCCAGCTTGGGCAGGATGACTTCCAGCGACTTGCCGAATCCGTCCAGCACGCGGATGCAATGCTTCAGCGGAACCACGCTGTCGCGTTGGACGCCGTGATAGCTGGCTTCCTCCGCTGCGAAGGAAAACTTTGCCTGCGAATCTTCGGGATGCACCAGGAACGTCGCCCGTCCATCGACATCGCTGCGCAGCAGCCGCAACCCTTCATCCGCCGCGTCCCACGACTTCACCACGATGAAGTTCAACTCGTCGCGCAGAAAATCGTCCACCACGCTCTCGTAGCGGTCCTCGACTTCTAGAAAATCAGCCAGCACACCCACGGGAGCCATCCCACCGTTCATTGCTCCCGACTTGAACAGCCGGCGCACAGACTCAGTCGAGTATCCGTGTTCGGTGATGACCGCTTCCAGCGAACCCTTCTTGCCGATCAGGCCGGCATATTCCGCGCGCAGGGAATCCAGATGCTGCTTGCCGTGCGACTCAGCGCCGCGCTTCTGCTCCAGTAGCAGACGGTTCTCGTCGATCTGTGTAGCCAGCGCTTCTACCTGTTGCGAGGCTGACTCGAACTCCAGACCCAGTTGTCCGCGCTGCCCGCCAAAGGATTCGAGCTGCTGATGCGCAGTCGCCGTTTCACCTTCCAACCGCTTCGCTTCGCGGTCGAGTGCGGCAATGCGCTCCTCAGCCTGCGTGATGCGGTTGCGTACTGACGAGGCCGCTGAAACCGCTTGCAGAATCGCGCTGCGCCGCAGTTCCTGCTGGCGCTCGACGTCCATCAATGTCCCGGACGCGAGCGACGCCTCGTGCTGCCGTTGCTGCAACTCGTCCTGCGCTTGCGCGACGTCGGCATTGGCCGACTCCAGAATGCCGCGGTTTTCTTCTAACTCTTGCTCCAGCCGGGCAAGCTGCGCTTCCGCATTGCCCAACTCGGCCTGCGCCCCCGCGGAGCGCGCATCCAGTTCGGCGCAACGTTCTTCATTTGTGCGCCGCCGCGCGATGGCGCGATCGATGTCCATTACCACAGCGTTGAGCTGGTCGCGGTTCTCGTTGCCTTCACGCTCGATAGCGTACCCGCGCTGCGTACGCTCCCCGTGCTCGGCTTCCATCGTCTGAACGGCCTCGCCCTTCACCCGCAGCTCTTCGCCGATTTCCGTCAGCAACTGTTCCAAGGCTTCGGCCTCGGCATCGAGTTGCGCGAACTTGCTGGCCAGCACCACGCGCAGTTTCGCCCGCATCTCGTCGCGCAGCTTCGCGTATCGCTCGGCCTTGCTCGCCTGCCGTTTCAGCGAGTTCATCTGCCGCGTTACTTCGTCAAAAATATCGTTGATGCGTGCCAGGTTGAGCTTCGCATCTTCCAGCCGCGCTTCCGCCAGCCGCTTGCGAGTCTTGAACTTGGTGATGCCCGCCGCTTCCTCGATGATGGCGCGCCGGTCGGTTGGCTTGCTGCTCAGGATCTGCCCGATGCGTCCCTGCTCGATGATCGCGTATGACTCGGGCCCCAGCCCGGTGCCCATAAAGATGTCTTGAATGTCGCGTAGCCGGCAGAGCTTGCCGTTCAAAAGATATTCGCTCTCGCCCGAGCGGAACAGCCGCCGCGTTACTGCAATCTCGCCCGCTTTGAATGTGCGCTTGAACTTCCGTCGGCGGATCTTAAGTACTACGTGCTGAGCAGCCGCGCCCGTTGTGGCTGTGCCTTCCAGAGCTTCGGCCTGCGCCGCAGGTTGCGCATCCGCAGCTTCGACCGCGTCATCATCGCCCTGTCCCGGGCTCACTTCTTCCATGTAGCGCTCGGCGTCTTCCGACTTGGCCGTCCGTACCGCCGACTCGTCCCAGTCTTCTTCGGGGACCTCATCCTGAATTTCGATTTCCGGTTCGCCCGCCTCGCCGTAAACTTCCGGATCGACCAGGGTCAGCGTTACCTCGGCCATGCCGGTGGGCTTCCGTTCGCGCGTGCCCGCAAAAATTACGTCCTGCATGTTCACACCGCGCAGTGACCGCGCCGACTGCTCGCCCAGCACCCACGAAATCGCATCCGAGATGTTCGACTTGCCGCAGCCGTTCGGCCCCACGATCGCGGCGACGCCGTCTCCCTGGAATTTCAGTTCCGTGCGGTCACAGAACGATTTGAATCCCAGGATCTGTAACTTTTGTAGTTTGAGCAACTTGTACTCCTTCTTGCGTGTGACGCTTCAGCCCGATAGGCGCTTCGCCCTTGTCCAATCAAACACCCGGGAGGGATCAAGTGGCTGCACCTGTGCAACTTTATCCACGTCTGGGGCAGGCGTCAACTTAGAAAACCCAATATTTTGTGTCTATCTGGCAAAAACCACACCATATTGCACAGCTATTGCAACAAACAGGCGAAATGGCGGTTGCAACGGCGAAAAGGAGGTCGCGGAACCACGGTTGGGCGTGCTGACGCCCGGAAGGGAAAGAACCACTAGAGCATCCCCAGTTTAGGAGCCTCAAGTGCCAGATTCAAGCGCAATCGGCGAGGGGTTACTTAAGTGATAAACGGGGCATGAGTACGGTGAGGAACCTGGGGACGGCGCGTACCAAGGCAGCATTGATCAGAATCGACAGCAGTGAGGCAGCCAGCGTGGCGTAATAGAACGAATCGCCGACCAGGTGATTGGCGTGCGCCACCTGCACCAGGATGAACGAAAACTCGCCGATCTGGGTCAGTCCTGTGCCCACCAGCACGGCCGTTGATAAAGGATATCGAAACAACTTCACAATCGACGTCCACACCACGAACTTTCCCAGCACAACGAATAGAAGTATCGCCAGCAGCAATCCCGGATATCCCACCACAGCCCGCGGATTAAGCAGCACGCCGACCGTGACGAAAAAGAGTGCCACGAAGGCATCGCGTAGTGGCAGCATCTGAGCCAGCGCCCGGTGCGCGAACGGAGAGGCGCTCACCATCAGGCCGGCCGCAAACGCTCCCAGCGCCAGCGAAAGACCCACTGCCTCAGTCAACGCGGCTGTGCCCAGACACACAGCGAGCAGCACCAGCAGAAACAGTTCGTCGCTACAGGCGCGGGCGATGCGCGCCAAAAGTCGCGGTACCAGGTACGTCGCGCCGATTCCGACAGGCACCAGCACCAGCGCAGCCTTCCCTAGCGCTGCTGCAACGCCCAACAGATGATGCGGACTCAGGCTCACCAGCACCGGCATGAGAATGGTGAGCACCACCACTGCGAGGTCTTCGACCAGCGTGATGCCGACCATCACCCTGCCGTGCTCCGATTGCAGTTCGCCGCGATCGATCAGCAACCGCGACAAGACCATGGTGCTGGCGACGGAAATGATGAGTCCGACCACCAGACCTGTCAGCGCGCCCCAGCCCAGCAGCCAGCCCACGCCGCAACCCAGCACAGCCAATAGCACGATCCCCAGGGGTGCGCCGAGCAGCGCCACCCACTTCACCGTGGCCAGCTCCTCCAGCGAAAACTCCAGCCCGATGGAGAACATCAGAAATACGACGCCGACTTCGGCAATGACCTGAAAAGTGTGTGGGTCGTGAATCTGCGGTCCCGGCGTGAACGGACTGATGGCGATTCCCGCCAACACGTAGCCCAGAATCAGCGGCTGGCGCAGCTTCCATGCGAGTGTGCCGCCGGCGATCGCGGCAATAAACACGTAGGAAAGCTCTTTGAAGATTTCGCTATGCGGCGGCATGACGGCAGTTGTTGGGACAGGGTACTACAACAGGCATCCAAAGATTTGGCTTTCCCAATTGGAGGTGGAGAATTACCGTCAACTCACGTAACATCGCGACCCATGCGAAAGCTAATTCTGTTTCTCGCAATAATCGTCGCCACCGCGGCCGTCGCGCAGAAGTACGACCTGGTCATCGAAGGTGGACGCGTGATGGACCCCGAGTCAGGCCTCGACGCCGTCCGCAACGTCGGCATCGCCAACGGAAAGGTAGCGCGCATCTCCACCGATCCGCTGGCGGGCATCCGCGTGCTTGGCGCCAAAGGCCTGATCGTCGCTCCCGGCTTCATCGATCTTCACCAGCACGGACAGGATAACGACAGCGGCCGCGTGAAGGCCTTCGACGGTGTAACCACTGCCCTCGAATTGGAAATCGGCGTTCCGGATGTGGCCAACTTTCTTCAGCAGAAGAACGGTCACTCTCTTATCAATTACGGCACTGCAGCCAGTCACGCCGCAGCGCGCGCGCTCGTCTTCGGCGCACCGTTGCCTCCCGAAGTGATCAGCACGCATGCCGGCATTCCCGAGATCCTGCCCAAGAGCGGCCCAGCTACCAATGATCCGGCTACGCCCCAGCAAATCGAAGCCATCCGTCAGCGCCTGAACGCTGAACTCGATGCCGGCGCCCTCGCCATCGGTATGGGCATCCAGTACACCCCCGGAGCCACTCGCCTCGAAGTCATCGACATATTCCGTCTGGCGGCCGCGCGCGGGGTGCCGGTGTTCACCCATGTCCGCAGCTTCGGCTCCAGCGAGCCCGGCTCCGACATTGAATCGATCAGCGAAGTGATCGGCGCGTCAGCCATCTCGGGTGCATCGTTGCATATCGTGCATATCAACAGCACGTGCCTACGCGACTCCCTCGAGTGCCTTTCCCTGGTCGCCGGAGCGCGCGCCCGCGGCCTCGATGTAACTACCGAGGCATATCCCTACCTAGCCGGAATGACAATGCTCAACTCCGCCCTGTTCAATCCCGGCTGGCGCGAGAAACTCGGCATCGACTACAGCGCGCTGCAACTTCCCGACACCGGAGAACGCCTGACCAAGGAGCGTTTCGAAGCGCTGCACAACTCTTCTCAGCCGCAGTCGGTGCTGATGTTCGCCAATACCCAGGAGGTGGTGGACAAAGTAATTCCGAATCCTCTGGTGATGATTGCCAGCGATGGCGCGCCTGGGCATCCGCGCAATGCCGGAACTTACTCGCGCGTGCTGGCCCAGTACGTCCGCGAGAAGGGAAGCATCACACTGATGGACGCGATTCGCAAGATGAGCCTGATGCCCGCGCAACGACTGGAGAAATCTACTCCCGCCGCCCGTGCCAAAGGACGCCTGCAGGAAGGCGCCGACGCCGACATCATCGTCTTCGACGCGCAGACCGTCACCGATCGCGCGACCTACCAATCTCCAATGGAGCCGAGTTCAGGGATGCAGTTCGTGATTGTCGGCGGAACAGTCCTGATTGACCAGGGCAAATTGGTTCCCGACACATTCCCGGGAAAAGCCCTGCTCGGGCCGGGAAAACGCTAGGCTACTTCGTAGCCCTCAGTTGGAACAGCTGCACCCGCCCATTTCCCGAGTCCGCGACATACAGCCTATCCGAGGCATCGATCCACAACCCGGCCGGATCCGCAAATTCACCTGCCCCTCGCCCAGGTTGGCCGAAGCTCGACAGGAATCGGCCGTCGTCGGCATACACCCGAATCAGCGCGCCGTCGAACGAACTCACGTAGACATTTCCTTCTTGATCAGTACCCAGCCCATCGTCCTGGTTCACCAGCGGATCGAGTCCGTGCGGCAGGTCGAAGCTTCTCGCAGGATTGCACTTCGCATCCAGCACCTGCACCCGCGTTCCTCGGCGATCGAGCACGAACACGTGCTTGTGGTTCACCGCAATCTCCGTGGGACCGTCGAACTCGCCAATCCCGGTTCCATCGTGTCGCTTGCCGATGCTCTTCAGCACCCTGCCGTTAAGGTCGAGCACAAAAACCAAATTCCGTGGAGTGTCAAGCAGGTACAGGCGTCTGGCCTCGCGGTCGATAGCGATGCCGGTTGGGTGGGCATATTCCGGCTCACCCTGGTAACTTCCCACGTAGCGCACGAAGTTTCCGTTGCGATCAAATACCAGCACCATGCCGCGGACCGAGTCGGCGACATAGAGATTATCGTCGGCATCGACAGCAACGCCCTCGGGACGCCGCAACCGCCGCTCTGCCCCGCTTACGATCCGGAACGACGACTTACCCTTGGGATCGAGCACATGAATGCCGCCCCCATCAGGGTCGCTGAGGATGACGCGATTTCGCGAGTCGGTGGTGATGTGCCTCGGCGCATGCAGCACACTCACAGGTCCAAAAGCGTACGTCAAAAAGCGACTACGCCACACGCCGGCTGGCGAGTGCATCTGCCCGATCGCTTCAGCATGTGCTGGCGGCTCGAAGTGATCCACAACCCGTTCGTTCGAGACCAGCATCGACTCCGGCACGTCCCCCCGGCGCTCGGGTTGGGTCCTCGATGCCGCCGGCAAAATGGTCGTCTCGGCTAGCGATCCCGTCGTGCCGGCCATCTTGGATGGAACGTGAAACTGCGCATCCGGACTGAACATTCCGACGTAGCTTAGCTCGAAGCCTCGCCACAGGTTAAGGCGCGGAAAAGCCCGGATGGTTCTATTGGGCGCGGGACGCTGAGGAATGACCGCCGCCGTGGCAGCCAAGGGTGGGCCGGGAATGGATTGAGCGCTTCCCGAGCCGGACCAGATACACGAACAGCATAGCCAGACAGATGCAAACTGCGTGGCGCGCAGCAGCTTCATCATGCGCCTCGATCTTTCTTATTAGGGGGAGGCTCTGTTGCATCATAGGCAGAATCGTACGAGTCCGTTACCGGCAAATCGTAAAGTTTGCAAGTTTATCCCATATCGGGACGACTTTGCCGTTCCGAAACCCGGGGACCCGGCTGGCTGGCTTGGGAGGCAGATCAGGCCAAAGGAAGGTGCGATCGCGCGTAGTTCAATCCGGTCGTGCGGACGGCTGCGACAGCGCTACCATGCTTCGCAAGATTCGATTCAGCCGGCTACTGGGTGGTCGAATTGCTCTTGCATTTGTCTTTGCATTTGCCGCTCCAGGCGACGCCCAGCGCGTGCAAGATGAGCTGATCGTGGATGCTGAGCTTGGCGGGTTCGCTCACCGCCTCCCATGCGTTGAGCACTTCCGGATTGCGGGTTATGCACCACGCTTCGTGGCGGACCAGGCCGTCGCAGAAATCGCAGACGGCATCGGCGGCATAACGGTTGCTATGAAACCAGGGTGTCGAATAAGTGGTTGCCATGGCCAGTTCTCCTTGATGAAACAAGGGTGGCCGCTACCACCTCGAAATCCCGGTGAGTGCAATCACAATGAATTGTGATATTCCGCACTCTTGGAAAATGGGTGAATCAGTTGCGCACTTACTCTATTCATGATCGTCGGTAAGCTGGACGCGTCCCAGTCGACGGCTGCGTCGCTTGCATTCGCATCCTGCTCACCGCAGAATAGAAAAACCAACGTGGGGAAATTCCCAATGCAATTGAGTCTGTCGCAACATCAGGAGGGATTGGCTTGCCGTTAAAGTCGGGAGAAAGGCTGGGCGATTACGAAGTGCTGAGCCCGCTGGGTTCGGGTGGTATCGGCGAGGTCTACAAGGTTCGCCATGTGATTTCGCAGCGTGTTGAGGCGCTGAAGCTGTTGCGTTCTGACCGCAGCGGAAGCGAGTTATCCGAGCGTTTTCTGCGCGAAATTCGTGTGCTTGCCAGCCTCTCGCACCCGCATATCGCGCAGTTGCATACCGCCTTTCAGGTGAATGAGCAGGTCGCGATGGTGATGGAGTTCGTCGAGGGCGAAGACTTGCAATGGAAGATGCGCTCGCCCTGGCCGCGCCGCCCGCTGGAAGGTATCGAGTATGTTCGCCAAACCCTGTCGGCGCAGGAATACGCCCACGCTCGCGGCGTGATTCACCGCGACATCAAGCCGTCGAATATCGTGATCACACTCGACGGACAAGCCAAGCTGCTCGATTTCGGTCTTGCCATGCGCACGGCCGATGCCACCTCCACCCGCCCTGGCCACGTGCTCGGAACGCTGCACTACATGTCGCCCGAGCAGGTACGCGGCGAGCGCGTGGATGCGCGCTCTGACATCTACTCTACCGGCGCAATGCTGTATGAGATCCTCACCGGAAAGACGCCCTTCAAAGGCACCGATTACGAGATCATGCGCTGCCACGTCAGCACCGAGCCGCGCTATCCGGCCGAATTGAATCCCGCGCTCACCACGGGAATCTGCAGCACGATTCTGAAAGCGATGGCAAAAGATCCGGCTGCGCGTTACCAGAGCGCCACGGAATTTCTTGCCGGTCTGAGCGACATTTCGTTTGAGGAAGCGCAGACCATCGAGCGGCTTTCCATCATCCCTCCGGCATCCGCGACTACTACAACGCCTAGCGACAAGCCCGGGACGACCACTCCGACGCCGAGGCCAGGCAGCGACCCGTCTCGTCCTTCGAAGTTTCAACCTTCGGAACTCGATTCGGTGAGCAGGGAACTGGCCGCCTTCATCGGTCCCATCGCCAAAGTAGTGGTGAAGCGCGCCGCCGACCGCTGCTCTTCGGTCGATGAGTTGTACGCCGCGGTTGCGGGCGAGATCGGCACCGAGAAAGACCGCTCCAAGTTCCTGGCCACCAAGAAGCGATAACACTCATACAGTGGGTGCCGCATCTGTCGCCGCCGTGCGAAAGGCTGGGCCCCGCAATCCTCGTCGCCCTGACTTTGGCGACAGGGTGAAAGGAAACTTCACTGCTCTAGCATCTTCAATGCCTTCGCCAGGCTCACGTGCATGCGGTTGAACGAGCCCGTCACGTTGGCGATTTCGTCGCGTCCTTTGACCTCCAACTCCGGCAGATCGGTTTCCCCTTGCTGATGCGGTCCGCCGATTGCGAAACCCGGTGCAGCGGCCGAATCACGATCAAGTACAGTGCCGTATCCAGCGCCGCAATCGTAACCAGGAACGTCACAATCAGGAACAGGATCAGCCGCTTATACGCGCTGTCTGCCACCTGTATCGGCAGCGACATCGGTACCGACACCACCTGTGCGGCGATGATTTGGTTCAGCTTCCATCCGAAGCCGTTCTGGTTGCCGTAGGTGTGGATCATCGCTGCGGGCGCGACATCCGGCGTGCTGTGACACTCCAGGCAACTGGCTTGCACGGCCAGCGGTCTGGCGAGGTAGAGCTGACGGCCGGTTGGTGTCTCGCGTTCGCCCACCAACTTCTTGTCGTTCGGATGGTCCGAGAAATAACGGATGATGTCTGTCTCCCAATCGTCCGCACGATCAATCAAATTGGTGGGATTGAGCGTGGCCTCGCGATATGAATAGTCCGGATACGACTTGCGCATCGAGTTGAAAATCGTGGTCGCGGCGAACGCCGGTACCGTTTGCGGCAGGAACGTAACTTCGTGCTCAGGGTTCTTCAGCAACAGCGGCTTAATTTGCTCCGAAGTATAGGTCCGAGTGGAACTGGCGCTGGCCATCATCAGCTCAGCCTGTTGCAGCACCTGGGCGCGGGCGTTCCCCATCAGGAACTGGTAGGCCAGGTGCGCGATGATAATCCCACTGGCGCCAAAAAACACCAGCAGCACTAGATTGAATTTGGTCAGCACTTTCATTCGGACTCACCCCGTCACAGATTATACGAAGGGGGTAAATGGCCCTTGACTGCGGGCGAGGAAGGATTGGCACGACTGAAACAACCGTCGAAATCACTCTCCGCTATACAAACGGATACCCTCACACTATCCATTCGGTTAGCTGTAGCGGCACGCGCCACCATGACGACCAGGGCGGGCCCTGTCCAGAATTCGCACTTCACTGAAAACAAACACGCAATGACTGCTTCAACGGCGCGAGTGGCCATGACGGCGTCTGGTTTCCTGCGTGCTCTATCTCACAAGGTAAGCGGCAAGCTCGGGCGAGCTGCGGTGATCGACGGACCTTCGATTTCGTCCGACCGGGGCCTAGCCAAGGAGAATGATCAAGTGAAAAATCAATGGATGTACGTCGCCATGATGGCGGTGTTGTTATCGCTCACCACGGTCGCGAGTGCCAACACCATAACTTCAACTATCCTCGGATTCAGCTCAACTACCCCGATTACGTACTCTCCCGGTTCTGCATTTCTAGGGGGATCCGGCTCGGGAACGTTGACGACTCCAGCGGGAAGCTTGCCCATCGGCACGGCCGTCAACTTCGAGATATACACCATCAACATGGGTTTTTACAGCGCTACCACAAGCGGCCCCGCTGTCACGCAGAATTTCGTCGGGTTGGAGTCTCTCGAGGTCAACCTGGCCTCAGACGGCAGCGTTGTCCTCGTTGGTTACTCTGAGTATCCCGGTTCTGGCTATGCAACCGGAGTGCTGGGATCTTCATCGGCGACCATCGACTTCTCTGTGGGGACCTTGGGCTCCATGTACATCAACAACCTTCCTGACTTCGCCTTCGTCACGTTGACGGGCACAACCAGTGCTCCTTTGAGCTTGGACTACAGCCTTTGCCCTTCCGTATGTCCATCAATCAGCAGCTTCGACCTGGATTGGAACCTTTCCGTCAGTTCTACACCGTCGAACCCAGCTCCGGAACCGTCGTCGCTGGCCTTGCTGGGAGCGGGGTTGCTGGGCATCGCTACGTACTGTGAGGTGCGGTCTAAAATGTGTGACGCCGCCGAGAACTAATCACCACGTTCCGATGCGCAACACCGCTTCCGTGGTGATTCGGATTCCGTTCTCGGGATGGATTTGTCGACACCGCCCATCCACGAGTGGGTGTACTGCACGTTCACCAGCCTCCACGTGAACGGCCGCGTGACTACCACATCGACGCCGCCGCCCGCGGCGATGCTGGGGCCGTTGCTCGACACTTCCGTGGACCAATCACTCCGCTTGGGATAGTGCGGCAGCGTACCGCTTCCATCGTTCCATGCGTCGAGCAGTGTTTTCTCCAGCTGCGGGTTGTCTACTTCGTAGGTGACTTTCCGTCCACCGAACAACACCTCGGCAAACGGTGACACGCGCCGCGAAGCCAGCGGAGTCCAGCGCGGTCCGGCTCCATAGAAAAGTGAATCGCCGCTCTGCGTGTAGTTCGAGAAGCCCATGATCAGGCATCCGTTGATTTCCGCCACGATCTGCAATGTCGGGCTGAACCGCGCAGCGCCCGATCCTCCTCCGCCGATGCAATTCCGCCCCGAAAATCGCTCGAAATTGGGATACGCTGCCAACTCAATCGGCGCTGCTTTCGGATACACGTGGTTGGGGTCAGTGTCACTCGAGTCGTTCGGACGTCGCACAAACTCGAACGGCTTCGGTCCGCCAGCCCGGTAGTCAGCCAACAGCTCCTTGCGAACGATAAAGTTTTGGCCAACGATCCCCATTCGCGTGTCGCGGTGCCACGGCACCCTGAACGCCATCAGGTTGGCGAATGACCGTCCGGGATTCAGAAAGCACCGCGTCAGCGCAATCAGCGGGCGGTTGGCGGTACGGTTCTCCAGCCCCATGATCAGATACCGGTCCAGCGCGTCCTCGCCGATCATGGTGATCGCGCCCAGCGTCGGGGTGTCCACCAGGGTGATAAATCCCGGCGACGCGTGCAGCATCACGTTGCCAATAGAATCCTCGCTGGCCACGCCGATCTTCCACTGCGTATGCCACACCGCCGAGAACGCCATCGAGCGCAGCAAGCTCATGAAGTAATCGCGGCCGTCGCCCCACTGGACATCACGGTAGAGCGGATCGTTCTGTCGCAGGATAAAGCCGAAAATCGATCCTTGAATCGGATGGCCGACATACGGAGCCATGAACTCATCGCTGTCGCTCCAGCCACGCAGTTCACTGACAGAACGCAGCCAATCCTTCGCCCACGGCCCGTAAAGGGCGTCACGCGTTCCTGCTTCCGTCCACAAATTGAACGTGTGCATGATCCCGGTTGACAGTAGGGCTTCCCCATTGGCCTTTGCCCAGTGAACTTTGGTGTCCTGATGCGGTGGTTCCACCGGCTTCAACGCCAGAGTCTTGCTGGAACTCGAGTCTTCCGTACGCGGCAGGTCGCCCGCTGGACCACTCGGAGTGCCGGTGTCGACAAAAAAATCGTAAAGCGCTGTCTGCGAGGTGCTGAAGGACTGATCGGGATTTTTCGCGAAGGCGAGGTTAACCGTGAATTGAGGCAATGAAGCACTGGGGGCGTTGGGAATCGAGACTGGGTCCCGCGCCACCGCGCCGCTCTCAAGGCTGTCATCGAGGGTAACGGTTCCGTTGTCTAGTGCAGAGATATTCGGGGTATCAGGGAGCAATGCCGATGCTGGACCGGTCTGCGCGACGGAGGTTATGGCAGATATGCCAAGAATAAAAAAGAAAAAAACAGCCTTCATGGCGATCAGTCCTCAGAGCCAATCTTTTGGACGGTGTGACGAAAGTGCTCGGTCGCCGAGACCAACCTGGATCCAATTGCTTCTTCTTGCCTAAATCGCTTCAGGATTTTGGCCCAGATTGCTGTGAAAACGCAATAGGGCCTTTGGTACTAAGGACCTTCCCAAAGTGGGGGGCTTTCGCGGAATCAAAGTGCTACTTCAACTACCATGGCGCTAGTTTCAGCCGAGCAATTACGAGCCGCCCATGACGGCATCCAGCCCACAGGCCGTGCCTCCGTCGCGCATACGTGGAGTGAATTTCGTTTGTTGCGCCGTCACGCTGAACGTCCCATCACAGCTGCTCTTTGCCGCCGCATCGGAGAACTTGAACCGATGTTCACCCGCCGTGACGTGAAACTGCAGCGGATTAGTCCCGTTCGCGCTCGCCCGTATCTGTCCCACCGTCTGGTCGTCAATGCTGACGTCGATGGGGCCCGCGAGGCTCGTTAGCCGCGGATTGCGCACCAGCGTCACCGCCAACGTGTTCCCCGATGGCCGTGCGAACATGAAATATCCAATCGCCGCGGCGACAACAACCGCTGCAACGATGCCGATGATCAGTCCTTTGCTGATTCCCGACGACGCAGTGGAACTTGCAGATGCGGAGGCTTCCGAAGCTCCGCGACGAATCCCAGCGTGTGCCGGCGTAGCCCCACCAGCTTGCTGCGCATCCGTAGGCTCTCCCACGTGCGGACGAATCGTGTCGATCAGCTTCGATACATTTGCGTCCCAGTCCAGGTTGTTGAACGCAATCGCGTTCCGATACGCCAGGTCCCGCAGATCGTCTGGAAGTTGCTCCGCCGCAGGCATCGACGCGCCACGCACCAGCACGGGAATGACCGGCAGGCTCCCGCCCTTTTTCAGTGCGGTCGCGACTTCCTGGCGCACGAAATCGCTCGGGCTGTCGAGTCGCCTCGGTCCCGAAGGATCATTATCTGGCTTGATGTTGGCCCAGTTCGGCCCAATGACCACCAGGAACACTCCGCAGTCGGCTAGCGACTCTTCGATCGAGTTGCGAAAGTCCGATCCCGGCTTGATGGCCTCAACATCGAGGAAGAGCCGCTCTCTGCCGAACCGGGGAACCAGGCTCTCGTAAATGGCACGGGTAGAGTCTTCCGAATCTTCGCGACGATAGCTGATAAAAATGCCAGGCAAAGTTGGTCTCTCCTGCAATCCAGGCTTGCTCTTACAATTTAGCCGAACGTACAACGCTTCCCCGGGCAGGTCAAGCCCCGGGCGTCGCAATGATTACGGTAGAAGTAGTTGCCCTTGAATCATGCTAGAATTTCTCCAGGTTCCGTAGGTCTAACCATCATTTTCAATCCCCGAGGAGTCCGTTGAGTCTCGTGGGGGAGTTTTACCTGTTTTGAGCGGTGTGCGCCTTGTTACTTCTCTTCGTCACTTTTGCCGTTTGCAGCTACGTTTGTCCCCACGCGCCCGGTCTGGTCACCCGGATGCCGACACGCCCGCTCGTGTCCGCCGTCTGCCGCCTCGCTTCTTCAGAAAACGGGTTGTCGACGTTTTTAGTCACTCTCCCCCGTTGGGGATGTTGACTGCCCATGCGTAAGCAATCCGAGTTCCGCTCCGCACTCGTTCCGCTTTGGTTTCGCCTTACTACGCTTGCGATTGTCGGCTTGCTATTCACGGAAACTCTGTCGCTGGCGCGGGGTAAACTTCAGGGCTGGACGTTTTATCTCACTTCTGCCGAAGTTGTGTTCGAAGTAGTCGTGCGCTTTGTTTTCGTGGCGCTCGGCGGGATGGCCCTCGGGTCTGTTTGTACTGCCGCACTTGCGCCTTTCCTTTGGTATTTCAAAGCCTCCCGCGATTGGATTGCCGGCTGGGCGACGAAAGTCGCCGTGGTTCTGGTCGTGTTTTTGAACGCCGGATTCGCCGTGACCAGCCTGGCCAGGTTATCGAACCGCGCCGAGGGAGTCGCCCCAGTTCTGCTCGCAATCTACGTCCTGGCTTTCGCCGTAGCTTTGTGCCTTCCTCGCACTCGCCGCCGAGTAGTGACCAGCCTCGACGGCGTCCTAACCGACAGGGTGACACGGCGCACCGCCGTAGCCACCGTGGCCGGCACTGCCGCCCTGATCGCCACCGAATTCGCAATCGGCAGATCGGCGCGCATTGTGAAGGCGGCGCTGGTTCCGCAGCAGCGCAACTCCAACCTCTTGCTCATCACCTTCGACGCGTTAAGTGCCGAGGATATGTCGTTGTACGGCTACGGCCTCCCGACGACTCCGAACATC
The DNA here is from genome assembly GCA_963749635.1 of uncultured Acidobacteriaceae bacterium. Classification (GTDB taxonomy): domain Bacteria; phylum Acidobacteriota; class Terriglobia; order Terriglobales; family Acidobacteriaceae; genus DASRAA01. The sequence goes on from CAVVNW010000009.1 coordinate 74,048, forward strand.
GACGCCTTTGCTGCCAGATCATCCGTCTTCACCAACTTTTATTCGGCGGCGACGTTTACCACTCCCAGCGTGGCGGCGATGATGACGGGAATGTATCCATCCGAATCCGGCGTGTATCACTTGCAGGGACAGCTACGTGGCAACAAACTAGACAAGAGTCTGCCGCGTGCCATGCGCACCGCCGGCTATGCCACCGGCGCGTTCGTCAGTAATCCTTTTGCCTATTACTTTGGGCAGGGTCTTGAGGACGGTTATGATTTCCTGCCGGAGCCGGTCTTCCAATCGGGCGGGCTGCAGCATCTGTGGAACGCCACCAAGCCGTTGCACCAGGATACGGGCTTTGGCTCTCGGATCGACGAATACCTCGATGTCGAACGCGTGTGGAATTTTTGGGGCAGGATGCCCATCGACCTCTCGATGCGATTGCGGCCCGCGGAAACCTTTGAGCAAGCGCGCCAGATGATATCGGGATTGCCCGCTGGATTCTTTCTTTGGGTCCACGTAATAACTCCGCACGCTCCGTATCTTCCCGACAGTACGGACCAGGGACGTTTTCTGCCCGAACGTGAACTGCGCTCCTTTGAAAACGAGCCATGGAGCCAGTGGAAACCCGTGTACCCTCCTGACCAACAGGGTCAGGTCTCCCGCCGTCGCCTCGCCTACGACGAATACGTTGCCACTGCCGATCGTGCTTTCGGCAAATTCATCTCCGATGTAGAGAACGACGGCAAACTACGCAATACCACCGTCATCGTTTCGGCCGATCACGGCGAAAGTTTCGAGGGCGGCGTCTATCAACATGAAAGCCGCTATCAGACGCGGCCCATCATCCACATCCCGCTGATCATCCGCACGCCCGACCAGCAAGATATCCGCAAGATTGCCCTCACCTGTGATCAAACCGCGTTGGCGCCGACCATGCTCGAACTCCTTGGCCTGCCGAGGCCCGATTGGATGCCAAGCCGATCGCTCGTTCCATGGCTGAACAACGATGGCCCGGGAGATCGCGAAGGCTTGGCCTTTACCCAGCATCTTGAAAAGAACAGTGTCTTTAAGCCCCTTCGTCACGGGACGATCGGGGTGATCGACGGGCAATACCAGTATGTCGTTTCCCTCGATTCGCAAGAAGGAGCGCTTCGGCCGCTGAACGAAGCGCAGATCTGGGACCTTGACCGTAGTGCCGAAAACCCTGCTCGGGCCCGGCAGCTTCATGCCGCAATCGCGTCCCGGTTTCCAGACCTGGTACAAAAAACCGCCTAAGGGCCACTCTCGAACTGCTGCATGCCTCACACCCTCCGGGTCTTGGATTGTGTGGGAATTGCTCGTGGCCCGCAAATCACCTGCCCTCGACAATCGGAGCCTTTTGCCTAATAAAACCTTTGGATTTGTAGGAATATTGAGCTTCACGTAGGCACCACCCGGACGGTTACTAATGAGCTATTGGCGGGCGGCAACCCCGCCTTTAAACTGCTTACATTCTGGAAGATCAGGTTAGCTGGCGTGCCCCGTGCAATGCCCGTGAACGGTTCTGCGGCGGAGCACAAATTCGAAGCAGATCGCGGTCTTGGTTACGCTTTTTGTATCGCCACTTCAATCGGTGGGAACGCCGATAGTTCGAATTGAGTTGCGCCGTCTGATGTGCGACTGATGACCTCGCAACTCGCGTGAAACCTCGTCGCAGCATTCGATTTGACGGGTCTTCCGGACAGCTCTGGCCTTGTAGCACGAATATTTTTACCGACTGGGCCGATGTACAAGGCTGGGAGTGGAACCGGACCGTTGATCGATTTAACTGTCATTATAGCTAGTTACAACACCCGTGAGCTGCTGCGAAGCTGCCTGGATTCCGTGTATCAGTACACCCAAGGCATCACCTTCGAGGTCATCTGCGTGGATGACGCCTCGCCCGACGGCAGCCCTGATATGGTGGCGACGCTGTTTCCGCAAGTCAGTCTGGTGTGCAATCCTGAGCGACGGCTCTATTCCCGTAATCACAACGCGGGAATGCGTGTCGCCCGCGGCCGCTATGCCTGCCATCTCGACAGCGACACTCTGCTGACCGGCAATGCACTGGCAGCGCTGGTCCAATTCATGGACGCCCATCCCGAGGTCGCGGCCTGCGGCCCCAAGCTGCTGAACGGCGACGGCTCAGTACAGCACTGCATTCGCGGATTCGCGGGCGCAGGGACTTTCCTGCTGCAAGCTTTGAACTGGCATAAGCTGTTTCCCGACAGCCGTGTGATGAACCAGTATTACAACGCTGACTTCGACTACTCGCGCGCGCAGCAGGTGCAGAGCATTGGAACCTCGGCTTACATGGTGCGACGCGCGACCTGGGAAAGCGCGGGAATGTTCGACGAACGCTTCGGCCAGTTTATGGTGGACCTTGCCTACAATTTCACCCTGAACCGTCGCGGCTACAGCGTGTGGTACACGCCCTGCGCCGAAGTGGTCCACTACGGCAGCCGCAGCATCGGACAGAATCCCGAAGCCGCTTTGCGCGACGAGACCGCCGCGTTTGTGCTGTTCAACGAAGCGTATGGATATTTCCGCCAGAATTGGCTGTTCAAATGGCTCGTGCGAGGCGCGCTGCGAGCGCGCCTGTATGTTCGCTTGCTGGAACTCCGCCTGCGCGAAGACAAGACACTGGTGAAAGGGCCAGTCGCGGCCTATCAACGCCGCGAGCCTGAGCCGGTACCAACCTACAGCCGGCGACCGGCGAAATCGATTGCCGTCCAATCCCGCGAAGAGTACTGACCCGCGGTTGTGCAGGCGCTTTATTTGGAATGCATCCGGTACGGGGTTCGCACTTTTCTTCTGACCATCCTCCACCCATGAACGAACGGCCGTCCCGCCAGCCAGGCTAGTGACCCCTCCTTCATCAGCCTTCGGATTCCCTGAACAAATGAGCCGCTATGACGAAGTTCTTCCACAGCAAGCGCGGTGGAGATGTGTGCGCGGCGACGCGCGTAATCGCCGCGAGAAACTTGGCTGCGCCAGTCGTCCACCAGTTGCAATGTTTCTTCCAGCGATTCGCGCCGGTACACGCTGGTCATGCTGCCCGCATGCAATCGATAGCGGCAAACGACGTCCTGTACGGCACGTGCCGAGTACTTGCTGCAAACCGCAAGATACAGAAAGTAGTCCGGTGTGATCCGAATGTGCGCGGGAATTCCGCCGGTTCCCATTACTACGGACCGGCGGATAAGCGCTGAACTCATGGCGATGAAGCATCCCTTGCCTAGCAATTCAGCCACGATATTGCCCACGGGAAGTGGGCCGAACTCGTGGAACGGATCGTAATCGTACTGCTTGCCGCTAGGTGAGAAGGAAATGGTCCGGCCGTAAATCAATCCGACATCGCGCGAATCGGCGAGCGCGAGTTGCAGTTCGAGTTTGCGTGCCAGCCAAAGATCGTCCTGATCGAGAAAGGCCAGCCAGTCGCCCTGCGCGCAGCGAATAGCGGCGTCGCGCGCCTGCCCGAGTGCGGTTTGCTCAGGAGCTAAGAAGTAGCGAATGCGCGGGTCGGTCAACTCGGCGATGATCGCAGCGCTGTCGTCAGTAGAGCAGTCGTCCCACACGATCAGTTCCCAGTCAGCGAAAGTCTGGCCCAGTGCGCTGTCGAGCGCCGCGCGCAGCGTGGCCGCCCCGTTGCGAACATTCATGATGATGCTGACTGCGGGCATGATTGAACGGAGAGCAAAGACGATCAGACAGTATAGCCGGACGATTGCCGGCCAACTCTTTTCCAGTAGGGAGCAAGCATGTTCCGCCGCCCAACATGAAAAACATAATAGAAAGGGCGTCCTAGCTGCGAGGCCACGGATCCATCTTTCAGCAGCCGCCCAAGTCCACGCAGGAGTGTGTCGGACGCTCGCATCTCAGCAAGCGCGATTTGCGTGGAGTGATGACGCTTACACTTTGCAAGAATCTTTGGATCCACGTCGCCTTGCCACGTGTCCATGAGCCGAAGTGCTTCTTCGTGCACGAAGATCGCGGTGGTCTGCGAGGTGTTCGCGTCATGCATGCGGTAACGGCAGACAACTTCCTGCACAGCCGCAGCAGGGAAGCGGCGCGCGACCACAGTGTACAGATAGTAGTCAGGAATAATGGCGATGCTGTCAGCGACCCCGCCTATGGCGTCGATGGCAGAGCGGCGGAACATGGCCGAACTCATCGCGATGAAGCACGAGTTCGCGAATAGCTCGGCGAAGATGTCGCCTTCGGGAAGATTGCTGTATTCGTGCGCTTGGTCGTAGTCGCGCTCGGTCCCGTCGGGGTAGAAGCGAACCGTGCGGCCATAGATGAGTGCGGCATCCGGCCTCTCGCGGGCCAGCGCGAGTTGACACCGGAGTTTGTTGGGAAGCCACAGATCGTCCTGGTCGAGGAACGCAATCCACTCGCCTTGTGCCATCTTAATGGCGTGCTGGCGTGCCCGCCCGAGAGAAACCTGCGCCGCGGAGCGGAAGTAATGAATTCGGTCGTCATGGTAGCGATCGAGAATGGATGCGCCCTCGTCGGTGGAGCAGTCGTCCCACACAATCAGCTCCCAGTCGGCGAAACTCTGGGCGAGGACCGAGTCGATCGCCTCAGCCAAGGTAGTCTTGCCGTTATAAAGGTTGACGATGACGGAGACCGTGGGCATTTCCAGCACGAAGTATAGATGAACTCCTAGCCCCATACAGGCCAGAGGCGTTGATGGATGGTGCGCTCAATCTGTAGAATCCGGTTAGTTGAGAACGCTTCATGGATTCCAAGCCGCCTAAGAGCGGAATTTCCCACACCAATCACGAGAAAAATGATTTGCCTGCGATTGCAGGCGGAGCGCCCGTCCGTGCCCGCGAGAAGCGCATCGTTTTTGGCGAGCCGGTGCTTGGTGAGGCGGAAGTAACCGCCGTGTCCGAGTGCATCCGTAGCCGCTGGATCGGGCTTGGCGAGCGCGTAGGCCAGTTCGAACAAGAGTTCGCCGCATACAAGGGCGCACCATACGCAGCGGCTGTGAGCAGTTGCAGTGCGGGACTGCATCTCGTTCTCGATGCGTTAGGCATCGGACCCGGCGATGAAGTACTTGCCCCGACCCTCACCTTCTGCTCGACCGTCCATGCGATTCTGCACACCGGCGCGACCCCTGTTTTGGTGGACTGCGAGCGCGAGTCGCTGAACATCGATCCCGCGCTCATCGAGGCAAGAATCACCTCCCGCACCAGGGCCGTGATGGTGGTTCACATGTGCGGAGGCAGTTGCGAGATGGATGCAATCCTCGCGACTGCCCAAAAGCACAATCTCAAGGTAGTAGAAGACTGCGCGCACGCCATCGAGACCACCTACCACAATGTGGGAGCCGGGTTGATCGGTGACGCGGGCTGCTTCAGCTTCTATCCCACCAAGAGCATCACTACTGGCGACGGCGGTATGGTCATCAGCCGGAACAGGGAACTGATCGAACGAATAAAGCTGCTTTCGTACAACGGAGTCGCCACCAGCGCATGGACCCGGTTCGCGGGCGATGTCGCCGGCTACGAAGTTCGCGCCGCAGGCTACAAGTACAACATGACTGACATGGAGGCGGCTCTGGGTCTTCCGCAATTGCCGTTCTTGGAGGAACGTCGGGCGAAGCGTGAGCAATTATGGCGCGCCTACGACGAGGGCCTCAACGGCATGCCCGTAATTCTGCCTTCGCTCGGAGATAGCGCGAATCGGCACGCTTTTCACCTCTACACGCCGCTCCTGCGGTTAGAAAAACTGTCCGTGGGAAGGGAACCGATCGTGGCGGCGATGGAGGCCGAGAACATTGGCGTCGGCATCCATTACGAGCCAGTGCATGTGCAGCCCTTCTGGACCGACCGATTTGGCGCGCGTGATGGCGACTTTCCCAACGCGACTTACATCGGGGAGCGGACGATCTCGTTGCCATTGAGTGCCGGCATGACGCAACAAGATGTATCGGACGTCTGCCAGGCGCTGCGACGGATTTTGCGCTATTACGCCGTCTAGCGCGGCGTCCAGCCGTACGGTCGCTTGGCGACCAGGCCCGGCCACCAGGTGAACTGCACCGACGCGGTTACGTCGCGCTGGCGCGTTGGAGCGAGCACCGGTTCCAGCCAGCTTTCATACTGCAACAATCCGCGAAACTCGACTTGCGCTCGAGGACGCAGAATCGCGGAAAAGCTTGCAATCTGCTGCGTGCTGCCTTGCGGAATATATTCCTTGGCGATCTTGACGTTGCGATAGGCCACCTGAAGGCTGGTCTTGGGTCCAAGGTGATAGGTGCTCCACGCCTGGTAGCCGTTGGCGTCGCGGCCGATCCAGCTGCCGAACAGATTGCCATTGTTCACATATACGTTGCGATACACGGCTTCGTAGTAAAAGAAAAAGCCGCCAGTCGCCGGCGAGACGAAGCGATCGGTGGTGACCCCCTCGAGCCGCAGGTCGAGCTTCGGGATTCCCGGCAGACGAGCTAGGTACAGCCCGGGATTGAAGGCGGCACGTCGCGGTGCGGCTAGCGGTGTGATCTCGTCGTGCGTGAGCATGTCGATGTAGATGTTCACCCACGGGGTGAACTGCCACGAGAAATCGAAGCTGGCGAAGCGCGCTCCGGGATCGTTGCGCGAAAACTTCACGTCGGCAGGCACAGCGCCGAAGCTGGTAAAGCTGTTCCAGAACGAGCCGAAAGTAAGTGGCACATGGTTTTCGCCCGCGAAAACGTTGGTGCGCGCGAACGAAATCTCAATTCCTTGAAACGGGTGGTGGCCGCCTAATCCGTACGAGTATCGCGCGAACGGCTTAAAGCTGAGCTTGTTCCCATAGATGTACGGCCCAACCGGGTACTGGTCGTGACCGCCCAGCTTGCCGAAAAAGTTGTCCCACCGAAACGAGCCGAAGACCTTGGACACGCCCGGGACATATAGCGGCTCGGTCTGGTTGATGCGCAGCATCCAGATAGGTTCGGCGTTGTCGCTGAACAGCATCGAGCCTGATTCGCTCGGGCCCCAGTCGAGACTTTGCTTGCCCACTGAGATATCCTGCCCGAGCCACTTGGTGGACACATAGGTGTCAAGCAGGCGGAACTGGTTGATCTGCGGGAACGGCACCGCCGGCTGCAGCGGATCAATGTTGACGGCCGCAATGGCAAGACGCGCCGACAGCGGATACGGCGGCGCTGAGGGCGAGTGTTGATATTCGCCGTTGACGTAATAAGAGAAGCGTCCGTCGTCGGCGCGGGCGCTGAATCCCGTGTAGTTGTTGAAGCCTTCCTGATACGGACGCCCATAATTGTTGATGAGCGACTGGCCAAGGTTGTTGTCGTTCAACGGCTGGCCCGCGATTCCCGTGAGGGTCGTGTAAATCGTATCGAGACTGATTAACTCGTACGGCTTGCCATCGAGCGCACTCAACTCGTCGGCGAACTCCTGGTTCAGCGCGACGCGGATGGCATTCAACTCCGCCGGAAGTTCGGCGCTGAATTGCAGTCGCTCGTTGAGCCCTTCCAGCATGCGAGCGCAGTTCATGCGCGTCCACGGACGCAATCCCATAAACGGCATGGGAATAACGCGCGCCACTGCCAGCCGTTCGATGGCCGGATAAACCCAGCTGTCCAGCGGAACATAAGTGCTGGCCAGCCGCCCAGGCAACGGTGCCGATGTTTCCTTCGCGACGATCGTGAGGTCGTCATCGATACGCGAATCATGGCGTGTCTTGTAAATTTGGCGGCCCGTTTGGTAGCCGATCAGGGCTCCGATGAACGCGTCAGACAGAAAGTGCTGACTGGCGGCGACGCGCGCCAGGCTAATACCGGTGGCGAGTCCGTAGGCTCCCAGCTGGGCGTAGATATTGGGGTATTCGCGGGCCACCACGGACGCGAATGCGAACGCCACAGCGGCATGGTTCGAAGGAAACGAATTGCCGCCGTCAAAGAAATCGTTCTGGTAATTCGATTGGTAGGGACGCAGCCGGCCCATAGCGCCACGCAGCGCATACTGCACAGGCAGCACGTCGAGCATGGCTTCGGTTGCCAGTACTCCGGTTTCGCGCGCGCGATCGTTGTTAGTAAGGTGTCCCCACGCGTACATCACGGCGGTCGTGCCCAGCGCAGCTCCCAGTCCGTAGTTGGAAACTTCCCTCCACGTATTGGGGTGATAACTGGCCATGCCAAACGAACTGTCCGGATCGGTGACGAACAATCCCGCGGCGATCCCTGAAGAGGGCAGCAGCCATTTCAGGTCCGCAGGCTGCACGTGCGCGGGGCTGGTCCAGATACCTAGCTGATCTTGTGCGAGGTGCTTGAAAAAATACCGTTCATCGGGATGGGGAAGCTTGTCGCTCGGCGCAGTGGCCGCGACCGGCGCAGCCGGCGGATTCGAATCGGGGCTGTCGCTGGGCTGCTGAGCCTGCAGACACAGGGCAACGCTCACGATGGTGAGATACAAGACAGCCTTCAAGAAGGACCCCGTGCCGAATGAACAATTCTACTGAATTGACGGCGGGGTTGGGGCGACGCATGGGTCGCCCCCTCCGAGGCTCATTTCATAGGCGAGCCGCTATATGGCCGAAGTTACTTCACCACTCGCAAGTCATTCGTCACCTGGAACACCCCCGGCACGGTGTTGGCTGCGATATTCGCCATGTTCTTGTCGCTTTCCCTATTCACCCGGCCAACCAGCGTCACCCGCTGGTTGTCCACGATGATGCGCATATCGGGCGCTGCCGGCCAGAAGTAACGCGAAAGCGATCCGGTCTCGGCAATTGCGTGGTAGGTTTCGCGGCGCACCTGGTCGTCGAGCGAAGAAGGCGGCAAAACCTTAATGTTGTTGACCACCTTGTCGACCCCCTCGATGCGCTTGACCACGCCTTCCGCGTCAGACTTCGTGACCGCATGGATACTGGTCACGTAGCCGTTAAGGGTGACAGTACGGCCCTCCACCGTGAATTCCAGATCGTCAAACATGGAATACCACGGCAGCAACAGCAGCTGGTGCCGGACGTCCTTCGCGATCTTGGCTTCGACCGGGTCAGCGGCCGTGATTTTCTTGCCGTAGTCGGCATTGACGGGCCCGTTGCTGGAAACCTGGCCGAACGCGCCAGCACTCAAAGCCACAAACAATCCAGCGATTAATAGTTTTCGCATAGTACTCACTCCTCACCTGGTAATTAGACGCACCAAGCGTCGATGAGGTCACAGCAGAACGCGCATCGTAGCGTCTCTATTAATGCCGCTGCACAGAACGAGATTGCCCGAGAAACCACAACTTTCGCGCGGAGGGCGGGTTGCAAAGTTGCTTGCCAGAATAGGCAAATTCGCGGTACAACACCCTAGCGCAGAGTTAGGATATTCGTAACGGGGCGAAGACCAGCATGTTCAAGATCATCACCGTCGAGCGTGAATACGGCGCAGGAGGCAGCCTGGTCGCTGCGGAATTAGCCCGCCGCAAAGGCTGGGAGCTGCTCGACCAGCAACTCACCGCCGAAATTGCCAAGCTTGCTTCGGTCTCGCCGCGCGTGGTCGCGCGCTGCGAAGAAAAGGTTGACCCGCTTCTGCATCGGCTGGCAAAAGTTTTCTGGCGCGGCAGTTATGAGCGGTCGCTGCCGGTTGCCGACGACAAGATCTTCGACGCCGACAATATGGTTGAGTTAGCGCACCGCGTGATCGAAGAGAAGGCCAAGCACGGACACTGCGTGATTGTCGGGCGCGGCGGTCCGTATATCCTGCGCAATCGGCATGACACGTTCCGAGTATTTGTTTTCGCCTCGCGCGAGGAGAAGCTCCGCCGCCTCATCACCTTGAAAATGCCTCAGCATGAAGCCGAGGAAATGCTCGACACCATCGACAACGAGCGGGCACTGTTCGTCCGCAAGTACTACAACGCCGAGTGGCCCTGTCGAAAGCTCTATCACCTCATGCTCAACTCCGACACCGGCATCGACTTTGTGACCGAGACAATCTTGCACGCCATAGATAGGATCGAGGCCGCAGCGAGTGTCGTCACTCACCATCCAGCGGGGGACGAAACACTACATTCCAAAACGGTTTGAAGGGGCACGGCTTCAGCCGTGCCGTACACGCCTCCTTATTTGTTGGTTCGAGCGGACTTTAGTCCGCGAGGAATCTGTTTTTCCGAGACCCCTTGTCACATCTGCTATGTGACGCGCGGACTTGTAATCCATTTCCTTCGGACTAGACTGGGGCCATCGACGGGTCATGCTCGTCAGGTGGTGACCCGCCGCATGGTTCACAGGGGGTCGCCATGCCACTTAGCAAAGCCAGGGCCTTCCTCGACGAACACCACATCCAGTATGTGGTCATCTCGCATTCGAAGGCGTTCACCGCGCAAGGAATCGCAGCCATCACACACATTCCAGGGCAGGAACTGGCCAAGACCGTGATCGTCAAGCTCGATGGTGCGCTGGCGATGGCCGTGCTGCCGGCGTCTTACCAGGTCGATCTGCTGGCGCTGAAGAAAGTTATCGGCGTCAGGGATGCATCGCTGGCCACCGAGAGAGAATTCAAGCAGGCGTTTCCCGATTGTGAAACCGGAGCCATGCCGCCATTTGGCAACCTCTATGGCATCCCGGTCTATGTGGACGAAACGCTGACGCACGACGACGAAATTGCCTTCAACGCCGGGACGCATCTGCAGTTGTTTCGCATGTCGTTCGCGGATTTCGAGCGGCTGGTCAAGCCCGAGGTGCTGGAGTTCTCCACCAGCCGCAGCGGGCCGTTGGATTGCGAGCCGGCACTGGTGTTGTAGCCGGAGGAAAGAGCTCAACGGGTTGGGTCCCGCGGAGACGTTGCAAATCCAAGCATTGGCCTAAGCCCTCCAATGCTGCATCGCCTCGGCGGGACCTTCATGCCGCTAACTAGTGAGTTCCAGTGCCTCGTTCAACCGCCCATCTTTAGCTTGAGCTGGGTCTTCGTGAGGGGGCGGAAATCCTCGCGGGCGCGATTTTACGCGTGCGCGGCCTTTAATACGCCAGCGCGCTGTGCATGCCCCCACACCAATCCCACGATAAACCCAAACACAAAGTTCGAGCTGGTGACTTCGCAGAAGTGTGCCCAGCGAACCGTATCGGGGAAGATCCCGTTCGGCATGATCAACGCAGCTACTCCACTGATGAAGGTGAACGCCAACCCGACGGCGAGCGCACCTGCCAAGTAGGGCAGTCGAAACATGCGCAGCAGCACCAGACAAACCACGATGAACATAGGCCCGCGCACCAGGAACTGCATGGCGATGATCTGGCCACCGCTCGGCAGGTGCTGCGTGGCGTAATAGTCACGCACAAACGGAAAGATGATCATTCCTGCCAGGAAGTACAGGAACACATAACAGGCGGAACACATCGCAATCCGCCACAACTTTTGCATCAGCTGGCGCTCTGGCAGCGTCGAGCTTACCGCCGCCTCAGGAACCGGCGCTCCCCGGAAGACCAGCAGCCACAGCAACGACGCCATCGCCAACGAAACCATGCTGAAGATAAGCGTGGCGCGCCAGTCGATGCCGACATTGGGCAGGTACCAGACACCCTCGATCCAGTTGGCCAGGCTGATGACCGCAGGAACCACGAAGAGAGCGGGGAACAGCTTCCAGCCGCGCCAATCACTTCGCAAGGCAGCCGCAGCCAACGGGAGCACGATGAGGGCGTCATACACCAAAACGAAAAGCAGCGGATGCGGATTGGGTGGGCTCTTCGGGTGAATCATCATGCCCGCCACAATTTGTGCGGCGAGCAACGCCATCCACGACAGGACCACGCGGAAAATGATTTTCGGGGTATTCATCGAAGACCTCCTTTATGAGTGTTGGGCTTGGTGAGAGCGGTTCGTTGTTGGGACTCGCGATATTGGCGAACGGCGTAATCGGTCCAGGCATACAGGCTGCGATAGCTTCGTATCCCGCATTCGAGTGCGAGTCGTCCCGAGAGCGGCATGCGTTCAGCATTGGCCCGGAGAAAAGCTTGCAGCCCGGCAGTGTAGGGCTTAAGCACAGCGCGAAAACGCTGCAGGAAAGCAATGGCTGCCTCTGGCCCGAGCGCCTTGTCGGTGAACGCAAAACGCAGCATCAACTCCGCCATACCGCGCTTCACGTCACCTTGCTCAATAGGACGAGTCAGCCACTTTCTGAGTTCGGCGGTACCTTTCAGCGTGAGGCGATACACGCGACGGCGGCGCAATCCGGCCGAGTCTTTCACCACGCCGAAAATCAGCCCCTGGGATTCCAGTCGCTCCAGCGCCGGATAAATAGCGCCCGGACTGCTCGAGTAATTGCCCATGGCGGTCTCGGCAAAGATTTTGCGCAGGTCGTAGCCAGAACTGGGACGCTGCTGGATCAGGCCCAGCAAAGCATAGCCGAGAACGGAAGTATCGCTCATAGTACGAAACGTACTATATCGCGTCGTACGATAGGTTGCCAACGAAATTCAGCTGACTTTTGTTCAGTTGGTTCCGTTGTGGGAAAGGCGACAGCTTCGTATCGGGCACCACGTCAAGGGCTGCTAAAACATAGTCTTCGCGATGGATTCGTATCAGGGCATGACTTCAGTCGTGCCGCAAGTGTTCAAAATAAGGCCCGGGCTTTAGCCCCTGTCTTTCGTCCACCTCCGAAAGCCGCCCCTCAACCAATCGCGCAAAAGAAAAAGCCCGCGCCAGGCGGGCTTAAGAAGATTAAAACGTTAGCTTACTGCTGCGCTGCATTCGCTGGTGTCGGGTCCTGCTGCGCAGTCAGCCGAGCATTACTCTTCTGCGCAATGGTCTTCTTGGCGTTGTCGGCCAGTTCCTTCGCCTTGGGCAGAAGCTCCAGCGCCTTCATCACCGCGGGATCATCCTCGGTGTGCACGATCAGCCCTTCCTGCTGGCCGAACTCGTTCACGAACAACTCTGCCTTGATGTTCGAGCGCACCCAGTCGTTGTTTTCCGACAACTCCGCTTCGGTGTAAGGAATCTGCTGCGACTCGAGGTATTTGCGGAACTCCTGCATAACCGCGTCATCCACCTGGAAGCTCTCCGTGACCTTGTGGTTGATCACGTAGTGCTTCGCAAAGTTGAAGAACGCGTACTTCTGCAGCAGCTCGTCCTGAAACTTGTTGCCCTTGATCGGCGGAATGACGACATCAGGATTGATGCCGCCGCCGCCGTACACCGTGCGGCCGCTGTCCGTCATCTTCACTTCGCGGCTCGGTGCCGGAGGCGTGCCGTCGCCGTTATCGCGGCTGTTGTAGTAGTAGTCGTAGAGCGAAACGCCGTTGTAATCCCGCTGAATCAAGCGTCCGCTAGGCGTGTAATATTTGGCCGTGGTCAGCGCCAGACCGGTGTTCTCGGAAAGCGGATACACGGTCTGCACCAACCCCTTGCCGAACGTCGTTTCGCCGACAATCAGCCCGCGATCGTGGTCTTGAATAGCGCCCGCAACGATTTCCGCTGCCGACGCCGTTCCGCGATTCACCAGCACCACCAGCGGATAGTCTTTCCCGCCGTTTCCGTGCGCCGCGCGATACACCTTCTCCGGTGACGACCGGCCGTGGTGCGACACGATGACCTGTCCCTTCTTCAGGAACTTGTCCGCCACACCAACGCCTTCACTCAACAGCCCGCCGGGATTCTGCCGTAAGTCGAGAATCAATCCCTTCAACTCGCCCTGTTGCTGCAACTGATCGAGCGCCTGGGCAACTTCATGCTCGGTGGTCTCCTGGAAGCCCGATACGTGTATGTAGCCGATGCCCGGCCGGATCATGAAGTGCACATCAACGCTGTAGCGCGGAATTTCGTCACGCACCACATTGAAATCGATTGGCTTGTCCGTACCTTCGCGAAGAACGGTGATCTTGACGGTCGTACCCTTAGGCCCTTTGAGCAGATCGGCGACATCGCTCGTGCTCATGTTGTCGGTCGGTTTGCCGTCAACCGCGATGATGATGTCACCCGGACGAATACCCGCGCGATAGGCCGGTGCCCCGGTAAACGGAGCGATCACAATGACCTTGTTATTGCGCGGCCCAACCTGCATGCCGACGCCGTAGTACTTGCCGCGCTGCTCCTCGCGGAGAGCTGCGTACGACTTGGGGTCAAAGAAATTGGAGTGCGGATCGAGCACCCGCAGCATGCCCGGAATCGCGCCGTTATAAATCGCCTTGTCCGGATTGACCGGCTCGGCATAGTTCTGCTGCACCACCTCATATACTTCGGTGAAGCTTTTGACGCTGTCGCGAATGTCGGTGTCATTCGACGATGGCGCGGTGGTCATGCGCTGGCCAAAGACCATGCCGACACAGCCACAGGCCAGGATCACGCAAACAATCAGTACGGCGGTGCGACGGGGACTGCTGGACATTATCTGTTCCTTCGAGAGGGGAGAAAACTCAACGTCATGGTGTGAATCGACGGGATTCGTTGTGTTCGTAAGTATAACATTTTGCGAGGACAGCCAGTCTCACACCGTGCTGTCTAGTTAGGTGCAAGGAAGCGCGAAAAGGTTCACCAAATCCTCACCGCCACCCATAACAGACGGGCAGCCAGCCACTTGGTGAGCAGAAGACGCAGCGCAGGTGGGTGCCCTATCCTTTCGCGTTTTCTGGCGAAAGGGTGGGAATCAGAGGTTCGTCGGTTTTCGGGTTGCGCATCGCTTCTCCGATCCGCGTCATCCTCGCAAATCCGCGATCGCCTTTGTTCTCCAAGTCTCTGTGCCTCTGTGTCTCGGTGGTGAAAATGTGTCGTGCCTCCGTGGTGAATCCGTCTTCTGTTTGCCGCTAACCCACCCGGGCATTATGATTAACCCATGAACCTCGGCATGCCCGAAATGATTTTCATCGTCTTGATGGCCCTCATCCTGTTTGGGCCCAAGAAACTTCCCGAATTGGCACGGCAATTGGGAAAGGCGATGGCCGAGTTCAAGAAGGCGAGTAACGAGTTCAAGAACCAGCTCGAGACGGAAATGATGAACATCGAGCTGGAGGACCGAGCCAAACAGCCGCCTGCCGCCAGCCCGACAATTTTGCCCGCTGAAAAGCTCTTCGACACCGTGAGCGTTCCGCCCATGGAGTCGATCCCGCGCGTACCACTTCCGCTGGCCGCCGAGACGGCGACTCCTGAACCGCCTTCGTCTTCCGATTCCCATTCCGAAGTCAGCACCGAAGGCTCGCCGCTCTCGCCTTTGACCACGGACGCCCACGGACAAAATGCCTAGCCCGCTCGTCGAGAAGGCCTCCCAGCGCGGGTCCGAAGAAATGACGGGCATGAGCTTCCTCGAACACCTCGAGGAACTCCGCCGCCGCATCATCTACAGCTTCCTCTACATCGTCGGCGGTTTCTGCGTCTGCTGGTGGTTTCACGAGCAGATTTTCGCGCTCATGCAGAAGCCCATCATGACGGCCCTCGCCGCCCACAACATGGAGCAGAAGCTCGTCTACCTGAACCCGACCGACCCCTTCAATATGTACTTGAAGATCTCGTTTATCGCCGGGGTCTTCGTGGCATCGCCGTTCGTGCTCTACCAGATTTGGTTGTTCATCTCGCCCGGCTTGTACCGCAATGAGCGGCGCTACGTGATGCCGTTCATGTTCAGCACCGTCGGCCTGTTTCTCGCCGGCGGGCTGTTCGCCTACAAAATGGTCTATCCGGCAGCGCTCGATTTCCTCATCGGCTGGAGCGGCCAGTTCAAGCCGATGATCACCATCGGCGAATATACCGACCTGTTTCTCACCATCATCCTCGGCCTGGGCATCGTCTTCGAAATGCCGATCCTGGTCTTCTTCCTGTCACTGATGGGAATCCTGACCGCCGGCTGGATGTGGCGGAATTTGCGCTACTCCATCCTGATTATCTTCATCATCGCAGCGGTCATCACGCCTACCACCGACATCATGAACATGTGCATCTTTGCCGCGCCGATGATTGTGCTGTACTTGTTGAGCATTGGTATCGCATGGTTCGTGCATCCCGCCCAGCGCAGAAAGCGCGCCGAAAAGTCCGGGAATACC
Organism: uncultured Acidobacteriaceae bacterium; assembly: GCA_963749635.1. GTDB lineage: Bacteria > Acidobacteriota > Terriglobia > Terriglobales > Acidobacteriaceae > DASRAA01. The sequence continues at coordinate 90,014 of CAVVNW010000009.1, forward strand.
GAGTCCTAACCGCGGCTCCACCCCACATTTCCTTTTCGGGATTTACGATATCGGCTGTCAGCAACAACCATCGGTGAAAAGCTTACTTCCTGTTTGCGGACCCATAGGTCCGCTATCCGTCCTTCAGGTTCCAATGAGAATGTCGCGGGAAGTTCCTCCGCAGGCGTCACTGCCTTGGCACACCTTTTCGCGCGCTCCTACGGTGAAGTGCAGTTGGGCTTCTGCACCGGCGGCGTCTGGCTCGCCATCGTGAAGAGGTCGTAACTTGCGATGTCTAATAGATACTGCAGCGACGATTTGCAAGGGATCGTGCTGGGCGAATTCGGCGGCGGGTTCTCATTCGCATATTGAACGTCCTCAAACTCTACTTGCACATACTGTATGGTCGCGGGCGTCCCTATCGGAGACGGTCCGCCGAAATCTGGGGCGTACGACGTCCCGTAGAAAAAGTTGGTCAGCACGTTATATGCGGCCTCCCCAATGCTCACATTGCAGTTGGGTGCCGGCGCCGTGGTTGTGGTGCACGTGGCGGGGGGCTCAGGTTTCTTAGGCGGACAGCCTTCGTCGTATCTCAGTTTCTTCCCTGCCTGCCCGGGGCCCGAAACGGCATGATCGAATGCGGCCCCGCCAATCAGCGGAGGCGATGCCAGCGACGAACCCGCTGTGAGCAGCTTCACCCCGGGCAGGCCAATGTCGCCCTTGCATGTGGGGCTCGAGGCCCTCATGCCACCTACCTGCGTGGCCTTTGCATTGTCACCAAGCGTGAGGAAGCGCGACAGAATCTCCGTCTTCGCTTCGCAAGACCTGTAACCGGAACCGGGGTCATCTTGAGAGTATGTTGAGCAGTCTTCTGCTACCAGCTTGTTGTCGGAGTGCACGGGCGTGGTGGTGTTCCGCGCGAAAGCGGGTAGGTCTTCTCCCGTGTTGGGGCTGATCACCAGCGTCACGTTTGGAAAAGCGCGCTCGTACTCCTTAATCGTTTGCGTCCAATTGTCAATGAACACTTCGTCTGTGTCCCGGTAACCGGTGTCGGGTCTAAAGTCGTGTGCAATGATCTCTCTCCACGCGCGGTCTGCTTTCACACCTGGTTGTTGCTTCGAACCGTTGGCGGTAGTAGGCAGGACCATCTCGGTTGACGCACCATTCGGACCCGCGACGGCGATGGAGACGAATGCGAGATTGCCGCCGTATTTGGCGTTGACCTCGGTCAGGAATTCTCCCCAATACATTTGATAGGCGCTGTTCCAAGGCAGCGGAAGCTGCCAGGGTCCACCTTTTGGGTCGGCGCGTTGCTGTTCCGGGAGTTGAGCAAAGGTCACCTTTCCGCAATCGGCTGGAGCGGTTCCTGCACCGGTAAAAAGTCCGTCGCAGGAGAGGGGTGGAGAGTTCGCCAAAGGGGGACATGGAACAGGTCCAAGTATAGGACACCACCAATACGTGCTGGGGCGCAACAGCCATGACGGGGAATCGACGCCAGGAGTAATGATCAGTTGCACGGACTTGGGAGCCCCATTGGCTTTGGCATTAGCTGCTGCAACTGCCGCGAAGACGCCGTCCAGGAAAATCCAACTGTTACCGTAAGGGTCGGTGCCAGGGACACAGGTGTGATAAACACTACAGCGAGGGCTGGACAACTGGATCACGTCCCAGTGAATTCCCACCGCGAGCCCTGAAATAGCCACGTTGCCTAACAAATCCGTGTAGAGCCCGCTGAGGTAGGAAAGCTGTTGATCTGGACCACACGGTTTAGGCTTACAACCTTGCAGCGCATACTCAATATCCACATGGGCGTAGACGCCCAACGGCTTGGGGTGCGCTTGTGCGTCTGCCGGAGACAGACTTGCGCACACCAGGAGCACTACCCAACAACCGGTAAAAGAGATAGTTTTTCGGGACATGGATCACCTCGATTTGAAGGTGTTACGCCGTCGAAGAGTGACCGCGGCCAGATCCACGTACTAGATCGAGAATTCCCATTGGACACGGATTTCCAATTTCTTTCCCGAGTGCGCGTATTCTACTGCGAATGACCGCGATTGCAACCAGGTTTCGCGCTCGCGCTTGGCTCCTATGTACTCACGCCAATGAATCATTCGGGGATTCGACCGGCGTTCCGGATTTGCCCACCACTCGCCAGCGGCTGGCTCGCAGTTACCGATTGCCAATGAGATGAGCAGTTACGGTGTAATGACCAATCGACGGCCTGCCTGGTTGCGATCCCAGGCGCTCTCAATATCGGCGAGTGGAACACGTTCCGTCTCTACATGAAGCTCTCCGCTGGCAGCATGTGCCATGACTTTTTGCAAGGCATCGACCAGAATGTCGAGCGGTGGAATCCCGGCCGTCCCAAGAATTGTCAGCGCGGTGCTACGCAGCACGGCAGCGGCAAGCGATATCGTCGGCCCAGCGCCTTCCCCAACTTGAACGAAGCGAGTCTCAGCCGTGATAGCGGCAAATTCCTTGCGTGTTATTGCAGCCAGAAATACCTCTGCCGGGCGGCCCCACACGTAATCGATCACGACTTGAAAACCCGACTCACCTGCTTCGCGCACAAAGGCCTCACCAAGGTCCTCCGAGGGCGCGTCGAGCTGAATGGTCGCGTCAGCACCAAGCTTGTCTAAGGTGCTCAAAACCTGCTGATTGCGCCCGGCAGCAATCACGCGACCTGCGCCGAGAAGCTTTGCTATCTGTACCGCCAGCTTGCCAGTCACTCCGGTCGCGCCTAGGATGAGGACGTTTTCGCCAGGCGCCAGCTTCGCGCGGTAGGCGAGCGACAGCCAAGCGGAGACGCCGGGGTTCGGCAGGGCGGCAGCGGTTTCGTCATCCACACCTTCGGGAACCGGAAAGCAGAATGCTTGGCGCACGACCGTTCGTTGTGCCATCGAGCCGTAAGGCGCGCGAGTTCCGCCGAAGAACACCCGCTGCCCATCGCTGAGATGCCCAACTCCGTCTGAGCCGCAGACAACCGGCAGTTGGCGCGGGCTGGCGTAGTGAGAGCCACTGGCTAGCTGCTTGTCGATAGGTTTCAGCGATGCGGCGTGGACATGCACGATCGCCTCGCCGTCATTCGCGATTGGTTCGGAGAATTGCTCAAACCGGGGCGGCTTACCGAGCGTGTGCAGAACGGCAGCATCCATCGTGGTCTCCTGCGACTGGATCGACCTTTTCTGGATTCTACGATTGCTCATTCTCTTCGCTCAAGGGGCAGGTTCTGTACGCCCTCTCCATGAACTCTCGGGCGGGTGCCCGATGCAACCTTCCTTTGGTTGCGTGGGGGTTTTGACCTTCGTCCAGCGCGTCACCAATCTTTGACTTCTCCGTGCTCTCCTCGCCTCGGTGGTGAAACGGGTTTTTACCCAATTCTTCGCCCTTCAATTGCGATGCTCCGAAACAGTTTGGAAACTTCAGGGTTCTGTTCATCACGGGTTCTGGTCCGATCGTCCTTAATGCGGCGGCCAGTCGAAGGGGGCATCCATGCAGCACAAGACCATCAGTCTGATTGCCTTAGCATTCCTTGTGCAAGTTGTCTTACTCGGCGCGACTTGTCAGGCACAAGCACAAGCCGAAAAGGCTTCCTATCCTGCAATGGCTCCGCTTGCTCAGTATTTGATGCCCGATGCGAATTCCGAAATCGCGCTAGCTCGCAGCGCCGCCCCCGCCTCCGTTTCCGACGCAGCCGAAGTGATGGTGTTGGGACCGCAGGGCTACACCACGGCTGTGCAGGGAACGAACGGCTTCGTGTGCATCGTAGAACGATCATGGGGCGCCGGCACCGATAGCCCGGAATTTTGGAACCCTCAAATGCGCGCCCCACATTGCTTCAATCAGACAGCCGCAAAAACGTTTTTGCCCATTTTCCTGATGAAAACCAAACTGGTGTTGGCGGGAAAATCGAAGGCAGAGATCGCCGCGGCGACCGCATCCGCACTCGACAAGAGGGAACTGCCCGCCCTGGAGCCGGGAGCCATGTGCTACATGATGTCGAAGCAGCAGTATTTGAATGACGACGGCAAACGCTGGCATCCCCATCTGATGTTTTTTGCTCCGGGCGACGCAGAGAAAAGCTGGGGAGCCAATCTGCCAGGCTCTCCGATTATTGCGTCGAATGACCCTGAAGAACGAACCACCATTTTCATGGTCGTGGTCAGCAAATGGTCCGACGGGACCCCAGCTATGCAGGCGACGCACTGACCGACCACCTCATCTCCTCCTGTTGACGAGAACGTGAGAAGAAGACTCCCGACCTCCATCGCGCGAGTTCGCTGGCATGGTTACGAGGTGGTAAACATCTACCCGGAGTGTACAGATTCTGCAAGAAACTCTTGACACGACAGGTTTGACGGCGAATAGTCCACCGTAGATAGGTTCATCCACTTTCGTTGTGCCGGAGGCTACGCATGTTCCGCGCCACTGTATTCGTCTATCTGGCTCTCGGTAGCCTTTCCTGTCTCTCGCAGGATCGAAGCGTCGATCCCGTCCAGCACGGTGTACCGCGGCGTGGCACCCCAATTACCCAAAAGCTCAGCGGCTTGCCGCAACAAAATGGCTTCATCACCATCGATGCTCCCAACGCCGGTACAGGGGCGATGGAAGGCACGGCTTCCTTCACCATCAATGGGAATGGAGACGTCACCGGAATTTACCTCACTAGCGGCGCTGTGTCCCACGGCTTCGTGCGCCTTGCCAGCGGCACACTCAGCCAATTCGACGCTCCCGGTGCGGGAAGCGGAAGTAGCCAAGGCACGTTCCCCATCAGCATCAATTCCTCCGGAACCGTGGTGGGATACTTATCAGATTCGACTAGTACATATCACGGCTTTTTCCGTCTCGCCAATGGCCAGATAACGGAGTTCGACGCTCCCAACGCCGAACTGGGGGGGCACCTGGGAACTGCAGGGACGAGCATAAATGCCAATGGGGATATTGCCGGTACTTACGGTAATTCCGTATGTAACGGTAACTCGTGCACTTACGACCACGGCTTCCTGCGGGCCGCCAACGGAACATTTACCGAGTTCGATGTTCCCACTGCCTATGGCACGTATTGCACAGGCATAAACGCAAGTGACCAAATTACAGGTACATATAACGACCAGACTACAGGTGCTTATCGTGGATACCTGCGTGCCGCCAATGGCACGATTACCCTTTTTGACGTCCCCGGGGCTGGCACCACCTATGGACAGGGAACTATTCCCGCCAGCATTGATACTGCAGGTGACGTTGCGGGAACCTACATTGACGGCAGCATGGTTGCCCATGCCTTTGTGCGTTCAGCCACTGGCATCATTTCGACCTTCGACGCACCACAGGCGGGAATCTCTGGTTGGCAGAAGTTGTTGGGCCTGCGGCAGAACTCGCCCGCGGTTCAGGGAACCTACGGGTTCATCATCAGTGACGCTGGGGTAACCTCCGGAACCTCGATCGATGGCAACTTTGTCGGCCATGGATTTCTCCGCGCCGCCAACGGCTCAACCGGCAACTATGACGCGCCCGGCGCGGGCACGGCGATCATGCAAGGAACGGCTGGGTTTGGCATCAACGCATCAGGTTACGTGACGGGAGCCTTCATCGACAGTAACCAGGTGATTCATGGCTTCATCGCCAACCAACCAAACGTGTCCAACGACCTTATCGTCACGCTAGGGGGCGATGGGACCGGCACCGTGACCAGCGGCGATGGCTTCATCAACTGCGGCTCGACCTGTTCCCATGCCTACAACTCCGGTACCACCGTCACCCTCACCGCAACGCCCGGCCAGAACAATACTTTCGGTGGCTGGAACGGTTGCGACACGGTACAGGGCAACACCTGCACCGTTACGATCAATAATGCGCGAAATGTGACCGCGGTTTTTAACGCGCCCGAGGTGCTCAGCGTCTACGTATCCGGTACTGGCACGGTGACCAGTAGCGACGGCGTCGTCAATTGCAACTCATCTTGTTCCTACAACTACCCCTCCGGCACTACGGTTACGCTTACGGCAACACCAGGCTCCGGAGCAACCTTTAGCAATTGGTACGGCTGTGACTCGGTACAGGGCAATGTGTGCACGATCACGATGAACTCCCAACGATACGCGTCGGCCATTTTTACAGTCGCGGATGTGCTGACGGTTTCCAAAATCGGCAACGGCACCGTGACCAGCAGCGACGGGTTCATCAACTGCGGCGCGACCTGTTCGCACGGCTACAGCTATGGAGCCACTGTCACCCTCACGGCAACTCCGGGCTCAAACTCCACCTTTACTAGCTGGAGCGGTTGCGACTCGGTGCAGGGCAACGTGTGCACGGTGACGATGTATTACCAGCGCAGCGTGACGGCGACGTTTACCACAACCTATGTGCTCTCCGTTTCCGTAGTCGGCAACGGCACGGTCACCAGCAGCGACGGCTTCATCAATTGCGGCTCCGTGTGTTCCCACAGCTATCTTGCCGGTAGCCACAGTTACCTTGACGGCGACTCCCGGCTTCAAACTCCGCTTTTAGCACCTGGACCGGTTGTGACTCTGTGCAGGGCAACATCTGCACCGTTACGATGAATAGTGCGCGGAACGTGACGGCAACCTTCGTTGCAACCTATTTGCTCTCTGTCTCCAAGGTTGGTAATGGTACTGTGACGAGTAGCGACGGGTTCATCAACTGCGGCACCTCCTGCTCACATATATACATCACCGGAACCTACGTAAGACTCACCGCAACTCCCGCCCAGGGCTGGGCATTCGTCAATTGGATGGGTTGCGACCAGATGAACGGGACGTCTTTGCACACTTCAGATGAATAGCCCACGCAACGTTGTCGCGACCTTTGTCCCGACGTACCTGCTTTCGGTTTCAACAGTAGGCAGTGGCAGCGTGATCAGCGGTGACGGGCACATCAACTGCGGTACGGCGTGCTCGTTCCTTTATCCCCAGGGAACACATATAGGACTCACCGCCGTTCCGGGTACGGGCTATACATTTAGCGGGTGGACCGGTTGCACCACCGTCCAAGGCAACTCCTGTTCGGTTGTTATGTCGGCTGCGGAAAATGTTATCGCCACCTTCTCCACGACGCCGATCACTGTGGTTTCGCTGACCTTGCGGCCGTCTACGGTCATGGGCGGCAGGATTGCGGTGGCAACCGTCACCCTCAGCCAACCCGCGCCCACCGGAGGAGTGGGCGTCAACATCACCAGCAGCAATCCGCGGGTCGCGCACCCGCCGGCGCAAATCGTGGTTTCCGGGGGCCGGACCTCGATCAGCTTCGCCGTGCGGACCTCGCAGGTCACCGCTGATACGGTCGTGACCGTAACGGCGTCGATCAACGGAACACAGGCGACAGGGACGCTGACGATCACTGCGCCGTAAGAAAGTATCGGCTGGGTCGAGCGACTCGCCAGCTACTGCTTCTTCGGGTTCAGGCACGTCTCGCCAAAACGCCCCATCAGGCACAATTGCTGGCCTCCGCCTTCCGGGTTCTGGCGAATCGAATACTGATACTCGTCGTTGACCAGGTCTTTGGGAGTTTCCGACTTGGTGCCGTTGCACTTGTCGTCGATGTTTTCGGTGTGCTTCTGAAGATGCAGGGTCAGCTCCGAACCTGCGACGGTCGCGTGCCCGTAACTGCCATTGGTCGTCAGGGTGTAGCACTTTCCGTTGGTGGTGCCCAGCGTGTCGAGCGTCAGGTAGTATCCATTCGGATCAAACCGGAACATCACGGCGTGATGGGTCGCAACCTGGGTGGAACGGTCGTCTTTGGCGAGTTCCCACTGTCCAACGAGTTTAGGAGGGAACGATGTCGGCGTGTTGTTGTACAAGGTCGAGCCCATCAGTAGCTGCAGTCCCAGCGCCACCGGACTGAAAAGCAGGAAAATGGCGAAGGCAATCCCCGAACGCGCCTTCGAGGTCTGGTTCAGGTCGCGGTAGGCCCGCCAGATCTTAAAGATCCAGACGAAGGTCAGCGCCAAACCAAGCGCAAGCAGGACCGCGAAGACCTGAAAGCCAACGCTACGCGCCAGATCCACCGGGTCAGGCGGAGGGCCATTGCGCGCCAGGCTGGCATTCATCGGATCAAGCGCGATGAAAACGCCCCACGCGACCAGCGTCACCATCAGGAAAAGCAGGGTCGAAACGCTGGTGAAGTAGCAGGTCACGATGATGAATTTCTTGAACGAGAGCTTCCCGCCGACGATTCGCCACGATAGATCCAGCAACACCACGGTCACGACGAAACCGATTGCTGCCTGCACCGCCGCCACGCCAAACAGAATCTCTTTGCTCTGCTTGTCGGGAAGCATCGGAATTTCCGCGATGAACGTCAAGCCGAACGAAATGGCGAGAAAGGTCAGCGCCTCCTGAAGGACAGTATCGGAGTCGAGATCGAGTTTCTCGACGAATCCCCGCGGATCGCGCAGCAGGTCGATCAACTGACGGACGTACGCGGGAATCGCCGCCAGCAGTTTGTCGATCAGTTCTTTCATAAGCCCGACTCCAGCGCGGAGCGCATTGCTCTACAGCTTGCGAAAAAGTCGCCTTCCAAAAGTTTCGTATCAGGGCACGACTTCAGTCGTGCCGTAAGACCGATATATTCTTGTCATCCGCGGCGGCTTCAGCCGCCGGGGGATTGGCTTCTCGGCTTTCCCGCAAACTGTTTAGCAGATGAAGATAACACCTCGATTTGCCCACAGTGCACGAACCTGATAGTTTCAGTTTCTTGCCAAAATCCTATGAGAGACCTTGCCAAGATTCTTGCGGTTTGCCTGATCCTCACTGCGTGCTCCGTTGCCCAAGCGCCAAGCGGCGATAACGTCGATGCCCTTCGTACCCCCGGATGGAATAAAGGCTTTTACGTCGGCGGGAGCGAGTCATTTGCCAACACTCCCAGTGCGCAGACGTTTCTCGTCGCGGGGCGGCTCGGTCGCGTGCTCACCCACGAACTCGGCAGCAGTGCGTTGCGTGGCAGCTTCGAGATGGACCTCGACCTGATTCCGATCAACGAATTCTGGATTGGCGGCCACGCGCAGTACGCCGGCGCGATCAATCCTTTCATTGCCAAGTGGAACTTCACCGGCGGCCAGACTGTCTCTCCTTATGTTGCGGCCGTTGGAGGCATCGTATTCAGTTCGCACCAACTCCCCGCGCCCGATACTTCTCAGGTCAACTTCACCAGCGGAGCAGAATTAGGATTGCAGTGGTTTCACCGCCCCAAACGTTCCTGGGACTTCGCCGCCAAGGTTTATCACTTGTCGAACGCATCCCTGGGACGCCACAACCCCGGCATCAACGGCGCGGTGCAGTTCATGGTCGGCTACACCTGGCACTAGGTAGCCGTTTCTTGCCGGTGGAAGCACCGAATCCGGTTGGCGCTTTTTTCGCGAGCCGTTCAACTCTGCCGACAGCTCGTTCTTCCCGGTGGAAGCACCGGACTTTAGTCCGGTGAATCTCGCCATCGCAATCTCACGGGCTTTAGCCCTGGGCTCGCCTAGCGATTTCACTCTTGCACAACCGCGCTGCAGCTTCGGACCATGTTTTGAAAGGGCACAGCTTTAGCTGTGCCGTACGAGTCCATTATTTTGTCATTCCTCGCGGACTTTAGTCCGCGGGGAATCTGCTTTCACGCAACTTTTTCCGCCGGCTCAAATCCCGTTGATCGCCCTTTCTTCTGGGTGGAAGCAGCGGACTTCAGTCCGGTGAATCTTGCGCTCACAATCTCATGGGCTTTAGCCCCGGCCTCACGCCGGCTGCCCCACTCAACGGTCTTTTGCTTGAGTGGGCTTCTTAACTTCAGGTATTCCCCGAAGCAACCCTAATTCCAGATTGTTAACGAGATGGCCTGTTATCGACATCTAACTTGACACGGTAGAAGTCAGCGGTTCGAGTCCGCTCTTAAAAGACTTAAGCTGAGGAGTCCCATCGCCAAGAGTGCAGCGGGAACAGACTGGCACGGTCAGCCGGCGGATTTGCCATCGCCGGGTTCAAAGATGGTTTCAATGGTTTGCTTGAAGAGTCGCGCGATGGCGAACGCCAGCGGCAGACTCGGGTCGTACTTCCCGGTTTCAATTGCATTCACGGTTTGCCGCGATACCTTGAGCCGGCCAGCCAGGTCGGCCTGGGACCACTCGCGCTCTGCCCGGAGAACTCGGAGACGATTCTTCATCGCACACCACCTCGTGGGCAATTCGTGACGCTCTGCGGGTTCATCGGTATCTCCAGGCTGAAACCGCGTAGGCGCCTGCCCACAGCAGCATCATGAAGCCGCCTACTTCTTCCCATGGCGGGCGGCCGATTCCGGCTTGCTCGATGCCACCGAAAAAAACAGTGATGATGAGCGCCAACAGGAACGCGATCGATGCTGACTCAAGGCAGATACGTTTTTGCATCTCGTCCATCTTCAGGAAGCTGCGCACGTTCGCCGCGAAAAAGATCATGTAGGGCAGAAGCGGCAAGAGCGCCAGCCACTGCGGTACTTGCCTGTGAACCACAAGCCATGTCACTAGGATCTGCGTTAGAGCGGCAGCCACCGCCCACAGAAAGACGGGGCGAGTGAAGCGAGAAGGAAACGTCCGATTAGTAGTCATCACTTTTGAACCTCATCCACACGGTAAAGCACGATTGACATAATGCGATTACTCGGCTCGCAGCGCTTCAACCGGATCGACAGCAGCCGTGCGGCGCGCTGGCACATAGCTTGCCAGTGCCGCTGCCGCAATCAACGCAACCGGTACGGCAGTAAACGTGACCGGATCCAGCGGACTGATGCCAAACAGCAGCGTTCGCATGAGGCGCATGAGTGCAGCCGCCGCGCCCAGACCCACAGCCGTGCCAATGCCGGTAAGCACCAACGCTGAGCGAACAAACATCCACACCAGTTCGCTCTTCTTCGCGCCCAGCGCCACGCGGATGCCGATCTCGCGTGTGCGCTGCGCCACGGCATACGAGATCACGCCGTAGATGCCCAGGATGCCGAGAGCGAGCGCCATCGCTCCCGCAATGGCCAGCATCACCAGCGTGAACGAAGTGCGCGCCATGGATTGGCTGTAGATATCCTGCATGGTGCTGACGGCCGCCACGGGCAGGTTCGAATTCACCGACCAGACGGCCTGCTGCATTTCGTTGATGAAGGCCGCGGTTCCCGCGCGATTGCTGCGTATCGCAAAGTAAACGGTACGCTTTGCGTCCAAGGCCCCCGGACCGTAGAGATCGCTCATCATCGAAGGCCAGTACACCGTTGCAGGCGCGGTCTGATCGACACCGTTCTGGCGCACATCCTGCACCACCCCGACGACTTCACGCCACGGCATGCTGGGAAATTCGCGGAACCGCTTGCCAACGGCCGCTTCGGGCGATCCCCACAGCTCGCGGGCCAGGCCCTCCGACACAATGCCCGCCGGTCTCTGGCCGTAGATGTCTGTCCACGTAAAATCTCGCCCCGCAACAATTCTGGTGCCAGCGGTATGGAAATAACCGGGCGAAACGAAGTTGTACAGGCGCAACGGAGGTTCTTCGCCCGCGTAGCTCTTTCCTTCGACCATGATTTCATCCCACGCTGGTTCGCCTCCACTCATGGGAACGGAAACAGCGAAGCCCGTGGAGGAAACCCCGGGAATCGCGGCGAGCTTGTCCAGAATGTTGTTTTGAGTCCGCAGGACTGCCTGCGGATCGCGAACCAGGGTCTCAGGAATCGAAATTTGTGTTACCTGCAGCGACGCGGACTCCGAGAAGCCCGGGTCGACGTTGTGCATCGCACGGAAGGTGCGGATCATCAGGACTGCGCTGATCAGCAACACCAACGCCATGGCCACCTGCGCCACGACCAGTAGGTTGCGGCCGCGCTGCCGCTCGCGGCTAACGCTTGCCGTTCGCACTGCACCCAGCAGCGGCGCGGCTTGCCGTGAAGGACCGTAACGAAGCACCGCAATCGAGCCGAACAGCAGCCCGGATAGCACAGACAGTATTAAGGTGAATGCCAGCGCCCGGCCATCGAGCGAGATCTCGCTCAGGCGCGGCAGGTTCTCCGGCCCAATCGCCGTCAACAGCCTGAGTCCTGCATACGCAACTCCCACGCCAGCCGCGCCGCCTAGCAGACCAAGCGTTACGCTCTCCAGCAGCAGCTCGCGCGCAATCCGCCATCTGCCGGCGCCCAGCGCCGAGCGCACCGCGAGCTCGTGCTGCCGCGAATCGGCACGTACCAGCAGCAGATTGGCCACGTTGGTGCACACGATCAGCATCACCAAGCCGATGGTTGCCATCACCACCCGCAGCACGTTGCCCACACTGCCGACCACTTGCTCCTTCAAAGGCTGAAACGCCGGCGTGATCTTCCACGTCAGGTAAAAGTGCGGATCGTTGCCGGGACCGTTGGTCCACGAGTCCATCCATACGTTGAGCAGACGCGCCACATCGGCGTCGGCCTGCGAAATCGTAACCCCGGGCCGGAGCCGCGCGATGCCGTGGTACGCAAAGCCGGCCAACGGCTGCTTGACCGGATCGAGGGCCAGCGGCACCAGAAGATCGAAGTCGTAGTTGAGTACCTTGAATCCACGCGGCATGACACCAGCGATCTCCCGCGGCTGCGAATCGACATGAATGGTGCGGCCCACCACCCTCGGATCGCCGCCGAAGCGCCGCTGCCAGTATCCATAGCCGAGCATCACCCGCTGCGCTCCGCGTGGGTCCTGGTCGGCGGCCGTCAGCCACTGCCCTGCGGCCGCCGGCACATCGAACGTCTGCAGAACGCCGTCTGTAATTAGCGCCGTGTTGACCTGCTCCGGTTGTGCGATTCCTGTGATGCTCGCAGTCCCAGGGAACCACACGCCCATCGATTGGAAGCTTTTGTTATGCGCGGAAAAGGTGAGATACATCGAAGCCGACAGTCGCAGTTCATCGCGGAAGTCGGCCAGCCCCGGCGCGCCCGGTGCTTGTAATCGCAGCGCCACCAATTGCTGCGGCTCAGGGTAGGGAAGCGGCCGGAGCAGCACGCTGTTCAGCACACTGAACACTGCGGTATTCGCACCGATGCCAATAGCCAGCGTGAGCACTACGGTGATCGCGAACCCCGGCGACCGCCCTAGCCTGCGCAATACATGCTTCAGGTCCGTGAGTAGCGATTCGACCCTCTGCCACTGCCACACTTCACGGCTCCGCTCGCGGACGAGTGTGACATTGCCGAAATCTCGACGCGCCTTTTGCTCGGCCTCATCGCGCGACATGCCCTCTTCCATCAGTTCATCGACCCGCTCGTCGATGTGCTCCTGGATGGAGACCGAGATGTCGTCATACCGGCGTTTTCTGGAAAAAGAGAAGAAGCGACTGAACGGCGACAAGCAACACCTCCTATGCCTTGGCCGCGGCCAGCACCCGCGTGAAACCGGCGAACATCTTCTCGAAACTGCCGACTTCCCGTTCGAGGTGCTCGATGCCCGCGTTGGTGAGCCGATAAATCCGCGTTGGCCGGCCCTTGGCCGAGGTTCCAGCTTCCACGGCCAGCCAGCCCTCCTTCAGCATTCGCTGCAGCGCCGGATACAGCGAGCCTTCTTCCACTTGCAGCAGGTCGTCGGAAACTTGCTTGATGTGCTTCACCAGCGCATAGCCATGCATGGGCTTCAGACGCAGCGATTGGAGAATCATGATCTCCAGTGCGCCGGGGAAAAGGTCGCGATGTTCTGGGTTCTTGGCCATTCGCGGATTATATCGCCAAAATACCTATTCTTGAAATAGGTATCTTAAGACAGGTCGAGCCCCACCCGACCATGTCGCGACCCAGCCCAAATCCGGATCGCTGGTAAAGATGGCCTGATTACGCTTGGAACACTGGAACCGCGCTCCAGTTCGCTGTATAAAGGCCCATATCGTTTGTCGGGACAAACGTGCTCTCTCTCCGCACAGGAGACGCCTGGGACGGAATGGAGGCCGATTTTGCGCTTAAACTTGGTTTTCGTACTGATCCTTGTGCCCTGCTCAGTCTTTGCCCAGACCGTTACACAGATTGATGCCCGTGGCGCAGAGCGTCCCGTCGGAGCTCGGCAATATGTGCCATGTAGCGGAACGACGGGCAACGGCATCATCCAGTCAATTACGGCGGGACCACGTATTCGCGTGGTGGTGGAAGTGCCAGAGGCCGTGGACCAGGGCAAAAAGATGCTCTACGAACTCACTATCACCAATCTAACCGCGGAAGACTTCGTTATGCCACGGTCCCTCAAAGCGGCTGAGGTAGTGATGCCACAAGCTCTTGAGCAGGAGTACAAGACGGCCATGGTGTCGTTTCTGCTGCAGGGCCCAGACTCAGCCCAAGGTGTTATGCCCGCAGGCCTCATGCTTTACGGGAGTGCTTCCGAGCCAGCGACCGTTGCCGTTCTGAAGCCTGGAGACTCGGTTCGCCTCTCAGGTACCGCCGCTGTTGCGCCGCAATGGGCGACTAAGGTAGCTGGTTCGGTCGATACGAGTTTGTCTGCTGTTTTGCAAATGGCTACGGTTACCGATGCGCTGACTGCCGAACCGGGTTGTGACGGACACGACATTGAGACCGCTGAAGGTCCGTCGTTTCGCTCGGAGAACGCAGTGGCAGTGAAGATCCGCGCGCCCAAGAACTGACTCCCGTTGGGCAGGTCCGACCTATCGGCCATAGCGCTCACCGACTCAAAATCATTCCTTCCTCGCGGCCCGCGGCTTGTTCTTCGGGTGGTAGCACCAGACTTTAGTCCGGTGAATCTCTCGCCGCAATCTCATGGGCGTAGCCCTGGGCTAACGCGGCGATTTCTCCCTTGTACGACCCTCCCGACGCTCTGACCGCCTTGTGATGCGAATCACAGACCATCCGCCCTGCCCCGCCGACAATCGACCATGCGAAAGGTGCACGAAATGAAACCTCATAAGAAGCTCCTCGAGTCAATTCCTGCGCCATCATCGTTCTCGCGAGCCTGACTGTAGGTGTCCAGGCCCAGCAGGTCCCGATACCCACGACAGCTGCAGAAGTTCCCGGCCCGGCACCCGGCCCGATGACCAAGGCGTACGTGCAGACGGTGGGCCGCCTGGCCTACTTCTGGGGATGGCCGCTGGTTTACGTGTACAACCAGCGGACGGAACTGACGAAGGTTCCCGAGGCCGTCTTGCTGAATGGGGCGATCTGCATCGCGCCCATGAACCAGCTCTCGATGTTGACGGGTTACGTCAATCCCGCCGAGACCTATATCGCCGACCCGAACCAGGATGTCGTGTACGGGCTCGGGTTTCTTTCGTTGGAGAAGGAGCCGGTCATCATGCAAGTGCCTGACTTCGGCGACCGCTTCTGGACGCTTCCGGTGTATGACGCGCGTACCGACCAGATGAGCGAGCTTGGGCGGCAATACGGCACCAAGCCCGGTTTCTACATGCTTGTGGGGCCAAACTGGAAAGGCGAGACCCCTGCTGGCATTAACGGCGTAATACGTTCGTCCACCAACTTCGCCGCTACCATGCCGCGCATCTTCCTGAATGACACCGCCGAAGATCACGCCGCTATTCAGCCTCTGATAAACCAGATCCTGATCTACCCGCTAAGTCAGTTCGACGGGAAAATGAAGACGAAGGACTGGACCAAGATGCCGAGGCCGGTGAAGAAAGGTGTCCCGGCGAAGTATTCGAGCACTCAGCCGCCTTGGGTTGACCCCGCAACATTCTTCGATCACCTGCCTGAAGTCATGAAGCAGGTGCCGCCGCTGCCTGGTGAAGAAGCGCTCTACAAGTCGATTGGCAGCGTGCTCGATGCTGCCGCGAAAGACCCGGAAGTCATGAAGACGTTGCAGGCAACTGCGCTGGCTGCAGACCAGGAGTTGATCGCTCCAATGATGCAGTGGCGCTACAATGGCCAGCCCGCAGGCAACGGCTGGACGTCGCCCGCTAACAACGGCGCTTTTGGCACCGATTACTACCGCCGCACCGGTGCAGTGAAGGCTGATCCCTACGACAACAAGCGCAACGAGACGATGTATTTCTACACCGACAACGACTCGAAGCTGTAGCAGCTCGTGGGCAGCTCGTCGTATTCGACCACGTTCCCGAAGGGGCAACTCCCACCAGTGAAGGGCTTCTGGTCGTTGACCATGTACAACCCGGCACACTTCTTCGCACCGAACGCATTGAATCGCTTCGCGCTCGGCACCAAGAACAAGTCGCTGAAGTACAACCCTGATGGTTCGTTGACGATATATTTCGGCAACAAGTCGCCAGGCAAAGACAAGGAATCGAACTGGCTGCCTGCACCGGTCGGAAATTTCTCGGTTTGGCTTCGTGCCTATTGGCCCGACCAGGCCATTTTGGACGGCACCTGGAAGCCGCCCACTATCGAGAAGTTGAAGTGAACCAACCTGGCGAACGCAACTAGGAGACGAGCATGAAGACTAAACGCACACAAGAATTCATGGCCGCCGCGCTCGTTAGCGCGATTGCCTTCGCGATCATTGCGTTTTACCCCACGCCCGCGGCAGCCCAGGACTCGTCGCAAAGCCCGCTCGTGACCCAGATGTACAACGGGCAGTGGCCGGCGAAGGAAGATTACGCGAAATTCAAGGACCAGTTGCTCTTTCAACGGGCCGTGGATGCCTACATGCTCACCTTGCCTGCCCTGAATACCATCGGCATGCGAGATGGCTCCGAAGCCAAATTCGGCGCAGGCTACAACGTCCTTCCGATCTGGAAAGACCGGATGAACGCCAAGACCTGGGTGCCCACGCCGAACGCCGACATCATCTACTCGATGAGTTATCTCGATCTGAAGAAGACCGGGCCGCTCGTGGTGAATGCCCCTCCCAAGGTGATCGGAATGTTTACCGATTTCTACCAGCGCACTCTCATCGATGTGGGTTGGTCTGGTCCTGACAAAGGTGAAGGCGGGCTGTATCTTCTTCTGCCGCCCGATTATCAGGGACCGGTACCCGCCGGTTACTACACTTATCGTTCGGATACCTACAACGTATTCCTCTTTTTCCGCACCGTGCTCACGCAGGGGCCCAAGGGCCCGGACAACCGGGAACCTGTCGCCCTGGCCGAGATGACCCGTGTCTACCCCTGGGGTTCGTTGGAGAAGGATCGGCTGCCGATGAAATTCCCCAACGCTTCGAACGTGCCGGTCAACATGATGTATCCGACCGACTTCAGCTATTGGGAGAAACTCAAGGCATTCGTCGATTACGAACCGGTAGACGCAATCGCACCCGAAACGCGAGGCATCCTGGCGTCGATCGGGATCATCAAGGACGTCCCGTTCAACCCCGATGCGCAAACCCGCCAGACTCTGACTCGCGCCGTGGAAACGGCCCCGAAGATGATCTTCACCGCCAGGATCGCGGGGCGCAACGATGCCAACAATCGCTACTACACAGACAGGCAGTGGCTGAATGTCTGGGGCGGCACCGATGCCGGGTTCTTCCGATCCACCTATCTAGACATCGATCAGCGCGCCCAATTCTTCCAATACGTCTATTCCTCGGCACCGGCGATGGTGAACGACGTCATCAACCATGGTTCTAAGTATCCGGGCACATATAGTGACGCCGACGGAGACCTGCTTGACGGCAGCCGCAGTTACAAACTGCACTTGCCGGCGGGGATTCCTGCCGCCGCCTTCTGGGCCGTCACGGTCTATAACGCGGCCGATGGCACCATGCCCCAGACCGATCAGCCGTTTCCCTCCATCAACGGTCTTGAGTATCCTCACTACAACGCGGACAAGTCGGTCGATATCTACTTCGGCCCCACGGCACCGCCAAACGTGAGCGAGATAAACTGGATTCAGACCTTGCGCGGAAAGGCCTTCCTGGTCGCACTGCGGCTGTACGGCTCCGAGACGGCGTTCTTCGATCAGACCTGGAAACCGGACGACGTGGTCAAGGTGAAGTGAGACCGATCCGGCCAATGGTTGGAATTTGCCGGTGGCGAATCCCGACGGCTCCGAACCGTTCTTCACCAAGACCTGGCGGCCCGGTGAATTTGAGTTAGTGAAACAACGACGACGGACTCCGCGACTTCGGCTTCGAGCTTTTTTCCGTCGAGGCCGGCAGTCTGATGGAACGGGTCAGTGCCGTTAAAGCGGCAATTTATTAAGGCAACGCCGAGCCGTAAGTCCAATGAAATTCGCCGCGCATGCGGCAAATACATCATTCGACACCTTAAGTAATTGACTTAACCGGCTGATTCAACGCGCGCCGGCTGCTGGCTCCGTGACGCCGCCGCCGATATATGCCCACCGAAACACGTTATAACAGATGTTATAACGCGGCTTTTCTGGAGGCGGATCCGCCGATTTCGAGTATCCTCAAAACTTATGCCAGCACTCGTCGAATGTGTCCCCAACTTCTCCGAAGGTCGCGACAAGGCCAAAGTCGACGCCATCCTCGAAGCCATGAAAATGGACGGAGTCTATCTTCTGGACCGCGAGATGGATGCCGACCATAACCGCTGTGTTATCACGCTGGTAGGCGACCCCGTCAACATCGCCGAAGCGGCCATTCGCGGCGTCGGCAAAGCCGCCGAACTCATCGATCTGACCAAACATACCGGCGCCCACCCCCGCCTCGGCGCCGCCGATGTGATTCCGTTCATCCCCATTGAAGGCGTGACTCTCGAGGATTGCGTCGCCATCGCGCGTCGCGTCGGCGAGGAAATCTGGAAGCGCTACCAAATTCCCGTCTATCTCTATGAATCTGCGGCACAAAGGCCCGAGCGCCAGAACCTGGAAAACGTTCGCCGCGGACAGTTCGAGGGCATTCGGGAGGAAGTAAAAACCAACCCCGCCCGCATGCCCGATTTCGGCGAGGCAGCGCTGCATCCTACTGCAGGCGCTACGGTTGTGGGCGCGCGCAAGTTCCTCGTGGCCTACAACGTCTATCTCAACACCCCAGACGTCGGAATCGCCAAGAAAATCGGCAAGGCAGTTCGCTTCTCGAACGGCGGATTGCGCTACGTAAAAGGCATGGGTGTCAGCGTCCGCGGATTGGCGCAAGTATCGATGAATCTTACAGATACAGACCAGACTCCAATTGCCCGCGTCTTCGAATACGTAAAACGGGAAGCCGCTCGCTACGGCGTTTTGCCGCTCTCCAGCGAGATCGTCGGCCTGATTCCCAAAAAGGCACTCGAGGACGCAGCCGAATGGTTTCTACAAGTTGAGAACTTCGATTCGTCGCTGATCCTGGAAAATCGCTTGGCCGGCGTAATGAGCGGCAAGCTGGCCGTCGGTGGCCTTCGCACCGGAATAGAGCCTTTTATTGAACAACTTGCAGCGCCCACTGCCGCTCCCGGCGGCGGCAGTGCATCGGCCGCTGCGGGAGCGATGGCGGCAGCTTTGGGCTGCATGGTAGCCGGCATGTCGCGCGGCAAGAAAGCCTTTGTTCAGTATGAATTACAGCTGAGCGACGCGATTGCGCGCCTGGCCGAAATCCGCGAAGAACTGAAAGCTGCAATTGACGCCGATGCTGCGTCGTTCACCGAAGTAATGGCCGCATTCAAGAAGCTCAAGGACAATCCCGACGCACAGCAAGAAGTCGATGCGGCGATGAAAAAGGCAACACTGATTCCACTCACAGTCGCTGAGCGGGCAAGCGAAGTTGGCAAAATCCTCGAGTCGTTGCGGCCCATTACCAATCCGAAAATGGCTTCGGATCTTACTGTGGGCGTGGCACTTGCGCGTTCCGCGGTGGAAGGCGGATTGGCCAATGTCGAAATCAATCTCGGAGATCTGCAGGACGAGGCCTTCGTGGCCGATGTCCGCCAGCGTCGAGCCGCGGTAAAAACATAACTTCGGAGAGCAGCATCACCATCCGAGGTGTCCGCGGTCACTGCGTTTAGCGGCAACCTGGCCTATCAATAAGCTGGAGGACAAGGCCATGCTGCATATGCTAAGCGCAATACTGTCCCTGATCGTGCCCGGAGCCGTTGCTGCCGGCAGCACTGCCATAGGCGAATCCACAAGTACACTTGATAACCTGCAGACCGCATATAACGGCGAGAGTAACGCCCATGCGCGCTATCTGGCATTCGCCCGGAAAGCCGACGAAGAAGGATATGGCGAGGTCGCCAGCCTGTTCCGCGCGGCGGCCAAAGGCGAGGAAATTCACGCCCATAACCACGCCGCGGTGATCGAAATAATGGGCGGGGTCGCCGTCTTCAAAATTCACCCAACCGACGTCAGATCGACCCGAGAAAACTTGCAAGTCGCGATCGACGGTGAAAAGTATGAGCGGGACGTCATGTATCCCGAGTTCATCGATGCGGCCAAGAGGCAGAACGCAACTGCGGCGATGCGAACCTTTACGTTTGCCTTGAAGGTGGAGGCGGTGCACGCGTTCTTGTATCAGGATGCCCTCGACAACCTGGAGCACCGCAAGGGAGAGCGCCACACCTATTACGTATGTCCCGACTGCGGCAATACGCTGGAGGAACTGACCATCGTCAAGTGCCTGATCTGCGGGCATTTGAAGAGCGGATTCATCGCCGTCAATTAAGAAAATAGGCCGAGAAAATCAGCGATAGGTGAGCAACTGTATGACCCTCAGCGGGTTTGTGCGTCTAAGTTCTCAGGTAGAATAGTGCTAATGAAGAAGTTATTTCCCCGACTCCTCCTGTCATTTTTGCTGTGTGCACCGGCCTTTGCGGCTCCCTTGAGCAGTAATGCGCGAACCGTAATACCTTCGGCCATCCAACAAGTCATTTCGGTGGATTACCGCGCATTGCGTGGCTCAGATACGGCGATGGCGCTGAAGAACCGCGTACTGCCGACCAACCTGAAGCAGTTCGAAACCGCTCTTCGTGGTTTTGGCATCGATCCCGCCAAAGATGTCGAGCAGATTACGTTCGTTACCTATCGCAGCTCAGCCAACACGTTGAATGCAATCGGCATTGCTCAAGGGCCGTTCAAGCAGAAGGAATTCCTGCAAAAGGCGAAAGTTAAGGGCGTCAAGCCAGAGAAATACCTGCTGTCGTACCTGTACCCAATGGGTTCCGGCATGCAAGTGGTGTTCCTCGACCCTTCGACGATTGTGTTTGGTGAGAGCGCAGCACTCAAGGGCGCGATCGATGTACGCGACAAGAATGCTGATTCGCTGGCGTCCAACGGTTCGATGAACGACCTGATCATCGATAGCGACAGCGCGCCGATCTGGAGCGTCCTGGACCAGTTGGGAACGCAGAATATGATGAAGTCAGCACTAGGGCAGGCGTCATCGCTGGCGGACTACGACGTGGTAAAGAAGCGGCTGCTGGCGTCGGATTACACGATGAATTTCGACAACGGCGTGACGTTTGACCTCAACGTGAAAACGTCTGACAACATGACCGCTGCAAGTCTGGCGTCACTGCTGAAGGCGGGAGTGATCTATCGCAAGATTAACGCCACTCCTACAGAAAAGACGGCGCTGGAGAGCATGACGGTCGACAATGAGCATGATCTGCTGAAGATGAATTTCAAAACCGACGACCAGCGCTTTCAGGCATTGCTGAAGTCGGACCTGTTCGCTTCCGTTTCGCACTAAGCGTTGTCCATTCTCGCGCAACCCGCCCTACGGGGCGGGTTTGCACTGTGAGTAGAATCGGCACATCTTGCTAAGAACCCGGGCTCATTTTCCGCTACAAATCGCTTGCCTCTTGTCGCTCATCCTGTGGGCGGCGACGTTCGCTATGGCGCAAACTACTCCGGCAATGGACACGGTACTGGTGATGCCGTTCGACAACCATTCGAAGGTGGCCGGGGCCGACTGGATCAGCGAGGCCTGTGCGGAAGTGCTGTCGCAGCGTATGTCTTCGGCCCATGTTTACATTGTGAGCCGCGACGACCGTCTGTTCGCTCTTGACCACGCTGGCGTGCCGGCTGCCGCACGTCCTTCACGCGCTACGATCTTCCGGGTGGCCGAGCAAATGGGCGCGGATTTTGTGGTGCTAGGAAGCTATGAAGTGACCGACAGCAGCTTTCAGGCGACCGCGCAACTACTCGACGTGAAGGGATTGCGTCTCGATCCTGTGATTCAGACTAAGGGACCGCTTAGCGGGTTTGTCGACCTGCAAACGTCTTTGGCATGGCAATTACTGCACGAGATGCCGAACCCACCTCAAGTGGCGCAGCAGGAATTCGTCAAAGCAGCAGCGCCGATTCGGTTGGATGCATTTGAGAATTATGTCCGCGGCGTGGTCGCTACTGGGCGGCAACAAAAGGTCCACTACTTCAAGGAAGCGGTGCGGCTGAACCCGGGATACACCGCCGCAGCGCTGCAACTGGGCAAGACCTATTACGACGGCCACGACTATGAGCAGGCAGCACTGTGGTTCAGCAAGATACCCAAGGACGATCCGTCGGCTGGAGAAGCCACGTTTCTGCTGGGCATGACGGAGTATTACCGGGGAAGCCTGGAACGGGCCTATGCGGCGTTCAATTCGCTGCTGACGCGGCTGCCGCTGACCGAGGTGTACAACAATCTGGGCGTGGTTGCTGCGCGGCTCGGACGTCGCGGAGTGGCTATCGAATACCTCTTGAAGGCGGTCAACGCCGATCCCAGCGACGCTGACTATCGGTTTAACTACGCCCTGGCGCTGTTCAAGAACGGGGACTCGGCGGGCGCAGCACGGCAACTGAGGGAAGAGCTGCAGCGCCGTCCCACGGATGCGGAGGCCAAATCGCTGCTGGACATGATTAATCGCGGGGTGACGGCGCCATCCAACGCGAGTACTGCGGCGGGTGGCACGGCGTCACCTAGCCAGCCGAGCCAGCCGAGGATTCCGATTGAGCGCATCAAGCGCAACTACGACGAAACTTCGTATCGGCAATTGCAGATGGAGATCAATAATCTCAACCAGCAGCGGTCTCCCAAGTAAAATAGATGCAGCACTCCGGAAGGAGGCCGTATGTCGAGACTTCGCGTATTTCTCGTCGTATCCATTCTCGCAATTCTCACCACAGGAATAGCGTCTGCCAGCACCGTCATCAAGATTCGCTTGGATGACACGATCCAGCCCATCAGTGATGAATACATCGGGCGAGCGATCGAGCAGGCGCGGCAGACGAATGCCGATGCTGTGCTGATTGAGTTGAGCACGCCCGGCGGACTGGTGGATTCGACCCGTTCTATCGTGGAAAAAATGCTGGCATCGCCCGTGCCGGTGATCGTGTATGTAGCGCCTGCAGGATCGCGTGCGGCGTCGGCGGGGTTCTTCATCCTGGAAGCGGCAGATGTCGCGGCCATGGCTCCGGGGACGAACACAGGAGCCGCGCATCCAGTGACTCTCGGCGGCGAGAAGATGGACGACGTCATGAAACAAAAGGTCGAGAACGACGCGGCCGCGTTCATGCGTTCGTTCGTCGGGCCCCGGGGAAGAAACGTGTCCTTGGCAGAGTCGGCAGTCCGTGAGTCGAAGTCGTGGACCGACAAGGAAGCGCTCGATAACCACCTAATCGACTACATTGCCAGCGACCAGAACGACCTGTTCAAGCAGATGGATGGCAAGGCCATCAAGCGCTTCGACGGCAAGACGGTCACATTGCATCTGGTAGGGGCGCAGGTCATCGATCTGCAGATGACGGTGAAGCAGCGCATTCTCGATTTCCTGCTCGACCCGAATATTGCTTTTATCGTGCTGGCCATCGGAGCGCTGGCGCTATATGCGGAGTTCAACCATCCGGGGGCGATTGTTCCCGGCGTAGTGGGAATCGTCTTCATCCTGCTGGCACTGTTTGCGCTGAACCTGCTGCCCACGCGCTATGCGGCGTTCACCCTCATCATGGCAGCGTTTGTGATGTTCGCCTTGGAAGCGAAGTTCGCAACGCATGGAATTCTTGGCATCGCGGGCATTGCGCTGATGACCGTTGGCGGGTTGCTGCTGGTCGACGGGCCAATTCCCGAAATGCGGGTGAAGCTTTGGACTGCACTTTCGGTGAGCATTCCGCTGGGAGCAATTACGGTCTTCCTGATGAGCATCGCGCTGAAGGCGCGCCGCAACAAGGTCGTTACCGGTCAGCAGGGAATGATTGGCACCGTGGGCGAAGCACGTACCGACATCGACCCCGAAGGGAAAGTGTTCGTGCTGGGCGAACTGTGGAACGCGCATGCTCCAGCGCGAGTGCAGATGGGCGAACAAGTTGTGGTGCGGAAGGTGGACGGGTTGGAGCTGGAAGTAGAGAAGGTAACCTAGCAATCTGCCAGCGCCGATTCTTTGCAGCCCCAGCATTTCTGCTGGGGCTTTTCGCTGTTGCCGAATTGGGTTACGCCCTGAGATAAGCCTACAATCGTCTGGGCTGCAGGTTCTAAACTCTACTGTAGCCGCGGAGGCTTCGGATGAATCTGTTTGTCATTATTCCCGTTGTCATCGTCGTGCTTTACATCTTGAACTCCATCAAGATTTTGGCGGAGTACGAGCGGGGCGTCATTTTCCGGCTGGGCCGGCTATTGGGTACTGCGAAAGGGCCGGGCATCATCCTGGTGTTCGCTCCCATTGATCGGATTGTGCGGGTTTCATTGCGGCAGGTTGTGCTGGAAGTTCCTCCGCAGGACATCATCACGCGCGACAACGTCACCCTGAAGGTGAACGCCGTGATCTTTCTGCGGGTGATCGATCCCAATCAGGCGGTGGTAGCCGTTGAGAACTACCTCTACCAGACTTCGCAGTTCGCGCAGACCACCCTGCGTTCGGTACTGGGCGAGGTTGACCTGGACGAATTGCTGGCGCATCGCGACAAAATTAACACCCGACTGCAATCCATTTTGGACCAGCACACCGGCCCGTGGGGCGTGAAGGTGACCAGCGTCGAGGTCAAGCAGGTTGATTTGCCTGAGACTATGATGCGCGCCATGGCCAAACAGGCCGAGGCCGAGCGAGAGAAGCGGTCAAAGATTATCCATGCCGAAGGTGAATTCGCGGCTGCTCAGCGACTGACAGATGCCGCACACCTGCTGGCTACCGAACCGACGAGTATTCAACTGCGCTATTTGCAGACACTGACGGAAATCGGTGTCGAAAAGAACACCACCATCATTTTCCCGGTTCCGGTTGATCTTTTGACCGGCTTGCAGCAACTGGTGAAGGTGGACGCGGCGAAAGCGGCGGCGCCACCGACGCTGCCAGGACAATAAATTCGGAGAAACAAGAATATGTCGACGGAAGACGGCGATGTGACGATAGGGCCGGGTAAGTTACTCGGCCTGTTTTTCATGCTGGTAGTTATTTGCGGAGTGTTTTTTGCGATTGGGTACTCATTGGGCAAGACGTCTGCTCACGAGCAGGCGATGAACGACAAGTCTCCGCTGAGTGCGTCATTGTCTGCTCCAGTGATTGGTGATTCGAGTGCGGCAAAGCCCTCGGCAGCCGTGGCTGCGAAGAGCGAGCCGGAACCGAGCGCCGCGGGCGAACAGACCCCGGCCAAGACTGAGCCGGACCTTACATTCTTTAATGCAGTAAAGGCCGATAAGAAAGCGGCAGGAGCAGACGCTGTTGCCCCTGCTAAGACAGCCCAAGAGAAGTCGCCAGAGCAGAAGACTGTGGCGGCCAGCACTCCGGTTGCCTCGGCGCCTGAAATGACGCCGGTTGCGCAACCGAGCACTAAGGCACCCGCGCCGCAGAGTCCGGATGTCAAGCCGGCAGCGGGCGGTTCGTTTGTAGTGCAGATTGCCGCAGTCACGCGTGAAGAAGACGCTGCTGCGCTGGCGGGTGCGCTACGTAAGAAGAACTACAGCGTCTTCGTGGTAAACAATCCGGCCGTCCACGACAAGTTTTATCACGTGCAGGTTGGGCCATTCGCGACCTTGCAGGATGCCGACGCGATGAAGGCGAAATTGACAGGAGAGGGTTACAACCCGATCGTCAAGCGAACCTGAGCCTTTGCGGTTGACTCCTGATTTCGAAGGCCATCCCAAGAAGGATGGCCTTTTCATTTTGCTGAGGGCGTGAATTCAAAACTATGCGCGTGGGACCGGCTGAGCGCTTGATTGTGCGCGCGAGGAGGTATCGCTCTTCGCCGTGTCCGGAGTACCCGGCTGAGCCCGCAGGGCCTCCAACTCTTCGGTGTATTCAATCGCTGTAACCGCGTTCGCACGCTGTTCTCCCGTGATGAGCCGGGCGGAGCGGTCGTACGTGAAATAGCTCCACGCCCACTGGATCATCACGATGATGCGATTACGGAAGCCGACGAGGAAAAAGATGTGGATGAACAGCCATGAGAGCCAAGCAAGAAAGCCCGAAATGTGCACTTTGCCGAACTGTGCCACGGCGGCCGCGCGACCAATGGTGGCGAGACTTCCTTTGTCGTCGTAGTGGAACGGAGCGCGAGGATTGCCCGCGAGGTCCGCGGCAATCTGGCGCGCTACCCACTTGCCTTCCTGCATGGCGACCGGAGCCACTCCCGGTAATTGAGTGCCTTCAGCCCGCTTCAACGATGCCAAGTCTCCGATGACAAAGACCTCTGGATGCCCGGGCAAGCTGAGGTCGGCTTCGACCATCACGCGTCCAGCTCTGTCTGTGGGAGCGCCTAAGGCGCGGCCCAGCGGAGACGCAGACACACCGGCCGCCCAGAGAACGAGGGTGGCTTGAACAATGTCAGTGCCGACGTGAATTTCGCCCAGACGAACGTCAGTCACGGCCGAGTTGAGGCGCACGTCCACCCCGAGGCGCTCCAGCTGACGCTTGGCGCTATCACGTAGATCGTCTGGGTATGAGGCGAGTACGGCAGGTCCCGCTTCAAGCAGGATGATCCGAGTTTTCTTGGGGTCGATATTGCGAAAGTCGTCTGACAGCGACCGGCGCGTAATTTCCGCCAAGGTACCGGCCAACTCGACGCCCGTCGGTCCGCCTCCGACCACGACAAAGGTAAGAGGCATGTGCTGGCCGGTAGTCGCAGCATGACGTTCCGCCATTTCAAAAGCGAGCAAGACGCGGCGGCGGATCTCCAAGGCATCTTCAATTGTCTTGAGACCGGGAGCCAGAGCTTCCCATTCGTCGTGTCCGAAATATGCGTGGCTGGCTCCCGCGGCGACTACCAAGTAGTCATAAGGGAGCTCGAAGCCGTGCAGTTTGACGATGTGCCGCTCCAGGTCGAAATTCACAACTTCGCCAAGCAGCACCTCAACGTTTTCGTGGCGGGCTAGGATTTCGCGTATCGGAGCGGCTATCTCGGCAGGCGATAAGCCTGCGGTAGCGACCTGGTACAGCAGGGGCTGAAATGTGTGGTGGTTCTTGCGGTCCACGAGCGTGATGCGCACGGGCAGTCGGGCCAGCGATTCGGCCGCTTTCAGTCCGCCAAAGCCTCCCCCGATAATCACCACCCGCTTGCCAGTCGTGTTCATGAAAACCCCATCTCAAGATGCATTTTATAGTTGCGTAGCCTTCAGGATCGGGAACCAGTCTCCCGAAGTCAACCGTACTGCGCTGTGGAAATCCGCCGCTCGCTCGGTAGATCAGCCTCCACACTTTATTTGATGCGGACACGCTCGCCTACGAACGAAGCACAAATGGTCGGCTGCGGGTAAAAAGTGCTCAACACGAAAATATTTGCAAGCTGACTGGCAACGACAAGTTATTGCTCTACATCACGTTAACTAAGCTGTTTCAAGTGACCGCAGCGGCCAGAAAATTGCAGTAGGTTACGACATGATAAAGGTCATATTAGCTGATCACCAGATCGTATACCGGGTGGGAATGGCCAGTGCACTCGCGGCGGAAGATGACATTCGCATCGTCGGCCAGCCCCGCTCGATTGAGCAGCTCATACACGGACTCGAGAGCTTTCGGCCCAGCCTACTAATTTTGTCCTCAGCCTTCCTGGTTCGAATCGATGACATCCGGAAAATATGTGGCCGGCAATTGACCGCGATCATTCTGCTGGAGGACCCGGGCGACGCTATTGTTCAGCAGTTCTCGTCCGACGTACATGGGGTAATACGACGTTCGGCCGACCCGGAAACGGTAGTCCGGTGCATTCGCCATGTTGTGCGTGGAGGAACGGTTCTGCGCATGGGACACGGCTACACAGGTGACGCTTGGGAAGACCCGGTCGGACTTCGGGTGCAGCAACGCTTGACCCCGCATGAACTCAAAGTTATCGCATTGGTTGTTCAGGGCTACCGAAATCGAGAAATCGCCACGCGCATGAACTCGACGGAGCCGGGCGTGAAGAATTCGCTACGCAGAATTTTTGATAAGACGGGAGTCTGCGATCGCCTGGAGCTGGCATTGTTTGTGATGCATCATCAAGTGTTGAAGTTCGCAATGGCTGATGTGCATCCGATGACGGCTGCGGGCTCCATGGGGACATCTCATTCGGAATGGCGCCACACTTCGGGCCCGACGGCTGTCAACTGAGACCAGGATCCTGCACAATTCAGCAAGAATACAGGCGCGTTTTGTAGCGCTTTCGCACGCGCCGAGCCCTCGGGACACTGGTTTTCCTGTGTTAGATTAAGAGTGTGGGCCCGTAGCTCAGTTGGTAGAGCAACGCACTTTTAATGCGTGGGTCGCAGGTTCGATTCCTGCCGGGCTCACCATGTCATGAGCGCCGGTTGCCGTTCGAAAATCCCCTACCGCTTTTTCTCCACGTAAACCGCAGTTCCGTAGGCCAGCACTTCGGTCACTCCCTGCATGACTTCGGTGGCATCATAACGCATGCCGACGACCGCGTTGGCGCCGAGTTCGGCTGCATGTTCCAACATCAGGTCGAAAGCATGTTCACGAGTTTGCTCACACAGATTCGTGAGCAACGTGATGTTGCCTCCGACGATCGTCTGTAGTGTGGCGCCGATAGTGCCTACAATCGAGCGCGAACGCACGATGATGCCGCGCACCAGGCCGAGATTCCTCGTGATGTCATAGCCATCGAGCGTAAAGGCGGTGGTCACCATGTGATGCGGAATGGCGGGAACGGCGCCCGAAGCTGGGGCGGTATACGTGCTGCTCATAAGGCCTCCAATGCTACTTTGCCCGAAGGATAGCATGGACTGGAGCGGTTACGCGGTGGCACGTGGCGCGGGTCCGGTGGGGTGCGGGTGAGCCAAATTCGGGTCATCCGCCGGACAGTTCGACGCAGCGAACGAGTGTGAGTGCTTCATCTGTAATTCATAAAGCCGCACTTGATCGACGACGCGACTAACCTGCTCGGCCGAGAGCAGTCCATCCAGCGAATTCATATAGGGCGAGATGGCGGTCGGGGAACGTCGCGCAGGGCGCAGCAGAAACTCACGAAAAAACACGATTGCAGAGATCAATACCAGCGCTCGCAGCATCATGACCTCTCTCAGGCGTAGACAACGAGTTGCGACGTGGAGGGCGGATGTTGACGCCGCTCGCCATTATCAGAACCTATCGGCAATTGTGGTTGGGAGTTTAGTAAGCTGGAAGCACGTTTCGTGAAAGGGAAGACTTGCCATACAGCACGAAGAACCGCAATGACACGTTGGTAATCGTCCTGTCGGTGATGTTTGTTGTAGGGATGGCGATTGCGTTGGTGCTGTTTCTGCTCTGGCGTAACCACGCGACCGCAATGGCACAGGGTATTGCGTATCACGCGGCTGTGATGTTGTGTCCGCCATTTATCTTGGTGAGCGCAATCGGCAGCGCGAGCGACAGCACGCTGGCGCTGGTGCTCACCGGAGGCACGATCGTCTTCGCCAACGGGGCTCTCTACGCAGGGCTGGCCGCGTTCGTGTATTGGGCAGTACTGACTTTCTTGCCGCGAAGCGGTGTGTAGGCAGCCTACTGCTTAACCGGCGGGCTGTTGCTGCGTCATACAGTGCAGCGTGCCGAGACCTAGAACAAAATCCCCGCAATAAATTCCGACCACTGTACGCCCGGGCAAAGCGTCGGCAATGATATTGAGCGCCACGCGATCATTGGGGTCGTTGAATACCGGAACCAGTACCAAGCGGTTCGCGATGTAGAAATTCGCATAACTGGCGGGGAGTCGCTGCCCGTCAAAGTAGATTGGAGCCGGCATGGGAAGCTTAGTCACGCGCAGCGGTTCTCCCCACTGATCGGTGGTTTTCTTCAGCTGGCGATAGTTCTCGCGAAGTGGTTCGTGGTTCGCTTCGCTGCTGTCGGGTTCGTACGCGGTTATCACATCGTTGGGCGAAACAAATCTGGAAATGTCATCAACGTGCCCGTGAGTATCATCGCCGGCAATGCCTCGTCCCAGCCAGATGACCTTTGTGACGCCAAGATAGTCAGCGAAGAGCCGCTCTAATTGTTCGCGGCTGACTCCGGGATTTCGCTGCTGCACGTCGCTCAGTAGGCATTCTTCAGTGGTGAGCAAGGTACCGCGTCCGTTCACGTCGATGCTGCCACCTTCGAGGACCACTCGCCGCAACTTGCCATTGACGTCGACTTCCGGCTGCCAAGTAGGGATATTGAGGCGACGGCCTAGTTCCGCGGAGACGGGCGCGTCGCGCTTCCAATCGTCGTACTTCGCCCAGGCATTGAAGCGCCATGAAACTGCGGCCACCGACGGCAGGCTTCGTGATCGAGCAGTGCGACGGACAAAGGTCGGGCCGGTGTCGCGTAGCCATCCGCGATTGGTTGGGATGTGCCAGAATTTCACGTTGCCGCTGCGTGAACCCGGCTCGCGCGAACTCTTAGGCAGTACTTCGGCTGTCACCAGCACATCACGGGCGGCTGCTTCGCCCGCCGCGTGGTTGACCAGAATATTGACCTGTTCCACGCGCGCTAGATTACGCACGATTTCGGCATAGACCCAGGGAACGACCGCGAACTTACCCGGCCAGTCGCTGCGGTTGTGGGGCCATCCAATCCACGTCGCAGCATGCGGTTCCCATTCGCCGGGCATCCGATAGCCCAGCGAGGCGGGAGTCTGTGAGAGTGACATCGATCTCTTGGCCAAGGCTTACACCAGGAACCGTTGAGTGATGGGAGCATAGGCGTCGATGCGGCGATCGCGCCAGAATGGCCAGTTGCGCCGGACATCTTCTATACGGTGCAGGTCGACTTCAGCGAGCAGGATTGCCTCTTTGTCGTGCGGGGCCTCGGCAACAACCTGGCCGAAGGGATCAGCGATAAACGAACCGCCCCAAAACTCCAGGCCTTTGCCGGTAGCTTGGTTACCGCGAATGTTGCCGGTTTCGAAACCCACGCGATTTGCCGCGGCAACATACACCCCGTTTGCGATGGCATGCGAACGCTGAATGGTGCGCCACGCGTCATATTGGGCATCACCGTATTGCGCTTTCTCGTCAGGGTGCCAGCCAATCGCGGTGGGATAGAACAGAACGCTGGCGCCTTGCGCTGCCGTGAGCCGAGCGCCCTCGGGATACCACTGGTCCCAGCAGACCAACGTGCCAAACTTGCCGAAGTCGCCTTCGAAAGTCTTGAAGCCTAAATCGCCAGGCGTGAAGTAAAACTTTTCGTAGTAGAGCGGATCATCCGGAATGTGCATCTTGCGGTAGATGCCGGCAAGTTCTCCGCTTGGTTCAAGGATGGCTGCGGTGTTGTGATAGACGCCGGGCGCGCGCCGCTCGAACAGGGAAGCGATGAGGGTGACTTTGAGCTCGCGGGTCACTTCGCCCAGACGTTTCGTCGCAGGCCCGGGAATCGGCTCAGCCAATTCGAACAGCGCAACGTCTTCACGCTGGCAGAAATACTGGGTCTGAAAAAGTTCAGGAAGACAGATGAGTTCGGCACCCTGTTTCGCGGCCTCGCGAACATGCGCAATTGCGCGATCCAGATTCTGCTCCGGATCGGCCGAGCACGACATCTGTACGATTCCTATGGTGAAATTGCGTTCTGCCAACGCTCGACTCCCTCAGTAGCGGACGAAGAGAAAGAATAGCATTTCACTTCAGTGGGGATGGCCTGCAGAGTCGCGAATGTTAATCGTCGATGAAAACCGGACAACAGCGAAGCTCTCTGCATCCACCGACGATTGACTCCAGATGCGGCAAGCCTGTAGCTTCGATAGTTCGGCGTCATCTTCCGTTTGTTCATTCCGGCGCCGGCGAACCCACTCCTATCGCTCTTCTGAGGTGTCTGTGACCGACCACTCCGCGCAACACGATGGCAAGGAACGTAACCTGCATGACCCGATCAGCGACAAGCTGGTGCCCCTCGCTCCGCTGGACCTTTCCAAAATCAAAAGTGTTGATGATCTGGTTAGGGCAATGGGGAACACCGCGTTCACCGGTCGGCAGGTTGGTGAAGGCGCCGACGTGCTGGAGGCGATGGCGCGCGACAAAGACTGCTTCGTGGTCATGACGTTGGCGGGCGCGATGACCGTCGCCAAACAGGGCTTGATTGTCACCGACCTGATCGACGCGGGCATAGTCAAAGCCGTGATTTCCACCGGCGCGCTGATGGCGCACGGATTGGTGGAGGCCGCCGGGCGCTCTCATTTCCGTTACGACCCGCGCATGGACGACACCGAGTTGTATGACGCTGGCTATAACCGTGTGTACGACACGCTGGAGCCGGAGACCAACCTTGATTTCGTCGAGACCATCGTCGCCCGCATTCTCAAGGGATGGGACCATAATGAGCCGTTGTGCTCGTACAAACTGAATCGCGATATTGGCAAGTACCTGAGCGAGAATGTTAAGGAGCGCGGCATTCTCAAGTCAGCGTATGAGAAGGGCGTGCCGGTGTTCGTACCGGCGTTTAGTGATTCGGAGATTGGCCTCGATTTTGCCGTGCATAATCGCGTCCGCCGCAGGAATAACGTTCCTCCCTTGCAATACGATCCGTTCGACGACCTCGAGCACTATGCCGACACCCTGCTCCAGCAAACCCGGCTGGGCATCTTCACCATTGGCGGCGGAGTCCCTCGCAACTGGGCTCAGCAGTTCGGTCCGTACATCGATTTGCGGCACCGGCGCGGTGGGGAAGAGATGATCCTGAAGCGTTTCCACTACGGCGTGCGCATCTGTCCCGAGCCGGTGAATTGGGGAGGGCTGTCTGGCTGCACCTACAGCGAAGCCGTGTCGTGGGGTAAGTTTGTTCCCACCGACGAAGGCGGAAAATTTGCCGAAGTCCTGCTCGACGCAACTGTTGGCTTGCCGTTGATTGCGGGTGCAGTACTGGAGCGCATCAAAGAGCGATCTGGACCCGCGAAACCAGGACGTGATGAAACATCGGAGGCTCAAGACGGAAAACCAAATCTTTGAGTGCGGTGTCGAGCGCCGGTTTGTCGCGGTTATCGACCACGATGACAAGCAGCTTGCCGCGCTGGGTTGAGCAATAACGGGTGTAGGCCACCGCCTGCTGGTGAAGATCATTCGACAGGCCGCTAAGGCGCTCTGCGAGCTTTTCGCTATATTGTTTCTGATCGTCTCTGTAAAGCGACCCGGCCGTCTCCGATGCGAAGCGCGAAGCCAACAGCAAAGTTGTCCGCATGGTTTTGCCGGGTTTCGAGCAAGCGAAAAGGCCGCTTTTGGCGGCCTCTTGCTTATTGGAAGCTGATGCTCCTTGAAGTATTGCCCGTAGCCCTATGATTGCGTTGGTTGCGGGGGGTGGATTTGAACCACCGACCTTTGGGTTATGAGCCCAGCGACCTCGACTTAACCTCCATTGAAATCAATAGCCTTACAGGTTCAAAACTCGCGAAGATAGGGCGAAACTGCCTTAGTTTTGTGAGCAAGTTGTGAGCAAGTTTTAGGAATAGCATACTTGCGGGATCGTGGTGTTCGCCTCACGAACTCAACACCCTGCGGCCGATTCAATTTCAGACTTGAACCTGTCACTCAGGGGAACTGCAGAGTCATTGTTTCGATCGACGCAAAACGTCCGGGTTCTCGCAACCAACACCTGACGGCGCCGCGGACGGCTGCCCCGAGCACGGGACTGGGGCCATTGCGTCCGTCGATTCGGCGAGATGCTTTGCCAGCACCGGCGTGTACGAGCCTGAGACGATGTGTCCGAATTGACGCGGCATCCAGCACTCTGGCCGCTGCCCGCGTTCCACATTTGCGTGGTTTTGTCGTGAGTGGGTTTCCAGTTGACCGCCGCGCGAACACTTCGTGCCGATTTTCAGCAATGGGCTCACCTGTTTGCGCCCCCTCAGGGGTTACGAATCCGGATCGGGCGGCGCAACCCCATCCTTCTTCCGCGCTAAGAATTGGCGGCCGGGGTCGTCGCCAAGATGTCGAAAGCGAGCCCTGAGCTTCCTTGCCCCTTTCCAGGTCTTACGCAGCGCGCCATCCAGCAGTATGTGGACTGCCAGAACCAATGATTGCGGACGTTCGTAACCTCCGTGACTTTGCCGGCGTGTTGGCGCTGGACAAGTGGACATGCAACGCTGATGGGCGACAAGTGGCGTTCTGGAAGAAGTCGCGGGAGAGGAAATTTACGGCGTGCTTTATTGACCAGGGATACTGTTTCAATGCGGGTGAGTGGAGTTATGCCGACGCCCCGTTACGAGGTGTCTTCGGGCGCAACGATGCATACAAGTGGATTACCGGTTGGGAGAGCTTCGAGCCTTGGCTGAGCAAGATCGAGACCTTCCCCGAAAGTTCTCTGTGGGCGCTGGCCCGCGAAGTACCTCCGGAATGGTACAACGCTGACACCTTAGCAGTAGGAGAGTTGCTGACGAATCTCCTCGCTAGGCGATGTCGAGTGCGTGACCTGATCTTGTCGTTTAAGGGATCATCCCGAAACCCTTTTCCGACTTGGATCGAAACATAAAGAAATGGCGTGTTCTGCGAGGGATTGGTGACGCCCTGGATGTGGTTCGCATCCCGACAGCAACTGACAAAGCACCGGGGAGATGGTTATGAACAAATTGACATATGGCCAAGCTGAAGATGACCGCAATAAATTCGACCGATCGGCAACGGCGCTCGGAAGAGCCATAGTGCTCGCCCTTTAAATGTTGATGGTTTTCATATGGTACTGGCTCCATAAGTAGTCTGGGCGATTGCGACGCAAGTCGTAGATCGAGAATTACCTCCAGAAAACGAACGCCGGTTTCACCGGTACTCCTTTTCTGATGGGCGCTCCCGCTACGCCTTCTGCCCACAACCTGAGCTGTTTGGCAAAATCTGAACGGGAACTCGGCAAGACTGGTTTGCCGGTATTCATCGCCGTGATCAGTTCCTCGGAACTATTGGGAATGGTGAGCGCTACTGGCAAGCGAACGGCTTCGGAGATCTCTTTCAGTGCCACCTCGCCTCGCGAGCGATAGCGGTTGATTAGCACCTTGAGTTTTCCCACCGGGAAATTGTATTGCAATAGTCGATCCACGTAGCGGGACAGGTCGCGTAAAGCGGGCACGTCAGGTGTGGCGACCATGTAGACCTGATCGCTTTCCGCGATGGCTGCCTCGTTAGCCCCTCCCACACCCTGGCAACAGTCGATCACCACGTACTCATACGCTCCCCGCAGGTAACGGATGGTCTGCTGGACGGCGTCCATTGCTACGTCCGTGAGGCCAAAAAGCCCATCCGGGGCAGGAAGCACGTCAACGCCATTGACCTCGCGAACCACAAAGCCGTTCAGTAGGTCGGCATCGATACGACCGATGTTGCGGACCAAATCATAAAAGTGATATTCCGCCATTGGCAGTCCGAGATACAGGCCAACGTGACCCAGTTGCCGGTGGAGATCGATGATCAGCACCCTCTTTCCGGAAAGCCGCGCCATGAACGTAGAGAGATGAACTGCCAGGGTCGTTGCTCCCGCCCCTCCCCTGGCACCGAGCAATGCCAGCACCTTCCCCGGCCGACCATTGTGCGCGACCGCCCAACGTCGACGCAAGCGCGTCACCGAGTCGATGAACTCATTGCAATCGAGTGGACTGGCGAGATATTCGGCGTAACCGGCACGCATAGCGTTCAAAATGCGATCAGGATTGGAGCGGGACGAGAGCCCGACGAGCAGGACTCGATCTCCCAGTAGCTGCTGCAGGGAAGACGCCGTCTCAAGGGCCATCTCGAACTCGCCGTCCAGGTTGATCACGCACAGACATCCACTCGACTGCTGCATGGCTCGGAGCAGCTCGACATCACGATTGCCGGGTAGGTAATCCACCATGTTCCCAGCGAAGGACGCTCCCAGGTGCTGCGCCGCCAACCGGGATACGAGGCTGATGGTTTCAGGATCGAGACAAACGGTGACCAGCGAGATGCCAGCAGCCTCGGTGGAAGGGGACGCACTGACTCTTGGAATCATCTGCACAATGCTGTCGGTCACAGCGCCTCCAGCGCCGGGTTTTCCGGACGATAAGATCTATTCGGAAAGACGGTTAGAAGACTGCCATCGCCGATCGTCCCCCAGGACGGGGCGGCGCGGGCACTCACGCTTCCCAGATGTTTCGCAACGCGTTCCACGGCTAGTTACTGTCTCCGCTTTCTGTCATCGAAGACCCTTGATGCCGTCAATTGCCTTGGTCGCTCTCGCGTCCCATCGACCTGAGCCGTCGCGCAGGCGTTCTTCCGAGAGATGGCTCATGTGGCCGTTCCAGTGGCTATTGCCAGCTGATCGTCAATCGTGATGTGACTGCTCCCGATGGTTCCCGCCGGAAGCTCCAGAACGCTTCTGGTTCTCCACCCGACTGCAGCGATGCGGAAGCCGCCCAGATGTTCGCGGAGCGCCACCACCCGCATCCGGGAATCCAAGGCCACCACATCGATGGGGAACCGCATTCCCCAGGTGTGGACACCGGAAGAAGGCACAATCAAAAGGCCGTCCCCGGGATCCAGATGGCGTTTGCCGAGAAGACCTACCAGGCGTGAGCGCAAGGTAGCTGCCACTCCGATGGCAGTTCCGACGACGGTGTTTTTAGTCGAGTTGACGATCTCGATTTGCCGCAACGGTGGCATGGCAGTTCGCCGCCCCGCGCTAAGCCGTTCTTTTTCTGCGCCAAACCAGAATTGCCAGTACTCCGAAAAAGAGAACTCCCGAAATCACCCGAATAATCGTCGTGCTATCCATAACATCTCCCTTTCTATTGAGGTCTGCAGCTACTCTTCGTTCAGACCATTAGTTTGAGCTTCCAGATAATCCTCGAAACCATTACCGCTAGCAGCGCCAGCAGCATGGGATGAATCAATACCGCCACCCTCGTCATACGCCGACCTCCCACCACCGGGCCTCTTTAACTATTTGCCGCCCAGGGTTCCCAGATTGCGGGAAATGGTGAGCGCAGCCGGTCCCAGCAAGACGATGAACATGCTCGGAAAAATGAAGAGCACAAGGGGAAACATCAGCTTGATCGCGGTCTTGGCGGCCAGCTCTTCCACCAGCTGACTGCGACGTTTGCGCAGACCGTCGGCAAAGGTACTCAGAGCCTTTGAAACCGGAGTACCGAACCGATCGGATTGGGCCAACATACTGGCAAACTCCTTGACCGTCTCTAATTGGGTTCTATCGGCCATGTCGCGCCAAGCATTAATCCGCGGTTTGCCGGCCCGCTGCTCCAGATTCAGCTGCATGAACTCCTCCGCCAGCACAGGATGGCTCATGCTCAACTCCTGACCGGTCCGCAACAGCGCCTGATCGAGGCCCAGCCCGGCGTCGACGCAGACCACCATCAGGTCGAGAGCGTCGGGTAAGCCGAGGCGAATCTGCTCGCGGCGATTCTTAATCACGGCCGACAACCAAACATCCGGGGCCAGGTAGGCTGTACCCATGACCAGGGAGACCCAGAAGAAAGGGAGCTGGCGAAAGAAGGTCCAGAGGGCAAGCACGGCAATCGGCGTAAGGAAGCGTGCGGCAAAGTACGCGTTCACGCTGTTCGGACTACGCAGCCCAGCGGCCTGGAAGCGTTTGCGTAACTTGTCGTTGGTGCTGATACCCAACCGATCGCGCAAGAGTCCGACGGAACGGAACAGCCGGTCCTGAAAGCCGCGCGGCACGCTCAATCCAGCGTCGTCAGTAGGCAGCAAGCGAACCACTCCCAGCACCCGCTTACTGGCCGGGGTCTGCCTGGTCATCAACCAGACGCAGAGCAGCGCAGTGGCAAAGAATGCGGTCAAGTGGATGCTGAGCAAGAGCGCGTAATTCACACTTTGATCCTGACAATTTTGCGGATAAGCAGTCCGCCCATGGCCATCATGCAGATCCCCGCATAGGCGAGCCTTTGCCCCGCCGGGTCATGCACCAGCATGGCGCTGTATCCGGGATTGGTAAGGCTGATGAGACAGAACATCACGAGCGGCAGGAGGCAAAGAATCCAGCCGGTCAGCCGCCCTTGCGCGGTGTGTACACGCAGCTCCCCCTGAATACGCTGCCGGTCGCGCAGTACCGCTGTAGTCCGCTCCAGAATTTCCACTAGGTTGCCGCCGGTCTCCTTCTGTACCAGGATGGCGGTGATAACGACCTGCAGATCGGTGGAGGGCACCCGCCGTCCGAGTTGCAACAGGGCGTCGCGGTTGGGGATGCCGAAGTTCTGCTGCTTGTAGACTTCGCCAAACTCGGAGCGCAGCGGCTCGGGCGCCTCTTCCGCCACGATTTCGATGGCCGCGTTGACGGAATGACCGGCGCGCAGGGCGCGAGCAATCAGGTCAAGCGCATCGGGCAGCTTTTGGTTAAAGCCTTTCAGCCGGCGGTCTCGTTTGAAACGAAGGACGAGAAGCGGTAGGAGCGCTGCCAAGGCGCCTATGGCAAGTGCCGGGACAAGCTGGAGCGCCCAATAATACCCAATCGAGAAGCCCATGGTTCCCAGGATGGTCGAAGCAAACAGCACTGTACTGACACTCCACGTACTACGCGCCTGCGCCAGTAGCACGGAGATTTTGTGTGCGGCGGGCCAACGCTGCAGGAGGCTGTCGACCCAGTAAATTTCGCTCAGGTTGGTACGCTTAAGACATTCGGTGTTAGGCGCTTCCGGCAGTCCCTTGGCGGAGGCTTGCATCTTGCCCAGTCGGATTTTGATGGTGCGATCGGTGGCCGACGGCCGTGTGATGTACATGACAATCGAAAACGTCATGGCGGCGAACAAGATAAATGCCAGCGCGGTCAGAGCCATAGGGGTTCCTATACGTCCTGCGACATTTCAAGCAGATTGAGGGCCAGCGGCAAGCCCGCGTCTTTGAGTTTTTCTGCAAATTTGGGAACGATGCCGGTGGAACGAAAACGGCCCAGTACCTTTCCGTTGGGGCCCAGTCCCCGTTTGTCGAAGAGAAAAATATCCTGAAGACTAATGATGTTGCCGTTGGTGCCGGTCACTTCGGTGATGTGGGTCACGCGCCGGCTGCCGTCGCTCATGCGCGAGACTTGCACGATAATGTGAATGGCGGAGGCAATCTGGTGGCGAAGGGCGCTTTCCGGAAGGCTCAGGTTAGCCATCAGGGCCATGGTTTCAATGCGCGACAGAGCATCCCGCGGATTGTTGGCGTGGATCGTGGTGACCGATCCATCGTGCCCTGTGTTCATGGCTTGCAGCATGTCGAGCGCCTCGCCGCCCCGCACCTCGCCGATTACGATGCGGTCGGGACGCATGCGGAGAGCGTTAATTACCAGCTCTCGCTGATGGACGGCGCCTTTGCCCTCCACGTTTGGCGGCCGGCATTCCAGACGGACCACATGCTCCTGCTTGAGTTGCAGCTCGGCCGAATCCTCGATGGTAACGATGCGTTCGCGGTCCGAAATAAAGCCCGAGAGCACATTTAGCAACGTCGTTTTACCGGCTCCCGTACCTCCTGAGACAACAATGTTCAATCTGGCTTTTACGGCCTGCTGCAGGACTTCGAGCATTTCCGGCGTGTAGGCTCCCTTCGCCAGCAGGTCATGCGCGCTCAGCGGGACAGCAGAGAAGCGGCGAATCGACACAATGGGACCATCGACGGCCAGTGGAGGCACGATCACGTTGACCCGGGAGCCATCCGGCAGACGGGCATCGACCATGGGTGAGGATTCATCCACCCTGCGTCCCACTCCGGAGACGATCTTGTCAATGATGTGCATCAGATGGTTGTTGTCCTTGAACACCACGGGCGTCTTCTCCAACACGCCATTCCGCTCTACATAGACGGTGTGGCAGGTGTTCACCAGAATGTCGTTCACCGTGGGATCCTGCAGCAGTGGTTCGAGCGGCCCCAGGCCAAATACTTCATTCATCACGTCCCGCGCCAGCGCCTCTCGTTCCAGCGAACTGAGCGGTACATCCTGCTGACTGAGTAGCTGGTGAATGACGCTGAGCAACTGCTGGCGGGCCCGCCCGTCCGGCATCAGCATCAATTTGTCCAGATCGAGCTTATTGATCAGGTCACGATGCACGACCGACTTCACGTCCTGTGCGCGGATGGAGAGTACGTGGGGAGCGCGGTTCTCCTCAATCGGCGGCCGCGAGAATGCTTCGGGGCTAAAGAGGTGCCCAGCCATGTCGATCACCTCGGAGGTGCTTCTGCTTCGTTGCCATTAACTCCAAAACGCAAAACGTCGTTTTACCTCGGTTGCGGGAGCTGCCGCCGGAGCCAGGGCACACGCCCACTTCCGGATCTGGTTGGCAAACTCCGATTTCTTGTCAGGCGAGATCGGCTCGCCCGTGTCTACGGCTCGAACTAATTCCGCGGCGCTCGCAGGGAGGACAAGATTGACCGGATGCCCGATCGCCTGTTCGATCTGTTCAACGCTGACTGTCCGGTGAGAATCCTGCCGGTTGATGATTACCTTGAGTTTTTCCGCGGGCACCTGCAACTCCTGTAGGCGAGCGAGGTAGCGCGCAAGGTCCCGTACGGCTGGCAGTTCTGGGGTTGCGACCAGGTGGACTTCGGCACAGCACCGCACGCTCACCTGGTTCAGCTCCTCCATCCCGGGTGGACAGTCCAGCAAGATGAAGTCGTAGAGTTCGGCGACAAATCCCAAGGCCCGCTCCCAGGCATCGGTGGCGATTGGGCGGGCTGGTTGTAGAGCACCAGGGGATGGCAGCAGGTCCAGTCCGCTGGCGTGGTGGGCAACGTAGCTGCTCACCAGGCTGCGATCCAGGCGCGCGATGTCGCCTACCAGGTCCAGGAAGTGATAGCCATGGGAATCCATGCCCAACAGCATGCCGACGTGTCCGAGTTGAAGGTGAGTATCGATAAGCAACGTCTTTTGGGATTGCCG
This sequence comes from uncultured Acidobacteriaceae bacterium, assembly GCA_963749635.1. Classification (GTDB taxonomy): domain Bacteria; phylum Acidobacteriota; class Terriglobia; order Terriglobales; family Acidobacteriaceae; genus DASRAA01. The sequence continues at coordinate 130,978 of CAVVNW010000009.1, forward strand.
CCGGGCCAGGAAGGTACCGAGGTGAACGGCGACGGTTGTGGTTCCGGCTCCTCCCCGGACGCCCACAAAGCCAACCATCCGGCCACAGACGGGAGCAATACCAGGGGACGTTGCCAGCCAGCGCCGGCGCAGCTTTTGCAGGCAACTAGCGAGTTCGTTGGCTTGCAAAGGTTTGTGCAGATACTCGGTGCATCCCGCCCGCATGGCGTTCAGGATCAGCTCGGGATGCTCGTCGACAGACAGCGCGATCATCATTGCCCGGCCGTTCGCCAGAGTCTGAATGGTCATCGCGGTCTGGGCTGCCATATCCCTGCTTCCATCGAAATCGATCAGGTAAACCAAGGTACCGGTGGCATGTGGCGCGTGCGCCAGTAGGCCGTTTGCCGAGCCTGCCACGTAATCAGGCACTTCGGTAAAGAGTTTGACCGCCTCTTGGGAAGTGACTTGCCGTGCAGTTTCGACCGCTACCTGGTCCAGCCCAACCGTGGTCACGTACAGACCATCGGCTTCGATGTGGGTTAATCCGTTAGCCACGCCGCAGTCCTCACTAGGGTCTATCGGCAGGTGGCGGGGCCGGCGTTACACTCTTCGTTCCCGGTAGCCCTTTGTCAAATTGCGCGGGTTGCATGAAAGGAACAGCCCAGGACGGCAGGTCCGGCTGTTCGTCGACTCGTTTTAGCAGCGGCTCAACAATCGTCGGGGTGACGATGACGATCAGCTCGTTGACCGAATGGTTCAGGTTGCGAGAGCGAAATAACTGTCCCAGAACTGGGATGTCGCCAATGCCCGGGATCTTGCTGAAATCGTCCGTAATACGGTGGTCGAGCAATCCGGAGATCGCAAAGCTCTGGCCATTCTGAAGTTCGATCTCGGTATCGGCTTTACGCGTCGAAAGCGCTGGTATGGTGTAACCGGAGATTTTCACGGCGTTGGTGTAATCGAGCGCGCTGACTTCGGGGCTGACCCGCAGACGGATGCTACCGTCCGGATTCACATACGGTGTGAACTCCAGTTTTACGCCGTACGGACGGAACTGAATGGTGACCGAAGTGAATCCACCATTAGATCCCTGGATGACAGGATAGGGAAACTCGCCGCCGGCCAGAAACTTGGCCGGCTGCCCTTCAATCGTGGTCAGATTGGGCTCCGCCAGCATTTGCAGAACGCCCTTGTCCTGAAGGGCTTTCAGCGTCGCTCCCAGATTCAATGCGGTATTGAAATAGAAAAGGTTCAAGACGTCCTGCACCAGCGCCTGAGTGCCGGTGCCGCCGATCTGGGAAAAGCTGGGCGGGCTAAATCCTTCGGTGGTAACCGCCCCGGTATTCTTTCCCAAGCTTAGGAAGTTGATGCCGAACTGGGTTAATTTCGTGCGGTCCAGTTCTGCAATACGCACCCGCAGCTCCACTTGGGGAATGTGGCGCGGGTCAACTACCAGTGAGTTCACCACTTGCTTCGAATAGGCACCAGCCAGTGTCACCGCTTCGTTGACTGCTTCATCGCTACCCGCAATACCCGAAAGATAGACCCGGCCCTCTGCGGCTCTTGCCTCGACGTTTTCGCCCGGTAGAGCCTTGGCCAGCGATTCCTGTAAACCGTTGATATCGGTATCCACCATTACGGTGTAGAGGACCGAATGACCGGTTTCGTCCCATAGCACCACACTGCTGGTTCCTACCGCTTTGGCTGAAATCACCAGCTGATATGGACTGGCGGTTAAGGAATCCAGAACCGCGGGGTTGTTGACGTATACCTTACGGAGCCGCTGGGGGCTGTTCACAAACAGAGATCGTCCAACCAGCAGATGGAGTGTGTGCGGAGAGTTTTCCTCAGGCACCGGCGGTTGAGGGGCGGTTGCCGCCGATGCGACCTGGCCTCGATCGTAACGTAGAACGCGCTGCTGCACGGCGGTGCCAGCCGGCTTCGGCTGGCTGCTCTCCGTCGCTGAAGGAAGAGTCGGCTTGATTTGGGACAGGGCCGCAGCGTCCTCCATCGCCACTTGTCCCGTCATGGCGGTGGCAGCTAAAACAATGGCGGCTAACGCAAAGAATCTCCGCGTTTCCCCGCGCTCCATCGACGCGGGAATTCTTTTACTCAAACTGGCTAGTGGCATGTTTGTCACCAATGATGGTTTCCACCTCATAGGGGTGCTTCGTAGGTTGAGGTGCTCGAGGGACCGCAAGGCCAGGCGAATGTGCTCCGCCGGATAGCTCGGCGACCCGTATGGGAACCGCTAAGACCTTTCCATGGTCGGCCCCGTTGCGAAGCACGAAGTGGATGGAGCCCTGCGTGCTCGCCAAAACCAGCCTCTGGGTGTCCTCGGGCTTGAGGAGCAACGTCACCACCCCGGCTTTTTCGGGCTTTCCACCCGGCTGCGGATCAGTCTTCTGATCCACCGTGAGCACATCGACGTCCTGAAGTACGATTTGCGTGGCCGACGACGCCGCGTCGTCGCCGCGGAGCGTGACCAGTACATCCACCCGCGAGCCGGGAACCAGGAATCCCGCCACGCCCACCACTTCATCGGAGCGGACCGAGGTCGCCCGCATGCCTTCAGGAATCTTCACCGCCAGTCCTGTGCCCGAGTCTGCCTGCGCCAAGTATCCGGCAATGACTGGTTGGTGGGCCGCCACGGGATAAACCACGACCCGGCCCACCACATCTTCGATCTTGGTAAACGTGCCTTCCAGAGGCAGCTTGGCGGGCCAGTCCACCAACGTCAGACTTTCCGCCGTGAGCACCTCACCGACCTGCAAAGGACGAGACGCAGCCACATATCTCTGGGTCGCGGGAGCTGCCGCGCCCACCATTCTCCGGCTGATCTTGCGGTTTAGAAAAAAGGTAACGGCGCCGGAGAGCAGCAATGCCGCCAGGAGCGCGACCAGGAGCCTGCGGGAATTCATCTCACTGTCCCCGCAAGACGCTGAATAGGGTTAAGATCGTGCCCGCTCCAATGGCGATGCCATACGGCAGCCGGAGAGCTCGTGAGTTTTCAAGGTTCAGATCGGGATGCGGCGTTAAGCCGGCCGACCTATGGTGCGATAGCAGGGTGAGGACATTCAGAAGAGTCTTTCGCAATTGTCCGCTGACTAAGGCGAGCACGGTCGCGAAGATGCCCCCAACGAGCGCCGTGGTGATCAGAATGCCGACCACGTGGCTGGGACCGGCGCAGGCAGCCACCGCGGCGATGAGCTTCACGTCACCGCCCCCCATCCCACCGGCCAGGTAGAACACCAGAAAGACGGAGCCGGCCGCAAGACCTGCCAGCGCGGCGGTTCCCACGCCGCGCCACCCTCCGAGGAGGGCATGAAGAACCAGGGCCAATAGCGTTGATGTCGCGGTCAACGAGTTCGGAATCTGGCGGCTCCGATAGTCACAATACGCTCCCCCGACAGCGCAGCTAACCGCCGCGGTCAGGTAGATCGTGTCTGTTGTGATATCCACCATACTGCTCCACCTACTAGTGATCGCCGGACCGAAGCCAAGGCGTCGGGCAGACGGGAATCAAACAGTACCCGAGACTTGGCGTAATGAGACGACTAGTTAGAAGCTGTTTTCTCGCCCGCCCTTCACCAGGTCCGGAGTCTCCGACGAACCCGGCAATGGGTAGCGATGGCGTGTCCTCCGGATCGATCCCGGCTCCCGCAACCGAAGAAAAGGAGACCCAAATGTCACCGCTTCTCGCTACCTCTGGCCAACGTCGTTCTAGCCGAGTGCGTTCGTGAGTTGGGTTTCGATCGAGGAAAAGGCATTCCCGATCGCGGTTGACACGGTCTTCATGCTGGTTACAGCACCGAGGGCTATTAACGCGGCAACGAGAGCGTACTCGATCAGATCCTGACCGGACTCATCCCGCCAAAGGTTCGTGAGAAGCTTCCACATTTTCCAACCTCCAATTGATTCGTGACCACCCCCTGCACCTGCCAATGGAGCGTCACGGCTTACTGTGCTGTTTATCGGCTTTGTGGCGAAGAACTTTAGCTGCTTCGGACCGACGTGCGAGCCCGTCGCGGAGCGGGAGGGCTGAACCGCTGCAGCCGGTCGCCGAGAGCGATTTCCATACATGATCACTAACCCCGTTCCATTGTGCCGATGCTAGAGAATGGATCGGCGCTTGACGAGGAGGTGTTGGTCTTGGCGGCAAAGGCTAACCACGTGTTCTGGAAGTGGGGAATCACATCGGGACTGGTCGCGATTTCGGCATACTGGGTGCTCTGTTCCAAACGTGCACGGGCCGGCGGGGTGACGCCTCAGAGACACCGCGGCACGGACGCACAAAATGCGGACAGCGCGAAACCGACGAGAGAGAAAGCGGTCAAAAGTGTGCCGGATCCCGGACTCATGGCGAGCGGCGCGCGCTCCTTGGGCAGCTTCGATCCTCCGGCTGGGGTCTCTGTACCCGAAGCTGTCGACAGTGTGCCTGCCACACTCCCGATAAGACTGGCACGCTTGAGGAAACGAACCGATTTGATCGCAGTCGTCTGCCTGGGCCTGCTGTTGCTAACTACGCTATACAACGCCACTCAGTTATTCAGGATCGATCGTTCGACTGACCGGCTTGTGTCAGGCAAGTTGCCGGCTTCATCGTCCGTCACAGAACAGTCGATACCGATGGAGCAGCAGGCTTGGATTGGCGTTTCTGTTCCGCAGACCCTCCCTCTGACTGCGGACGGAGGAGGATTCGGAGTCGAGTTGCGGAATTCCGGCAAGACTCCTGGGCTCCAAACCATGCTCACAGACTACGTGCTCATCGAAGAACTTGACCGGCTCAGCGGTGCGCAAGAAGCGGCGTCTTACCGTCCCGTTGCGGTAGGCACGCTCATGCCCGGGAGTGGCTTCTCCACCGATGTCCGGTTCAAGACGAATGCGGAGGGAATTCACAGCTTGTTGAGCGCTAAGGTCCGCGTGGTGAACTATGCGTTGGTCACCTACGACGACGTATTCCATCACAAACACACCACGCGCAGTTGCTTTTATTGGCACGCCGGCTTGCTCGCGCCGCTGCCGTGCGAAGACTTCAATCAGGCCGAGTGAGAGATTGCCATCCGCCAACAGTCCGACGAAGAGTGCGGCTGACTCTTCCGGTGGAGAGACTACACACTGGCGCGCCATCGGTCTCAGCGGGCGATCTCGCATTCGCTCAAGTTCTCTTTAGACTTGCCGATTCACTGCTCAGGACTTCTGGGTCTGGTGCGCGGTTGCTCTTACCGATCACCTGGTGAAAGCCGAAACGCATCACGCCCGAGCCATGGCGGCACTGTGGATACCAGCCAACGCGCCTCGATTTGTCGCACGTCAGCAAGCGATTCGGCCGCTTATTGCAGAAATTGCCTCATAGCCGACGCAAAGGCTGGTCAGGCCGCAGAAACTACAGCAGCTCCAGGTCTGCAACCCGGTGACCGTCGGCCAGACATTCGCGGAGGCATCCTGGCGCCGCCAACCCGTACCGACGAAGCTCATCGCGGTGCCTTTGCACCGGCGCAAACGGCGCGATCATCGCATTCTCCGGACGGCAGGAAGTGGCACAACGCGACGAAAGTAGATGATGCCGGCCAGACTCTGCTGGAGTTTGCCCTGGGACTCATGATTTTCTTGGTGCTTGTATTCGGCACTATGGACTTTGCCAGTCTCCTTTATCACAAGGTAACACTCCAAAATGCGGCACGACAAGCCGGACGCTACGCCATCACAGGACAGTGCCTACTGAACAGCAACGGTGCGTGCTCAATGTCTCGCTACCTGTCCATCCAGCGGGTTCTCGAACATGCTTCGATTGGCATCATCAATAGCTCCAACATCGCCAGTGATGTGACGATCATATGTACCAATGAAGGTGGAGGATGTCCCACCAGTGCCGGTGGACCGGGTGACCTTGTGACCATTACCGTAACTTACAAATATTCGTTCATGACCGCACCGATAGCTAGGTTATTTCCCGGTGGCACGTACACGATTGTGGTCAGTTCGGCCTTTATCAACGAGCCGTTTCCGCCCAACGAAAGCTAGGCATACCGCATGAAGATCATTGCTGACACATCCGGGCAAACTCTGATAGAGCTGTCCCTGGTACTTGCCGTCTTGTGCGTGCTTGTATTTGGGATCATAGATTTCGGCCGGGCTATCTATGATGTTGAAGTAATGAGGAACCTGGCTGCCGAGGGCTCCAGCATGGCGTCGCGTGGAGCTTCGCCTTCAGCCACCGCGACGGCCGTGGTTACCTATGGAGGAGCCGACATAGGCCTAAGCACCAACGGATGCGTCATTGTCACCGATGTTACGGAAAACTCTGCCGGGACGGCACAGGTGGTTACCGCACAAAGTTGGGCCGGAGAGTGCGGATCGGCAACGACCAGTGCGGTCGGATGCCTGCCTGGACAAGGTTCATGCAGGAACTCGGCTGCCACTCTCCCCACTACCGCTGCCAAGATATTGCAACAGGGAGTTGCGGGCATGACCCTGTATGTAACCGAGGTCTTCTACTCATACAGCACGATCACGCCCGTACCACAGTTTATGGGAAGGACGATATTACCATCGCAGTTGTACACCGCAGCTTATTACTAGCGGAGGAAGAGGGAAAATGCGCCAGGTCAATTCGGAACGAAACGAACAGGGACAAATCGTTGTTGCTTTCGCTGCCCTCCTGACCGTGCTCGTGCTGTTTACGGGATTGGCTCTCGACGCTGGACTTCTCTACGTGACCAAGGCCAAGCTATCTAGCGCCGTGGACGCTGGCTGCCTGATGGGCATGAAGAGTCTATCGCTTGGACAAAGTAAGGCTGCGACACTTGCCACCGATGCCTTTAACGCGAATTTCGGAGCCAACCCGCCCATACCAACGATTACTTTCCCAACCGATGCCTACGGCGACCAGCAAGTCAATATCTCCGCGACGGCTGCCGTAAACACCATATTTATGCGGATCCTTCCCTCCTTTGCTACTGTGAGTATCAGTGACGTGGCTACCGCCACGCGCGGCAAACTGGCCATGTCAATCGTTCTCGACCGTTCAGGCTCGATGAGTTCAGACGGAGGAGGGACGGCGCTCCAGTCCGCGGTGCCGGCGTTCGTCGCCGACTTCAGTAACACGAACGACGAAGTTGCGTTGATCAGCTTCTCTTCGGGCGCGACCGTCAACTTTCCAATCAATTACAACTTCATAACGCCGATTACGAACGCAGTCAAAGGTCTGAGTTTCAGCGGCGGCACATTCGGCACAGGCGCGGGCATTAATTCAGCCGGCACCACAATGGGACCGCCAATGTCTATGGCCGATCAGCAAGACAATACAGTCGTAGCGCAACCTGGGCAAAATCTGACTAAGGTCATGGTGTACTTTACAGATGGACTAATGAATACGGTTCAAGACACGTTCAGCTGTGTGATCAACAATACCCCGACCCCGGAACTTATCAACTACGGTGGATTCGATACCGGCAGCCAGGTTGATATCTTCGCGCCGACCAATGGAACTACACTGGGGAGCTACAGTGGGGGATTCCCCTATGACACCAAGGGCGACATCTGTCAAAATCCGAAAAATGTCAATTTAACCAAGTTCTACTCTCAGCAGTACGGGGCACAGCAATCATTTAGCCGGGCCAACGTCACCGCTGAGGCCCAGTACCGCGCCATATACACCGCCAACGCGATGCGCACCGAACGCAGTCCTACATATATCTTCACAATCGGGCTGGGCACGAATGTGAGTTCCAGCACACAGGCATTCCTGGCACAGCTTGCCAATGACCCCTCCTTCCCTACCTACATAAAAGGCCAGCCGGCGGGGCTGTTTTTGTACGTGCCAAACTGTCCAGGGGCGACTTGTACCGCCGAGTTGAATACCGCATTCCAAACGATTGCGTCTAAGGTTCTCTTGCGACTAACGCAGTAGAAACTTACTACTTATCACTCGACACGCAGCCGATGTGGCACATTGTTGATGAGGGCGCTGGTGACGATTGAAATCTTCGCACATGAGCACGGCGGCACAAGTTACTCACGATCGAGCGAAACACATGATAATCAGGGGTAGAGACTAGGCAGTGGAGTGTGTTCCTCGTCAAGCTTCTGGCAAGTCTGCCGAAATATATCAATAAGACTAGGCTCACGCCTTGTGGCAGCGTGAAATGTGCCGTTTGGCAGTCTTGCAGCGATGTTGCCTGTCGGCTTTCGTTTTCTTGGCAGGACCGGCGCAGCCGATACTTTTAAGGCAGGAGGCGTTGGGTGATCTCCCTCAAAAAGTATCTCGATATGGATCCTAAAGGCAGTCCCTCCGACAAGTCTGACAAAGTCGAATTGTTGGCCGCGCTGCTTGACGCATACCGCGCTGCCTTATTGCACGTGGGGCGGTGCGGACATGAGGCGTGTCCGGCCTGCGGATCTAGTTTGCGACAGAGCGTGTCGACGCTGGAGAGGCGCATGGCCGGCGATATTTCGACATCTGCTGTCGAAGAAGTAGCTAGCGAGCTCGCCGGTCAGTTATCTCGATGGGCGGAGTTCACTGCCGAACACCTACGAGGGAAGGCCCGGGAGGTGAAAGACTTACTGATGGTCCTGGCGCGCACCGCGGAATCTCTCGGCGAGCGTGACCAGCGCTATGCGACCCAACTGAATCAGCTCACGGCCCGTCTGCGAACCGTCGCCGACCTGGAAGATCTCAGCCAACTCCGTACCTCGTTAATACAGGCAGCCGGTGAACTGAAGACACATGTCGACGCGATGGAGAGAGACAGCCAGCAGACAGTCGCACAACTCCAGAACAGGGTCTCGACATACGAAACTAAACTGAAAGAGAGCGAAGACCTTGCGCTTCGGGACAGAGTCACTGGTCTTCCCAATCGGCTTCAGTTAGAGCGCAACATGGAGTGGCGTATTGAAAATCGGCACTGTTTTAGTGTGGCCTTTCTCGATCTGAACCACTTCAAGTTAGTCAATGACAGGTATGGACATGCAGCCGGCGACTTTGTGTTAAGGCAAGTTGCTGACGAGCTGAGGTTCCGTTTGCGTCCTGGCGACATTGTCGGCCGCTGGGGCGGAGACGAATTCGTAATTTTGCTGGACTGCGATCTTCCAGACGCCGTGGCCATAGTTGACCGTATGCGCAAGTGGTTATTTGGAGCCTACAGCATCTCGGCTGACAAGGAGGCTGGAAACGGGAAAGCCTACCTCCAGGCAGCCATCGGCCTTGTTGAATGGGTGCTAGGCGAAACGCAGGAGCATCTCATTGAACGAGCGGACCGCGCCATGTACGAGGACAAGAAGGTAATCAAGCTAGAGATGCCTGGTAGTCCTGTCGGGTAGGAATTACGTTCTTAGCCCTTCCGTCATCTGCATTTGGTCAGCGTGTTTCTGTTCGGCTGATCCGCCCCCCGGGCACTATCCTGATCGGGTCGATGGATCGGTCCATCGTTCAAAGCATTGCCTGATGCATTGCCATGCGCGGAGAGTTTTTTCGCAAGTTCGATTCGTCGGACATGCGTCCACGGTTTTAAGAAAGGGCGGTAGGTGCCCGGCTAGCCCGTGTCACTTACTTCTTATATTAGAATTAGTGTGGCAGTTTCGTTCCCAGTGCGGCGTGTGTTATGTGACATCAAAGGAGTCGTGGAATGCTATCCGAGCAAATTAGGGCGGTCGTAAATCATAATGAAGTCAGCTTCCTTTGTAGCGGATGTGGGGCTCTCAATATGCCGGCAAATTGTGCGGTGAATCACGTCTTACTGTGTCCAAGCTGTCACCGTGTATTGGGCATTTGGCCAACCTCAAGCGAGAGGGATTGTGAACTTAAGAAGTTAATCGACGAAATGTGCAGCAAGGAATCTTTGCAGGCATTGTGCTATCAGGCACTACCGCCTTCGGTCCAAGGCAATTCATTCGCGACCTGTGTTGGAGATCTGACTTCCAAGAACCTGTTTACGACTTCAGTGGGATTGTTCGCCTCGACCAAGAGTTGATCGCTGTCCGATTCCTGTCTCACAGTCGTAATGTATGAGACGAAAGTTGCGAAGTTGTTGCTAACTGATCACCGGCGTATGCGCACCGATTACCGGTTGCTCGATTCCTCTAGACGCCGGCGGCGCTTTTTCTAGGGACACGTCAGCCCGAGACACGAGCCGCTGGTGAATATTCGCCAGTGCGGGCTTCAATGAGTCCTTCTGAGTTAGTTCAAGCGAGTAGGGCTCAGCTCACTTGGAAAAACGTTCCTTCTGGTCTGGCGAATGCAGAAGTTTCTTCTCATAATGGCCGATCACATCATGCGTGTGAGCATAAAACGAGACCTTATAGTAGTTCTTCGTGACCTGCCCCCCATCTTTAGTCCAGGGATAATGAGACTTTCTCCGGTTTTTGTTTGCCTCCACCAACGCTGTTTATAGCGGGGATGGAGGTGTGGGGGAAGGGGCCGGCGTTTGAGGCCCCTTCCCCCACTTCATCCACGTATAAGCTTGATGACTGTCGAGCAAACTCCATCGGGGTACGATACCGCAAGCTGCTGTGCGGCCGTAGTTCGTTGTAGTCTTGCTTCCACTGCGTAATCTTCTCACGTGCGTCAGCCAGGCTGCTGAACCAGTTCTCGTTCAGGCACTCGTCGCGAAAGCGTCCGTTGAAACTCTCCACGTAGCCATTCTCCATGGGCCGTCCGGGTTGAATCGTGTGCCACTGTAGCCCCTGCTGGTAGGCCCACTGATCGACGGCGCGGCTTACGAACTCGGGTCCGTTGTCGCTACGGATCCGGCGCGGCAGTCCGCGGCTATGCTTTAGTTCTTCCAGCACGCGCACCACTCGCACTCCGCCCAGCGAGGTATCCACCTCGATCGCCAAGCACTCCCGCGTGTAGTCATCCACGATGTTCAAGGTGCGAAACCTCCGTCCCGAGCTGAGCGCATCGCTCATGAAGTCGACCGACCACACCTGGTTGGCGGCCACGGCTGCCGGCAGCGGCTGGCGCACCGTGCCGCGCTTTCGCCCGCGCTTGCGCCGCAGCGACAGCTTCTCTTCCACATACAGTCGGTACACCCGCTTGTGGTTTACCTGCCAGCCTTCGCGCTCTAGCAAAACCTGCAGACGGCGGTAGCCGAAGCGGCGCCTGGCCTCCGCCAGCTCGCGCAGCCGCACTCGCAGTGGCTGGTCCTCGCCCCTGCGTTGCCGATAGCGACACGTCGCACGATACAGTTCCATCAGCCCACAGGCCCGTCGCTGGCTTAGCTCTACTTCCACTTGCATCACCAGCACCGCCTCTCGCCGCGCCTGCGGGCTCACCACTTTTTTGCCACTACCGCCTTCAACGCCCGGATGTCCACCGCCTGCTCGGCCACGATGTGCTTCAGCTGCCGGTTTTCTTCCTCCAGCTGCTTCAGCCGCCTGGCCTCGCTCAGTTCCAACCCGCCGTACTTACTCTTCCACCGGTAGAAACACGCCTTCGCTATCCCGTGCCGCCGGCACAGTTCTCCGGTTTCCACTCCACCCTCCGACTCCTTCAGGATGGCGATGATCTGATCTTCGCTGAATCGACTCTTTCTCACGACTCCTCCTCTGGCCCTGGCGGCCCATCCTAAATGGAAGAAGTCTCTTTTCCTATGGACTATTTCTTGGGGAGCATATATGGACCCATCCGGTTTGCAAGCGCCTCGTTGATAGCGGTGTGTGAAAGAGACGCGTGCATATACCTGATGACCTCTGCACCACAGTTCAACGTGCCGCTGGACGGACGACCTCACTACATGACAACGGACCTGCGCAACGCGGTATTCTGCAATATGGGTCTCTTGGATGGGTTTGCCAATCCGATCATAAGTCCCCGGCGCCAGAGCATCTCCGCGATCCTGCTGATTGCCATTCACCCCAGGGAGTCACGAGTAGTCGGCCTGCTGCATCCTGAACCTGCCAACCCTTTTGATCCGCACTGGTTTCCAAGAGTGCCCTACCTGCGATTCCAGCACTGGCCAATTACCGGCAACAAGGCCGCCACGGAATGGATTCTCGGCGAGCCTGACCACGGGAGCGCCACTTTCCGGCACAGGCTGATTCGTTAGTGCCTAAGAGCGGAAATCGACCGGTCCGTGAGAGACCAGAGCCGCGCTCTTCCAAGAGTGATTGACGCCGCCAATCACGGCGATTGTTGCGACATCGACCACCTGCCAGTCGGGAATTCCGCACCCGGACACCTTCGTCGCTTTTACCTCAAGAGAGAAACCATATGGAAGAGACTACTTTGGAGAAAGTCCCCGCTAGCATTTCGCGCTCATCCCACCTGAGACACGTGGACTGCTACGACCTTGATAGCGCCAAAGGCAATAGGCGGCGCAAATATATTTTTACCGACCAGATCGATCAGCTTATCCGTGAAATCTATCTCAACCGTCGAGAATCGAAGAACCATGCGTGCATCCCGTTGTTGTCCAAGAAGGTTGGGATGCCGCATTGGGCATTGAAGAAAAGAGCTCGTGAGTTGGGTCTTGCTCGAACGAAAGAGTTGACTTGGAGCGAGAGGGAACTGGAGATTCTGGCGCGGTACGCTTGGATGAGCGATGAGCGCATCCGCCTCAAGCTGAAGGCCGCCGGCTATGTTCGCACGGTAACCGGAATTCATCTCAAGTTAAGACGAATGGGATTCAAGCACGACGGAGCTTCTATTCGGCTAAGGCCCGTGAAGGGACTTTACCGGCGCACCCGGTTGGCAGGGATCGGAAGCGTTGGCGCTTTTATCTTTCGGAACTGGACGATTGGCTTCGCGCTCAGCTAATCTCAACCAGCCACCCGCGTCGCGAATTCCAAGGAGATTACATTGGCTAAGCGAACGCGGTATCAGTACGGAAGTGTCGAGATCGACAAACGAGTAACTGGACCGGACGTATGGCTTTACCGTTGGTGGGACACAACTTCGGACGGACGCAAGACGCGAAGGGGTTTCACCGTCGGAACGGTAGAGGAATACAAGACGCAAGCTCAAGCGTTGAAGGCAGCAGAAGGGAAGCGGCTGCTGATCAACGATGGGATTGCATCGCGGGCACCAGTCATGTTCGGCGCTGTCTTGGAGCGTTTCCTTCTCGAGCAGAAGCAGGAACAGGAAGCCGAACAGATTACCCACAGCACATGCTCGTCCTATCGGAGCATGATCAGTCAACACATCCGGCCCAAGTGGGGCGACATGTCTCTGCAAGAAGTTCGTCCCGCTTTGGTTCAGGATTGGCTGCGCACGCTCACTCTCTCACCAACATACAAAGGCCACATCCGCTCGCTGATGTACCGCCTCTTCGACAGAGCCATGATCTGGGAACTGATCGGCATCGATCGGAACCCCATGCAACTGGTCGAGGTGAAGGGAATCAGCAAACGCAGGCAGCGTCCCAGGACTATCCAGGTGAAAGACGCCTGGAGGATTCTCGATGCCCTATCGCAGCCTTACCGGACCATAGTGTTGATCGCGCTGTGTTTCGGTTTGCGGATCAGCGAGATTCTCGGATTGCGCTGGACGGACTTCGATTTCAAACGGTCGGCGGTCCTGATCCAGCGGTCGTCGGTCGGCAAGCGGCTCAACCGATTAAAGACCGAATGTTCGCAGGACGAAGTTCCGCTGGAACGGGGTTTCATCGTCGAGTTGAAGAAATGGCAAGAGCTGTGTCTCGAGTCCGAGGGGCAATAGCTCTTTCCCAGTCCGGTGACTGGTCGACCCTTACATGCCGACTCCATCCGGACCGACTACCTCATTCCGACGAGTCTGCGATTGGGGCTGGGAAGGATCGGGTTCCATACGTTCCGCCACACCTATCGTGCGTGGCTGGACGAAACCGGCGCGCCTGTGGGCGTGCAGCAGAAACTCATGCGGCATGCGCACATTTCCACCACGATGGACCAAACGGCAATGCGTCAATGGAAGCCAAGCGCAAAGCCAATCGGCCGCTGGTGCAGAGACTCTTGAAAAGAAACGCTGGCAGGGAGCCAGCTCTCATTCAATAAATAAGGGAAACTGTGTGCCAGTTTCCCTTATTGGACAGTTTTGGACAGTCGCTCAACTTGAAGTTTTGTCCGTAACCTTATGATTGCGTTGGTTGCGGGGGGTGGATTTGAACCACCGACCTTTGGGTTATGAGGCGGCACCGATGGTCAGGCTTGGGAGCCTATGATCCAACAACCTATCCACTAACGGGATTTAGATGGGAGCTGATGGGGAGCCAGCATTTGGCGAACCTTCTCAGAAAGCAAAGCCGAATTCCAGACAACATTAGCTCTCTCAGTTTGCCGCTCAATTTAGGTGAAGTCGCGCCATCGCTAACTGTTGACCTTAAGGTCTCTGTCCGGTTGCCCGGCTAACGCTCTGATCAGTTTGCTTATGGTGTGAGCAACACCAAATGAGTCAGCCATAGCGGACACATCGAGCAGTCCGAGTCCGCAGGTGGCCGTAATCATAGCGCGCCGAGCAAATTCCTGGGGATCGCCTGCTTTGGATGCCGCGTGCAACCACCGAATGAAGAAGCTCGCCGAATCGACCGCATTCAGGCCTGGTCGAGTGGGCACTATGCCATAGCCGATCAAGCCTCCCTGATGAACGAAGCGGAGCGCATGTGAGTCACCAAAAAATAGTTCAAGTCCCTCGTCCGCGTCGAAGGAAAGCACGTCCGGCATTACACGGAGCATGCGCTCAAACGGACGTACTGCACAACAGTGCAGCCCAGCGTATGCCCCTCGAACCCGCGCGTCCTGAAGTGTCGACGCCAATGCGCTGAGCCTCTTCTCCTCGGAGACCGCGTTCGCGTTTGACGCTTCCAAGCACAGGGCCGGTTCATCTACAAACATCAACACAGGAAGACCGGCGGATTTCAGGCGATCAATTTGCCAGCAAACAATCTGCGAGACATGAAATGCGATGGCTGCAAACAGAGCGGGATCGGACAGGAACGGCCGATCCTCGTGGAATAGATAAGCTGACAACGTGATCGGTCCCGCAATCTGTCCCTTTACCGCGACTGCATCTTTGAAAACACCTGACGACAGTGCATTCTCAAATGCGCCAAAGCCCACGGCATCCGTGGGGCGCAGATCCCCGACACTGCGGTGAAGCATTTCAAGCAGTGAATCGATCTTGCCTTCCTTTACCCGGTATTCGTAGCCCTCGTTGCGTGGCTCAATCAGATCGGCAATGATGCCGAGGCCCTGGCCGATGACTCTCTCTCGTTCAGACAGTTGTGGAAGTTGAGGCCAGAAAGGGACTTCCGGCGAAAAGTCGGCAACCGCCTGGATCGCCGATGCAGCAGAGGTGAGAGGCAGGCTGCCAATGCCGGTGACCGCGCCAGCCGGCGTGAAGGGCAGTCGATTGGTGTGAGTTGGAGTCGTGTTGGGTCCCACTCTTTCCACTCTCCGCAGAGAATTCCTTATCGCCAAGCCCCTAGAACGATCTAGCATACAAAGAGCAGGCCAACTCTCTTCTCTTTATGGTGGCGAGGGACAACTGCCCCGCTCTATCGCGTTTCGCTACCTTGCGGTGCTCGGTGCATCTAACTGCATAACGATCATCTTACCGATGCTGCCCATCAAAGGTTAAGCGCTGGCTGCATCGTTATAATTAAAAAGACGAGCAGCGGCGGCAAATGTGGCAAAGCTGCAGCCACAGCGCGCATTGGGACTCGGTTGTCAGTTTCAGTCAAGTGTCTTCGAATTCAGATAGATAGCGGCGGCACAGCATTGCTCGGAGGTATTACGGAAACATGACGAAGTTCAGCCAACATCCGCTGGAAAAGATCCTCGACAGTCGGATTGCCATCATCGACGGAGCAATGGGCACGACGATCCGAACCTATGGCATGACGGAAGCGGATATCCGCGGGGATCGCTTCAAGGACGCGACCAAAGGTCTGCTCAATAACGGTGATCTCTTCACTCTGACACAACCTCAGATGATCGGTGACATTCATCGCCGGTTCCTGGAGGCAGGGGCGGACATCATCGAGACAAATACCTTCGGTGCGACCAGCATTGCGCAGAGCGAATTCTTCGTGGATGATCCGCGGGAGCATGGTGGCCGGAAGGACCCGGCTTTCTACCAGAAGATTATCGATGATCCGCTCCTCGGCAGACTGGCTGCGGAGATAAACGAGAAGTCGGCACTGCTGTGCCGCGAATGGGCTGATCGTGTCGGCAATGCAACTTCGCGTCAACGTTTCGTGGCAGGAGCAATTGGACCTCTGACGGTGTCACTTTCGAACTCGCCGGATGCCGATGATCCCGGCTTCCGGATGGTTACGTTCGACCAAGTGAAGACCGCGTATGTGCAACAGGTGCGAGGTCTGATCGCCGGCGGATCGGATTTTCTGCTCGTCGAGACAATCTTTGACTCGTTGAATGCCAAGGCCGCACTGGTTGCGATCCGTGAAGTGTTTGATGAGGACGAAAAGGAACTGCCGGTGATGATCTCGGCGGCAGTGGGGCGTGGCGGCGAGACGATGATCTCCGCACAAACCATTGAGGCTTTCTGGAACGCGGTGCAACATGTAAGACCCCTGTCGGTGGGGCTCAACTGCTCCCTTGGTCCAGATCTGATGTATCCGTTTCTCGAGGAGCTTTCGGAGAAGGCGGACGTCGCAATCTCGTGCTATCCGAACGCTGGCTTGCCGAATCCGCTCGCGGAAACGGGATTCGATTTGGGTCCACAGGATATGGCACGCTACTTGGGCGATTTTGCGCGTGCAGGATTAATCAATATCGCTGGCGGTTGTTGCGGTAACACTCCCGAGCACATCGCGGCGATCGCCAAAGCGCTCGAGGGTCAACCTCCGCGAAAGTTGGAAGCCAGGCTCGCGGTGGGATCCACCGCCCGGAGCGAGGGAAGATCTTGAGCGCAGCCGGAGTCGTGAGCGTGGCCGACGCCACGGATCCGAGGCCCCTTCGTTTGTCTGGATCGCAACCATTCACCCAGCAACGCGGCGTCTTCATCATGATCGGTGAGCGGACCAATGTGGCGGGTTCGCCCAAGTTCGCGAAACTGATCAAACAAGGCAAATACGAAGAGGCGGTAAGCGTAGCGCGACAGCAGGTTGAAAATGGAGCCAACGTCCTCGACATCTGCATGGATGAAGGCATGATCGACGGCGTCACGGCAATGACACGTTACCTGCAGTTGCTGGGGAGCGAACCCGAGGTGGCCAAGGTGCCCTTTATGGTGGACTCCTCGAAATGGGAGGTGATTGAAGCCGGACTCAAGTGCCTGCAGGGCAAGGGCATCGTCAACTCGATTTCGCTGAAAGAAGGCGAGGACAAATTTCGCCAGAATGCCACCACGGTCCTTAAGTATGGCGCTGCGGCGGTAGTCATGGCGTTCGACGAACAGGGCCAGGCCGCGACATACGAAGATAAGATCCGAATCTGCGAGCGCGCCTACCGGATTCTGGTTGACGAGATCGGGTTTCAACCTGAAGACACCATCTTCGATCCGAATATCCTCACGGTTGCTACCGGCATGGAGGAGCACAACAATTACGCGGTTGACTTCATCAACGCCACGCGATGGATCAAGTCCAATCTGCCGCATGCCAAGGTCAGCGGCGGCGTCTCTAACATCTCGTTCAGCTTTCGAGGCAACAACAAGGTTCGCGAAGCGATGCACTCCGCGTTTCTTTATCACGCCATCGCTGCGGGCCTGGATATGGGCATCGTCAATGCCGGAATGCTCGAGGTGTACGAGGAGATTGATCCGGAGTTGAAGGTGCTGGTCGAGGACGTGTTGTTAAACCGGCGTCCAGATGCCACCGAACGGTTGGTTGAGTACGGCGAAACTCTCAAGGGTGTTAGTTCGGTAGTGAGCGAGAAGAAGGCAGAGGAATGGCGCAGCGGCACAGTCGAGGAACGTCTTTCTCACGCATTGGTGAAGGGAATTGACACGTACATCGAGATGGATGCGGAAGAAGCACGCGTCAAGTTAGGGCGGCCACTCTTGGTTATCGAAGGGCCGTTGATGGACGGCATGGGCGTGGTGGGTGATTTGTTCGGGGCCGGCAAGATGTTCTTGCCGCAGGTGGTTAAATCTGCCCGTGTGATGAAAAAGGCTGTGGCCCATCTGACGCCGTTCATGGAAGCTGAAAAGGCAGAGATGGTTGCTGCCGGACAGGTGGTCAAGGCGCAAGGAAAGATTGTGCTTGCCACCGTCAAAGGCGACGTTCACGACATTGGCAAAAACATCGTCGGCGTCGTCCTCGCCTGTAACAACTACGAGGTTATCGACCTTGGAGTGATGGTCCCGTGCGAAAAGATCCTCGAACGAGCTAAGGCGGAGAAAGCCGACTTGATTGGTCTCAGCGGTCTGATCACACCGTCTCTGGACGAGATGGTCCACGTGGCCCGCGAAATGGAGCGCCAGGGTTTCAAGTTGCCACTGTTGATTGGTGGGGCGACCACGAGCCGGAGGCACACAGCGGTCAAGATTGCTCCGCACTACAGCGAACCCGTGGTCCACGTTCTCGACGCCAGCCGCGCGGTACCCGTGACGACGAGTCTGCTTAGCGACGACGGAAAATCGGCGTTCGTCGCGCAGCATCGAGCCGACTACGATGCGCTGCGCAAGGCCCACTCCGCGCCGCGCCTGCAGGTTGTCTCGCTCGAAGCAGCTCGCGCCAAACGAACTCCGATCGAGTGGCGTGCGGAGGATCTGCCGATACCCGAGTTTACGGGCGTACGTGTACTGAGGAACTTTCCGCTCGCGACGCTGCGCGACTTCATTGATTGGACGCCCTTCTTCCACACCTGGGGGCTGAAAGGGGTCTATCCCCGCATTCTCGAGCACGATCAGCAAGGTGCGCAGGCCCGCCAGATTTTCACAGAAGCCAATGCTCTGCTGGATCTAATGATCGAAAAGAACTCGATCACCGCACATGGTGTATATGGTCTGTTTCCCGCCAGCGCCGTGGGTGACGATGTCGAACTATACACGGACTCGAAGCGGGGAAGCATTCTTGAGCGATTCCACTTTCTCCGCCAGCAGTCTGACAGGGAAGGAAGCGATCCTTGCCGATCGCTCGCCGACTTCATCGCGCCGAAACAAACAGGGCTGCTTGATCACATCGGCGCATTCGCAGTGACCAGCGGGATCGGCCTGAAAGAGTCATGCGACCGATTCCGCGCCGCGAATGACGACTATAACGCGATCATGGCGGAGGCTATCGCGGATCGTCTGGCCGAAGCTTTCGCCGAGTGTCTTCATAAACGTGTGCGCGATGAGTGGGGCTATGGTCGTGACGAAGGCCTGAGCAACGCGGATCTGATCCAGGAGAAATACCGCGGGATTAGGCCGGCCGCTGGTTATCCAGCGTGCCCGGACCACACGGAGAAGGGGCCGCTCTGGCACCTGCTCGATGTGGAAAGCAATACCGGAATTCGGATTACTGAGTCATTCGCGATGTGGCCAGGCTCGAGCGTGAGCGGGCTCTACTTTGCTCACCCAGAGTCGCGGTATTTCAGCCTCGGCAAGATTGATCGAGATCAGGTCGCTGACTATGCCGCACGCAAAGCGATGAGCGTTGCAGAGGTGGAGCGGTGGCTTGGGCAAAACCTAAACTACGATCCTTCGGAATAGCGGTGCCGGATCTTTGCCGCTTGCAACTGTCTAACTCTTTCGAAATCGACTTCGACACTATGCGATGCCTAAGTTGGTGATCTCTGGGTTTCGGACCCAAATGTCGGGAAGAGACGGCTGCCACTTCCCAGAATCCGGTTTCGGGCCAATGAGACAAGCGGCATCAGCTTGCAACCCGAGTCCTGCTTGGATTCGGAGGCGCTTCTTTCACAGCTGAGGCGCGACTAAGTTTACTTGGCGGCAGCCGCGGTTGGGCTAAACGTCACCGTTGCGTTTTTGAGTTCCATGTCTTGCGGCACGTTGCCCGCCCCGACTGTATCGAAGCAGCCCAAAGCCTGCTTGAGACTTAAGTATTCTTAGTTTTGAGTCGGGCGAAAACTGCGGGCGCTGTCGCTGCCAGGCACTCCGCGAATCGTGGTGAGAAGTTCGATCACGACGAGCAGCCCGGGGTCCACGTTGTGGGCAGAAATCACGCCGCCGTGAATTTGCACGGCCCGTTTTGCAATGGACAGTCCAAGCCCTACCCCCCCGCTGTCAGAGTCTCGCGCTACTTGTGTCCGAAAGAAGGAATCGAAAACTCTTTCCAGAAACTCCTCAGGAATCCCCGACCCGTAGTCGCGAATAGCAATGCTCGCGGTCTGATCATGAAGCGCGAGTATCACGTCGATGGAGCTGTTTTCGGGGGAATGCTGAATCGCGTTCCGCAAAACGTTCTCCACGGCGCGGCGCAGCAACTCGGGGTTGCCGTTCACCACAATTCCCGGCGGACCAGAGACCTCAATTCGACCGCCACGTGCCTCCACTTCGACGCTCGCGTCGCGAATTGTCTCAGCAACAAGTTCGTTTACGTCCACCTCTTCGAACTCGCAACCTGCAGGACTGCCCTCGGCTCGCGCCATTTCAACAAGGCTCGAGACCAGTGTCGACAGTCGATCCACGTCGCGCTTCACGCGATCGAGAGCAGCATTGCGATCGGCAGCCGTGCGGGCCAGCTTCACCGAGAAATGCAGTCGCGCCAGCGGAGACCTCAGTTCATGCGAGACGTCAGCCAGCAGACGCTGCTCGCTCAGAAAAAGCGTTTGGATACGCTCTGCCATACTGTTAAATGCGTTGGCCAGGATCCCGATTTCGTCATTGCGGCTCATCGGAAGTCGAACAGACAAATTACCTTCTCCAAAACGACCGATGCCTGCGGCAATTTTCCGGATAGGCGAGACCACGAATACGGCCGCAAGCCAGCACAGCAGAATGCTGGCGCCAGCCACGAGAAGATAGAAGCGGTAGAGCGGTGGTGTCTTTGGTCTCAGCGGAGATACGACTACAAACCAATACCGCCCGTCGCTGGATCGATGGGCAATGATCTGCCTTCCGTCCTTCTCTCCACGGAATTTGGTGAGGGGGGCTTGGGGAAGAAGCTCCGCGTGGCTTTGCCCGCTTACTACATCGTTCCCATCTGCATCGAGCAGGTAGTGCACGCCGCCAAATACCGAATCCAAACGATGCATGTAGGTCGTAACCGCACCAGGCCCCGTAGTCTGCAGCATCTCCGCCGCTTCTTGCACTGAAACTTCATCCATGCCATCGAAAACAGGATTGAAATAACTGTCTTCCATCGATTTTGTGATGGCGAGAAACACCACGACGGAGAGGGCCAGGATGACCACCATGGCGAGAACGATTGCCAGGTAAAGTGATTTCACGGGATTTGTCTGCGGTTGCTGGCGAAGAGGTAGCCCACTCCGCGGATGGTCTGGATCTGCCGTCCGATCGGCTCCAGCTTCTTGCGCAAATGGCTGATGTGCACATCGAGGGAGCGATCAAAAGGCGTGAGGCTGCGCTCCAGGGTTGCCGTGGACAGCTCTTCGCGTGTGAGCACGCGGCCCGCTGAACAGACCAACAGATACAAGATATCGAACTCCACCGCAGTGAGATCGACGGGCTCCGACTTAAGCCAGACCTGACGAGTCTGGCCGTTGATTCGCAATTCGTCGGATGCAAAATGCAGCATCCAATCAGGATTCGTCTTGCCCGCCCGCCTTAGCACGGCACGCACGCGCGCCAGCAGTTCATCGGGATCAAACGGCTTGGGTAGGTAGTCGTCGGCTCCCGCCTCCAATCCCTGGACACGATCGTGCGGGTCTGTCCTCGCGGTCAGCATGATAACCGGCACTTCCCGACGCCGTCGCAACTGGGCGAGGAGCATGAACCCGTTCATTCCGGGCAGCATGACGTCCAGAATCACCAGATCATAGACATGCTCGACGGCGCGTTCTAGCCCGTCAATGCCGTTGCGCACGCAATCCAGAGCATGTCCATTCTGCTCAAAGAACTCGCGCATCATCTCACAGAGTTCTGCGTCGTCGTCCACCAAAAGAATGTTTAGGCTTTTCGATTCGTCAGCAGACACCATTCACAACCTTTGGAAACTACAAGTCTTGCACTCATGGTCTCGTCCAGTTCAATCGCGCTCGGTACAACTTAAGAAAACTTAAGGTTCGGTTATGCAGCAGAACCGATATTGTATTAGGTATTGCAGTACCATAGCCCCATACGGCGCATGGGAACGTATCTCAACCTGCGGGGCCCGGAGACAAATGCAGAATCGCAGGCATCCTTATCTTTTTCTTCTCTCCCTCATTACAACCACGGCACTCATCGCCTCAGCCGTTAGTGCTGTTGCTCAGGATGCGGACCGACCATGGATGAATAAGTCACTCTCGGCGGGAGAACGGGCCGAACTGGTACTAAAACAGATGACGCTCGACGAGAAGTTGGCGCTCCTGCATGGGAACGGAATGGCTAACAATCCAACTTGGACCATGCCTCTCACAGCAGGTGCGAATGGCGGCGCCGGCTATGTCGAAGGCGTCAAGCGTCTCGGCATACCGCCCCTTGTCATCTCAGACGCGGCCTACGGAGTGCGCGACAGCGGTGTGAACGGGAGATATGCAACCGCCATGCCCTCCAATGTAGGAGCGGCCTCGGGCTGGGACCCGCAATCGGCCTGCGAATACGGCGAGGTGATTGGTCGCGAGCTTAGGGCTCAGGGATTCAATATGACGTTGGGAGGCGGCGTGAATCTCACTCGTGAGCCCAGGAACGGGCGCACATTTGAATATGCGGGTGAAGATCCACTGCTGGCGGGAACGCTCGTCGGGAACATGATGAAGTGCGAACAGGCGCAACATGTCGTCGGCGACATCAAGCACTACGTCATGAATGACCAGGAGACCGGGCGCTTCGTTGTGAATGCCATCATCTCGAAGCGCGCCATGCAGGAATCCGACCTGCTGGCCTTTCACATTGCGATCGGTATTGCCAATCCTGGCGCAGTAATGTGCTCCTACAACCGGATCAACGGCGACTTCGGCTGCGAGAATTCATACACGCTCACCGATGTACTGAAGAAGGAATGGGGATTTCAAGGCTTCGTGATCTCAGATTGGGCTGGAACTCACAGCACGGTGAAAGCGTCCGCGGCAGGGCTTGACCAGGAACAGCCAATGGCTGACTACTACGGCCCTAAGCTGAAAGAAGCGGTTGAGGCCGGAAAGGTGCCGCTGTCGGAGATCGACGACCATGCACGGAGAGTCCTGTACGCCGAGTTTCTTGTCGGGCGTCGTTGACGATCCGCCGCAGAAGGGCGTGGTCGGACGCCGAAAAGGGATTGGAGGTCGCCCAGCGGGTTGAGGAGAAGAGCATCGTTCTCCTGAAGAACAACCAGTCGGTGCTGCCAATCGATCCATCCAAGATCCACAGCATTGCGATCATTGGCGGGCATGCCGATGTGGGAATGATCTCCGGAGGAGGATCGGCGCAGGTGGACCCGCCGGGCGGCAACGCCATTATGCCTCCGGGCCAGGGCGCAACCCACTGGCAGGATCACATTTGGTTTCCGACCTCTCCGCTGAAGGCCCTACGAGCCAAACTGCCGAACACGAAGATTGAATTTGATGCCGGTACCAATCCGAAATCAGCCGCGAACCTGGCGAAGAACTCTGACATCGCAATCGTCTTTGCGTACCAATGGTTGGCAGAGGATATGGATTTGCCGAGCCTGTCGCTGCCTGACAACCAGGATGCCTTGATCGAGCAAGTCGTCGCTGCGAATCCCCGCACCATCGTTGTGCTCGAAACCGGTACGGCTGTCACTATGCCTTGGATCGACAAAGTAGCCGGGGTCGTCGAGGCGTGGTACGCGGGCAGTGCTGGACATAAGGCGCTGGCGAACGTTCTCGTTGGCGACGTCAATCCCTCCGGCAAACTCCCAATGACATTCCCGAAGAGCGAGAAAGACCTTCCACGTCCTGTCGTTCCACCGCTGCCGGCAGAGGACCACGGGTTGCAAACGGGGAATTCCAGCACGCATGTTTCAAGCTACGCCGTCCACTACGATGAAGGTCCAGAAGTTGGTTACAAGTGGTATGAAGCGCTGCACAAGCAGCCGCTGTTTCCATTCGGGTTTGGGTTGTCCTACACAACCTACGCATATTCCGGACTGAGCGTCGATCCAGCAGCGAAGACCGTAACTTTCGCAGTCAAGAACACCGGTAAGCAGACAGGCACAGAAATCGCAGAGGTTTACGCGAAGCTTCCGAAGGGAGCAGACGAATCATTCAAACGCCTGGCAGGGTGGAGTCGAGTCACGCTCGCTCCCGGCGAATCAAAGACGGTGACTGTTGCTATTGATGCCAGAGTCCTGCAGATCTTCAACGAAGCGAATAACAGCTGGAGCCTTGTCCCGGGCGATTACGCAGTGTTCGTGGGGCCATCTTCAGACAGCACACCTCTCATGGGCAGCCTTATGATTCGTTGATGCGCTTATGTGGATACTTTCGGGCCTAGTCGAATTTCGCTGCTTCTACCGGAAAATACGGACCCCAGTCAACGGGCCGGTCTGGCCTCGCTTGCGTACCGTTGTGCTTATATCGGCGGCACTCGTTTTGTTATGTCGATGGGGCGTCGCCGCGCCAGCTGAAGCCTCTTGGTCCGGCGTACTTCGGGATAACTCGGGAACGATTCCCAATATCAACATCTCGGATTCTGCGACAGGCTCAGGGAGCAACAAGCAGCTCAGTTCCACCCTTCCTGCAACCATAGCGGTCGCGGCTAGTTGGGACCGTCAGCTGGCATTCGACTATGCCGTTCAGATTGCCCGGGAGCTGAGAGCCCAGGGATTCGGAATGGGTTTGGGCGGCGGCACAAACCTCGCCCGCGAACCCCGCTGCGGGCGTAACTTTGAGTATCTCGGCGAAGATCCGGTTCTCTCCGGAGAATTGCTTACCCAGCGAACTTGGGCACGCAGAGCTAGCATGTGATCGCTTCCATTAAGCACTTTGCCGGCAACGAGCAAGAGACCAACCGCATGGGTGGCAACAGCACTATCGACGAGCGCACACTGCGCGAGTTGTATCTCCTGCCGTTTGAAATCGCTGTTAATAAAGCCCATCCGGGCAGCGTCATGTGCAGCTATAACCGCCTGAATGGCGAATACGGCTGCGAGAATGTATATCTGCTTACCGACATTCTGAAAAACGAATGGCAGTTCTGGGGATTTGTACAGTCCGATGGGGTGCAACCCACTCGACTGTAAAGGCAATCAACGCGGGACTAGACGAAGAGGAAGGCTCTGAACCTGGGACCGACCTGGTTTAACCGTATCGACGTGCTCTATGCGTTGGCCAATCACGACATTACTGAAGCACGTTTGGACGACATGGTGCGGCGCAAGCTCTACGCCATGATCACGACCGGGCTGATGGACAACTCGCCGAATGGGGGCGAGAAGATTGACTTTGCCGCAGCGACCGCGTTTGCGCAGAGCGCCGAAGAGCAGTCGATCGTACTCCTCAAGAACGACGGGGCTCAGCTTCCGCTCTCGGCCGGCAAGCTGAAGAGTATCGCCGTGATCGGATCTCATGCGGACATTGCGGTGGGAACAGGCGGCGGTTCAGGCGATACCATGGATCCGGTCACGGGCTTTCTTTCCGACTGCGGCGGGCTGCGCTTTGGTATGCACGCCGGTTGCGATTGGTGGAGAACTCCATGGCTCAGCTCGATGTTTCCATCGTAAAGGCGGTCCAGGAACTGGCACCCAATGCAAAGGTGATTTTTGGGGGCAACAAAGAACAGGCGGAGCCTTTCCGAGCCTATTAGAAACCGGAGATTGATGAGGCTGTCGCGTTGGCGGCGAAATCGGATGTGGCAGTGGTCATCGTAAATCAGCCTGCTGGCGAGGATTTCGGTGATTTGCCCTCTCTCAGCTTGCGAACGCAACAAATCAGGATGCGCTGGTCGAGGCAGTAGCAACGGCCAATGCGCACACCATAGTCGTTCTTGAAAATGGCAACTCTGTGCTGATGCCGTGGCGGAACAAGGTGGCGGCAATCGTGGAGGCTTGGTTCCCGGGCCAAGGAGGTGGACGCGACATTGCGAATGTGCTCTTTGGCAAGGTGAATCTGTCCGGTAAGCTGCCGATGACTTTCCCCGAGCGCAACGAGGATATTCCCACCTGGGGAAAAGATGGAACGATAGCGAAGGACCCGGTCTATACGGAGAAACTGAACATCGGTTATCGCTGGTACGACGCCAAGAAGATCAAGCCCATGTTCGAATTCGGTTATGGTTTGTCGTACACGCATTTCGGCTACTCGAATCTGACCGTGAACACAGCAGTGGACAACACCCTGACAGTCGTGTTCACGGTCAAGAACGAGGGTTCGCTAGAAGGTGCGGAGGTTCCGCAGGTCTATCTTGGAATCAATGACAAGGACGAGCCTCCATTGAGGTTGGTCGGTTTTAGCAAGATCAACCTCAAGCCCGGTGAATCGAAACAAGTCCGCATAACGATCTCGCCCCGGATGCAGAGCATATGGAGCGTGGACGCCAACGACTGGAAATTTATTCCTGACAGTCGTGTCTATGTGGGAGCTTCTTCACGCGACATCCGACTCAGTAAGAATTGAAGCCGTGAGTGTATACGCGTCAAGTAATCCGTACTGATTCTTCTCGGCATGAGGTCGAGATACTGCAATGCGCCGAAGAGAGATCCTTCAATGAAAAGTAAGTCGGCGTTTTCACTCCTTCACTTGTTGCGCTTGCCCCGATTGCCCGCGACTGTACTGGTGTTGGCGACACTACTGTGCTTACGTGTTTTAGCGTCAGCCGCGCCTCCGGAAGCCTCTTGGTCTGGCGTGCTGCGGGACAACTCGGGGACGCCAATCGTTGGAGTCACCGTTATACTTTCGGACGGTTCCGGCAAGAGCGCGTATACGGCAAGAACGAAGGCCGGCGGAGAGTTTGCGTTTTCAGCTATTGCGCCCGGGACCTACAAAGCCGCAGTCGTTACGCAGCAAGGGATCTACGAGGCGCCGCAATCCCTGGTCGTCACGGAAGGCGCGACACTCAAGCACAAATTTGCAGTTGTCCATAGCGGATGCCAGTCTCGTCCTTGGTCAGGGGCAAGCCGCTTCCGCGTCGCAGGGAAGCGGGGGAGAGCACCTCTCTCGTTCAGAAGTATCGAGTTTGCCCCTCAACTCGCGCGATTTCAGCAAGCTGCTCTTGCTGGCGGCGGGCACCATGACCGACACCAACGGAGCTGCGAATTTCACGCAGCAGTTTGCCGTCAACGGTCAGCGCGGCGTGACCTCTGTCTTTGCCATGGACGGAGCCGACACCACCGATCCTGAAATGGGTGGCGCTACGTTCTCGACCTTCAATGTCGATGCCATCCAGGAAGTGCAATCGAGTTCCGGCGTGATGTTGCCCGAAATCGGTCACGGGGCCGCCAGTTTCACCAACGTGGTGACGAAGTCGGGAACGAATGCGATCCATGGCACCCTGTTCGAGTTCTTCCGCAACGCTGCGCTCGACGCGCGCAATTACTTCGACCACGTTGAACTGAATGGTCGCCGCATACCGCCGTTCAATCGCAATGAGTTCGGTGGGACGGTCGGCGGTCCGGTTGTGCTGCCCGGCTACGACGGACAGAATCGCACATACTTCTTCGGCGAATACCAGGGGTTCCGGCAGGTGCTTGGAACCACGCAGGTGCTGTCGGTGCCCACAGCCGCCGAACGCCAGGGCATCGACACAACCAGTTTCCCGGGCGACACGCTCATCGTTCCGGTGAATCCGGCGATCAAACCGATACTCGATGGGTACCCTCTGCCGAACGCTCCCGCTGGTCCCTTTGGCGCGCGGACCTATGAAACATCGTCGAAGGTTTCGACGGATTACGACCAATTTTCCGTGCGATTGGACCAAACTCTCTCCAGCAAGTCGCAGCTATTTGGGCGCTTCAGTTACAACCAGATCACCGGTCCGGTTACCAATCCTGATCAAACCGCCATCAATCCGAGCTTCGGCATTCAGTTCTTTGATCACCAGCGCAGCGCGGACTTGAGTTACGCGCGCCAGATCAATCCCCACCTGACCTTGCAGGCTAATCTCGGATATATCCGCAGTACACCAAATTTTCCTGCTGCCAATCACACGCAACCGGGCATCCTCTTTGGTGACGGCTTGTTTGAGGCATACGGCGCTCCCGCGGGATCGATCTTTGGATCCTACGGCAATCTTTATCAGTTCCGTTTCAATATGACGGGCGTGCGCGGAAATCACGCGATGAAATGGGGCGCGGAGATCCGCATAAACCGCGACACCACTGTTTTCGGCACTGCTCCCAATGGCGCTTACTCGTTTGGAGGTGGAACGGCGTATTCGCCGGTTGCGATTCAGTCACTGAGCGGCAAGCACAACATCAACGTTGGTGATCCGCTGCCCGATTCGCTCACCGGCCTGCTCACTGCCACACCTTACTCTTACAACATCAGCCTTCCGGCCGAATTCACTCCCGTTGGCAGCCAAGTTCGACGCGGCGGGAGTCCGTCGCCAGGCCTACAACTTCTACTTTCAGGACGCGTGGAAAGCGACGTCGCGCCTGACGCTTTCCTATGGCCTTCGCTATGAAGTAGACAGTCGCATCGCCGAAGCGACGAAGCGTACGTCGTTGCCCGAGTTTTTTGCCAACGGCCAACGGGCTTCGTATTGGGACCATCAGGCCAACATGCTTTTCGTCGTGAACCCGCAACCGCCCTACCAGTTCGACTGGAACGGATGGGGTCCGCGATTGGCGGCGGATTATGCCCTTGCCAAGAACACGGTGGTACATGCGGGCGGAGCGATCACCACCGGCCTCATGAACCTCTGGCAAGAAAACTTTCTAACGGCTTCGGTACCGTATCTGTTCAATCCTTTTATCACCGCGCAGCCGGGCAGCGCAGTCCCGTTCCAGAACAGCGTTGCCGTCATACCCCTGCCGCCGGCTTACGACATCTCCGGCAACCTCATCTTTCCCAACGGGCAGAGCACCGACGCCAAGCCCAACACTGTGATGGATCTCCAGCGCTACCAGGATGCCGTCGCCGCCGAGGTTCCAGGTCATCAGGCGCAACTGCCGGCCTTGTCTGCAGTGGCCAACAATTTCCGCAACGGCTACATCGCCAGCTGGACTCTCTCGGTTGAGCACAACTTTCGCGATTTCGACGCAACCGTGGCATACGTGGGTACTGCGGGAATACATCTTCCCTTTGTCTCCTATCCCAACGGCTACACCGGAGCCGATCCCGCGTTTGCTCCGTTCACCAAGTTCGACGCTGCCGGAAAGCCCATCGGAGGCGCCAGTACGATTTACGTGGTTTCCAGCGAATCGCATTCGTCCTACAACGCATTGCAGGCCAGCCTGAGCAAGAATTCGGCACGTTGGGGCACGGGTCTGCAAGTCAGCTACACCTACTCCAAGTCGCTCGACGATACCAGTTCGGTTCAGGGTGGATCGATCGCAGGCGCCGGCGTCATCTTGCAGACATCTCCTCAGGACCCGTGGAATACGGCCGCGGAAAGGGGACTATCGACCTTCGACGAGACACAAGTATTCACCTTTAGTTGGATCCAGGTACTCCCGCTCAATCAAGTGAGTTTTCTTCGTTCCGCTCCGCGTTCCTTGACCTACGGTTGGCAGTTTCTCGACATCACGACCTTCACGACTGGTCCGCCTTTCACCGTTTACTCCGGAGTGCAGCAGACCGGGGCAGGCGCCAGCGGAGCCGATCGCCCTGACCTGGTGTCGATGCCGAAACTTTCGACCAGCGGCGTCGTGCCCGCCGACTACTTCGGCCGGGGAGCTGACAACGCTTCGTTTTTCAGCATCCCTATCAACCTCCCAGGCGGTACCGGACCTAACCAGGGTTATTTCGGAACGCTCGGTCGCAACACGTTTCGCGGGCCCGGTTATCGCAATTTCGATATCGCAATGATCAAGGACACGCCTTTCGGTAGCCGCGGCGGCGCCGAATTTGGCACCTTGGAGTTTCGCGCCGAGTTCTTCAACGTCTTCAATTTCGTGAACTTCGGGTTGCCTTCGAATGTCCTGCGCGGCAGCGGATTCGGCTACATCAGCAAGACTTCAGGAACGTCGCGACAGATCCAGTTCTCGCT
>CAVVNW010000010.1:0-34812 GCA_963749635.1 uncultured Acidobacteriaceae bacterium
AGATTCAGTGTCCCCGTCCTGAGACAGATACGTCGACAATCGCCATGTATTATGGTTTCGCCGAAGCGCAGGGGTACCAAGGAGCGTGATGCGACTCGAAAAACTGCGAAACGAAGTTCTCGAGGCCAACCTCGAACTCGTGAGGCGCGGATTGGTGCTTTACACGTTCGGGAATGTAAGTGGGATTTCGCGACCTGACGGACTGGTGGCGATTAAGCCGAGCGGCGTTCCGTACGAGAGCATGAAGGCCGACGATATCGTGATCACCGACCTCGAGGGGCAAACCGTCGAAGGGAGCTTACGGCCGTCGTCAGACCTCGCAACGCACTTGGAGTTGTATAAAGCGTTCCCCAGCATCGGTGGAGTTTCACACACACATTCGGAGTTCGCGACTGCGTGGGGGCAGGCGCGCAAGCCGATTCCATGTTTTGGCACGACCCACGCGGATTACTTTCATGGCCTCGTGCCGGTGACGGAGGCGATGAGTTCTGAGGCCATCGCCGGTGATTACGAGAAGAACACGGGAACGGCGATCATTCAGGCCTTCGCCGACCTTGATTACGAGAGAGTGCCGGGAGTGCTGGTCGCCAATCACGGCCCGTTTACCTGGGGACGCGATGCGAACGTGGCGGCATATAACGCGGTAATCCTAGAACACATAGCGCGCGTTGCCTACCGTACGATTGCAATTAGCCACGACGCTCCAGAGATTTCGGGCGATTTGCACGACAAGCATTTCTTTCGCAAGCACGGCGCGAAAGCCTACTACGGGCAAGAGAAGAAATAGCTGTACAAATTTGGCTGTACACATAAGGACGCACTCATGAGTATGGGCTCGAAAATGACGATGGGAATCATCGTGGGAAACCGTGGGTTCTTTCCGGGCCAACTGGCGCAAACGGGCCGCGAAGAGATGATCGAGGCGCTCAAGAAGGCGGGCATGGATGCGGTGGTGCTCGATCCGTCGCAAAGCAAACACGGAGCGGTGGAGACACGCGACGAAGCCAAGCGATGTGCGGAGCTGTTCCGTGCGCAGGGCGGGAAGATCGACGGCGTGATCGTCACGCTGCCCAATTTCGGCGACGAGCGTGCCATTGCGGACACGCTCCGACTCGCCAACCTTGACGTGCCGGTACTGGTGCAAGCAACGCCGGACACTCCGGAGAAGATGACGATTGCCCATCGGCGCGATAGCTTCTGCGGAAAGATGTCGGCATGCAACAACCTGCGCCAGTACGGGATCCCGTACTCTCTGACAAAGTCCCACACGGTGCGCCCTGATTCGGACGAGTTCCGAGAGGACCTCACAAACTTTGCCGCGGTATGCCGGGTCAGAAAGGGACTGAAGAACCTGCGGATCGGCAGCATCGGCGCGCGTCCGACGGCGTTCAATACTGTCCGCTACAGCGAGAAGATGCTGGAGTCGCATGGCATCTCGGTGGAGACCCTCGACCTGTCAGAAGTACTTGGCCGCATCCAGAGGATGAAGGACACGGACGATCGGGCGCAAGGAAAGCTGTCCGCCATTCAGAAGTATGTGTCGACGAGCGGCGTGCCGCCAGAAGCGCTGCTGAAGATGGCGAAGCTAGCGGCGGTGGTGGATGACTGGATGAAGGCGACGGATGTGGCGATCAGCGCTGTGCAGTGCTGGACCTCAATCGAAGAAAATCTAGGCGTGGTCCCGTGTACGGTGATGAGCATGATGAGCAACGACCTTATGTCGAGCGCGTGCGAAGTGGACATCTGCGGCGTACTCGCGATGCATGCGCTGCAACTGGCGTCAGGTACGCCCTCGGCCCTGCTGGACTGGAACAACAATTACGGCGACGACCCGGACAAGGCAGTTTGTTTTCACTGTTCGAACTTGCCGAAGCACTTCTTTAACGAAGTGAAGATGGATTACCAGGCAATCATCGCGGGAACGGTAGGAATCGAGAACACATTCGGAACCTGCGTGGGTAAGGTGAAGGCCGCGGCCATGAGTTATGCGCGTTTCTCGACCGATGACACTTCGGGCAGGTTGCGCGGTTACGTGGGCGAAGGCGCATTCACTGACGATGCGCTGAATACATTTGGCGGCGCAGGGGTAGTGGAGATTCCGGAGATGCAGAAGCTGCTCCGCTACATCTGCGAGAACGGATTCGAGCACCACGTGGCGGCGAACCTTGCGATGGTCGCTCCGGCCATCTACGAGGCGACGACCCGTTACCTGGGCTGGGACATGTACTTCCACGAACCGCGTTAGAGGCGCAGATGGCAATCGTTGCGGGAGTCGATTTCGGAACGCTTAGCGTGCGCGTCTCGATTGTGGACAGCGAACGCGGACTTCTGGATTCGGCCGTAGCGAATTATCCGCTGCACCGGAAGCAGGAAGACCCGGAGCATGCCACACAGTTGCACGAGGACCACATGCGCGCCCTCGCAGAAGCGACACGCGAAGCTCTAAAGAAATCAGGTGTGGCGGGTGAAGCCGTCGAGGCAATCGCGATCGACACGACGGGATCGTCGGTGATTCCGGTCGGCAAAGATATGGCTCCGCTGGGTGAGTACTACCTGTGGTGCGACCACCGGTCCAAAGGCGAAGCGGCGGAGATCACCGAGGCGGCACGCCGCGAAGGGCTGGAAGCGATCCAGTGGTGCGGCGGCGTGTATTCGTCGGAGTGGGGATTTTCAAAGCTGCTTCACTGGCTGCGTCACAACCCGGAGAAACGCGGCGAGTTTGTCACGGCGTTTGAACACTGCGACTTTGTTGCGGCAACGCTGTGCGGCATTTCCGAACCGCGACGGGCGAAGCGCAGCATCTGCGCGATGGGCCACAAGTGGATGTGGAATGCATCCCTCGGCGGCCTACCGCCGGAGGAATTTCTGGCTGGCGTCGATCCGCTGCTGGCAGGCGTCCGCGATAAGTTGCAGGGCGAGTACTCTACCTCAGAGCAGGTGGCGGGAACGCTGTCTGCGGAATGGGCGGAGAAGCTGGGTCTAAAGCCGGGAATCCCGATTCCGGTGGGCGCGTTTGATGCGCATTGGGACGCGATTGGGGCTGGGTGCGCGACTGACGACGTCGTGAATGTGGTGGGCACGTCCACCTGCATCATCGGGATCACCGAGTCGCCGAACCTGGTGCCGGGAGTTTGCGGCGTGGTGCCGGGCAGCGTGCATCCAGGGCGGACAGGAATCGAAGCTGGACTGTCGGCTGTCGGCGACATCTTCGGCGCGATTGCTACGCGTGCCGGAACCGATGTCGAAACGCTTTCGAAGGGGCTCGAGCGGTATCGCGCGGGGCAAACCGGCCTTTTGCGGATGACATGGGACAACGGCGACCGGACAGTACTGGTGAACCCCAATTTGCGGGGCATCACGCTGGGCTGGAACCTGCAGAGCACGGCACAGGATGAGCTGTTCGCGGCGATCGAAGGAACGGCATTTCACACGCGTGTCATTCTGGAACGGATGGCGGAAAACGGAGTTCACATGAAGCGCGTGATTAATGCCGGAGGCATTCCGCAGAAGAATGAAGTGCTGAATCAGATTTACGCGAATGTGCTCGGAAGGCCGGTTCTGGTGCCGAGCAAGAGCGTCGTGAGTTTGGGATCAGCAATTTTTGCATTCCTCGCAGCCGGCACATTCAAGACCGTGGAAGAAGCGCAAGCCAAGATATGTCCTCCGCACAAGACGTACTTGCCTGATTCACCAGAGCAAAAGGTATACGAAGATCTGTACGCGGCCTATCGGAAACTTTATTTCGCCTTCGGCGATCCCCAAAGCGGGCCCATGGGCGACGTGCTACCGACATTGATCCGGACGGCCGAATCGGTGCGTCGCGAAGCGGTCTCACCCGAACTCGTCAGCTAAGTCGTCTCTTCGACCTCGTGGTACACAGAGTACCGTTCGTGCACGATGCTTGATAAAGGGACAAACGTAGCACTCTGAGTTTGTGCCACGGTTCGAAAGGTCAGCGTTCCGCCAGCCGGTTCGAGCCAACTCGTGGGATCATCAATCTTTCCTTTGAACTGTTGCGTTGGAGCGGGCTCTTGTTTCTCTTCGGCAGTGAAGTGCCGATACCAATTGCCGCGAAGGCTCTTCATTGAATCTTGCCGCCATAACCAGAGGACCATACATCACCGCTTGCACCGTGTTCTTGTCAGGCATGGGTGCGGCATGCAGATGCATCGGGAGACTTAATTCCACGCGATCGCCATTCTTCCAGGGACCACGCAGAACGAGGTAGCTGCCCGGAGCGGCGAACGCAGGGACGGCGCTGGCTATTTACTTTCACAGTGCCGGTCTTCGCCCAGTAGGGGATCCGCAATTTCAAGTCGACATCGACAGGCGTTATCCGCCGAGATCAGGAGTGTAGTTCCTTGTTCCTCGGGGAATGAGGTCTGCTGGGTCATAGCGAAGCCTATTTTCCGGCCAGCCAACTTCCGACGCAATAAAAAGGTTGACGAAGATAGAATCGCCGTCGTGGAAGTAGATGGTATCCGTCAACTTCGCGAACTCCTCGGCGCCCGTGCCGTTGCAACACCAGAACGAATCGAAGGGCTTGGCGTAAATCTTGGAGTAGCCGTTACCAAGCGTCAGGTAATAAACAGTGGTGCCGGTCCCGGGATCGATCGTGCCCATGCGGTGATTGAAGAGTACTCGCTCGTAGTAGTCCATGTAGCGTGCCTGCGGCGACCACTCGAACAAGTGCCGCGTCAGCTTCATCATGTTGTACGCACAGCAGTCTTCGGACGTTTGCGAGGTCAGTTGTGTCGAGAGTATTCCCGGATCGGACCGCCATAGTTCGAAATTGCTGGTACCTCCCGTGCAATAGCAACGCTCGCTGGTGACCTCGTCCCAGAAGTAGTCGGAGATGCTCGCATACTTCTTGTCGCCAGTTAGTTCGTACAAGCGGGCAGCGGCGATGACCTGCGGAATATGCGTGTTAACATGCAAACCCTTCAGTTCGTCACGGTGCGCTGCCAGAGGATCAAGAAACGACTTTTTGTTGAAGCGCTGCGCGAGGTCGAGATACTCGTGGGTGCCTGTTACAGCGTAAAGATTGGCGAGCACCTCGCCCATTCCACCGTATTCCACCTGGAGGATGCGCTGCGTTTGTTGTTCGCTCAAGGGATCGGTCCAACTCCGCACCCATCCTGCCATCTTCTCCAGGGTTTCCAGTGCCTGCTGGTTGCCGGCAAGCTGGTACATGTCAAAATGCCCTGCCATGATCTTGTGGATCGTGTAAAACGGCGCCCAGACATTGACGCCGTCGCGCAAGCGGTCGAAGAGCTCCAGCGGAAAGCCGCTCAGATAGCCGTTCTTGAGTTTCGCCTGGCATTTTGCAAGCTCCACAACCATGATGTCGCCATTACGCTTGAGTTCTTCGTCGCCCGAACTGGCGAACGAGAGCGCGCAAGCCGACAGATAGTGCCCGCCCGCGAAGTGACCCCGCAACTCACAATCGGGCTTTTCCCAATCACCCAATGGCTCTGCGGAAGTGGGTAGTCCCGCAGTCAGGCGAAAGGTATGGAGCAGGCGGTCGGGAGGCAGTGTCTTTAAGTAGCGGCGGTTGGCTTCCGCTGCCGCGCTGAACGCGCCCGGGTCCTAGCCGGACGTTGCTCATACCAAAGGGAACCGCTTGCACGGGTACAACCTCGCGCCCTTTCGGCATTGCTCCGGTCGCGACGGCTGTGCCTGGACTCTGATTCGTAAATGCGAACGCCGGCGCACGAAGAACAGCACTGGCACCGGCAACAGCGGCGGTGGCGACGAACGTGCGGCGGCTGATCTTGTGCAACATAGGATCCCCTACTGCGAACGAACAATTTGCATATGAATGATGCTGACGATAAAAGTTTGGGACACCGGGGAGCTCGGTCTTTAGCCCAGGGATAATGAGACTCTCTCCCCTGTTCGCATGGTCGTCAGATCGTGCGCTCCGATTCCGGCGAAGCGCACCTCCCGGAAGAAGTGTAGGTTCGACTGAAGCACAATTCCCGGGTTCAGGCTATTGCTCGACGCGATGCGAGCTTTCTCAATGACATGATCGACGAGAACTTTTAATGCGGTCTGGCCCTGAGTATATGGATCTTGATAGATCGAAGCGCCGATGATTCCGTTTTCGAAGTAGGGAACCATCTGCGGGAAAAGGTCGGTGGTAATCAGCCGAACGTCCGTCCTCTTGTGCTCTTGGACAGCGAGGCAGACAGGGAGGCAGTTGACCGTGCTTACGTAAATGCCGCGAAGGTTGGCATTCTCGCTTAGCAGGTCCATGGTCTTCTGATAGCTCTCTTTTTCCGATTCGTGCGCCTCGAGCACGCAAGCCAAGGTCATCTCGGAATGCTGGGCAAGTCGCGATTGAAAGCCCTCGACCTTCTGACGGTGTTCTTCGGTTCGAAGCATACCTGTGATGGCTGCGACATCAGAGTTGCCGGGGATGAACTTCGAAAGCAGCTCTGCTGCGAGACGTCCCTGAAGATTCGGGCTCGCGTACACAACTGCCGTGCGCCGGCTGTGCGGCGCGTCGCTACAGATACAGACCACCCGGATGCCTCGCGCCTCCGCCGCGTCAATGATCGGAGCGACAATGCGGGGATTTCCGGGCATAACAATGAGGCCGCGAAGGTCCTCATCGAGGAGGCTCGAAAGCTCCCTTTGCTCAAATTCGCCGAGACTTGGCACGGGACGGTAGATAAGTTCCATGCCGACCCGTTCAGCCCGGCGCGCTTCGTCGAAGATTCCGTCGCGCATCTGGTCAAAAAAATGATGGATCTCCTCGGGGATGCAGACGCCGATACGAAACCCCGAGCGTCCGACAGCAAGCGCCCGAGCCGCTAGATTGGGCGTGTACCCAAGCTTCTCGGCGGTTTCCAGCACCTTATTGCGGGTGGCTTCGCTGATGCCGGGACGGGAATGTAGAGCACGATCCACCGTACCGATCGAGACCTGTGCCTGGCGCGCAATTTCGTGAAGACCGACTCGTTTCAACATTCACTCCCGGGTTGAAGGGTGTTTAATATACCATCCCGTTAAAGCACACGTAACTGCAACGTCATACTGTAGGAATCAGTTGGATTCGGGCGGCCCGCAGTGAATAATTGCAATATTGAAGCTGTGAGTTCACGGCTAGGGCTGTTCCTTGACTAAAAGAATGCGGTCGCCGGCTACGTTCCGCAAGCGCTGAACGGTTCCCGAAGGCCAGCGAATCTCGACCAATTCTGCGACGGCATTCTTGCCCAGCCCGAAATGTACCGGACCGGCGCTGGACGATGCGTATCCAGCTGCGGTGGTCATGTGGTTATATTGAGTCTGGCCGGCGGTCACAATTTTGATCCGCGCGCCGATTCCGTCCCGATTGCTCTTGGTTCCCTCGAGTTTGATCTCTAGCCAATGGTTATTGCCGGGGCTCGCATTCACCCAGATCTCGGCAGGTGCGCTGATCGCGCTCACGACTACGTCTAACTTGCCGTCGCCGTTGAGGTCCCCGATCGCTGAACCGCGATGCCGCGCCGGTGGCTGCGATGTCAGGCCGGCCTCCTCTGTTAGCGCGGCAAACTTCATCCCACCAAGATTGCGAAACACGGTGTTGGGCTGTTCCACTGCGATTCTTGGGGCCGAGAGCAACGACTGCACGTGGCCGCGCGTCACGAAGATGTCTTTCCAACCGTCATTGTCGAAATCAGCGATGGTTGGGGAGTATCCCGCCATCAGCGAACTCAGGCGCGCCATACCGCTTGACTGAGTGACTTCGACGAACGTGCCTTGACCCGTATTTCGATAAATCGGAAACGTCTCGTTATCGAGCGCCACGAGGCAGATGTCAGGGTAGCCATCGTTGTCGAGGTCGCGGAAATCGACACCCATCCCGGAGATAAAGACGCCGTCCTCGCGCAACGACACATTTGCTTGGAAACCGACTTCGTCGAACCTTTTGCCATTGTTGCGGAACAGCCAGTTAACCGATTTGTCATTAGCGACGAAGATGTCCATCTTACCGTCGAGATCGAAGTCGGCAGTTGCGGCGCCCATGCCTTTGCCCGGATGGGAGCGCAAGCCCCACTCCGCCGAGGCATCCCGAAATGTCCCGTCCCCGTTGTTCAGGAAGAGCTGATTGGGAGTCGGCTCATACATCTTCGGGTGGCAGTAGTCACGGTGGTCGGCGGTTCCGCAGAAGGGTTCGTGCCGGCCGTCCCACTTCAGGTAGTTGATGACCACGAGATCGAGTAGCCCGTCGTTGTTAACGTCAACCCAAACGCCACCGACAGCCCAAAGTGGACCGAACTCCGGATCCGGCTTGCTGAGTCCGGATTTGGCGGTTACATCCGTGAACGTGCCATCGCCATTGTTGTGATAAAGCGTGTTTCGATATACGCCGGCCACGAAGATATCTTCGAATCCGTCATTGTCGTAATCAGCAATCGCAACGCCTGTATCGAAGCCTGTTCCTCGCAATCCGGCTTTTTCAGTGACATCCGTGAAATGTCCTTTGCCGTCGTTTTCAAACAACCGGTTGTAATA
Organism: uncultured Acidobacteriaceae bacterium; assembly: GCA_963749635.1. Classification (GTDB taxonomy): domain Bacteria; phylum Acidobacteriota; class Terriglobia; order Terriglobales; family Acidobacteriaceae; genus DASRAA01. Next base: position 8,503 of record CAVVNW010000010.1, read on the forward strand.
CTTTGGCGAGTCCTTGCGGAGAGTGTTGATGTCAGCGCCGTTCGCGAAGAAGATGTCGAGTTTTCCGTCGTTGTTGTAGTCGAAAACGGCGACTCCACCAGCCATTGTTTCCGGAGCGTGACGTTCCGGCGTCTCCGAACTGTCTAGCCGAAAGTCGATAGGCTCAAAGGAGAACACGATCTCGGCTGCCTTCGCATGGTCTTGCCCGGCGGTTGCCTTTGTCGCCGGCTTGGCGTCGGCGGAATGTGCATCGAGGCAGCTGAACCAAAGTCCTACTAGAAGGAGGAAAGTCGTGGCGAGAACTCGGTACCAATTCCTCGCATCGCATGGTCGATTCATCAGTAACCGAAGATGCACCAGGCGACCAGTATAGCCCGATTTCTGGACCGCTGAGTTCACGTTGAATTTTGCTGCTAATTTCCGCTTGACATTTGCGAGGTGAGGAGGTATACCCACTACCGTTAACGTTAACGCAGCTTTCGTTAACGTTAACGGCGTTGATTCGCTGGCAAAGATTGTGGCATACGACCATTGCATACGGTGAGCACAGCCGATCACTTAGCCGCGTGGCCGTCAACAAAATGGGTTTTCTAACGATCTGGAGAGTCGATACGTAGGGGTTACGTTTGATCGAATCTCACAGTTCGGGGTTGCTTCAGCGTGCCGGACCTGGTTGCAGTGGGGAAGCGCGCTTTGGGCTTGAAGTAAAACAATCTGTTTCGGGTGGGGGGCATATGAGTCGATTTGGTGGAACTCTGAGTAAAAAAACGTACACATCCGCTGCGTGCAGCCTTGTCGCAGAACAACGTCGCTGGGCGCTTCAGCTTTCCTTGCTGCTGCTGCTTTTCCTGGGATTCGCCGTTCCCCAGGCATTTGCTCAGAAAGGAACGATTTCCGGCACGGTATTTGATCCCTCCGGCGCCCTCGTTCCCAATGCCAAGATCACGGTCACGAACGTCGAGACTGCTACCGTTCATCAATACGTAACCAACAACGACGGTAATTACGTCGCCACTGATCTTCCCGTCGGCCATTACAACATGTCGGTCGATGTCGCCGGGTTTAAGCGTGTTGAGCAAAATAACATCGTACTTGACGTGGCCGGCCGGGACCGCTACGACTTCAGGCTGCAAGTCGGTTCGGCTTCGGAGCAAGTCACCGTAGAAGGGACCGCCGTTGCCATCCAAACGGACTCCGGCGAAATGAGCGAGGTTATCACCGGAAAACAAGTCGAGGGACTTGCCACAAACGGTCGCAGCATCTATACGCTTATCAATCAAACTACGGGCGCGTCCAGCCTCCAGGGCGACTTCCAGACTCCAACGCCGGTCGGCGGAGACGCCAACGTCAGCTTCAACGGCCAGCGAATGGGCCACAACATTTACTTGCTCGATGGCGGTGAGGCCTTGGACCGCGGCGGTTCTGGAACGTTCGCCGTAATGCCTTCGCTCGAAGCGCTCTCCGAATTTCGCGCGTTGACTTCCAATTACAGTGCCGATTACGGCCTGTCCTCCGCAGCTACCTTGAGCACCGTTATCAAGTCGGGAAGCAAGAACTATCATGCGTCGGCTTGGGAGTACAACCGTAACAACGTGTTTGATGCTCGTAACTACTTCAACCCCGCTCCCGCCCCGGTGGCCAAGCTGAATTTCAACACGTTTGGCTTCAATGCGGGAGGGCCGGTGCCGGTGGGCAAGGCGCACCCGACATTCTTCTTCTACAACATGGAATGGCGCTACCTGGTTCAAGGCGGCAACTATAATCAGCAAGTGCCGCTGCCGAGCGAATATGGCGGAAACTTGAGCGCTGTCTCCACACCAATTATGGTGCCGACTAGCAACAGCACGACTCAGCCCAACGTGGCGCCGTCGGTTCTGTTCGCCAACTGCCCGGGCGGGGTCGCACCTGCGGGAATCGTACAGGGCAAGCCGTTCCCCGGTAACGTCATACCGTCGTGCATGTTGAATGCCAACGCACAGTCGCTTCTCGGTGCCGGCATTTTCCCTGCGCCGACCAATGGCACGCAGTTCCAGGGTACTCCCAGCACGCCGACCAACGTGCGGGAAGAGATCGTGCGAATCGACCACGAATTCAGTAGCAAGGACACGATCTTTGGGCACTTTGTCGCGGAACAGATCTCTCAGGGGTTCGGAACCACGATGTGGAGTGGTGACAACGTTCCTACGATAGGTAACACCTTTGGCAATCCGTCGTACAGCGCGGTTGCCACGTGGACAAGAACAATCAGCCCCACGCTGCTGAACGAACTCACTTTCAATTACAGCGGCAACCGTATCAACATCACACCGGTGGGAATTTATAAGTCGCCGTCGAGCTTCGACCTCAACCGAATCTTCAACGGCCCGAACCCCTATAACCGCATCCCATCGATCCAACTCTCGGGTACTACCGGCACGAACTACACCTCGAACTGGGTGCCTTGGAACAACGGGTACAACGCATATCAAATCCTGGATGCGGTTTCATGGAGCAAAGGCGCCCACCAGCTGAAGATGGGCGGCAGCTTCCAGACGTACCGGAAATATCAGGACCTTTTCGCGCCGACGCAGGGCGCGTTCACCTTCAACGGGCAGTACACGGGGAACGACTTCGCTGACTACCTGCTTGGTGTTTCCAACTCCTACGGGGAAAACGCGCTGCAGGACAGCCAAAACTACAACGCCAATTCGTACGCTCTGTATATCCAGGACACCTGGCGCACCACTCGTAGACTGACGCTGAACCTCGGGCTACGGTGGGATGGAATTCCCCACACCGTCAACCCACAAAATGAAGTGTCGAACTTCTATGCCAACCGGTACAATCCGGCCAACCAGCCGGTCTACCTCGTCCCGGGCTCTGTCATCAGCCCCACGAGTCCGGGTCTTGGTACCAGCACCCTCCCACAGCTGCAGGGCTACCAGTTCTACACGAACGGCCTAGGCATTGCTGGCCAAAACGGCGTTCCGAGTGGTCTGGTTGCCAACCACTGGGCTATTTTCGGTCCGCGTGTTGGCTTCGCATACGACCTATTCGGCGACGGAAAAACCGTGCTGCGCGGTGGATTCGGAATCATGTATGAACGCGTTCAGGGCAACGACATGTACAATGCCGGCCCCAACCAGCCGTTCAGCGCTTCTCTCACTCAGAACAATGTGTCCCTGTCCAATCCCCAGACGAATCTCGCCACGGGGATGACGCTGACGTCGCCGAATGTTCCCATTACGGTGGGTAACATCGTCGGTCTGTTGTCCAACAACTACTCGCCACCGTACGTGGACCAGTTCAGCTTCGGCATCCAGCGGGCGGTTACGAACAGGACGGTATTCAACCTAAGCTATGTTGGCAGCCTGAGCCGGCATCAGAACGATTATCAGGAGTTCGAGCTTGCCCCGTACAGCCAGCTGCCCAGCTTGATCGCCAGCGGCAGTTCGAGCCAGTACAACCTGGAAGTTCCTTATGCGGGATATCACTCGCTCAAAATGTCCCAAAACAACGGCAACGGCAACTACAATTCCCTGCAGACGAGCTTTAGCGGGAATGTGACTAACGACCTGCAGGTGAACGCAGGCTATACCTGGTCGAAGGCAATGGATTCGGTAGTTGGCACCGGCAGCGGCAACGACTTAGCTGCCGTGTCGAACCCTTACGTCGGATGGAGGTACGATTATGGTCCGTCGCTCTTCGACCGTACCAGCATATTCTTCATCAACTTTGTGTACCAGATACCGTGGCTGCGCGATTCACCCAATCGTTTTATGAAGACGGTTGTCGGCGGCTGGCAGATTTCGGGTATCGTGCAGGCCGTTTCGGGAGCGCCGTTGAACATCACCACGAGCGGTACGGTTGATGGAGTGAATAGCGTTTGCAACGTCGTTCCTAACTGTACCAACCGTCCGGACGTAATCGGAGCGATTACCTACCCGCACACGGTCAACCAGTGGTTCAGCACCAGTTCCTTCGCGGCGCCCGCGGCGGGCACTTGGGGCGATCTGGGCAACAACGCCATACGTGGCCCAGGTCGTGACAATTGGAATGCGTCGTTCTTCAAGGCCTTCCTGATCAGTGAGAAGCGCGGCAGCCAATTCCAGTTCCGTGCCGACTTTTTCAACATCTGGAACCACACCCAATTCAAAGGTTCGGTTCAGACTGGTGGAATCAATACGACGCTGGGCGGATCTAACTTCGGCCAAGTCACTGCTGCTTACGATCCGAGAACCATCCAACTCGGAGCGAAGCTAGTCTTCTAGCCGCCTCCGTTAATGCGGTCTAGGGCCCCGTTTGCATCTCCCACCAGCATGCAAACGGGGTTTTTGTTGTCGAGCCCAGCCTTTGCTAGCATAAGATTCAGCGTAGTGCTTGCTGCATGTCTATCCACTGGTCGTCAAAGCTCACCGTAATCTTCCTTGCGCTGCTTGCGACTTCCTGGGCACAATCGAACACGCCGGCGGCCGCCATTGCGCTTGAGCAGAAAGGCGATCTGCCACAGGCTGCGCAAGCCTGGCGCTCATTTATTGCCGTACATCCGCGGGACGCAGGCGCATACGCAAGTCTTGGTGTGGTGCTGGCGAAACAGCAGAAATATCCCGAAGCCGCTGCGGCCTATAAGAAAGCGCTTTCGCTGGATCCGAGACTGCCCGGCATTGAAATGAACCTGGGACTGGCCGAGTTCAAGCAAGGCCATTTTCACGCCGCAATTGCGCCCTTGAAAGCCGTAGCGGCGAGGGACGCCGGCAACTTCCAGGCACACACGCTGCTTGGACTGAGTTACTACGGAGACAAGCAATATGCAAACGCAATCGAATCTCTGAAGGGGCCGGTGCAATTGGATCCCGCCAATGTCGAGTTGCAGCAGATCATGGCCCAAAGCTGTCTGTGGGCCGGCCAGTACCAATGCGCGCTGGACGGATTTCGCCAAATTCTGATGACGCACCCAAACTCGGCAGCCGCCCACGTGCTGATTGGAGAAGCTCTGGATGGCCTGGGAAAGACGCCGGAAGCCATCGCCGAGTTCCAGCAAGCGGCGCAGGTCTCTCCGCACGAGCCAAACGTTCACTTTGGATTGGGTTTTCTCTACTGGAAATCGCAGGACTATGAGAAAGCGAAAGCCGAATTCAAGGCCGAATTGGCCAACGATGGGGACAACGCGCAGGCATGGGCTTACCTCGGTGATACGGAGATGAAACTTGGCAATCGCGAAGCGGCCGCTTCCGATCTCAATAAGGCTATTCAACTGCGAACCGATATTCGTCTGGCTTATATCGACCGCGGGATCATGCTCTCGGAAGAGAACAAGCACAAAGATGCGATAGCTGATTTTCGCAAGGCGATTGAACTCGATCCGGGGCAGCCGGATGCGCATTATCGGCTGGCGCGCGCCTACCAGGCTTTGGGTGAGTCGAACGAGGCGGAGAAAGAATTCAAACGCGTGCAACAGCTACGCCAGGAACTTGATACCAGGCTCACGCCCAAAATGTCTAGCGCCCCTCCTGCGCTGCAACCGTAAAGCCAGAGTCACTTCAGTCAGTGCTTCGACGCTTCCAGGTCGGTTATGGCCTGTTGCACCGCCTTGGCTTGGGGACTGTTGGGCGCTTCTGTTAAATACAACCGATACTCTGCCACAGCCTCCTGATTACGATTCTTCATCTCAAGAATTTCTGCAGCCAACAGGTGGACATCTGCAACCTTTTCGTGATGCGGCAGGGTATGAACTCGCTGCGCATCGGCGAGCGCATTGTCGTATTCCTTGTTTCCGTATTCGGCGCCGGCAAGTAATGCGATAAGGTCAGGCATCTCAGGATAAAGCAACATCGCCTTATGGAGCACCGTTTCCGCTTGGGTGTAGTTCTTCTCCTGAATCTCCAAGCGCCCCAATTGCACATACGCGGGGACGAATCTCTCGTCTACTTCGATGGCCTTCGTATAGAGGCTTCTCGCCTTGGCCCGATCGCCCGATTTTGCTGCGATCACACCCAGATTCTCGTAGGCTCTTGCATATTGCGGGTAGATCTCAATCGCTTTCTCGAGCCTCTCTGTAGCCTTGCTGGTATCTCCTTTGTCGAATGCCTCGATGGCCTTCTGCATTTGCTCCCTGGCTTTCGCGGGTACTTGCATCTCCGCCACAGAGATGGGCGCAGATTTATTGTCTTGCGTCGCCACTGCAGCTTGTTTCACATTGAGGTTCTCGGTTTGATTGTACTGGCCGCCCATAATAAAGAACTCCGATTCGGCGGTCTCGACACCCCGGCCGGAAACTCGTACCCGGTAAGTCACTCCACTCGATACCTGGAACTCGGCAGTCCCATCGGCGTGAGTTGTTGCGGAACCAACGAATGGTCCCCCAGTATTCAGAAGTTGCACCTGAACATTAGCGGCATCCTGGCGATCATCTGCCATTCGCACGTGAATAGTGAGGTTGCACATGCTGCCTGACCCTTGTTGCGACCAGAGAGAGAGAGACAACAACGCAGGCAGAACCATAATCGCGAAGCGAAACATGGCCGGCTCCAATGATTTCAACTAAACCTCCGCGGTGCGCATGCGCTATACGACTCCAGTTACAGCGACCGAATCCGACGCGACGCTAACCTGTCACAAGCAAAAACCAATCATCTTGCCGCAAAGAATGACGGGAGGACCTGCCAGGATGCCTCGAAGGCTTGGGAAATCCTCTCCCCGGAGTTTATGACCTGAAATTCTACATCTTTTCCCGAGCGGCTCCCTATTTTCTGAGACACACTATGAGGTTGATTTAGGCGAGATCGAGGATCACGGAAGCCATTGTGCCAATAGATCATGATGATTCTCGGTCATTACTCTATTGAGATAACACTCACCGACTTGGGTTCGAGTTTCAAGGTCAGCTTGCCGCCTTGAGCCTTCGCTGAAATAGGCTTCGGCACGACTGTGTTGGGCGCGTCAAACGTATTGATGCTGTCCACCTTAGGGGCAGTCAGGGTCTCCCCGGATGCGGCCTTTGCACTGGTACCAACCAGGTTCAACTCGACCTCGACGGTCTCATTGGGGTCAAGATTTGTGATCTCGACCCACAGCTTGCCATCTTTGCCTTTCGCCGCGATCGCATCCACACGTGGCAACGTGATGTCACCGTGAGTGTAGGTGCTTGAATTGAATGTCACGGGCACGAACGTTGCATCTTGGAACGGCGTGTACATCTTGAAGACGTAGTAGGTGGGGGTCAGTACCATCTTCTCCTTGTCGGTCATGATCATGGCCTGCAGCACATTGATCATTTGAGCGATATTGGACCCTCGGACCCTGTCGGCGTGTCGGGCGAAGATGTTCAGATTGAGCGCGGCGAGAACTGCGTCGCGCAGACTGTTTTGCTGGACGAGGAAGCCCGGGTTGCTGCCGGGTAAGGGTGCATACCAGGCGCCCCATTCATCAACGATCAGCGCAACCTTCTTCTGCGGGTCGTACTTGTCCATGATGGCCGAGTGCTTGTTGATCAAGTCGTCCATCTCCAAGGTGGACTTGAGGATCTGACTGTATTCGGTCTCTCCAAAGCCAGACGAGGCATACGAAGGGGGCCAGTGAACGACTGTATAGGAATGCATGGAGAGCCCATTGATATCCCAGCTCCACGTGTGTTGCTGGTAGGCCTTCATGACGGTTTCCGTCCATTCCGTCCAGCGGGCTTCACCACCTCCAGGTCCGACGGCGATCTTCTGCATCTGATCCTTATCCTGCTGGGCAGGATTAAAGTTGCGGACAAAGCGGCTGTAGATCTTCATCTGGCTCACGTAGTAGTCGGGTGACATGTTGCCGCCGCAGTCCCAGCTTTCATTTCCGATGCCAAGGAAAGCGATGTTGTAGGGAGCAGGATGGCCGTTGGCAGCGCGCTCCTTTTCCAGCGTTGTGGGCTGGGCCGTGGTCATATATTCCAGCCATTCCGCCGCCTCCTGCGGAGTTCCCGAGCCGACATTGACGGAGATGTAGGCATCGGAGCCAATCTGGCTGATGAAAGTCCATGAATTCGTCGGTGCCGAAGGTGTTGGGTTCGATTACCCCACCCCAGTTTGGATTGAGGCTCACGGAGCGCTGAGGGCCGATGCCTTTGCGCCAGTGATATTCGTCTGCAAAGCAGCCGCCAGGCCAGCGAACGTTGGGTACTTTTAGCGCCTTGAGCGCTGTAACGACGTCATTGCGAATGCCCCGTGTATTCGGAATGGTGGAATCGCGGCCGACCCATATACCGCTATCAATGCCATGTCCGAGATGTTCGGCGAACTGGCCGAAAATGTTGCGGTCAATTTTTGCGCCAGCCTTGGATGCGTCAATCGAAACTTCAATATTTTCTGTGGCAGTCGCGGACGAAATCAGGCCCAGACCGATCACGGCCAGTCCAACAAGAAGGGAACGCTTGAAGGGCGCTACAGGTTGTGTCATTAGTACTCCTCCGAATCACTCGAGAGCGTCGATAAAGTGAACTGCCTTTGTGAATCAAATCGGCTGATGTCCTAGTGCGATCCACCGCTGAACGTCACGCGGAGCACATACGCGTACTTGGCTGGGGGTTGGCCCGGCAGTTGGACATGCAAACCATCAGGACGCTGCTCAAATCGTAGCTTTGCATCGCTTCCCAACAAAGCGACACCCTGCACGGCCTTACTTCCGGCTGCCGGCGTGAGCGAATGAATCACTGCTTCTCCGTTCGTCGGCCAGGAAAGTCCGATCGCGTAAAGAACATCGCCCTTCGTCGTAAAACGAAAATCTTCGGGCTTGTAGTTTTCGGTGTCAGTGTCGTGGAACAAGCCCGCGACGACTTTCGTCGGGCCCTCCCCGTACACCCTCCAGGGACGGGTTCCGTAGATTGCTTCACCATTCATGCTGAGCCAGGCGCCCACATCGAGAAGAACCTTCTGTACTCCATCGGGGATAGTGCCGTCAGAGCGCGGGCCTACATTCAGCAACAAGTTGCCATTCTTGCTCACGATGTCGATCAGTTGATGAACGATGAATTCTGGCGACTTGAAAACATCGTTTTCAATGTAGCCCCAGGATTTATTGCTGACGGAGGTATCCGTCTGCCAAACGAGAGGCCGAATGTCGCCAAGTTGGCCACGTTCCAAGTCGAGTACACCAGCGCGCTCCTGGATGGCATAGTCCTTGTAGTTGATCACTCCGACATGATTACCGTACTTGAGAGAGGTGTTGTAATAGAACGCTGCAAAGCGCGTGAGGTTCGGGCGGAAAGATGACTGCCCAATCCACCAATCAAAGTACACGATATCTGGATGGTATTTCGCCACCAGTTCCGCGGACCGCGCCAGCCAATCGTTGGCCCATGCGGAAGAGACGTAAGTGAAATCATTGTTGACGGGAGTGCCCCATTGGTTGTTCAGCCAGGTTTGGGCCGGGCCGTAGAGTGAGGCGTATTGCGGGTCGTTCACGTCAGAAGGAATGGTGCGGCCGGGACCCAGAAAGAAATCGTGCTCTGCCCGATGCGATGACACGCCAAAATGCAACCCTTCCGCCCGTACTGCCTTCGCCAATTCTCCGGTGGTGTCGCGTTGGGGACCCATCTTCACCACTGTCCAGTCGCTCAAGCCGCTGTCGTACATCGCGAAACCGTCATGATGCTCCGCCACGGGCACCACATATTTCGCTCCCGCTTTCTTGAATAGCTGTGCCCAAGCGACAGCATCGAAGTGCTCGGCCTTGAACATTGGAATGAACTCCTTATAGCCGAACTTGTCCTGGGGGCCGTACGTGGCGATCTGGTGCTTGAATTCGGAAGAGCCCTTCTGATACATCATTCGCGGATACCATTCATTGCCGAAAGCTGGGACGGAATAGACGCCCCAATGAATGAAGATCCCGAATTTTGCGTCCCTGTACCATTCGGGAACCTCATACTTCTGAAGGGATTCCCAGTCAGGCCGAAACGGGCCCTGGTGGTCGGCGCTATCGACTTCCTTCAGGAGGGCGGCGCGAGCGGCGTCATATTTGCTGCTGGCTCGTTGCCAAGTCTGATCAATGCTGACTGGATCCTGGGAATCGGTGGGAGCGGTGGCGCTCTGGGCGTGCGGGGTGGCTGTCGCGCAAAGGGCCAGCACGATAACGCTAAGTATGCGAAGCAACTGCGACGAAAGCCATGGTTGCGAAAGCATAGTGTCCTTTTTTAACTAGGAAATGGATGGCCTGCTGTGTCTGCCACACTTCGTGCCTGTGCTCCAAGGAATGCGTACCCTGCGATGACGACATACGCCGCAAGCGGGACAATGTAAGCCGGAGCGATGGTGTGACGAGCCTCTGCGATCAGTCCCATGAGCGGAGTGAGAATTGCCCCTCCGACGATGGCCATCACGATCAACGATCCGCCGAATTTGGTGTTTGGTCCCAGTCCTTTCAGACCTAGAGCGAAAATCGTCGGGAACATGAGCGACATGAAGAAACTGGTAGCGAACAATGCCCATAGGCCCGCCCAGCTCGGCCGCAACATTGCAAAACCAACCAACCCAACATTCACCATTGCATAAGAGCCAAGCAGCTTAGTGGGGGCCACGAAGCGCATAAGCCAGGCGGAGATAAACCGTCCAATACCGAACGCAGCAAGAGTGCCAGTGAGAAAATATCCCGCAACTTTTTCGGGTTGGTGGGTGAACTCCTGAACGTATTGAATGAAATAGCTCCACGTCCCAACTTGTGCACCGACATACAGGAACTGCGCGAGAACTGCCATGAGGAAGTGTGGGTAGGCAAAGAGTTCGCGAAAGTGACCCCGATCGCCGCCGCTCTCATGTTCGCTTTGGATACTCGGGAACTTGGCCCGGAAAATCAGCACGGCCCAGAATATGGCGAGTGCGCTCAGAGCCAAGTAAGGCTTAATCACTCGCATCGTCTCGGAGCGAAGATACGCATCGTACAAATGCTGGGCCTTCATGTCTTCTATCTGCTGGGGACTTAGTTCGATTCCGGAAAAGATGAACACGGTGCCCACCAGCACTCCGGTAATCGAGCCCAGGGGATTAAAAGCTTGAGAGAAGTTCAGGCGGCGTTCAGAACTTGCCGGATCACCAAGCTGAGCAATGAAGGGGTTCGAGGCCGTTTCAAGAAACGACAGCCCGCTGGCAATCACGAACAAGGCGAACAAGAAAAATCCATACCGGCCGACGATAGCGGCCGGCCAGAACAGCAGAGTTCCGAGAGCAAAGAGCAACAACCCGATCACAAATCCGGCTTTGTATCCAAGCTTTCGCATGAGAAGTGCGGCCGGCATGGCGACCAGGAAGTAGCCAAGGTAAAACGCGGACTGAACCAATCCGGCTTGGAAACGCGAGATGGCGAAGGACTTCATGAACTGCCGGATCAGTACGTCATTCAGGTTGTTCGGGATTCCCCACAGAAAGAAAAGCGCGGTGACCAGAACGAAAACTGTCAGGTGCCCCGAGGGAAACAAAGGCGCGGGTCGCCGGTCGCTCGCATTCGGTGACGCCTGCTGTGTCATCGCCTTCATACGCGAACCAGTTATCTCCTGGGCTAATACTCAGTTCTTTTATCTTCCGACCGGATTACCGCCCGCAGCCGGTTCTCAGCCCGAGTATTCCAATATCCGCACTGCAACTCGACGAACACCGACGTATAGGCAATTTGCATCGTGGTCTTGATCAAGAGCACTCGAAACGTTTCACCGGCCCGATCAAGCATGGCAATAATCTCTTCGTGCGGCAGGGCCGAGGCTTCATATCCGCTCAAAAGATCCGCGAGCTGCTCCCGGTACAACGTCACGCCCGGAGCGTCTTCCTCGGGAACGAACCTTAATTCTTCGTCGGTGTAGATGGCCGGTCTGACGTGCTTGCACTCACGGAGTATGGCGAACGCGCGTTCGACCACGGTGGCTTGTTCGTCATCAGCGGCGATCGTCTCGATTCCTTGCTTGGACTGGGCCGGATATGCCGAATCGGCGATCACCACCCAGTTGCGGTGGCCATACAGTTTCAGCCGGTCCTTCAGGATATGTTCCCAGTTCGTCGTCATTTGAGCGCCAGTTCCTCGTCCGAGCAGACAGCGACTTTGCCGCACCTCCCCGACGCCATAAGAGCATATGCGTCTGCCGCGTCCTCAAGGCCGAAGCGGTGCGTAATGATGTCGGCCGGATGCAGGTTCCAGCGCACAAGACGCTCGACCAACTCCTCCATCAGCCAGGTCGATGTCACCCACGAGCCGTAAATTGTCTTCTGCTCGTGGATGATGTCCGGGGACGGATTGAACTCAACGGCCCCTCCCTCGCCAACCAAAGCAATCTTTCCCCACTTACGCGTAGCTCGAATTGCCGTGGCGCGTGCGGCTGCGTTGGCGGAACATTCAATCGCCCGTTCGACCCCGCGGCCCCCGGTCAGGTCCCTAACCTGAGTTATGTTGCCTGGACCGGCGGTCAGGACGATGTCACACAACTTGAGGGACTGTGCGAGTTCCAGCCGCTCAGGCACGACATCGATTCCGATGATCGATTGCGCGCCGAGCTTGCGACACAACGATGCAGCGGCAAGGCCAACCGGCCCAAGCCCGGTGACGAGCACGGCGTGATTGCCATTGACCTCGATTTTTTCAATCGCCTCATAGACGGTTCCAAATCCGCACGCAACCTGAGCCCCGTCTGCGTAGCTCAGCTCCTGCGGGAGTGCAATGAGGTCTTTCTCCTCGGCAACCATGTAATCGGCCATTCCACCGTCGCGCTGCCAGCCATAGGCACGCCGATATTTTTCGCTCGTGCAAGAGATCATGTAGCCCCGCCGGCAATCGTTGCAGACTCCACAACCCGAGATGTGATAGACGACGACTCGGTCACCAACTCCGAAGCGCCGGCACCCGGGGCCGACCTCTACAATCTGACCGCTGGGCTCATGACCCGCAATGACCCCTTGATATCCTTCCGGACCTTTACCGAGATGCTCGTGATAGATACATCGGATATCCGAGCCACAGATTGTGGATGCCTTTACCCTAAGCAGAACCTCGCCATGGCCGGGACGTGATACCGGCACGGCGCGGAGTTCAACGCTGCTGTTTCCAGGCAGAAACGCGGCACGCATGCTTTGTTCAATGTTCTTCGTCATCAATGACAAGTCCAAGAAGGCACGGTCATTCAGTAATCATGGGGGCGTAATTTCGCCATTCATGTCCCAAAGGTCTTCCCATGACTGGCCGTCTTTCCACAGAAACACCTGGCCTTTGATGAGCCGACAATTCCGGTCAAGGGTGCTGATGGCCAGCATTTCTTCGTCAGTCAACGGATCGCTCACGGCCCCTTCGAGATTGCTGAGAATGTGGTTGCGGTCGGTTGAAAACGGAATGGGTACTTGCCCGCGCTGAACCGCCCACTTCACACAGACAACTGCTGGATGCACTCCCAGCCGATTGGCAATTGCGACGACCACGGGATCCTGGGTCGGTACGGTATCTTCAGGTGTGCGATCGCGCACCGGTCGGGCTGGTGATCCAATCGGACAATATCCCACGGGAACGATGCCGTTGGATCGTAAAAAGTCGAAGAGTTCCGGCTGCTGGAAATGAGGGTGTAGTTCCATCTCATTCACAGCGGGATTGATACGAGCGTCCCGCAGAAGAAGCTTTAGCTTGGGGATCGTCATATTGGAGGTACCAATGTGACGAGTGAGCCCCAGGTCTACCAATTCCTCCATCTTGCGCCAGGTCTTCATGAAATCCGCATGGATGTAGGGCCTTGCGTCCTTGCAGCGGGAACTTACGTCGCAACCGGATGGGTGGTAATTGGGGAAGGGCCAGTGCGTGAGATAGAGATCGAGGTAGCCGACCCTCAGGTCTGTAAGAGATCGTCTGCACGATGGAAGTACGTCGCTCTCGCCGTGTTTGTCGTTCCAGAGCTTCGATGTGATCCACAGCTCTTCTCGCTTGGACTGCCGGCGTAAGACCTGCAGCAGCGCGTAACCAATTTCGTGTTCATTGCCATAAACGGACGCACAATCGAAATGCCGATACCCGACGTCCGCCGCAGCTTCGACCGCTGCGGCAATTTCGACCGGCGCTACGTGGTCCGAACCGAAGGTCCCTAATCCAATCGCCGGCATCTTGGCGCCGGTGTAAAGAACTCGCTGAGGCACAAGTGCAGGATCAACACTGCCGTGAATCAGGCGTTGGGACGCGGGCCGACTCTTCATCCGGAATTCCTCGTTGCCCGTTGATCAGACCAATGAATGGAGACTAAGCCGATATCAAGGCACAAAACGGAGTTTCTACACGATGGACGATAATCGTTACAGTTAGCGATGTCAACGGCTACAAAGTTATGCAGGATTTCTAGGTCGTATGCGGTTCCTTCGGGACGGCATCGTACCTGATGACCGACGATTGGAGACTGAAATTGCGGGAATATGTGTTTTGTATACTGGCTGACAAGTTATGACTACACGAATGAAAGACATTGCGAAAGACCTTGGAGTCTCGGTTATGACCATTTCCAAGGTTCTTCGAAATCATCCTGATGTGGGAGACGAAACTCGCGAGCTGGTTCTGGCGCGCGTAAAAGAACTTGACTATCAGCCTAATCTGGCGGCGCGCAGCCTCGTCACCGGTCGGTCATATCTAGTTGGCCTGGTTGTTCCGGACCTGCTCCACCCCTTTTTCGCGGAAGTCGCCAAATCTCTTTCGGATGTCCTGAGAGGGAGCGGATTCTCCCTGATCATCTCTTCCTCGGAAGAAGATCCTGCTATTGAGGAACAGGAGATCAATCGATTGTTGGCACGACGTCTCGACGCGTTAGTCATCGCCTCGTGCCGCTCGACCGTAGATCTCTTCTTCCGAATCGAACGGCGAAAGACCCCTTATGTTTTGATCGATCGTACCTTGCCTGCCCTTACGGCGAATTTCGTCGGGGTGGACGATGAAGCCGTTGGAAGGCTGGCCACCAAACACCTCGTCGATATCGGCTGTAAGAGAATTGCCCACATTCGGGGGCCAGAAACCAGCCCGGGCGTGCGCCGCATGGACGGATTTAAGCAAGCACTTAGGCAAGCCAGGTTGACAATCGTTGATGCTTACATCATCAGCGAAACCAAAGGAGATGTTGAAACGAAACAGCGGGGCGCGGAAGCCATGCGCCAACTCCTGAGTCTAAAGCCCCGGCCCGACGGTGTGTTCTGTTTTAACGATCCCCTGGCAATGGGCGCCATGAATTATGCATTGGATCAGGGCATACGCATTCCAGAGGACCTTGCGGTGATCGGTTGCGGGAACCTTCACTATGACGATTCTCTGCGGGTTCCACTTTCGAGTATCGATCAGCACAGCCGGCAGATTGGGGAGCAAGCTGCGCGTCTCACACTCGCAATTCTTCACTCGAAAGTACCACTCAAACCTGAAACAGTCGTGTTGCAACCACAACTGGTCGTGCGCGGATCTACGCGACGGCGTGCCGCGAAAAAAGCGACTGCCAGAGCGGTGAACCGGGATATCTCAGGCCCGACCCCCCAAAAACTACGATAGCTGTCCTGGCGGGCACTACCGACTACTGTCCCGATTTTGGGCGCGGCAAGAAGCCCTTAAGTCTGCCGAGACTCCGGGCGCCAATCTGAGTTTCGCGCCCGTCAAACCCGCTCAATCCGTCAGCGATTTAGCGCCACAGGCCGCCGTAGATAACTTAAAACATCTGGCGTTTTGCTTTACGCTTCGTTACAGTTAACGATATCTAAAATTGGCGTCTGCGAGGCTTTTCTCGGTCCGGTTGCCCTAATGAGAGACACGAACAAGGTCTAAATGCGCCGACGAAGATTCGTAAACTCTCGGTATTGCCCGTGCGAAATCGTGAAGGATGGAGCGAAGACATGAAGCGCGTTGGAATGGCAATGATCCTCTTTGCGAGTCTCTGTTGTGCGCAAGAACGTGGCGATTTTCAACCTTCTGCCACCAATGTATGGGGAGCAGACTATCCCCGGGTTGATAGCGCCGGGAGAGTCGAAGTTCATGTCAAAGCTCCCGATGCGACCAAGGTGAAGCTGAATTTTTGGAGCGGACCGAAAATCGACATGGTCAAGCAACCCGACGGATTTTGGACCATCACCACACCGCCTCTGGTTCCCGGCTTTCACTACTACACGCTGATCATCGACGGCGCGGACGTCAGCGACCCCGCTACCCATGCGTATTTCGGTGGGGGTAGGCCGGTGAGTGCGGTTGAGGTCCCCGAGCCGGGGTCAACGTTCTATTCGATTCAGGATGTACTGCACGGACAGGTGCGTGAGGTTTGGTACAACTCGAAGGTGACAGGCGGTTGGCGGCATGCTCTGGTTTACCTGCCGCCGAACTACGATACGCAAACGACAAAGCGCTATCCCGTCCTCTATCTGCAGCACGGTGCCGGCGAGGATGAGACCGGATGGATTCGACAGGGTAACGCCAACTTCATCCTCGACAATCTGATCGCGGCGGGAAGCGCCAAGCCGATGATCCTCGTGATGGCGTATGGCTATGCCCGGCGTGCGGGTCAGCCTCCACCCGATTTGACCGGAAAGCCCTTCGGTTCTCCCGAAATGTTAAAGGCCATGCAAGACATGGCAGCGACCTTCGAGGACGATGTGACCCAGGCCCTCGTCCCTTACATCGACTCGACCTTCCGTACCATTGCGGATCGCGATCATCGCGCCATGGCCGGCCTTTCCATGGGAGGTATGCAGACCTTCCAGATCACGCTGGACCATCTTGATCTCTTTTCCTACATTGGCGGATTTAGTGGCGCGGGTGGGATGCTCGTGCTGGGAGACCGGAAGCTTGATCCAAAAACCGATTACGGCGGCGTTTTTGCCGATCCGGCCGCCTTCAACAAAAAAGTCCACCTGCTCTGGATTGGCGTGGGGACGAATGAGCCCGAAAGAATGCGTGCCGGGCTTCTGAGATTGAATAAATCACTCCAGGAGGCCGGTATCCAGCACGTCTTCTACGAGTCACAGGGAACCGATCACGAATGGCAGACCTGGCGCCGCGATCTGAAACAGTTCGCGCCAATGCTTTTCTGACCAGGCGACCGGCACGTGCGAAATTGGCCCTTCGGGATGCACTGTTTTCACCACGCACAGTAATAGGACATCGTCATCAAGGAGAAAGAATGCGGCGTTCCAACTTCGGAGTTCTTATTGCTGCGGTTGCCCTCCTGGCCGGCAGTGTGTCGGCCCAAAACGCCCAGCCGCCTGCTTATCTGAACACTGCCTTACCCCCACAGCAAAGGGCCGAGGACCTGGTCCACCGTATGACGGTGGAAGAGAAGGTAACGCAACTCGTGAACCAATCGCGCGCCATCGAGCGCCTGAGTATTCCTGGTTACGACTGGTGGAGCGAGGCATCGCACGGCATCGCCTCGGCTGGCACCACCGAGTTTCCCGGACCAACTGCCTTGGCTTCAACCTTTGATGCAGACGCCATTCACCGTATGGCCGTTGTGATCGGCACCGAAGGGCGAATCAAGCACGTCCAGAGTTTGCATGACGGGAATAGCAACATCTTCGAGGGCCTCGATTTCTGGGCACCGAACATTAACATCTTCCGTGATCCTCGCTGGG
This sequence comes from uncultured Acidobacteriaceae bacterium, assembly GCA_963749635.1. Taxonomy (GTDB): domain Bacteria; phylum Acidobacteriota; class Terriglobia; order Terriglobales; family Acidobacteriaceae; genus DASRAA01. Next base: position 26,052 of record CAVVNW010000010.1, read on the forward strand.
GACGTGGGCAGGAAACCTTTGGAGAGGACCCCTTCCTGACGGCTCGCCTGGGAGTTTCATTTGTCACCGGCATGCAGGGTGACGACCCGAAGTACTATCGCGTCATTTCCACCCCCAAGCATTACGCCGTACACAGCGGGCCCGAACCAACCCGCCACACCGTAGACGTAAAGGTGAGCAAGCATGATGAGATCGACACCTACTTGTCTGCCTTCCGCGCGACCGTAACCGAGGGGAAAGCGGGCTCCGTCATGTGCGCCTACAACAGCGTCAATGGGCAGCCCGCCTGTGCCAACGAGTTCCTTCTGCAGGACCAGCTGCGAGGGAAATGGCATTTTCAAGGGTATGTCGTCTCCGATTGCGAGGCGATCATCAACATCTACCGCGACCATCACTTCACCAAGACGCAAGCTGAGGCTTCGGCTCTAGCCTTGCAACGCGGCATGGACAATGAGTGCGTCGATTTCGTATCCAAGGTGAAAGATGACCACGACTACAAGCCCTACCTCGACGCCTACAAGCAGGGAATCTTGACCGAGAAGCAGATCGACACTGCCCTCATCCGTCTATACACTGCGCGAATCAAGTTGGGTATGTTCGATCCGCCGGGGATGGACCCCTATTCAAAGATTGACCCGAAACTGCTCGACAGCAAGGAACATCGCGCGATGGCGCGTGCCATGGCAAACGAGGCCATGGTGCTGCTAAAGAACGATGGGACGCTGCCTCTGAAGCAAAACACGATCAAACTTGCGGTAATCGGACCGCTCGCCGATCAGACGAGATATCTGCTTGGCAACTATACCGGCACTCCTACGCATACTGTGTCAGTACTCGAAGGCCTGAAGGCAGAGTTTCCTGAAGCGAAGATCAATTTTGTGCCGGGAACCCAATTCCTGCGCAACGACGGCGATCCAGTTCCCGCGTCGGTGTTTACCACTAGTGACGGGAAGCCAGGTCTGACAGCAGAGTTCGCGACGGGCGAGTTATTTGGCAGCGGAGCGCCTACTGTACTTGCGACTGTTCCCGTCACCACGCTTGATCTGAAGGCAGCGGACATCCCCTCTCAGGCCATCGGCAAGTATCCGCTTCTGGTGCGGTGGACTGGTTTTCTCACGCCTACACAGAGCGGCGAATTCAGCGTCGGCCTACGCTTCAAAGGCGGGTCTGTGAGGGTCTTTCTGGATGGCAGGCAAGTTGTCCAGGAGTGGGGTGGTGCGGCCGACGGATTGCGGGCGAAGACGGCACATGTCCGTCTAGAGCAGGGGAAAAAGGTCGCTCTCAAAGTCGAGTACTCGCAGAGGACCTCAGGCCCGGTCAGTGCGCAGTTGGTCTGGACCAAATATGACACCACGCCGAGTCCTGACGCGATTGCAGCCGCAAAAAACGCCGACGTAGTGATTGCGGTCCTCGGCATTACCAGTGAACTGGAAGGCGAGGAAATGCCGGTGAACGAGGAGGGGTTCAAGGGTGGAGACCGCACTAGTCTTGACCTTCCGAAGCCGGAAGAGGAGTTGCTCAAAGCCGTCACGGCTGCCGGCAAACCTGTAGTGCTCGTTCTTGCCAACGGAAGCGCTCTGGCTGTGAACTGGGCCAACGAACACGTAAACGCAATTCTCGAATCGTGGTATCCAGGCGAAGAAGGCGGCGCAGCCATCGCGGAAACGCTGTCCGGTAAAAACAATCCCGCCGGACGCCTTCCCGTCACGTTCTACACCGGGGTCGAGCAATTGCCGCCCTTTGAAGACTACGCGATGAAAGGCCGCACCTATCGCTATTTCGAGGGTAAGCCCCTTTATCCCTTTGGATACGGCCTGAGCTACACAACCTTTTCGTACAGCGGGTTGACGCTCCCCAAGAGCTCCATCACGGCGGGCGATCCGCTTACCGCGGAAGTGACTGTCACCAACACCGGCACGCGCGAAGGAGATGAGGTTGCACAACTTTATCTCAGTTTCCCAAACGTTCTGGGAGCGCCACTCCGTGCCTTGCGCGGGTTTAAGCGCGTTCATCTGAAACCAGGCGAAGCGCAGAAAGTGCTCTTTGCGCTGAAAGACCGCGACCTGAGCATGGTGAACGAAGCGGGTGAGCCGATCATCGCCGAGGGCGGGTATTCCGTCTCGGTCGGCGGCGGGCAGCCGAACACAGGATCGCCAACGGTTGTCGGAACGTTCCAAGTGAAAAATACCAAGGTGCTGCCGGAGTAGTCGAGCGGGAGGCAGAGTGATTTGGACGGCAGTCTCCACGGGCTTGCTCCACGGCTCGGTTTCACTCAGTCTACAACAAATAATATTTCGGACGGATAGCGATGACGACGAAACGATGGTGTCTTGTGAAATTGAAGTCGAATGCCTGGGCCTTGGTTATCGGAATGTGCTGGTGCTGTTTTAACGCAACGAGTGTAAGCGCACAGCTGTGGGAAGTGCCTCCGCTGCCCACCGTCAGGGTCACGCCCGCTCCGGATGGTATGACTGCGACCGTAGGGACCGAGAACCTCCATATCTCGGTTTGTCGTTCCACGGTCATTCATTTCGTGGCGACCCCCGAATCGCCCTATAACGTCAAGCCGAACCAGCCATGGATGCTCGAGTCGAAGGAGTCGTGTCCGGGAGCTAAATTCCAGTTGTCGCAAACAGCCGATGTCGCAACCCTCGTCACTGACGCGCTGAAAGTTGAACTCTCCCTCAAGAGGGGGAACGTGCAATACAGCACGGCAAACGGCGAAGGTCTTCTGCGCGAGCGCGACTCCATTCCACGTACTTACGATCAGGTCGAGCTGAATGGCGAGAAGACCTTCCACATTGAAGACCGGTTTGCGCCCGACATGACCGAGGGCTTTTACGGATTAGGGCAGCATCAAAGCGGCATGTTCAACTACCGCGGGGCGACCGTTCAACTCGCGCAGAACAACACCGATGTTGCGATTCCACTGCTGCTGTCTTCAAAGGGCTATGGATTGATGTGGAGCACCGCGTCGTTAACCTATGTCGATAATCGCTTCCCCCTCGAATTGAATTTGAGTTCTTTAGCCGGGCACTCCATCGATTACTACTTCATTTTTGGTCCGGAAATGGACCAGATCATCCACCAGTATCGCAACCTTACGGGGCATACGCCCATGCTCCCGCTGTGGTCTTATGGATTCTTTCAATCCAAGGACCGCTACCTCTCGCAGGATGAAGTTCTCGGAATCGCGCATCGCTATCGCGAACAGCGCATACCACTGGACGCTATCGTTCAAGACTGGTTCTGGTGGAAAGCAGAAGGCGATCCAGTATTCAATTCGAATTTCCCCGACGTGCCTGCAGAACTCAAACTCCTCCACGATGAAAATATCCACGCCATGCTGTCCGTGTGGGGCCTGTTTGACACAAAGTCTGAGAACTACCGGCAACTGGACGAGCAGCATCTGGGCGTCCCTAATGCTCACGTGTATGACGCTACAAACCCAAAAGCGCGGGAGTTCTTCTGGAACAATCTCGCAGGCAAGCTATTCGTTCAGGGTTGGGACGCTTTTTGGCTCGACAGTGCGGAACCCGAAGAATTCTGGCCGCACATGGGCGACGGAATTCTCCGTAACAAGCAAATTCATATCGGCAACGGCGCCGAGTACACGAACATATTTCCGCTCATGCACACGCTTGGCGTCCAGGAGTACTGGAAGGCAGCGACGGACCGCAAGCGCGTGTTTCTGCTGACGCGGTCCGCCTTCCTTGGGCAGCAGAGAGTTGGCGCAACCGTCTGGTCCGGTGACGTCTATGGCTCATATTGGGGTTTAAAACGTCAAGTCGCGGCCGGGTTGAACTTTGCGCTCTCCGGATACCCTTATTGGACGACCGACATCGGCGGATATTGGCCGCCTCATGACGACCCAATCGCCGATCCGAAGTTTCAGGAGCTTTACGCCCGCTGGTTTGAGTACGGAGTCTTCTGTCCGATCTTCCGCACCCACGGGCACAGGCCGCAAAACGAAATTTGGGCCTTCGACAAAGTCGAGCCAATCTTGATCAGCTACGACAGGCTTCGTTACCGGCTCATGCCTTACATCTATTCATTGGCCTGGCGGGTCACAAACGAAGACTACACGATTCAACGCCCGCTGCTGATGGATTGGCGCACGGACCCGAGAACCCGCGATATTGGGGATCAGTTCATGTTCGGACCATCCATCTTGGTGAATCCCGTGCTTGCTCCCAATGCAACTCATCGAACTGTGTATCTGCCCGAGTCGGCAGCATGGTATGACTTCTGGACTGGAGCACCGCAGCAGGGAGGGCAGGAAATTGACTCCATCGCTCCTCTCGACCGCATTCCTCTCTACGTACCTGCCGGATCAATTCTTCCCTTAGGGCCCGAGATTCAGTACGCCGGTGAGAAGCCCGCCGGACCCATCGAGCTACGGATCTATCGGGGAGCAGATGGCACTTTCAAGTTTTACCAGGATGCCGGCGACGGCTACGATTATGAGAAAGGCGCGCACACGACCATCCCGTTCCGCTGGTCGGAATCCACGCGGACCCTGTCGATCGGAAACCGGGAAGGCACCTACTCCGAAATGCCGGCGCGCATTCAGATCAATATTGTTTGGGTATCGGCAGGGCACGGCTCGGGGCTTGCAGCGGTAGCCAACCCTGACAAGAGCATTGAGTACAGTGGCAAGGCAGTCTCAATCCAAGCCCCTTAAGACGCATGGTAAGACGGCAATGTACCCGGCAAAGACGACGAGAAAGGATCAACATTCTTAAAGCGAAATTGCGTTGTGTCATAGCGCTTACGATTGTTCTTGCTCCGTTATCGCCGCTCGCTGCCCAGGGGCAAACTGACGTGCCTCCTCCAGTCCCGGGGTTCAACCACGTCATACCGTTCTTCAGCAAGAATCTCTGTTCTCAGCTAGGTTGCCGATAGGCGGGTAAAGTTCAGTCTCCTGGAATCAACGACACTCGAAACTGTTCGCGTCTTGCGGGTCTCCCTGTCCCTTGTATTGGGCATGCTTGGGATAGGCGCACAGCGGGCGCCGCCGCCCTGGGAATGCCTTGCCGGTCGCGGTCACCGACGCGGGCACCGTCCCTTTCTCAACCCAGTTGACCATCGCGCCTAACAGATCAAACTGATCAAGCGACTGGCCTCCTCCACAGTGGCCCATCCCCGGAACAAAATAGAACTGGCTCCACTTGGACACGGTATCGAGTCCTCCGTTAGCGGCCGCCATGTCCTTGTAGTAGCCAAATGTATCGAGCGGCGAGAACCAGGCGTCGCTGTCACCGTGATAGAAAATCAGCTTTCCTCCGTTCGCAGAGAAAGTCGTCAAGTTGGTGGACATCGAGTCCGTGAGCGGCTGAATGGCCGCCAGCGCTTCCTTCGCGACATCCATGGTCATGTCTGTCGGCGCGGGCCCGAAAAGGCCGGGGCCCGGCGAGAGCAATCCTCGAAACGGCGCACCGGCCGTGATCCCCGTGTCGTAAAGGAATCCAGGATAAACTTGCGTTCCTCCTGAGGTCCTTGGGCCGGCAAGTGCCTTCTTGATGGCGGCAGCTTTATTTGGAGCCAAGCAGGAGTCGTCCCTTTTGCCCTCGCACGCCAGCATCTCAGGATCGAAATCGCACGCCAGAGGATCAGAGATCATGCCGTCGGCTATTCCGTCTTTCGCGTCGCACCGGTTCATCAGCCCGTCCATGACCAGCTTGCGGTCATTGTCACTGATGGCCTGCTCGATGATTGGCTTTCCATTCGCATCCTTCGGAGCAATCTGGTTGAACGCGATGGGAATCCACCTGCCGATTGCCAGATTGGAAAGCCCAGTGCGCATGGCCGGATCTCCGGAGATAATTCCGTTGAAGGCCGTAGGAAAGCGCTGCGAAAGAATCATGCCTTCGCGGCCCCCCGTGGAGCATCCGGCGAAATACGAGAAAGCTGCCGGCTTTCCGTAGTGCTGCGCGATGAGTTGCTTTGCGAGCGCAGCCACCTGGATATTCGCCGCGTACGCAAAGTCCAGGTAGGCCTGCTGGTCCTTCATGAAGCCGAAATCGAAACCGCCTCCATGACTCTTGTGGCCGGTATCCGTGCTCACCACCGCGAACCCACGCATGAGCGCGGGAGTATCCCCGGCGGCAACCAAACCGAGCGGCGGCATTACGAATCCATTTCCACCGCCGCCTCCCTGCATCAGGAAATCGCCGATCCACTTATCAGGCAAGGCGAGCGCAAAGTTGATCCCAAACTCTTCGCCGCCTATTCCGGTTCGGCGATTGATGACGCCTTCGACTCGGCAATATGCAGGAAGTGGATCACTGTGGCCTGGCCCATAAGGATTCGGCTCCGTGCTTCCCGACTCTACGTGAACAGCCTTGGTGATTTCGACACCCGGAGCCTTGTAGTCGATCAGACGGCTGCATGAGTCCTTTTCCTGGGCGTATCCACTTGCAGTCAATGCGAGTACGGGATAGACAATGGCGCGCAAGATTACCGAATGCAAGTTCGCCTCACTTTCCATTTCCAGAAGGTTCTTTGTGCGTTGCTAATTTGTACCGCCGGCCCTTCGGCTCGCACTCGTGCCAGACCCAGTTCACGTAGCCAATTTCCCCGACAAGCACGGCCAATGACGCCATCTGTTCCCAATCGAGACTGTGCGGGCATCGCCGGCTAGTTTGAGCCGGTAGCCTGAGTGCGCACTCTCACGCCCAGAGTTCCGGCATTTCCTGTGTTCAGATCGTAAACCCCGGTGCGGAGGTGGACGTCAGTATTGGAAGGGAGATCGAGCTCTTCTTGGAAGTGAACACCGGATTCTCGCGCCTCCTGGAAACCCTCGGACGTAATGTTCAGGAGCCCACGCTGCCCCGTCATCTTAAGCGGCTTTCCCGCGTCATCGTAGGCGACAGCCTTCACTTCAAGTTGAGCATGTCGACTCCCATCTGGTTGGACATCCAGCTTAACCTGGTTGAGCGAGACAGCGAAGTCCAGCGTGTAGTGTGTAGTCGGCCCCTTCGGGTTGCTGACAGCATTACCGGAACTCGCCGAGGATCTTGCACTCGAGGGTGTGACGCTCAACTTGTAGATGAGCTGCGCCATGTCAGGCAGGCCAAAGCCCATCAGGGGCAGCAGGGGGTCTTGCGCGTCGGCCGACCCCGAACCAGTTTTACTGTCAGTGGCGTAGTAACCGCGGCGATAGGAGAGAGCGTATTTGGGGTTCGTCAATTCGACGCGCGTGCGACGATAACGGTTGTCGATCTTGGTGTTTGTTGGACTGTAGCTCAAGGTGTAATAGTGCATGCCCTGGTTTGTGACCCGAGTCAGAATGTCTGTTATGCCGTTCGAATTAAAGAAAGCCTGCCCTCCTGTGCTCTTCGCCAGTGATTCCGCCGTAAGACGTGTCGAAGAAACATTCTGCAATTCGCTATTCATCTGACCGACGTTGTTCTGGCTCATCGTGCTGGGTCTTACCTCGCTGATAGCGCTGTTATCGGCCTGATAAACCGAGTGAATCATCAACCCTTCCGCTGTGACCGGATAAATCGCTATCTGGGCGGCGATACACAAGTCAGCAGTTCTTTGAATCTCATGCATGTACATCTGTGGAGTAACCGCCGGATTTAGGAAATTCGCATCCGGAAAGAGGACGATGGGAAAGCTGCCGGAGACCCATATCACATTCTTGCGTCCCGGATATCCGGAGAGATAACGCGCCAGTTGCTGAAAGGCGGATAGGGTGATGCCAATTCTGGCTTCCGTCATTGCGGCGTCTTTCTCATCTATCAATGATTTGAGGGCATTTACCGGGTCGACAGCATCCTGCGCGAGAGTGGGTGGAGTCACGCCCTGACTCATTTGATTCACTGTGGTTTGATTGATCAAGTCGCTGTCCGCTTGTGACTCCGTCTGCGATTTCAGCAGAGGCGAATGCCGTGGCAAAGAGAGGGCGGGATCATTCAATGCTTCCAGGAGCCGCGAGGAGTCGCTGGTGAACTCCTGGACCATCCGCAAGCGCGATGACAGAGTAAATATCGCAACCCGTGCTCCCGCCGGAAGTGTTTTCAGGTACTTGACGGTCTGCTGGTGCACGAACTGCTGGTCCGGCATTTGCGTGTTGAGAGAGTCCATCAGGAGCACGTTGATGGAATCCGCGGTCTTCACTCCGGTGTAGTTCGTATAAACATTCGGCGGCATCGGCGGCAGATCGGCCGTGGTGATGGGAGCGCCATTGTGTTCCTTGAAGGAGGCGATGTTCTGCGGTGTGTCGTCTTCAAAGACGCGAAAATCATTTTGCGTCAGGCCGGTAACAGGGTTCCCGTTGGAATCGGTGACAATAACGTCCAACAGAACTACCCGCACGTTCGACTGGAAGGTAGCTAGCGCTTGTGAGTTGGACGTCGGGGCGGTCTGTGAAAAGAGAAGGACGGTGAGGAACAACGGAAGAAGCAGAAAGGCATATCGCATCAAGATCGGTCCCCGTGGTCCGAATGGCAAGTTTAGAAGCTGGGAGTCTTGGTTTCAAGTGAAAGAAAGTAAGCAACCATGACCGGTGGTAGCGGGGCGACAGTCGGCTGCTCTCAATGTTTCCTCCGAGCGCGGCCAGATGGCTTCGGCGCTCTTGCGACGCATGCGCCTGCTGCAGGTCGTAAGACTTGCGCGCACATGCGCCCAGAATCCGGCCCCCTGGATGTCGCCCTCTCGTAAATGCAATTGAAGGCCGCGCCGCGAAGGATTTCTCCAAAACAAAAAAGCGCTCGGCACCTTACGGGGCCACCGGGCGCTTCTATTACATGGC
>CAVVNW010000011.1:0-259264 GCA_963749635.1 uncultured Acidobacteriaceae bacterium
TTCATCACGGCGAAGTCGTTGGAAGTTGGCGTCGAGTTGATGCCGCTCATCTTCTCGAAGCAGCTAAACGTGACCGGGATTGTGCTGGACGAGCCTCAGATCACGTTGCTCAAAGGCCCCAACGGAACCTGGAACTTTTCCAGCCTCGGCGGGGCCAGCAAAAACAATCCCGCTGAGCCAGCGAAGTCGGGCGCGCCCCAGAGCCTCTCGATTGCCAAGCTGGAGATTAAAGATGGAAAGCTGGCAGTCGGCAAGGCCAACTCCAGTGCGAAGCCGCAGGTTTACGACAAGTTAAACGCAGAGGTTAAGGGCTTCTCGCTCACCTCGCAGTTCCCGTTCGAACTGACCGTCAACCTGCCCGGCGGCGGCAATGCAAGCCTCACCGGCAAAGCGGGACCGATCAATCCGCAGGATTCGGCCAAGACTCCTTTTGACGCCTCAATTAAGGTGAAGAACCTGGACCTCGCGGCCTCAGGCTTCATCGATCCGGCAAGCGGCTTTGGCGGCTCCGCCGACCTTGAGGGAACGTTGAACTCAAACGGAAGTCAGGCCAAAGCAGTGGGCACAGTCACCTGCGAAAAGCTTAAGCTTTCACCCAAGGGGTCACCGGCCCCGAAAGCGGTGAACATCAAGTATGCAGTCGACGATGACCTCGGCCGACAGGCCGGCACCATCACCCAAGGGGACATAGGATTCGGCAAAGCTGTTGCCCACCTAACCGGCGGATTTCAGACCCAGGGTGAAACCGACGTGATGAACCTGAAGCTCAACGCCCCGGATATGTCCGTCGACGAACTCGAATCGATGCTCCCAGCCCTTGGCGTGGTGCTTCCTTCCGGATCAAAGTTGAATGGAGGAACACTGTCTGCAGACTTGGCAATCAGCGGACCGCTCGACAAACTCGTGATCTCCGGCCCTGTGCGAATGTCGAACACGAAATTGGCGGGTTTCGATATGGGTGCGAAGTTGGGAGCCTTGTCAGCCTTCAGTGGAAAGACTCCCTCGAGTTCCGACACGACCATTCAGAATGCCAGCTTGAATGCGCGCATTGCTCCTGAGATGACGAGGGCCGACTCCATCAACGTGACGATACCGTCCCTCGGCGTCGTAACCGGCGCAGGCACGATTAGCCCCAACGGGGCGCTCGATTTCCAGATGATTGCCGAGTTGCAGGGCAACAAGGCCGGGGCACTGTCGGCTGCGACCGGGCGCGGTGGGGGTGGAGGTGGAGGAGGCGTGCCCTTCAAGATTCAAGGGACAACATCCAACCCAAGCTTTGTGCCCGACGTAGGGGGTATGGCTGCTAGCGCTGCAAAGGGGGCGATACAGCAATCTGTCTCTGGCGTGACCGGCGGCAAGACGGGTTTAGGAGGAATCTTGCCGAAGAAGAAGCCGAAATAACGCTGCGCACGTCCCTCTTCTCGGCTTTAGCCTGTGGCTGGACGTAGAAGGCCAATAGCCTTCGGTACACCGCTGAACGTGAGGTAAATGATTTGCTGTTTTCAGGTCTGACGATCACATTCCTCAAGGAGTTCGCCTTCGGGCTGTGGCTTGCGTTGCCTTTGTTCCTAAGTCTGGCCGCGGCCATAGTCGGATTGGGACTTCTAGTGGGAAGAGAGGAAGGGTGGTCGCGATTCGACAGCTTCTATTGGTCCTTCGTCACCGCAACCACCGTAGGTTACGGCGATTTCCGGCCGATACACAGGATATCAAGGGTGATAGCCATCGCAATCGCCCTGCTAGGACTAACCATGACGGGCATTCTGATTGCGGTGGCGGTCCACGCAGGCACAGTCGCTCTGGCCGTGCATGATGCCGCAGCGAATGCCCGATAGTTCCCAGGTGTGCGCGGTTTTCCAATCTGCGCGCGCAACACTCGATTCTTCGGGAGGACTCAGACAATGACGACCGAAACATCTGCCACGGAAAATGCCTACATCGCCCGTGCGGTGGAAGCCTCCATTAACATCGGTCTGGTTGCCTTACTCGCGGCCATATGTCTCCTGATATTGGCCCCCTTTGTTCCTATCGTTGCTTGGGGCATCATCATTGCTGTGGCTTCTTATCCTGTCTTTCTAAAGCTACAGCACGCAACGGGACGCGGAGGTTGGGCAGCCGCTATTTGGACCATTCTCCTGCTGGCCGTGTTGATCATCCCGGTTGTTCTGCTGGCCAACAGCATGGTGGGTGGCGTCCAAAGTTTAATGGACCACCTGGATGCAGGAACGTTCAGCGTTCCGCCTGCGCCGCCGAACGTCGAAAGTTGGCCTCTTATTGGTGCTCCTTTGAACCGAATCTGGAGCATGGCCTCGAACAACCTTACCGAGGCTGTGAAACTCTTCACGCCTCAGATCAAGACTTTCCTGCCTAAGCTACTTTCTGCGACTGCGGGCATCGGCCTAACCGTGCTGCAATTCTTTTTTTCGATTCTCATTGCGGGAGCACTGCTGGCGAACGCCCAAAGCGCCGCAGAAGTAACGCGTGCGTTCATGGTCCGCCTTTTTGGCGAGCGAGGCGTGGAGTTCCAGAACCTCATTGGTTCCACCATCCGCAGCGTGACCTCTGGCATTCTCGGCGTAGCACTCATTCAAACCGTGCTGGCTGCAATTGGTTTTCTCGTCGTAGGATTGCCGGGAGCGGGCTTGTGGGCCGTGATCTTTCTCATCGCTGCTGTCCTGCAGGTCGGGATCCTTGTACTCATCCCCGCGGTCGCCTTCGTCTTCGCTACCGCCACAACCACCACGGCCGTTGTCTTCCTGATTTGGTGCGCGTTCGTCGGTTTGCTGGACAACGTACTGAAGCCCATGCTGCTGGGTCGTGGGGCCTCGGTTCCGACCGCCGTGGTTTTCCTCGGCGCCATCGGAGGGTTCGTGGCAATGGGGATCATCGGCCTGTTCGTCGGCGCGATCGTTTTGTCGGTCGGTTACAAACTGTTTCTCGCCTGGATCGAGCCCAACAGCGCCGAATCAACCAATACCGCGGGCGCGTAGAAGGCTAAGGCTGGTGCTAGGGGTGTGCCCCACCACCCAAGCATGCGCCTTTGTTCGTGCCTATTCAACTGTCAATTGGCGTTACATCACGCAACGCCGTCAGGCGCGCCGAACATCGCACAGTTTTATTGCCCATCAAAGTGTCAACCCTCGACATGTGGGCACAGCGGGCAACAATAGTTTGCCGTTCTTTGCGCCCGGTGCTCCGCAAAAATCTGCGACGGACTGAAAGTGCACGAGTCTGGGCGCAAATGGCGACAGCTTCCTGTGGCGGCGTTTTCATCTTATGCGTCAATCTGTGGCGATATTCTCATCTCATGCGGTCCTCGATTCTCACCTTACGGGGACACGGTCAATCTAAAGTCGCTGTTTTTACAGCCCCGCCATTCTCACGTTATGCGTAAACCCACAGCAGGATCAAATGGCGCTAAAATTACCCATGTTGCGTTATGCATTTTGCGTCACGGAAGTCGACTCGGAGAACCCGTTTGACCGACGAGACGAGCAGGAAAATGAGTAGCAAGGATCAAAACCCGGAGGGCACTGCAACCAGCATGGTTCACTCCGACCCAGCGATCATGGCGGGCGCACCGGTGTTTCGTGGGACGAGAGTCCCCGTTTACCTGATTGCCGACATGATCGAGCAGGGTACGCCGATCGACGAGATACTGGAAGGGTACCCTTCGCTGACGCGCGAGATGGTGGAGCATGCAGGCACTTACGCGACTACCCATCCGTATCGTGGCCGACCACCGGTACAACCGTGGTCTGGGACGAATCCGGTAGGGCGCAGGAGGGGCGCCCTGCGGCGTGCCATCTGAGATTCGTTTCGCTTCTAAAACATCACGAGCAGCCTAGAGTCACCAAGAGTATGAGAATTCAACCTCAACTCAGTTCGAACCTTATGGAGTGCCTCTCCGCAGAAGCCAAAGCTAGAGGGGTTCGGCTGGAGGACTACGCCGAAACCCTGCAGCGGGAGGCGATTGCGACCCACACAACGCCCCAGGAGCATCTGTCCCTTGTAGAGCTTCACCGTATGCTCAGTGCGATCGCGGAGGGCGCCGAGAAGTTGCCGAAGGTTCCAACATCGGCATTTACTCGTGAAAGTTTCTACAGATAACGTCGGCTGATTGCAGACCGTGCTCGTTTCGATGCGCATCCGAAACAACGCACCGAATGAAGGAATGTGGGCCATGGCTAAGAATGTGAACGACATCATCAGGAAACTGAATGCCGCGCAGGGTAAAAGAACGGAGGTCCGCGCAGCTCAACTCATTGCTGAGGAACGAACGCGTCGGGAAGCGCGGAAGCCCACATCGCAGAGAATCTCCAAGTCCTCTTCGGAAGAAACGAGGACTCACCTTGAATAACTACTCAAATAAGTTGTAGTATTATGTTATGGCACAATCGCATCGAGAAGCTTCGCGACGCCTGTACGAGACGGCTGAGGCACAGCAGGGGTTTTTCACCACCAAGCAGGCCAAGGCAGCGGGATTCGCAGAAAACACGCACCCGTACCATGTGCAGGTGGGCAACTGGGTGCGCGAGCACCGGGGCATCTACCGCCTCGCGCAATTTCCCCAGCGGATCGTCCCGATCTCGTGCTGTGGTCGCTATGGTCCAGGAACCGGAGCCAGGAGACTGAAGGTGTCTACAGTCACCAGACCGCTCTGAGCCTCCATGATCTATCGGACCTGAACCCCTCCCAACTAGACATGACCGTGCCCACCAAATTCCGCCGCAACAGTGAGATCCCGGGCATTCTGGTGCTGCATTTCGCCGACATTCCTGCCGTCGATGTGGAAGCAGGCCCGGGCTTCAAGTTCACCCGTCCCCTACGCACGATTCTGGATCTGATGGAAGCCGATACAGTGGAGCACAGTTTCATTCGCCAGGCTCTGCGCCAAGCCCTGCACCGCGGACTAATCACTCGCCAACAGATTCGGAGTGCACAACTTGCCGACTCTGCGCGCAAGCTTTTCGCAGACGTTCTGCGAAGGGCGGCGTGATGGAAGAACCAAGAACGTATGCCACCGCTGGGGCGTTCCGAAGCGCACTGGAAGAGCGCCTCAAAAGCATCTCGCAGACGGAACAGATGGACCTAAACCGTCTTCGTCGGCAAGTCACGTTCGACCGCTTCCTTGCGAGATTGTTTCAGGTTGAACCAGCACCCTGGGCACTCAAGGGTGGATATGCGTTGGAGCTTCGTTTCAAGACGGCGCGCTCAACCATCGATATCGACCTCACTGTGAGACCGGTTGGCGGTGCAACCGGTCAGGCCGAGGCGAGCCGGGTGGTTCGCGAGATGCTTCAGAACGCCGCCAGCGTTTCGTTAGACGACTGGTTTGAATTCAGGATTGGTTCTCCCGTTACGGACTTGGAAGGAGCGCCCTACGGTGGCGCCAGATACCCGGTGGAGGCGCGAATGGACGGACGCGTGTTTTCTCGCTTCCATCTGGATGCCGGAATCGGCGATGCAGTGATGCAGCCCATCGAGACAATCGAATGCAGAGAGTGGTTGGCGTTTGCCGGGATCAAAAGCCCGCTGGTGCAAATGATTCCCCGGGAGCAGCAGTTCGCGGAGAAGCTCCACGCTTACACGCTTCCGCGAAGCAGCGCAAACAGCAGGGTCAAAGACCTGGTCGACCTGGCACTCCTGGTTCAATCCGGCGGACTCGTCGAGGAACGGCTCCAAGAAGCCGTGCGCCTGACGTTTCAGAGAAGAGGAACCCACGCATTTCCCATGTCCTTGCTAGCGCCACCAGCAGACTGGACAAAGAGGTTCGATTCGTTGGCCGAAGAGTGCGGGCTCGCGAACTCGATGGATGGTGTCTTTGACCAGGTGCGCGCTTACGTCGAAGCGGTTCTGCCTGCCAGTTCGCAGATATAGCGCAAGCAGGAAGTTCCTGCAGCGCGGCCGTTAGCGGCTCACCATCCGGATTCCTCTACCCGATAGAGACGCAGAAGGAACGCTGCGCCCGTGGCCGTCTACTCGGGATTGTGAGACAGTCGCACAAACACGGCTCACGAAGCACAACGTCACACGCACCAACCCCATTTCAAAGAAGAAAGGAGCCATCTGACGCATAAGCGGCAGCCAAGGCCAACTTATGCGTCAGGTCACACAACTGTATGCAGAAAGTTCTGTTGATTGGATATCTAGGCCGGGATCCTGAGGTGAAATACAGCCAACAGGGTACGGCTATCGCACAGTTCTCCGTCGCCACCACGGAACGATGGAAGGACAAGGGCGGCGAACTGCAAGAACACACGGAGTGGTTTGCTGTGAAGACTTTTGGTCGGCTGGCAGAGATCGTCGGCGAGAACCTGCACAAAGGTGCCCGCGTTTATCTCGAAGGCCGGAAGCGCACGGAATCTTGGGACGACAAACAGACGGGCGCAAAGCACTACAGGGATTTCGTCTATGTCGACAGGATCGAGTTCCTGGACTCGAGAGGCAACGGGAACGGCCATCGGGATCCCGCCGACAGCGCTTCCGACGAGACAACAGCGACAGACCAAGAGATGCCATTCTGACGCAGGATTTTAAGCTCTGCGTCCACTTTCTTCCTTCATCTGCACCGTTGGGATAACGTGCGAGTTGGCTGGTTCACGCCAGCTATCCTCGTAGTCTCGATTTGCTTTCAGGGCTTGAGCGCTGCGCTTATTGCAGTTTCGCGTGCTCGACCCTGGCTTGTTTGTAAATGGGAATGCTCGGGTCGGCGTCCTCTGAGTGGTACTGGAAACCACTCAGTGCGGACCTCGAGTTCTTTCCGCCAGAAAATTGTCTCGACACTGTTTTGCAGCAGACAGTAAGGAGATGAACTCAGGAGTTGCCCGCAAGTTCGCCAGCATGGGACTTAATTGAAGCGCCGAGTAGGCACAATAATTTTGTTCCACTGCGCTTTTCAGCACACGCAATGCAGACTCCTTCTCACCACAGTACGCCAGCAAGGTTCCGTCGGCATATCGAACCTCTGGATCAGGGTGCGCCATAACGGCAGCTTCGAATTTTTGGGCGATTGCGGGTAGCGCGGTACGCCGTTCGGGATCCAGACAGGCTCGCAATAAATCACGTCCAAACACAGGATAGGGAGATATTCTGTCGACGCTTTCTCTGGCTTCGGGCACTTTCCCTTGGGCTAAGAAGATGAAGGGCATAATTCTGGCGGCCCATTCACTACCTCGATCAAGCTGTACAAACTCCATGGCCTTTTGTGGCTGGCCCAGATAAACGAAGGCCCAGGCACAAGAACGCAATGACTTATTGCCGGGGTCCAGGGCCAGCGCGGTGTTGCACTCGCTTGCCGACTCCTCGAGCAGCCCTACATAGCGCAGGACATACGCGAGAGCGAAATGGGCTGAAGCACTCTCTGGATGGTGCTTGACCAGGGCTACTGCCTCCGGATACGAATCGATGAGTTCACCGCGCTCCGTACGGTTGGTGATCAGTTGTGAAGCGGCGAAAGGTAAGTTGGGATCGAGAGATAGCGCGCGTTCGTAGGCTGAATTCGAACGCTTGAACATCGACTCTCCACCGTCACCATATTGGCTGTCGAGGTAGTAGCGTAGCCCCAAAGCCTCCCACGCGGGTGCGTAGTTGGGGTCAATCTGCACGACGTGCTCCAGCGCCACGATGGCGTCCTTGTTCGGTCCCGGGTCACGCGGCAAGGCGAGGCTATGCAGGTAGAGATCGTAGGCTGCCGGATCTTTGGGGCGAGTACCGGCTTCGGAGACGATGAGAGTGGCGCCTAGCGCCGGAACCAATCCCTGTTGCACTCTCGATGTAATCTGTTCCCGCATCGCCAGCCTGTCGGAAGCGGCGGCGTGGATCTGGTCCCTCCACACCGTGCGATTACTGGCGATGTCCACCGCTTCGAGTGTGATTGCTAACTGGTCTCCCTCGGTGAGGTAATGACCAGTGACGATGGAAGTCACGCCCATGGCACGACCAGCTTGTTGCAAATCCGCATCGGGATTGCTGTACTTGCTGGTTGTGGCGAAGGGACGGATGGAGAACGATTGCACGTGACTCAACGTCGTCGCAATCTCGTCCGGCAGGGCAAGGCGGAGAAAGTCGATGTCTTTGTTGGAACCTGCGTTTTGAAATGGCAGAACCGCGATCGCAGTCTGGGGCGCGGGAGCACTGGACGAGGCCGGTGGATGGTTAATCCTCCCCACTATGAGAGCAGCAATTATCGCTGCGATAACGCCGCTTACTAATACCCACTTTTTGTAAGCCGGAACGCGCGAGGGCGCGGCGATTGAGACTCTTCCGGAATCCGTTGCCAGGTTGTCCTCGCGACTCGAATCGCGTACCACGCGGGAGAGGTCGGCCCTCATCTCCGAAGCGTGTTGATAGCGCAGGCTGCGGTCTTTTTCCAGCGCCTTATGGATGATCCGATTCCAGTTGCGGCTGAGACCTGCGGATTGAGCTGCGAGGGCGGTTGGGACTCTGGTGCAGGATTGCGCCGCAAATCTCACCGGAACTGTGCGCCCTCGAAAGGCCAACGTGCCCGTCGCCATCTCATACAGCACCGCTCCGAACGAGAACAGGTCGGTGCGAGCGTCGAGCTCCTTGCCGCGAACTTGTTCGGGTGACATGTAGGCGAACGTTCCGAGCATGGCGCCGGGGCTGGTGAGGTGCTGTGCGTCGGAGCGCCGTCAGGGTTTCGGCGTCAGCGACCGGCCGATGGCGACCGGCACAGTTACCTTCGCCAGTCCGAAGTCGAGAATCTTGGCGTGACCGCGCTTGGTGACAAAAATGTTCGCCGGCTTGATGTCGCGATGCACGATACCTTCGCCGTGCGCGGCGTCCAGCGCGTCGGCGATCTCGATGGCAAGTCGAGCAGGATGCGTTTCCACTCTACCGGTCTGCCCGCGATGCGGTGCTTCAGCGTCATGCCATCGAGAAACTCCATGGCGATGAACGACTGCCCGTCATGCTTGCCGATTTCGTAAATGGTGCAGATGTTGGGATGGTTCAGAGCGGAAGCGGCGCGGGCTTCGCGACGGAAACGCTCCAGGGCCTGCGGGTCTTGGGCAACATCGTCGGGCAGGAATTTCAGGGCGACGAAGCGGCCAAGGTCGGTGTCCTCGGCCTTGTAGACAACGCCCATACCACCGCCGCCGAGTTTCTCGATGATGCGGTAGTGCGAGATGACTTTGTCAATCATTACGGGAGTTTGTTGGCTCGTGGTCACACCATCGTAAGAGCGCTGCCTCTGCCAGTCAACGAGTTACGGCTCACGAGCGAACGCCCGAACCCAGAACGCAAGGCTTGTTGGGACGGGTTATAGGTGCAACGGCGATTTGCCCGTCGATCCCAGCAACTCACTCCGTGGGCATTGAGAAATCCGGCTCGGGCTGGCGCCGGCGACCGCGATAACTAGCCACAGCAAAAGCCATTCGCTTCCGTTCTAGTTCGGCCAGTGGCGACCCGTTATATCCACCCAAACCCAGCCAACAGCCGACTCGCATTTCCTCAAATCACAACTGAACCTCAACAAATCCTCAGGTACCTGAAGGAGGGTGCCTCGCCATGCCAACTGAAGACACAACGACATCTCCCTCGGGACTGGATGTGACCAAGCTCCTTTCAGAGCTTGAAGTCCCGTTTTCACCCGACCAAGTCCGGTGGCGGGTTACGAACACAACCAACGACAAGAAGCGCGGTCAGATCGTACCTTACGCCGATTGCCGCGCCTACACTGACCGGCTGAACGCGCTGTTCACGCCACAGGGCTGGACCCGCGAGTACAAGGTCCAGACGATGACAAATATCACCCGCGTAAAGAAGGGCGAGAGCATCGTCTCGGGTAAGGTGCTGGTCACCTGCACGGTCACGATCCTTGGCATTGGGTCGCATTCAGGCACCGGGGAAGAATGGGCCGACGACGATAACGGGATGACCTCAGCCGACGCCCAGGCGTTCAAGCGGGCGTGCTCTTGCCTTGGTCTTGGCCGGTACTTCTACGATATCCCCGCGATCTGGGTCGACTTGGACCAGAACCGCCAGCCTGTCAGAACACCGGTATTGTCAGCCTGGGCTCTACCGGAGAACTGGCGCAAAGGAATGCGGCCTTCGGGCAAGAACCGGAACGGAAATGCCAACGCACCGAACGATGGCATTGGTTCGAACGGGGGCAGCAACGGCAACCATGGCCAGGCTACGAAAAGCCAAAATCGGCCAACCTATCTCGGCGGGAACGGTCATGCCCAAACCGCAAAGTCTAACGGGTCGGCGGCTGGCTCCCGCGACGATCTGGACGCGCGCATTCTGGGATTGGAGAAGGCCGTCGGTACGGCGCTATTCAGAGGCATTCTACGGGAGTACGGGCGCGCCAACCAGCCTAAGCTAATCCGCGACGCAGCCATCAAACAGAAGGTCTTGCAGATGTTGGAGTCCGCAACGCGCGGCCTGGACCGTTTGGAAGCTGTTACCCAACGGCTCGACTCGAACACGGTAAAAGGGCTGCTCGATAAGCTGCAAGTCCCGCCGCTGAACGAGATCGCGGACATTAAAACCCTGCAAAACGTTGTCGTTGGACTCGAAGAACTCGCTGGTTCCGACCAACACCACGCAGCCTAAACTCGGCATCGGAGAACGAATGCGAGGGCACAGGGATACGTGTGCCTTTGCTCGTGACACAGCCAGAAATGGCGTCCATACCAAAATACTCCACGACAAACATTCGGTCTGCAGTAACGTGTCCCGCATCCGGTAGAGCACCTCTTCAGGTTCGCGGCGGCTGCAAGCGCAAAGTCCCACTTGCAGATGACGGCAGAAATTGGTAGCAAGCTGCATGGGTAACCATGGTTTTGAAGAGTGTTGGCCAATGACTACTCGGACCTTGTAGATTATCGCGGATATTGGCTCAGTGTGCCGGAGCCGGTCATTATTCTCGTGGACGAAAAGACAATCCGGAGTAGTGGATCACGTTCACGCTGGCTGGCCGGGCGGTTGCTGCGCGTGCGGGGTTTCAATTAGGTTCCGCTCTAGTGACCGGAGAGTTCTTGGACTGGCTGCCAGGGACAATGCTTGGACGGGTCAGGAAATTCAGGTTCCGCAGTTTCCTGGTGTGCTGCTTCGAAAACTGAACACTCCAAGCCGATGACGGCAAATAGCTATATGCTATCTGGAGAACAGATTGAAACTGAAGCTCGATCATTGAGGTTGGATACTGCCCCACATGCGGGCTGGCGTGGAATGCGGCGAAAGCGCCGCTATGGTGAGCGTCCGTCCGCAATGATCTCACTTACGGATCGAATCGGGGCTGATCGCATCGGACAGAGGATAAAGCGTAAGTTGAAACTCGTGAGGCCGTTAACGCCGCATCCGCTAGCTTAAGGGCACGGCTTTCAATGCGGCGCTATCTAATAGCGCGACGCACTCCCAAGAAATAGCCGAGGCGCGGTCCCCCGGGCGCGATCAACGGGAATCTTTTCAATTTGGTCGCATGAACTGTCACCTCTTTAACGTCTTATCCCTTTGGAGATCCGCTGGGGGAGATTCTCACGCCGCCCGCTGCCTCGATAAACACAGACTTCGTGGAGGAACAAATGGACCCGCCCAATCGCGAGACTCAAGCTCGGATATTATCCCTTGCCTGTCGAAGAAGCCCAGAACATTCGCGCACTTGCTGATGTCCGTCTGCACCGTATGCGGCCATCGATCCCTGCGCCGGTGACGGTACGGCACTGCTTGAGATCACCAAGGACACCGGCGCCCACCTGGCCGGCATCGAACTCGATGCAGACAGGGCCGAAGCCGCCAACCGCAATGGCGTTACGACCGTCCACGGCAGCGCGTTTGAGTGCCGGGTGTTGGCGGAAACCTGCTCGCTCCTGTATCTCAATCCGCCTTACGACAGCGAGTTCGGGCCGCACAGTAATAAGAGGATGGAGTTGGTGTTCCTGGAACACTGTTATCGCTGGGTGACCAGCGAGGGCGTGCTGGTGTTCGTGGTTCCGGCTCCCGCAGTCGGAACGTGCGCACGTCTGCTGACAAGCCAGTTTGACCGGATTTGCGTCTTTCGACTCGAACATCCGGAGTCTGTCCGCTTCAACCAAGTCGTGGTGTTTGGCAGACGAAAGAAAGCGCATCTGCGCGGCGAACCCAAGGGAGCAGATGAGTTGCTCCGCATTGCATACAAGCCGCATCTGCTTCCTGTGCTCAACCAAGAGGTTGTGGAGCGTTATGCCATCCCACCTTCATCTCCGGCGACGATCACTTACACGGGATTGCCGCTGGATGCGATTGAGGATGCGCTGCAGCGCTCTGTGGCTATGCAGAACGCTCGCGGCATTCTCGTCCGCAAGCAGCAGAAAATGACGGGCCGGCCAGTGACGCCGTTACACAAAGGCCATGTTGGCCTATTGGCCTGCAGCGGCATGCTCAACGGCTTCTTCGGGGAAGGCGAGACGCGCCACATCGCACACTGGCGATCGGTGAAGTATGTCGACGAGTTCAACGAGGAAGGTGAAGCCGAGGGGGAGACCATCATTCGCAAACGCGAACGGTTCAGCCATGAACTGACCCTCGCCTATGAGAGTGGCCAGATCATCGAGTTGAAGGAGACCAAGGAGGCCAAGCCCAGCAATGAAGAACGCTCATGAACGTTTCGGCAAACTCGTTTATCGGCGACGCACAGAAAAGACGGCAACCAACCTTCGCGTCTTCCTGGATGCCTTTGTAGGTGAGGACCGAGGCAAAGCCCACTTGGTCTCAGTGGTTGGCGGCGACGTTGAGATCGGCGCCTTGGCTGCCGCCTTTGCCAACGGTGACTCATTTACCGTGGTCGATCCTTACGGTGAAGAGAGTATCGTCTCGCTGGGCGAGAAGCCGCTGTGCTTCCGAGGCTCCATCGTGGTTCCCGGCCGGAAACGGCCGCTGAGGCATCTGGTGAGTTGCTCGCAAGAATTGGCGGACACGACCTCCGATGGGAAACTGCTTCTGATCAGCGACGACCAATCCTTCATCTGGTCTTCGCTGGTGCGGCACTACGGCCTGCCAGCCACACCGGAATGGGGACCGTGGATGATTTCGCAATTGCAATCAGCAAAAGCGGATTCAGCCTCTTCTTGGATTTGGATATGCCGGAGTAGCCGTCAAGGCCAAGCGGAAAGTGTTATTGGCGCTGCTTCGGAAAGGGCTGCGCAGCAATCGGCTCGCTTTTCCTGCCCAAAATGGGGCCGTCGAATGGCCCGAAATCCAGCTCATCAAGAAGACTGCCTGATTCCGGCGTGAACGAGCGGCCTTCGCGGACTGTGGCGGAGAACCGACCATTCGCCGAAGTACTACCCACACACATTCTGAACAGTTCTGGGAGGGCTGCAATCCATGGCGCTCTTACAAACAGGCGACCGCATTTGTGCGTCGTGCGGAGGCATGAACGGCCGTCACCGGCCGGCGTGCTCCGGCGACGAATCTGTCGAAGTAATCAGCGTTTACGGCCGCCAACAAGCAATCGAGGACGGCATCCTGGTCGATTGCGAGCAGGCTCCAATGGGCGAGATGCGCCGCCAGCTTATGAAGTGGCCGCTGGCGATGACCGCCACAGCATTTCATCGCTACGTGTGGCCAATAGATGAGGAGGCGAACCTGCCGCCAGGCCAGAGTTTGGAAGGCCGCTTCTGGGACGTGGTTTGGATGTTCCATGCCGCCGTCAAGGGGACAGTCCCGGCCAGACGCATTGACCCGTGCAACCTGCTGTTCGACTTCTACTGCATCGTTGCTGATCCGGCACTGTCGTCAAACGAGAGAATCGACGCGACCGCCAGGAGTGGGCCAGAGGGGATGCGGCTGGTAACGCTGAAAGCGGTTTCTGGACCTGGCGATGACGGCGAGCCCGTGATGACGTTCATGTTGCCGGAGGAAGATTGAAGGTGGTCGGTTTCTGAGCCGCAGCGGACGAATCGCAAAAGGTTGACGACAATCAACCTCCCAAATCAGCTTTGACGTGGCAGTTGCCGGAACGACTCCAGATGCCAAGGTCCATCGGGCGTCGATGTCTCTCGGCGCAGGATATAGAGATTGCCGTCATCTGCACGGACTTTGAAATAGATATGCGGAAGGTCCGTACCACTGGTCGAGCACTTCCTCGACCAGGTATTCGTGTCCGTCCAGCCGAAAGCGAACCGGTCTTTCGTCTGCTATCCGTCCGGAATAGCAGTCTACCTCCAGCTTCATCTTACCCACTCTCCCTTCCCGGAGAAACCCATGCAAAACCTCGACACTATCCATGATTATCTCCGAACTCACAGCTGAGGAGATCGGCGAACGCATTTTGTCTTCGTACCCGGCGCTGTTTGGTGCAGGCGAGGCACCGTCTCCATTGCTCTCGCATATGCTGCGTACGCCATATCCGGCGCAGACCTTGGCCATCATGGGCGTGAGCAAGCGCTGGCAGTTGGCAAGCAATGCAAACGTTGTCGCAGAGTGCGGCTCTGGCAAGACGCTCATTGCTCTCGGAAGCATGTTCGCTCATAGCGCCGGCAGGCCGTTTTCGGGCTTGGTCATGGCGCCACCACACTTGGTCGAGAAATGGGCGCGGGAAACGTTCTTAACGCTGCCTCAGGTGCGAGTGTTTCTCATCGACGACATGCGCAATGGCGGCGATCCGAAAGAGCCGCATGGCATCAACGAAGTCCGGTTGCGTCGTGGTGAAATCGTGCGCGAAGGGCTGCACACCTCGTTGGCTGAATTGCGGCGTCTGGGGCGGAAAGGGTGGCGAAGTCTCTGTCCCGGAACCACGATCTTCTGCATTGGCAGAGAGAAAGCAAAGCTCTCCTATTTCTGGAAGCACTGTTACGGCAAAAGCTGCTCCGGACGGTATCTTGGCTCACTTACGAACCCGGATACCGGATGTCAAGTCGAGACGGACGGGGTGCGGCTGAGCGCGCTCGATTTCGAGAAAAAGCGCCTGCACCAGATCGTGGAGGACTCGAAGGCAGGCAAGACCAAGTACTCCGCGCTTTGGCAAGCGGACGGCAACAAGATCGTTCGCATGGCGCCGACTGAATACATGGGACGCTTCATGCCGGAATGGTTTGATTACGCCATCGCGGATGAAATCCACCAACTTGCCGGAGACACGGCTCAGGGGAACGCTCTTGGCGTACTTAACCGTACGGCACGACGGTTTCTGGGACTGACCGGGACCATTCTATCCGGCTATGCCGACGATCTGTTCAACACCTTGTTCCGCACGGATGCCAGGCGCATGGCCGAGGACGGCTACGAATGGGGCTCAGCCGGGCGGGAACGATTCACCCGTGACTTCGGGGTGATCGAGACCATTGAAAGAATCACGGTCGAAGACAACGCCTGCTCCAAGAAGACCAAGAAGACGGTCACGATCAAGCGCAAGCCCGGCGCATCGCCCCAGGTTGATCATCGCCATAAGCCGGTTTTCCTCAGCAATAACCGGATACCCTGCATCGGGAGTTGCGGTCGCAAGCGCAATAGCTCGATCAGCATAATCCAGCGCCTGATCGTTCATGCCCTGGAGGACAAGCCCGGTTGCCGTAGTCGACAGGAAGAAGATTTGGCCACCGACGTCCTTAATCGCCGTGGCTCCGATGAGGGCTTCCGCCACTTTCTTTTGAGCACCGGAAAGATTTCCGTCATAAAAATCTGCGAAGCCGAGCTGACCTAGCGCGCGGTATTGCCACTTGGAATTGTCTAGGTCGTGCGCCAACTTGCTGACCTCCGTCCAGTCGCGCCGCATCGCTGCGTTATCGATCTCTCCATCGATCTCCCCCTTAACAGCCAGGCAATACATCCGTAGCTCGAGATCGGATTGAAGTATCGGGTTGGTCGCTAATTCCTGCGCAAGCCTGTACGAGCGTTCGGGCAGCGGAATGGGCTCCGCGCCAGCCCTGATCGCGGCCAATTGCGCATACAGAGCGTTCCGTTTGTCGCCGTTTGTTTCAAACAATTGCCTGGCCTGAATAAGGTACGGGCGGGCGGCCGTCCAGTTGTAGAGATCTGAGAGGTAAAGCCCGCGCTGCAAAATGGCTTGCGGCGAGTCTTGAGAAAACGCTCCTGCGCCGTAAACCAGTAGGCAAAGGAGTGTGACGAAATTTCTGAACTTTACCGTTAGTCGGCGATCCCGGAACTGTTTCAAGGAATACTCCGTGCGTTCAGTGTTGTTGTTCCGTGCTGTTGGGGAGAGCACTCCTGATCAGAACGGGCACACTGAGCTTTTCGCTGTCTGATGAAACCTGGAGTTGGTAGCTCCCTGTGGATAGGTCCTTGAAGTCGGCATTAACGTGCAAAAGGGTGTCACCGTTTTCGCGCCGGCCTTGCGCTGATGCCGACCACACGATTTCGTCGCCTCGACGTGAGAGTTATCAAATAGAGCCGCTCCTCGCTTCCAAGAGGCAAGCGCAGGCTCAGAGATACGGGTGAGCCGGACGGGATTACTTGCGGCACAGGGTGAGCAGTGCTCTTTTTTGAACCACGCGTTGGAGATGCGCTACTTAGGTCGATTAAGACCGGGACGTATATGACGGTTGCCTGAGTCTGGCCAGGCTTTTCCGGCGCAACAATCGGCGCTTGATTCCGCGGCGCGATGATTGGTGCGCTGCGGTGCTTAGCAAGAAACAAGTAACCAGCGATAGCCAGTACCGCTGCAATTCCAACGGCTACTGCGGAACGCTTGATCCACGCAGTCTTCCGAGTCTTCGCCCTCGCTTCCGCAAGATGGCCCATGTAGGCGTTGAAGCAGGGAGAGCAGCACATCAGATGCTCGCTTAGGGACGCATCGCTGTCGACGGGCCGAATGGCCATCAATCTGAGTGCATCATCGGACGGGCAGCCGGCTCGCTCCGGGTTGGGAAAGCATCGGAAAGATAGGAGCGGGCGAAGACAAGTAGATCTTCTTCTTTCCGAAAGCCTTCACGTTCTGTGGTTCTTCTTCTCACCATCGCATCTGCTATACAGGCGCGGCATCGCCGGTCTCATCTCAATCCAAGCCTTCTCCTGGCCTTTTGGAATGCTTGATTGAACCTGGATTCCGCGGCGTGACTCGATATTCGGTATGACCGACCAATCTCTTTCCACGAAAAGCCCACAATGCGTCGCCAGAGCATGTCGCGGGTAGCCGGATCACACTGCATCTGAAATTCGTCGATTAGAATTTTGTTTTCGATTGATGATCGGGGATCAACCGAGTTAGGCACCTCCCGTGCGTGGATCCGGAGTGAGTCCGCTAGGGACAACTCTCGCTTGTGCCTCTTGTTAACGCGCCGGAGGAAAGCGCGGAAGAGATACGACTGGAGATCCTTTATGGGAGGCTGGCTTATTGCTTTTGCGCTCATGGCGCGCGAGACTGTTGCCGCCGCCTCTTCAAGCAGATTTGCAGCGACGGCAGGATCGATGAGTTGCCGTTCGGCATGACGAAGAGCACGTCGCCCGATCTCTTCGGCGGCGTTGAGGACAGCAGGGTTGATTACTCGGCCACGACGGTCTACCGGATTGACGCGAACCCCGCCTTCGTTGGGATGTGCCTTTTCAGCCATTGGGCCCTACTGCACTGGCGACAACTTATTCAAACCATCCCGACGAAGCAGCAACACCTAATCCTGACGCCGACAATACCCCCTACAGAGAAAGAGTACCCGCTCACTCCAAAACCTCAATTGAAAACCATCCTCTCGATTCCGCGTGTGCCGGGCCAACAGATTCCCACCCTGCAGCGACCAGCCTTGTTCGATTGGATGCTGTACTCCGTCCGCGTGTTCTTCCCGCGACCCTGGAATTCAGTAGGCGAACAAAAAGCGAATATGATACGCTTCCGTCATGGAAGAGGGTCGCAAACGAGTGCTCGCGATTGTGGCTGGAATCCTGGTGGCGCGGCATCTCAAGACGACGGAGGACCTCTTCGATACCAAACCAAGCCCACGGACAGAATCTCTGGTTGCTGCGGCCGTGCAGTGGGCCGATAGGATCATGAAGAAGATTGACGGCGTGTATCGCTAGTTGGTGCGTTCCATAAGCGGACAATGGAAGCGCGCTATGCGCGGTCCAAGGGCACGATGTAAAAGCAATCCTTCATCGTTTCTTGCGGGCGCCCTTCGCTATCCGCCTTGCAGGAACGCGGCTCTTCTGGCCTGACTTTGCGTTCTTCTCGATGCGTAGCTGCCACGCAGTGCGCAAGGCGCCGGCCAACACTTCTTCTTTCGACTTTGCCAACCGGATATGCGTCATTCCCATTCGTCCCCATCCGCCAGCGATGGGAACGAAAACCTCAGGCAGTTCCTCGACGAACGCCGCCTGCTGCTCCGGCGTGAGCATCAGGTTGCCGTAACCCTGCTTCTCCGATGCAAGCGTCGCAAAAATTCTGCCGCCAACCCTGAAGTCCGGGCTCCCCATGTGGGAACTCTCCTCGACACCCTCAAGGCTAAGGGCGATCCTTCGGAAATCGTTTGCCTTCATAGAAGCGTCCTTACCGTTCAGCACCCAGCATCCTACACGTATCCGGATGGCGCAAGAGTCGGCACCGAACTGCCGCCAGTTCGGGTCCGAATCCGCGTTTTGCAGTGCCAGCAAAACTGCCCTACACTTACCGCGCAGCATGGTTACTGCGTCCTGCAACCCGCCTGTTCCGCTGTGCCGCGAGCGCGTGGTTAGCGTCCAGCCACACGAGGAACCTGCTGCTTGTCGTGTTCGCCGATCAGACCAAGCTGCTCTTGTCCCGCTTTCTTGCGAAGTCTGTCGCTGTCGGAGACGAGATCACATTTCCGATTCCAGCACCAGATACAGTGGGCCCGGAAATCCTGGTCACCAAGAATGCCGCCTCCGGACCGAGCCGTTATCTCTACCAGGCGCCCATCGGATACGTCAGCCAGCCCAAGCAGGACAAACGAAATCAGCACTTCGTTTCTGCCGAGGTTCAGAAGGGAAGCCTTGGCATCGGCACGATTTTCCTGCCTTGCGAGGTCCTGCGCGAGTACTTCTATCGCCTGCCGCGTGCGGCCGACAGAGTCGATCATCCCACTCTGTACGAGGTCTTGCGTATCCCGGCCAGCGCTTCGCCCTCCGAGCTTCGCGTAGCTTTCAAACTGCGTGATCTGGAGCTAAGAACGGCGGGCGTGCGGCACAGAGAGCGAGTGGCACTGGAGCGGGCATTCAACATCGTCGGTCAGCCCGAACTGCGCGCTTGCTATGACGCGCTGCTGGCCGATCCCGAAGCTCCTGCCATATTTCCGTATGGTGGGTTTGGCTCTCTTCTCGTTGCCGGCGAGCCTTCCCGTGACGGAGAGACGTTCTTTGCCCGCCGCATCCTCGCGTTTTCACCCGATCTCCGGCGACGGCGATTCCATGTGCCACTGCGTCGATGTGATTTCTACGATGACCGGGCACTCTGCCGCGACATGCGTCGCAAGCTGGAGTTCTGGCTCGATCCAGCCGCCCTGCATACACTCTGGGACCGCACCTGGAATCAGTGGAAACATCTGTTAGGAACCAAGATCGAGGTCGAGGGCACGTTCGTACAGAGCGGCAAATACCGCAAGCGTCGTGAGCAGTGGGAGCTCGTTACCTGGGAAACTGCGTTGCCGAGCCGGTTGGAGGTCAAACTGCCATCCGATTTCCAGCAGCAAATCGAATCTGCCAAAACTGCCTATCATCGTTTCGGCCAGTATTCGCGGGCTCTGGATCAGATCCGGCTGTGCCTGGAACATCGGGCGGTCGAGCGAGCAGAGCTGCAGCGAATGTGTTCCGAGCTGCATGTTCCCGGCGACTTTGATGTCGCCCAGATCAGTTGGCGCCCTGATTATGACCCGTTCTTCTATCGCCAGCTCGCACGCCGGGCACGCCGGATCTATCTGTTTCGGGAGGAATACATCTTCGACGTGGAGAAAGCCGTGGTCGTCGAAACCCCACAGCTCGGTCACGCGACTTACGTGTTTGCCAAGCCCCGGAACATGGATACCTTTCTCGCTTTGTACACCAAGATCACGAAGGACGACATCCGGCGAAACCGCAACAATGCAGCCGAGCGACTAGGCTTTCTGGGGCGCGTGATCCACGGCACCAACCCAAGAGCGTGGCTCAAGGAAGTCAGGCAGCGTGTGGGGGAGGGAATTGATGTTGCAGCGGCCATGGCGGAGTGAACCACGGACCAATTCGCGCCCACTTTTGTGGCATTCGATTTGGCGGCGAATTCCTGCACACCAGCTGATTTGCACAGTCAAAGTGTAATCGGTGAAATTTAAGTTAGGGGCCCGGATACGGACTGGAATTCCGCTCGTCGGACGATGATGATGGCGGAGCTGTTTCCTTCTTCGGATGTCGCCCACGATGTCCAGCGAAATCCGGCACCCGCAGCAAGAACCCGGCAATCGTCGTGCCATTCAACTAGCGGTTCCGCGCGCCATGATGGCGACAAATCGTGCGGATGCGGCGCAAAAACCACACCCCGCAGTGATTCTGAGCAGAAACCGAGTCACTGAATCCTGCAGGGAACGAGTCACTGCGTTGCTCAGTCAAAACCTGCCATGGACTCTGATTTGACGAATTAACTTTTTGGGCTAGAAATGCACTTCACGGGGCCCTCGTTCGGACCCCAACTTTGGAGTTGAGTATGTTCAGCCAACCCTCTCTAGCGTCGTCCCAATCGGACTTCGACCGTGAACCATTTGTTGCCGCCGACCGGGCTGCCGCGTATCTCGGTGTGACTCGCCGCACGTTGTTGCACAAAGCCCGGCTTGGCAAGATCCCGGCTCACCCGCTGGATCCGGGCGCCAAGAAGAAAGAGTGGC
The DNA here is from genome assembly GCA_963749635.1 of uncultured Acidobacteriaceae bacterium. Classification (GTDB taxonomy): domain Bacteria; phylum Acidobacteriota; class Terriglobia; order Terriglobales; family Acidobacteriaceae; genus DASRAA01. The sequence goes on from CAVVNW010000011.1 coordinate 20,760, forward strand.
GATTCAAACTCTCGGAGCTAGACCAGCACCTCTGCGCTTCGGTAAACTCTTGCCTGCAGCCCACCTGAGCCATCGCAAAGGAGATTTGAATGGCCAGGTATCAAAACGGCTCGGTGAGAATCGAGCAGCGCAAGGATGGCCCGACGTGGGTGTATCGGTTTCAGGTCACACGTTCCGACGGTAAGCGTGTCGAGCACACAAGTCCTCTCGGTCTTGTGAAGGACATAGGAACCAAGGAAAAAGACGCGTGGGATGGAGTCGATCGCCAGCACCTTCGGGAAACCGTTAACCACTTCCAACCCTTTAAGGGAGTGCCTCGCACGTATGGTCAACTCTGTCAGCACTACATGGAAAACGAACTGATGGAGAATCAAAGTGAGGCAACGATCGAAAAGGCATTTGCCACGATTGAGACGTATAAACGGCACTTGATCAAGCGGATCGTACCCCGTTGGGGAAGACTGGCGCCGCTGGCCCTTGAGTCGCTTGCGGTCGAGACGTGGTTCAAGGAACTGAAGAAAGGAAACCCCAAGGCGAACGTCAAACCCTTGGCCGACCCGACGATCGACAAGATCAGGCGTGTGATGAACCTAGTCTACCTGCACGGGCAAAGATGCAATTTCCTTCCTCGGCAACAGGAAGGCAACCCAATGAACTGGGTGCGCCAGAGGACGACTAGCAGTTATCAAGCGCTGATCATGACGCCACAGCAAGCCTTCGATATTCTTCTCAACATTCCTGAGCCGCGGCGCACGCTCGCTTTGAGCGACGCCGCCACCGCTTTAAGAGTGTCAGAGATTCTGGGCCTGATGTGGATGGATCTGAATTTCGAGGATCTGGTGATGTACGTGAGGCGTGCGTATGTATGGGGGCGGTTCAAGGAACCGAAGTCGAGGGCTTCGAAGGCCCCGGTTCCGATGCACCCCCTCCTGGCCGGTTTTCTGCTGGCCTGGCGCGAGAAGACGCCGTATGCCAGGGATAATGACTTTGTGTTCCCCAGCACTCGTCTGAAGGGCAAAAAGCCATTGTCCGCATCGATCCTCGTGCAGAAGTATCTTCGTCCGGCCGCGGTGAAAGCAGGAGTCATCGAAGATGGGCAGAAGGTGCGCTTCGGGTTCCACAACTTCCGTCACTCCTTGGCTTCGGCCCTGGTGAAGATGAAAGTCGACCCGAAGACTGTGCAGGAGTTCCTGCGGCAGGCGCACATCACGACTACTCTCCAGCTGTACGCCCAATCCGACATGGAGTCGAAGCGGGACGCGCAGGGCAGGTACCTGGAGCTGCTGCTCGGAGACAAGGCACACCTGCTCACGGAGCGAATTCAGTGATTATCTTGGGTGGAATCTTGGGTGGAAGATTTCGGCTCTGTGCCGCTAAGTGTTTTGGAATGATGGTGGCCAGGGACGGAGTTGAACCGCCGACGCCAGCCTTTTCAGGGCTGCGCTCTACCAGCTGAGCTACCTGGCCACATGCGCAGAAGACGCGCTTGAGGAGTATTGCTGTCCTTGAATTATAACAATCGAATCTGCGTCCCGCCAATTGGGTGACGGTCCGCGCGGAACGAGTGTTGTCTCGTGAGATCGCGTCGCGCCGAAGCGTGAACAGGAAAAACAAAAAGGCAGATCACGCTGACGCCATCAGCGGCGATCTGCCTTTGATTGTTTGCCGTCTGGAGTGCTACTGGCCCCAGTGGAACATCTGGGTTTCGGCAGCCACCACGTCAGTGCGGCGATTCTGCTGCATGCAGGTGTCGTCACTGGCCTGGCAGGTCTGGTACAGCTTGCCCCATCCAGTGGCGTATTCGATTTGCGATCCGTCCACTCCGCGCTTTACCAGTTGGTCCTTGACCCACTGCGCGCGGTGATACGACAGCACCAGGTTGTACACTATGTCGCCGCGAGGATCTGCATATCCCTGGATCCAAAGTTTACCGTCAGGGTTCTGCTTGAGCCACTCAGCGTTGGCGTCCAGCACCTTGGGATCGATGACCCGGTTGTAGATGTTGAAGGGGAAGTAGACTTCCTTCACATTTTGAGTAACGGCCTGTGCCGGGGCAGAAACCGTTTGACCCACCGCCATCGGCGCCAGACAAGCGAGCACGAGAGCCAGACCTACCGCGGCCCGAATCACGAAAGTAGTATTTCTGCGGCGTGCAATATTTCCCATATTCAGCATCCTTCTCCGGGATAGCTCCCAGATCGTGCAGTTTGACCACTCAGTATAGCAATGCCCCTCAGGATAGCGCTGTGACCTGCACTTTGCCTAGTGAAAAGGCTGTAAATGCAGGTGTTTGGTGATTCGGCACGTGCCGGGGTTCTTCGCACGATTTTAACCGGCTAGTCACAATTCCTTAATATGCGTCGCCTACGATTCGGAGAGAATGTCACATCGGTCGGGGTTCGGTTGTTGCTGTACTTAGCGACGTTTCTGCACTCGTTTGAAGTTCATCGTGCCACTGCTTTTTCAGGAGAGAAGATGAAACGTACTACAGTTCTAGCTCTAGCTCTGTCCCTCTTGGTGACGGCGAGCGCATTTGCGCAGAGCACCTCGTCGGAACTTAAGGAATTGAAGGACGCGATCGCTGCTCAACAGCAGCAGATTCAACAACTCCAACAACAGGTTCAGTCGCGCGACGCTGCGATTCAGAAGTTGGAACAGCAGGTTGGCGAGGCGCAGGCGACGGCCAACCAGGCGCAGTCAACGGCGCAATCAGCAGTCGGGGGCGAAAAGAAGGAAGGCGCACTCACCACTCAGGATTTGGACGCGCTGCAGCATGAAGTCACGGACCTGAAAGCGGTATCGTCTAATACCGTCGAGGGTTTGCAGGACACGCAGAAGCGAGTGACCGATCTGGAGAGCCCGATCGCCATTCACTACAAAGGTGTCACCATTACTCCAGGTGGCTTCCTGGCGGGTGAAACGGTGTGGCGCCAACGCGCGGAAGGTGCTGACATCAATACCAACCTGAACGGAATTCCCTATCCTGGCGCTAACAATGCCACCTTGTCGGAGTTCTATGGATCGGGCCGTCAGTCGCGCCTCTCCTTCCTGGTCCAAGGCAAGCTGGCCAATATGAACCTGACCGGCTACTACGAGATGGACTTCCTGGGCGCTGGGACCACCTCGAACAATAATCAAAGCAATAGCTACGTGATGCGTCAACGGCAGGTTTGGGCCCAGGCTGCACTGCATAATGGCTGGACCTTCACCGGAGGCCAGATGTGGAGCCTCGTAACCGAAACCAAAGTGGGTTTGGACAACCGTAGCGAAGCGACACCGCTGACGATCGACCCGCAATATACGGTCGGCTTCAGTTGGGCCAGGCAGTATGGGTTCCGGGTAACCAAGAATTTCAATAACAAAATATGGGCGGGTTTCTCGGTAGAGGACTCACAGGAGACCCTGACCACGCACGGTAACGTCGCGAATTCGTACCTGATCGGTTCACAGGGTAACGGGGGCGGATTGTACAACGCGGCCGTTACGGGCTGTTCAACCACTCTTAACTCAACTTTCACAGCGGCTACAACAACCTGCTCCAATGCCGCCAACTACTCATGGAACCCCGATCCCGATTACATCGGCAAACTAGCGTTTCAGCCGGGCTTCGGACACTACGAGATCTTTGGTATCCTCAGCGAATTCCGCGATCGCATCTTCCCCAACGCGGGCTTGACCACGCCGAGCGCCGCTGGCGCATTCAACAAATCGACGTGGACAGGTGGTGGCGGCTTCAACGCCCGCTGGTCATTGTTACAGAAGCATCTTGACCTGGGTATCCATGGCTTAGGTGGCAGGGGTGTAGGCCGTTACGGGGATGCCGGCCTTTCGGACATAACCGTAAATCCATATGGTGCGCTTGTTCCGATCACTGCCTATCAGGCTCTGCTTACCATTGAATATCACTCGCCAAAGTGGGATTGGTACGGGAACGGTGGTACGGAGTCTGACGGCCGGACTGCCTTCTTGAATTCCAAAGGTGCCCCGGTGGGCTATGGCTCACAACTCTTCAACAATACCGGTTGCACGATTCAGGTCTTGCCTAGCTCAGCCCTGACCGCCGGATTCAACCCGGGCAGTCCGTCGAACTGCAACGCGGACACTAAGAACATCTGGGAAGGCAGTATCGGCTTCTGGTACAAGCCGTATAACGGTCCGAAGGGCAGATTGCAGATGGGCCTCCAGTACTCCTATCTGACCAAGACTGCCTGGACCGGATACGGCACAAAGCTGCCCGCCCCTCCGGGAGCCAACCCATCGGCTATCGACAACATGTTCTTTACGTCGTTCCGTTATTACCTGCCGTAAGCGGACGGACAACCCGACACTCACCCAGGGTGGCCATCACGGCCACCCTGTTTTCTTTCTGCCGGAATGGCGCCGTCATTTGTCGCGGCCCAGCAGCACTGTGCATTGCTTCGCCGACAAGGCATAATGCAAGGTCAACCGAATTTGCGATTGTTTTGGCGGTTGCCAACTTCCATGTTGATGCGATTTCTGGTTTCGTTTACCAAAGGGATCATGATGGCGATCGGCATTACCTTGCCAACGCCGGAGCAGGAAAAGACCGTCGCCCTCGTCTGGGTGGCGGCTTTCTTTGTGATGATTGCGATTATTTTTGGCGTCGGATGGGCGGTGCTGACGAGTTTCGCCGGTGGACCACGCTGAGGTCTGTCACCTACGGGTCAGTGGAACTCGTTCTATCGCGCGCTTTTCTCGAGAACGAGCTTTCCGGCGGCGAGATCTTCGACTGCTAATCCTAGCGATTTGAATACCGCGATTTCTGCTGTGGGTTTGGGTTTTTTGCCCGCAAGGATTTCCCCAAGTTCGGCATAAATCGTGGCGCCGGCAAGCAGGATGTCGCCGGACTCTACGGCAGCGGCGTCGCGGGAATCGACCACCACCGCACCTTGCATTGCTTCGGTATCGAGCTCACGCCGGGCCGGTCCGACGGCACCGACTGCGTTCACCAGCGCTCCTGGCTTCAGCCACTTGCCTTGCAGAATCGGCTCGGTCGCGCCGGTGACGGTGACCACAACGTCCGCTCCGTGAACCGCATCTTCGATGGACATCGCTGTGCCGCCGATCTCTGCCGCAAGCGCTTTCGCGCGGGAGGAGTCGCGGCTCCAGATGCGAACCTGGGAGAAGTTTCTCACCAATCGAAGTGCTTCGAAGTGCGCTCGAGCTTGCACGCCGCTGCCTAGGATGGCCAAAACGCTGGCGTCGCGAGTTGCGAGGAGATTGGTTGCGACTGCGGTGACGGCTGCGGTGCGCATCTCCGTAATCAGTCGGCCATCGAGTACGGCGAGCGGCTCTCCGGTTGCGGCGCTAAGCAGGACGATGATTCCCTGGTGCGTAGGCAGCGCGGTTCCGGCATTGAGAGGGAAAAGCGTGACCAACTTCGCTCCCATCAGGTCGCCATATACCGCTGGCATGATGCCGAAGAAGCCGTGATGCGCTACGGAGGGGAGGATGCTGCGCACGGGCTGGAGAACTTTGCCGGTGGAGAAGTCGATGAGCGCGCGCTCCATGGCGGGAATCAGGTCTTCGTAGCGCAAGACTTTGCCGACCGCATGCTCGTCGAGGAAGCGGATCGGCGGACTGAGATGGGGCAGACTATCGGAGTTGTGTGTCATCTGGCAGAATGAACCGACATGCTCAAAGTGAAACGACTCTCACCCAGTGCCGTGTTGCCCACAGTAGCACACCCCGGCGAAGACATCGGCTACGATCTGTATTCCGCCGAAGACATCACGCTTGCGCCGCGCGGAGCCGCGGGCGTGCACACCGGAATTGCCATTGAGTTCGCGCCCACGGCGGGCGGCATTGTTAAGACCCGCTCCGGGATGGCGAAGAAACGATTGATGTGCAACGCCGGCGTCATCGATGCGGGCTATCGCGGCGAGGTGATCGTCCTGATGGAGAACCTCGGCGACCAGCCGTATGTGATTCGCAAAGGCGACAAGATCGCGCAATTGCTGGAGCATCCTTTTCTGGCGAGTGACGTTGTCGAGGATGAGTTAAGCGATGCGGCCAGAGGTGCGAAGGGGTTCGGGTCAAGCGGGAGCTAGAAATCCAGAAGAATTATGGCGGAGAGGGGGAGATTCGAACTCCCGGTACCCTTACGAGTACGTCTGATTTCGAGTCAGGTGCCTTCAACCACTCGGCCACCTCTCCGCTCGGTCGCACTGGCTGAGGTTGCCAGTCCTTCCAGTTTAACAAAATGCTGCGAGCCGAGCAGCTCATCGCTTGTTGCGGAAGAATGTCTGTAGCAGGTCCATGCAGCGCGCAGCCAGCACTCCGCCGGTCACCTCGACCTGGTGGTTCGCCTTAGGATGGTTGAGGACTTGCAACATCGAATGGACCGCGCCCGCCTTGGGATCTTCGGCTCCGTAAATTAGCCGCCGGATTCGCGCGTGGGTGATCGCTCCCGCGCACATCGCGCAAGGTTCCACCGTCACGTAAAGATCGCAGTCGAGAAGGCGATAGTTGCCTACGACGAGACCGGCCTCGCGCAAGGCCTGCACTTCCGCGTGCGCCGTTGGGTCATGGCTTGTGACTGGACGATTGCAGCCGCGTCCCACGATGTGACCGTCTTGCACCACGACCGCGCCGACCGGAACCTCGCCCAGCGCCTGGGCGCGCTGCGCCTCGCGCAAAGCCTCTTCCATGAAGAGTTCGTCAGTGTGGGACATAGAAGCAATCAGCTCTCAGCTCACAGCTGTCAGTAACAGACGCGTAATAGATGGTTCATTAGCGCATGCCGGTTGTGACCCCATTTCGACCGGTCCACAACAAGCCGCACTCTGATGGCTGAAGGCTGATAGCTGACAACTGGCTTTCCATCTACTGTTGCCTGAGCATAATCCGCTCAATGCTGCTGGCCCGGCCGGTGACCGGATCGCACTCGATGACGGCTCCGCAGAGTCGCACATCGTCGCTCGCCGGTTCGAAACGTGACGGCATGTTGCTCAAGAATTTCTGTACGATCAGCTCTTTCTGCACACCGATGACGCTGGCGTAAGGGCCAGTCATCCCCACATCGGTCTGCACCGCTGTACCTTGCGGCAGCACTTGCTCATCGGCGGTCGGTACGTGAGTGTGGGTGCCAAGCACCGCAGTGACACGTCCATCGAGGTACCACCCCAGAGCGACTTTCTCCGAAGTGGCTTCGGCGTGCAAGTCCACCAGAATGACCTTCGCGGTAATTTGTTTCAGCAGTTCGTCTGCGACGCGAAAGGGATCATCGTTGTTGGCCATGAACACGCGGCCCTGCAGATTAATCACCGCATACGTGACGCCGCTGCGCGTGCGTCCTTGGTACCAGCCAAAGCCGGGACTGCCAGCAGGATAATTCGCCGGACGCAGCACTCGGCGCGCTAGCGAAGCGTCATTGCCGTTGGCGGAGTTCATGTAATCGATGATCTCGCGCTTGTCCCACACGTGGTTGCCAGTGGTGATGACGTCGATGCCCAGCTCGAACAGTTCTTCCGCGATTTGCGGGGTAATGCCGAATCCGCCCGCCGCGTTCTCGCCGTTGGCCACCGTAAGCTCCACTCCATATTGCTTCTGCAACTCGGGCAGGCGCTCGTGGACGATGGTGCGGCCCGGCCTGGCGAAAATGTCACCGACGAAAAGTATGCGCAACGCTAACCTGTCTCCGATTTGATTGGAATTCGTGCCGAAATTCGATGGTAACACGTGGTTATGCGCGATTTTCGGCGCGTCGGTGGCGCATCAATTCGCGAGTTCCGCGGTTTTCAAGAAGTCGTAATTTCCCGCGGGGTTCACCGTGATCCCGTGCACGCGGTTGGTGTGCACCAGAACGTTGTCGAGATACCACAGGTTGATGTACGGCAACTCCTCGGCGAGGATACGCTGGATCTCAGCGTAGATGACCTTGCGTTTCTCCTGGTCCAGCGTGGTGCGGCCCTCGCGGATCAGTTCGTCGACCCGAGGGTTCGAGTAGAACGTCCGGTTGGCGCGCTTGGGCGGAAAGCTGGCCGAGTCGAAAACATACTCGAAGATGTCGGGGTCTTGGTTGCCGCCAATCCATCGCATGGAATACATCTGGTACGCGCCTTTGGTGATGTCGCTGAAGAAGGTCGCAAACTCGTACGTACGAATGTCGAGCGCGATGCCTACCTCTCGCAGTTGCTGCTGCAGCACGACGGTCATCAGGCGGGTCGCGTCGTCGGTCGATGCCTTCATTGCAATGTGAAAGCGGACGCCGTCTTTGGCCGAGTAGCCAGCGTCGTCGAGAATCTGCCGCGCCTGTTGTGGGTCGTAGTTATAACGCCGAACATCCGCGTCATACGCCCAGTGCTCGGGCGGAAGAATGCTATAAGCGGGTTGCGCCTGATTGCGCAATAGATACTGAATGATCGGGTGCACGTCGATGGCATACGCCAACGCCTGACGGACGCGGACGTCCTTTAGAATCGGATCGCGTAGATTCAATGCGACGTATGCATAAATGGTGCCGGGAGCCTGAATCACCGTGATGCCGGGATCTTTGCGGAGCGCCAATACGGTGTCGGCGGTCAGCGAATTGATGGCCACGTCGGCGCTGTGTTTACGCAATTCGAGCGCTCGCGTGGTCGCGTCGGGAATGACCTTGAACTCGACTCGCTCAATATTGGCAGGTGCTCCCCAGTAGTTGGGGTTGCGCTCGATCACGACGTCTTTGTCCTGTTGCGCGCTGACGAAGCGGAATGGCCCCGAGCCGATCGGGTGCTGATTGAAGTTCTCTCCGCTTCCGTAGGGCACGATGCCGATTGCGCCATCCGACAGGTTCCACAGCAGTGACGCCGTCGGTTCTTTCAAGTGAAAAATGACGGTGAAGTCGTCGGGCGCGTCGATGTGGTCGATCTTGTTATAGGCCGCGGTCTTCGAGCTGCGAATTGTTCCGGTGAGCAGAGAATCGAACGTCCACTTCACGTCGCGCGAGGTCAGCGGTTGGCCATCGTGAAACTTTACGCCTTGATGCAGATGGAACACGTAGGTCTGCGGATTGAGAATCTCCCATCGCTCCGCCAATGCTGGCTGCAGCTGGAAATGCTCGTCGCGTCGCACTAGCGAATCAAACAGCAACTCGCCAATTCGCTCCGACTGCGCATCCAGGCCGACCCGCGGATCGAGATTGGTGGGGCTGTTCTCGATCATTACCACCACTGTGTTTGGGTCGGGCTTGCGCGCGCAGGCGAGTGCGAACAAGAGCAACCCGCACACGGTCGCGAGACGCGCGATCCGAAGCCAGCGACGGTGCTGAGAAACCGGGGTTGCCATGAGCGACACTACGCGTAGCTTACCTTGCCGAGGACGGCCGGACGCTTCGCGCCTGTGGCCGAGGGAACGTTCGAGGGCAGGCGCCGCCAGGTTTGGTAGGCCATCAGCGCGAAGGCCACGGCCTCTTTCGCCTCCGAGGGCAGACCGAAATCGTCGGTGGTCAGTACCCGCATCTTCAGCGGCGCGAGTTCTTCGCGAATCATGCGCATGAGCGTGGCATTCCGGGTTCCGCCACCCGATATTACGAACTCACGATAGCGCGACGGCCATCGTGACGTTGGCGGAACGTTCTCCGCGTCTGTCGGCAAGACGAATTTGCGCACTGCCAACCCAATGGATCGCGCAGTGAGAGCGGTCGCGGTTGCCATGGTGTCATATTCGTCGGCGCGACGACACAGCGTTAGAAACTCCTGCACGAATGCTTGTCCGAACTGCTCCCTGCCTGTGGTTTTCGGCGGCTTCTGCTGAAAGAACGAGCGTCGCAACATTTGACGAAGCACTGGCTCAATCGGCTCGCCCTTCGCAGCGAGCCGGCCATTGCGATCGAACGGACGATCGAACAGCCTCGCCGTCACGGAGTCCATCACCATGTTGCCTGGACCGGTGTCGAACGCGAAAACATCTTCCGGAGTTGCACGTGGTGGAATCGCTGTCAGGTTGCCGATGCCGCCAATGTTTTGCACGATCCGACCAAATCGCCGATGGCGAAAGAGAACGTAATCGAGAAATGGCACCAGCGGAGCGCCCTTGCCCCCGGCCGCGAAGTCCGCAGGACGAAAATCCGAGACCACCGGCACTCCGAGCTTGGCTGCGATCACCGCGCCTTCGCCGGTTTGCCATGTGCACGCCACAGAGCGGCCGAGATAGTTGCCTGGCGTGCCTTGGTGGTAGAGGGTCTGCCCGTGGCATCCCACCAGCTCGCATTCCAGCCGCGCTCTCCGCTGCGCGGCCTCGACCGCCTTCGCGTAAAGCTCTCCGAGCGTGAAGTTGAGTCGCGCGAGATCGGCGACCCTGGCCGACGTCGCGTTCATTGCCGCGAGGACTGCCTTGCGCACCTCCGCCGGGTAGGGAAACTCGTAGTTGGCCAGCAACTCCAGGCGCGAACGAAACCCTCGCCCCTGAATGCGTACCAGCGCGACATTGATGCCATCGGCCGAGGTGCCGCTCATGACGCCGGCGACGATCATCGGGCGAGCTCCTTCTCGCGCTGCTCTGGCAAGCCTAGCTTGCTGAGCCGTAGCTCTTCGGTGAACTCCCACACCCGGCGGCGCAGCGTTTCAACAGTCTTCGCGGAGGGTGTCGCAGCCATCCGCGCGCGAAGCTCGCTTGACTTCGCCTTGAACGCGGTCACGCGGCGTGCCTTCTCGGTCACGAGATTGGCGAACCGTTTGTCGGTCTCCACCCGCGTGAACACTGCTTCATACGCTTGCCACACATGTTCTTCTTTCTGGCAGACGAGAAACATATCCGAGCCGGCTCGTATCGTCTCCACCGCGGCCTCTTCAATGGAGGCGCCATTCAAAACTCCGCCCATGTCGAGATCGTCGGAGATGACCAGCCCTCGATAGCCGATTCGCTTTCGCAGAATGTCCGTGATCCATTTTTTCGAGAGTGACGCTGGAGTCGAGTCGCCCGTGATCTTGGGATACGCAACGTGTGCCACCATCACGAAAGGAAATTCCTTGCGCATCGCGCGATAGGGAACCAAGTCGTTATTCCACAAATCCGTCCAAGCTCTATCGATCGACGGCAGAGCGTGATGACTGTCGAGGTTGCCTCCACCCAAGCCGGGAAAGTGCTTGCCGCAGCCGAGAACGCGCGCGTCTTGCAAGCCGCCGAGAAACGCCCGCGCGTAGCGCATCGTCTCGCGCGGATCAGACGACACGGTACGCGAACCCAAGACACTCAACGACTCTTGAAGCCGCAGGTCCACGCACGGCGCGAAATCAGTATTGAAGCCCAGTGAGCGAAGTTGTTGTCCGATGAGCTTGCCATGTTTGCGAAACAGCTTTGCCGATCCTGACTCGGCAACTTCCGCTGCCGAAGGTATTCGCGCAATGACATCGCGAAAGCGATCAACCGTACCGCCCTCCATGTCGACGCAGCGAAACAACGGCGCTGCCACTGTCTTTTGCGCGTCGCGTAGCAGCGCGTGCGTCTGCGCCGCTTCCGCGATGTTGCGCTTAAAGAGGATGATGCCGCCCGGCTGAAACGTCGCCAGCATGGTGCGCAGCCGGCCCGAGATCTCGGTCCCGTCGAAGCCCATGATCATCAATTGCCCGACTCGTGTGCGCAGATCGGAACTGGATTTGATGGGCATGGGAGGTTTAAATCGAGTGTATCGCGCCCACCGGCGCTGATTCAGTGTGCAATGAGGTTCTCGCTAATCTACCTGCTTCTTCAACTCATGCAGCAGATTCAGCGCTTCCAGCGGGCTGATGGAATTCAGGTCGGTCTCCTTGATACGGTCGACGATCTTCTGCGACAACGGCGTGAAAATCGTTAGCTGCATTGGGCCGCCAGCCTTCGTCTCGTCCTTGGCCAGATGGGTCACCGCGTTCCGTTCTGCGGTTTCGTGTTCGGCCAGCACCTCGCGCGCACGACGAATGACGTCGGCCGGGAGCCCGGCGAGCTTTGCCACTTCGATGCCGTAGCTCTTGTCGGCTGAGCCCTCGGTGACTTTGCGGAGGAAGACGATGCCTCCTCCACTCTCTTTCACCGTCACGTGGAAATTCTTCACGCCACTCAAACGGTCGGCCAGTTCGGTCAACTCGTGATAGTGCGTCGCAAACAGTGTCTTGGCACGCGTGTTGGCGTGAATGTACTCGATGGCCGCCCACGCGATGGCGAGTCCATCGTAGGTTGAGGTGCCGCGCCCGACCTCGTCGAGCAGAATCAGCGACCGCGGCGTGGCAGTATTCAGGATGGCAGCGGTCTCCGTCATCTCGACCATGAACGTCGAGCGCCCTCGCGCCAGATTGTCCGAAGCGCCAATGCGGGTGAAGATGCGGTCGACCAACCCCAGCCGCGCCGAACGGGCAGGAACAAACGATCCCATCTGCGCCATCAAGACGATCAATGCGGCCTGCCGCAGGTAGGTCGACTTGCCTCCCATGTTTGGCCCGGTGATGACCAGCACCGCGTTGGTGCTGCCGTTCAAGAAAAGGTCGTTCGACACGAAACGGTCCGCTACACCCGACAAATCCTGTTGTTCGATCACCGGATGCCGGCCGTCGACAATCTCGATATCGCTCGAGTCGTCCAATCGCGGACGGCAATAGCTTCGGTTAGCAGCTTGCGACGCGAAGCTCGCTAGCACGTCGATCTCCGCCAGCGCCAAGGCCGTTTGCCGGATACGCCGCGACTCGGCCGCAGTCGCTACCCGCAATTCCGCAAACAGCCGCCTCTCGATCTCAACCATCTTCTCCTGCGCGTCGAGCACCTTCGCTTCGTACTCTTTCAGCTCCGGAGTGGTGAACCGCTCGGCGTTCACTAGCGTCTGCTTCCGTTCGTAATCCGGCGGCGCGTGATGAAGATTGGCTTTGGATATCTCCAGGTAATAGCCAAACACGCTGTTGAACTTCACTTTGAGCGAGCCAATTCCGGTGCGGGTTCGCTCCCGCTGCTCGATCTCGGCGATGTACTGCTTGCTATTGCGGCTGAGATTGCGCAGTTCATCGAGCGAAGCGTCTACGTCCGAGCGGATCACTCCACCGTCGCTTAACGTTAGCGGTGGCTCATCTTCCAGCGTCGAGGTAATGCGCTCGCGCAAGTCAGCCAGCTCGTCGCATTGGTTCTGTAACTCGTGTAGCCGCTCGGCAGCAAACCGGCCCAGCGTCGCACGCACAGTCGGCAATTTCGCGAACGACGCCGCCAGCGCCAGCAAGTCGCGGGGATTCGCCGCCTCGAGCGTGACCCGGCTCAACAGACGTTCAAGATCGAGAATGCCCTCCATCGAGCGGCGTAATTCCTCGCGCGTGACCAAGTCTCTGACCATCGCTTCGACGGCATCCAGGCGACTCTCGATTTGCTTGCGATCGATCGAGGGCCGCAGCATCCACGCTCGCAGCAAACGCTTGCCCATGGGCGTGATTGTGCAGTCGAGGGAGCGAAAAAGTGTCAGCACATCGCCGCTGCCCGAGAACAGCGGCTCGATCAACTCGAGGTTACGCACGGTCACCGCATCGAGCACCAGGCAATCCTGCCGCTCGTAGTAGCCGATGCGATCGACGTGGTCGAGCGAGCCGCGCTGCGTCGAGCGAATGTAATGTAATATCGCGCCCGCTGCCGTCGCCGCCGCCGAGCGATTGGCGAGACCAAATCCTTCGAGCGACAGCACGCCGAAGTGATTTTCGACTTGCGGAATCGCGTAGTCGGGCGCGAACACCCAGTCTTCCAGCGGCGTCTCCGCCCAACTCGCGTTCTCCAGGCTGGCGATTCGCGGCGTAGCACCCGCTACTGAAACCACAGCTTGCTGCCTCGGCTGATCGAACAGCGGCATCGCAGCGGCATACAGAACTTCGCGCGGACGCAGCACCAGCAACTCTTCCGCCACCCGCCGTTCGCCGTCGCTGCCGGTAAACTCCGTGGCGCGAAACTCGCCGGTCGAAAGATCAAGTGCGGCGAACCCGAAGACATCTTTGCTGCGCGCCACGCAGGCGAGAAAGTTGTTTTCCTCTGCGCCCAGTTGCGCGTCGGCCGCAGTGCCCGGCGTTACCACGCGGGTCACTTCGCGCTTCACCAGTTGCTTGGTGAGGCGCGGGTCTTCCATCTGCTCGCAAATCGCGACCTTGAAGCCCTTGCGGATCAGTTTGCCGATGTATCCTTCCGCGGCGTGGTAGGGAACTCCGCACATCGGGATCGCGATACCTTTTTCTTTGTTGCGTGAGGTCAGGGTGATCTGCAGTTCCTTGGCCGCAACCACCGCGTCTTCGAAGAACAGCTCGTAGAAGTCTCCGAGGCGAAAGAACAGCAACGCGCTGGGATGCTCTTTCTTGATCGCGGCATATTGCCGCATCAACGGAGTGGTCGGTTCGCTCATTGAAGAAAAAAGTCTATACCAGTCAGCCTGGTCCGCGTCGTCCGCGAATTCATCCCTTGCTTTTGTTATTACTGACAACTGACGACTGGCAACTGACAACTGCTATCGGTGCTACACTGCGAAGTTTCCTGGATTACACATTATGGCCAAAATACTTTATTTCGAATGCTCCAAATGTGGCGATCGTCTCATCGCTGAAGTCGCGCGCAATGTCTGTCCCAAAGACGGCGGACCGCTCTATGTGCGCTACGATCTCACAGCAATTCGCAAGAACTCGCCGCGCGAAACTGTCAACGCCGGGCCGTCCTCCATGTGGCGCTACTCCGTGGTTCTACCCGACGCGGAACCTATCACGCTGGGCGAAGGCTTGACGCCGATGTTGCTCAGCCGCAAATATCCGCGCCTATTGATAAAGGATGAAGGCCTGAATCCCACCGGCTCGTTCAAAGCCCGTGGCATGAGCGCAGCCCTCACCATGGCGCGCCACTACGGACTCAAGAAACTCGCGGCTCCTTCAGCCGGCAACGCCGGAGGAGCGCTCGCCGCGTACTCCGCCGCGGCTGGCCTGGAGGCGTACGTCTTTATGCCCAAAGATGTCCCCTTGGCCAACCGTCTGGAAGTGGAAGCCAGCGGCGCGCATCTCACGCTGGTCGATGGACTGATCAGCGATTGCGGACGCATGGTCGCCGAGCGCAAAGACAAGGAAGGCTGGTTCGACGTCTCGACGCTCAAGGAACCGTTTCGCGTCGAGGGCAAGAAGACCATGGGCTACGAAGTCGCTGAGCAACTCGGCTGGCGCTTGCCCGACGCAATTCTGTACCCGACTGGCGGTGGCGTCGGCCTCATCGGGATGTGGAAAGCCTTCGACGAAATGGAGCAGCTGGGCTGGATTTCGACAGGGAAGCGGCCCAAGATGATCTGCATTCAGGCCAGTGGCTGCGCGCCAATTATTAAAGCGTTACATGAAGAAAAGACTGCGTCGGAAATGTGGCCCAATGCCCACACTCTGGCGGCCGGACTGCGCGTTCCCAAGGCATATGGCGACTTCATCATTCTCGACATCATTCGTCAGAGCGGGGGCACGGCAATAGCTGTCGATGACGACGCGATTATGGCCGGAGTCAAGGACCTTGCTGCCAGCGAAGGAATCTTCGCCGCACCAGAAGGAGGGGCCGCGATGGCTGCGTATCTCGAACTGCTGAAGAGTGGATTCCTGAAACCAAGCGACGAGGTCGTGCTGTTCAACACCGGATCGGGCTACAAATATCTCGACACGTTTGCCGATTATTGGGGAGTCAATCCACCTGCGGTCGCGCTGCCTAAGTCACGTAACATCGGAGGCATCATCGGGCCGTACTGAGCCATTCGTCGACGAGGTGTAATTCAGCTACGGACTAGGAAGAACCTGGGTGCCCCATCCTTTCCCTTGTGTTGGGAAAGGGTGGGAATACGATTTTTCCGCCGCATCGAATCTAACCTTGGATCCGTGTCATCCGTGGAAATCCGTGGCTGCCCTTGCTTTTCGTGCGATATTCAACTCATGCGATTGTTTCGCACCCTGATCCTCATAACCGTCGCATCGGCATCGACTGCTTCCGCCCAAACCTATCTCGGTCTCGATCGCAACGACTACCCTGGCGACGCTGCCATGCAGTCCTTGCGCAAGAACTTCGCCTTCACTGGATATTGGCTCAACAATCCTCCTGGCGAGGACCGCAACACTTGGAAAGGGAAGCGGTCTCAGTTGCAGTCGATGGGCTACGGCTTCCTGCTGCTCTTCAATGGCCGCGAGTACAAAGATCTGAAAGCTTCGGGCGATGCCGCGGGCGTCGGTTCGCGCGACGCGGCTGCCGCGGTGCAGGCCGCGACCGCCGCCGGCTTTCCCAAGAAGGCGATCCTCTTTCTCGACCAGGAGCAGGGAGGGCGCATGCTTCCCGAACAGCGAGCCTACATTCACGCCTTCGTCGACGGCATCGTCAAAGCTGGCTATCGCGCGGGCATCTATTGTTCGGGCATTGCCGTTCGCGAGTCGAGCAAGGTCTTGGTGGTTACGGCCACCGACATTCGCGACAACGCCGGAGGCCGCGAAATTCATTTCTTCATCAGCAACGATCAATGTGGACCGTCGCCCGGCTGCGTTTTTCCCGGCGCTCCGCCGCGTCCTGTGGCGAGCGGCGTCTCATTCGCCGAGGTCTGGCAGTATGCGCAATCGCCGCGGCGTTCTGAGTTGACGAACGCTTGCCGCCAAAGCTACGCGCCCGACGGCAACTGTTACCCGCCCGGAATTCCTCCGAGCTCAGGTCTCCATATCGATGTTGACTCAGCCGATTCGCCCGACCCTTCGAGCGGTCGCACGAGATAATCGGACGGGTGCTAATTCGTGAAGTCCAATGAGTTCAATCCGCCCTCGACCGACGAGATCGCCTACGCTGCCGAGCTTCTCCGCAGCGGCAAACTCGTCGCTTTTCCCACTGAAACGGTTTACGGACTGGGTGCCAACGCGCTCGATGCCGTCGCGGTAGCGCGCATTTTCGAGGTGAAGGGAAGACCTAACACCAGCCCGGTGATCGTGCACGTCAGCGATCACGGCATGGTGGCGAGGGTGGTTGCTTCGTGGCCGGACAAAGCGCGAATTCTGGCGGAGCATTTCTGGCCCGGTCCGCTCACGCTTGTCCTTCCGAAAACACCTGCCGTTCCCGACATCGTCACCGCTGGCCTGCCGACCGTCGGCGTGCGGATGCCTGCTCATCCGATCGCGTTGGCGCTCATCGCGGCCGCGCATGTTCCTGTCGCGGCGCCCAGCGCCAACCGCTTCGCGCAGATTTCGCCCACCACCGCCGAACATGTGCGCCTCGGACTCGGCGATCGTGTGGACTTCATCCTTGACGGCGGCCCGTGCACAGTCGGTATCGAGTCCACCGTACTGTCGCTCGTGGAAGACGTGCCCGTGTTGTTGCGCCCCGGCGGCATCTCGCGCCAACAGATCGAAGCAGTGATTGGCGAAATCGCCAGCGCACAACCCGCGAGTGCAGGGGCACACGCTTCACCGGGAATGCATCCCCGCCACTACAGCCCGCGCACGCCGCTGTTCCTGGTGCGTGACGGCCACGTTCCAGCGAAGGGATCCGGCGCCTATCTCCAACTCCGCCGTCCCCCGCGCGAGTCAGTAAGCGAAGTCGTCGTCATGCCCGACACCGCCGCCGACTACGCGTCCCGCCTCTACAGCATCCTGCACGCGCTGGATGTCCGCGGCTACGACTGGATCGCCGTCGAGACTCCCGGCCCCGGCGCGGAGTGGGAAGCGGTCCTCGATCGCCTCAGCCGTGCGGCAGCATCACGACCGTGAAATTGTCGCGACCACGGTGTCGCTGGCGGTCCGTGTTACATTCGCACAGCCGACCGACAGAATGACTTCCGAACCGACAGCATCCTCGGCGCCGCCGGCGCACGCTTCCGCCCAACTACTGCGTCAGGTAGGACTCTTCGACGCTACCATGATCGTGATGGGCGGGATTGTCGGCGCCGGCATCTTCATTAACCCCTACGTCGTTGCGCGCGCAGTTCACACGCCCGTGCTGATCCTCGCCGCGTGGAGCGCCGGAGGCGTCGTCGCTCTTCTCGGCGCATTCGTCTATGCCGAACTCGCAGCGCGTATGCCCGATGTCGGTGGCCAATACGCCTATTTGCGGGAAGCGTTTCACCCCATCGCAGGTTTTCTTTACGGGTGGGTTCTGCTGCTCGTCATCCAGACCGGAGGCATGGCCGCGGTTACGGTCACCTTCGCGCGCTATTTTCTCGAGCTGACGAACTGGCCCGTCTCCGAACGACTCATCGCCGTCGTCACCATCGTCCTGCTCACTCTAGTTAATTGCCTCGGTGTTCGCGCCGGCAGTCGGGTGCAAAGCATCCTGATGCTGCTCAAGATCGGCGCTATCGCGACACTCATTTTTGCAGGACTGTTCCTCATCCGTTCGCCGTTTCCGGTCACGCATCCCGTCCTCGATCGTCCGCCGTCGCTCGACCTCGTCACCGCGATGGGCGCTGCGATGGTTCCGGTGCTGTTCGCCTTCGGAGGCTGGCAGACCGCCAACTTCATCGCCGCGGAAATCAAGGACCCGACGCGCAATCTGTCGCGAGCGTTACTGATGGGAGTGGCGGGAGTGATCGCGCTCTATCTCGGGGTGAACTTCGTTTGCGTGCGGGCGCTGGGAGCTGCAGGCTTGGCAGAGAGCACCGTACCGGCGTCGTCGGTCATGCGACTGGCGATGGGCAATACCGGTGCGCGCCTGATCGCCTTGGGAATCGCCGTGTCGACTCTCGGCTTTCTCAGCCAGTCCGTACTCACCGCGCCGCGCGTTTATTTTGCGATGGCGCGCGACGGACTGTTTTTCCGCGCCGTTGCGCGCATCGATGCCAAGACGCATGTGCCGGTGGTGGCGATGATCCTGCAAAGCGTGTTGACCCTGGTGATTGCGCTCTCTGGCAGCTACGAAAAGATATTGAACTACGTCGTCTCTATGGATTTCATCTTCTTCGGACTCACCGGCGCCAGCGTGTTCGTTTTTCGGCGCCGCGAAGCACAATTGAATCCGAATCAAACCGAGGACGGTGCCTATCGCATACCAGGCCACCCTTACACCACGGCGCTGTTCATCGCATCCTGCTGGCTGGTCGTAATTAATACCGTCTACAAATACCCGGCCAACACGTTGCTGGGGATGGCCATACTTGCGCTCGGTGTGCCTGTTTATGCATTCTGGGCGCATCGCTCAGGTAGAGCTGGCCTTTAGGCCAGCGTCCAAGTCGGTTATTTTGTTCCAGCGGACTTTAGTCCGCGCACTAAAGGATCACAATGCCCTCACGTTCCCACATGCGTTCGCCGTACATGGAGTTCGCCAAGCTGCGTTCTGCCGCCAAATACAACCTGGCCACCAGCGGAATCATGACCTACCCGCTCTCAGGACTGCCCGTCCGCATCGAAGACCTCGAGATTAACGGTCCCAACGTGCACGATGGTAAGTACGGACATTTCCCGCTAATAGAGCGGATTGCTCGCTATAACGGTGTCTCGCCCGACTGCGTTGTCACCTCGGCGGGTACGTCGATGTCGAACCATCTCGCTATGGCCGCTAGCTTCGATCCCGGCGATGAAGTGCTCATCGAACATCCGACCTACGAGTTGTTGGAATCGACTGCCGTCTTCCTCGGTGCCGACCTCCGCCGTTTTGAGCGCCGATTCGAGGATGGCTTCCGCATCGATCCCGCCGAAGTCGAACGCAACATCACGTCGCGTACCCGGCTCATCATTCTCACCAATCTGCATAACCCCAGCGGAGCCTATGCCGACGAAGCCACCATTCGCGCGGTCGGGGACATAGCCAAGGCCCACGGCGCGCGCGTGCTGGTTGACGAAGTTTATCTGGAGACTTTCTACGGGCATCGTCCTCGTCCCGCGTCTGAGTTCGGCGATCATTTTCTCGTGACCAGCAGTCTGACCAAGGCTTTCGGGCTGAGTGGTGTCCGTTGCGGATGGGTGCTCGCCAGCCCTGAACTCGCTGAGCGCATGTGGCGCATCAACGATCTTTTCGCCGCTACTCCTGCGCATCCGGCCGAGCTGATCAGTGTTGTTGCGCTCGACAATCTGGATAAGGTCGCCGCTCGCGCCAAGCTGCTGCTCGAAACCAATCGCAAGACAATGAACGATTTTCTGGATTCGCGGAAGGACCTGGAATTCCACCGCCCGCAAAAAGGGACCATCGTCTTTCCCAAATTACGATCGGGAAAGCGTCGACGATTTCTTGCAATTGCTGCGCGAGAAGTATGAGACCAGCGCTGCGCCCGGCCATTTCTTCGATATGCCGCAGCATTTTCGTGTCGGCATCGGAGGCGACACCGAGATGACGCGCACTGCCTTCGAGCGCCTCGCCTCCGCGCTCGACGAGTACGGTCGTAGGAGTGGCCACTAAAAAGGTAGAGCTGGCCCTCAGGCCAGCGTCGAGTGACCCATTTCTCGGAACCGCGCGGACTTCAGTCCGTGCGTCTCGCCTGGCCGCACGTACTCACAACGCAGCTTGATTGTATAATGAGTGAAGGAAACGAGGCTTCTCTGCCCCGTTTCCCCTTCTACGTGGGCCTGTAGCTCAGCTGGGAGAGCGCCTCGTTCGCAACGAGGAGGCCAGCGGTTCGATCCCGCTCAGGTCCACCAATCTTTCCTCCACATTACGGTCTTACTGTGTCGGGGGCGTTGCCGCTGTCGCCTTCTTGTGTTGCGGCAGCGTTCGTGTCTGGCCTTTTACCTTTGCTTCATTCACCGGAGTGCCCAGGTCCACCTGCCCTTCGCAAACCTTGCCATCCGGCACGAAATAGAAGTGAGCGGTCTGCCCCTGCGTGCCGCCCTGGTGCGCTTCCAAACGTTCTGCATCAATCTTGTTCGACCCATCGGTCGTCAGGTAGTACGACAACGTTTTCCGCCCGCTGCGCGCCCAGGTTCGGATACTTGGCCGCTTCCTTCGGGTCGCTGTAGCCGACGATCACCAGCTTCCCGCCGGGCGTCTGCTGCACGCTCAGTGCGAGCTTGTCGAGGACGTCCTTGCAGTCGTTATCCACGCGCGCCGGACGCCGCGGATCCTTGTCGAACCTGCACTCGCCCCAATCCAGTATCTTCACGCACGGCTCGGGCAGCTTCGGAACGCTGACCTGCGTGGAACAGTTTGCGCTCAAGGTGCGGTCGTCGGTCGCTGTTCCCGTTACCGTGATGGTATTGCCCGCGTCGCTCTTGCCCGCGACCACAGTCGCGGTAGATCCATTGCCGGTCAACTGGCCGCCGGTCGATGTCCAGGCGTAAGTCAGCGGCCGTCCGTCCGGACTCGTGGCCGTCATCGTCACTGTCGCGGACTGTCCCACATCGATCATTGCCGGGCTGATCGAACACGTAACCACCGGCGGATGCATCGGCGGAGGCGTCTTCACGGCAAACGTTGTGGTACACGTCGCGCCATTCATCTTTTTCGCTTTCGGATCACCGACCGACGACGTCACCGTATAGCTTCCCGGCGCCAGACCCGTGGTATCGACTTGCGACGCTTCCGTGGTCGAGCTCGACAGCTTGCCGCCCGTGGTCGTCCACCCGTAGGTCAGCGAATGTTTCGGGATGAAGTTACTGCCCGTGCTGCTGAGTCTCACCGGCTCGCCCGCATTCACTTCGCTTGGCGAAGCTGACGCGGTGCAGGAGGGGAGCTGCGGCGTGGAGTAGCTCCCAAAGCTGAATACGACGCCTGCAGCCAGCCGCACGCTGTTCCACTGCTGTTGGGTGAGGGTCCACAGTGTCCTGCTGAAACTGGGAAAGCATCGGGACATATGGCACTTCGTGGCTATAGTGCGAATAAATGTAATCCGCCTGGATGAGCCGAATGGAAATCCGCGGCGTTACGGTAAGGTCCAGTCCGCCGCCGCCGCCGGCTGCAAGACTCCATTGCGTGCCGTGGCAGCAATCGGGAGAGATATTCGCCGCGCCTACAAATCCGCGGAAAAACGGCGACAGTTTGTCGCGATGAAACTTGTATTGAAGTCCGCCCAGCGCGTAACCGACTCCGGTGCTGTCATTGGATCCGTTCTGCAAATTCGGAGGCGTGGTGCTTCCCTTGAAGTGTCCGCTGCCGTCGATCAGCAGTCCCAGGTTATGAATATTCGGAAGGTAGTATGTGTTCGAGGCGTCAAAGGCATTCGGAATGGTATTGATCTTGTAATCCAGGTCGCCCCACCCATTAGGGATCAGCGCAGAGTATCCGCCGAAGACCTCATCTTTTGGGTACGCGTTCTGCGCCCCGGCATTAGTCAAGAGAACCAAAAACGCGCAACTCAAGGCCGCAAGCAAAACGGCATTGCGTTTATTGATCGCAATACAGCGCCTGACCATTCAATCCTCCCGATACGGACGCAATCATACAACCAGCACGGCGGCTTGCCGATGTCCCCTGCCGTCGCAGGCTTCATTCGACACTACAGCCGTTCAAGCTTCAATTTCTTTGGTAATAGGTGCCGGACGAGGGCAGCGCAATCTCTTAGACCCGCAATTCACAACGTTGAGCGGACTCTTAACTCAGCCGCTTGCGCGCGATCAGTCCCACCAGTCCCGATCCCACCAGCAACAGCGTCCCCGGCTCGGGAATGATTTGCAGGAACTCCTGCGGGTGGTTCAGATTCGGGTCGTACTGGTTAACGGGTGTCAGAATTCCGACCCTGTAGAAATTAACTCCGGGAAACCCGTTCTGCGCTTCCTGCTGGGCGCTGGTCAACCAGTACTGCGCATTTCCGGGCAGCGGAGCGGTGGAATCAAAAATATTCCACACCGCATAATTAATGTCCGTCCACTGGGTCTGCGGAACTACTTCCGTTTGCAACAGCAGCCAGCCCGCTTCATCATAAAGCGTCAGAGCGTTATTCATCTGATTGAAGCGCAGCAAACTGAGGTCGCCCGTGCCAAGATTAGTGACATTGGCCTGCCAGAAATCGCCCGGCGCTCCGCCGTGCTCCCAGTCATCGCACATCACGTCCACTGGCGCACCATTGATCGTGGCGTAGTAGGGATATCCGGCTTGCCAACCGCCTGACTGGAAATTAACGAACGTCATGTTGACCGGGGCAGCGTAAGCCGTCGCCGTCGTCAACAGCGCTAACACGAGGGTCAGCCTTCTCATCGCGTACTCCTTTTGGACACCGTGGCCAGTGGGTCCCACCTCTGCGAACAGCCACTTCTTAATGAATGCAATCCCAGAGTGAACTCCGACTACGCAACATGATTCGAGGTCGTGAATGATTCCTAGTTCGGGCCGTCCAATGCCTCACCGTAATTCCCGGTAGATTACTACCGCATGTACCGCGATTACGGATACACCACGCAAGACGTACGGGGAATACAGACTTGTCGCAGCTTCCTTTTATTATGGGCGCATCAAAATGCGCACGCAAGAAGTTACTAAGATTTCTCGGGAATTTGTGGTCGGCATCGATAAGTGTTATATACCCACCTACGTGCAGCGGATGCGGACGGAAGTGCTATGGTCTCGTGCGTTATCCGAGTTCCGAACAACGCCGCCCCACCGCGTCCACTCGCGCCTCACACTCGCCGCCACCGCTTCGTCGCCGTCCGATTCGCATGAACGGAGTGTTACCCTATTGCCAAAAGACATGTGTGTCCTAAAGGGATTTGTGAGGATCTTGGTTCGCTGTTCGCGGTCGATAGCATGCTCGGTTTTGCTTCTAGCGGGATGTTGGACTTTCGCCGCGATGGCGCAAAATCCCATGACGCCCGCGCCTCCAGCCCCAGTCTCGCCGTCCGCGCAATCCGGAGCCACAGCAACTTCATCGGCCTCTCCGCAAGCCGCGCCGTCGGCGCAGACTAAACTTCCGGCTGAAACGTCGCCGGCCACGCGCCCCGCCACCGCGCAGCCTGCGCCGAAAACCTTGGAGCTAACCGATTTTCAGCAGTTTGTGGCGCAGTCGCTCGGTTATCCACTGCCCATCTATGGCGCCGGACTGTTCAACGCGCCTGCGACGTTTGCGCCCGTAGATCGTATTCCCGTTACGTCCAACTACGTTATTGGTCCCGGCGACGAGCTTCTCATCCGCGCCTGGGGACAGATCGACCTCGACATTCACGCTCGCGTTGACCGCAACGGCACCATCTTCATCCCCAAGGTCGGACAGCTCAATGTCTCCGGTCTGCGGTTCGAGCAGCTGCAAGGCTTTCTGACCTCGCATATCGGCCGCATCTACCAGAACTTCGACCTGACAGTCACCATGGGCGACTTGCGCTCCATCGACATCTATGTGGTAGGACAGGCCAGCCAGCCCGGCCGATATACCGTCAGTTCTCTCAGCACGCTCACCAACGCCATCTTCGCTTCCGGCGGTCCGCTGCCTTCCGGTTCGATGCGCCGCATTCAGTTAAAGCGCGGAGCCAAGGTCGTCACCGAATTCGATCTCTACGATCTCCTCATCAAGGGCGACAAGTCGCACGACGTGCTGTTGCAGCCCGAAGACGTGCTCTACTTCCCCCCCGTCGGCCCGCAGGTTGCCGTGGGAGGCCAAGTCAACACGCCTGCAATTTACGAGCTCAAAGGTGAAACCACGCTGGCCGATGTCTTCGACCTGGCAGGAGGCCTGACCAACACCGCCTATGGTGGCAAAGTTCTGGTCGAGGAGATTCTCAATCGCAATTCACGTCGTGTCGAAGACGTCACGCTTGACTCCGCCGGGCTCACGCATCCCGTGAAAGACGGCGACTTGGTCAACGTGACTTCACTTTCGCCGCGCTTCGAGAATGCGATTACCTTGCGTGGCAATGTGGCCAGTCCGGGGCGTTATCCCTGGCATGAAGGCATGCGCATCGGAGACCTCATACCCAGTCGCGAGTTCCTCGTCACTCGCGATTACTGGAAGACACAGAACCAGCTCACGCTCGAATCGCAGGCCCCCGGCGCGCGTCCGTCGGGCGCGCAGAACGAAGTGCGCCGCAACGCGCCCGACATCAACTGGGACTACGCTGTCGTGCAGCGCATGGACCCGCAGGACCTGTCCACCCGCTTGGTCCCCTTCAACCTCGGCCTGGCGATCCTGGAGCACGACAGCGCCAACAACGTCCCGCTCCAGCCCGGCGACATTGTCACGATCTTTTCTCAATCCGACTTGCGCGTGCCCGAATTAAAGCAGACCAAGTTTGTTCGGCTCACGGGAGAGTTCGGCGCGTCGGGTGTCTATCGGGTGAAGCCCGGCGAGCGCCTGCGCGAAATGGTGCGCGAAGCTGGTGGACTCACCCCCTCTGCCTATCTTTACGGCTCGCAGTTCGGTCGCGCGTCGGTGCGTGCGGAGCAGCAAAAGCGGCTTGACCAGATGATTGCCGAGAGTGAGCATGACCTGGACCGCCGCGCCGCGCAAATGTTGGCCACGTCCACGAGCAATGCTGAACTGGTTTCCGCGCGCGCCAATCTTGAGGCCGAACGTGCCAGCCTGGATCTTCTGCGACGCATTCAGCCTGACGGCCGCATCGTCCTGAACATGCATCCTGACGACACCACCATCGACAGCATTCCTGACATCGCGCTCGAGGACGGCGACGAATTCTACGTTCCCACCTCCCCGGCCACCGTTACGGTCATCGGTGATGTTTACAATCAGGGGTCGTTTCTGCGTGAGCCTGGCAAGACCGTGAACTCATATCTGCGCAACGCCGGTGGCCCCACGCGCGATGCCGACAAAGGCCGCATTTTTGTAGTTCGCGCCAACGGTGGTGTAGTCAACAAAGACGCCTCGACCACGTTCTGGTCAGGCGGGTTCGACAGCATGGTGCTAATGCCCGGCGACGCCGTCATCGTTCCCGAACAAACCGACCGGGGTTCTTTTGTGCGCGGCCTCAAAGACTGGTCAACGATTCTGTTCAACTTCGGATTAGCCGCCGCTGCAGTCAAAGTCCTGAGCCCGTAATGGGACCTGGATTCATCAGCGTGTTTTGAAGGGGCACGGCTTCCAGTTCTCGGAGGAATGGTTCGTGGAACGGTTTTGTATCAGGGCACGACTTCACTCGTGCCACATTCGAGCGAGGTTTTGAAGGGGCACGGCTTCCAGTTCTCGGAGGAATGGTTCGTGGAACAGTTTTGTATCAGGGCACGACTTCACTCGTGCCACATTCGAGCGAGGTTTTGAAGGGGCACGGCTCCCAGTTCTCGGAGGAATGGTTCGTGGAACGGGTTTATATCAGGGCACGACTTCACTCGTGCCGCATTCGAGCGTGTTTTGAAGGGGCACGGCTCCCAGTTCTCGGAGGAATGGTTCGTGGAACAGTTTTGTATCAGGGCACGACTTTAGTCGTGCCGCATGAGACATTTGTTTTTTGTCATTCCCCGCGGACTTTAGTCCGCGGGGAATCCGCTTTCGATTTTCGATGATTTGCTTAACCCCTGATCGAACTCGCTCAGGCACAACAGAGAACCGCATGCCCCAATCGCCCTCCACATCGGTCAACGACGTCGTCAGCCCAGACTCCCGGGGTACCGCCGACATCCTCGAGATCCTCCTCGTGCTGGCGCGCGAGAAAAAAACTCATCGTGCAGGTCACCCTGGGAGCCGCCATTCTGGCGACCATCATCGTTTTTCTGCTCCCCAAGAGTTACACCGCCACAGCCACTATCCTTCCGCCCCAGCAGAATCAATCCATCCTCAGCTCGCTCGTTGGACAGGTGGCGGGCGGCAACACTGTCGATCTCCGCGACCTCGGACTCAAGAACCCGTCCGACGTCTTCGTCGCCATGCTCAAGAGCCGCAGCGTCGAAGACGCGCTTATCAACCGCTTCGATCTTCGCAAGGTTTACGACAAGAAGACCTATCAGGATGCCCGTAAGGTTCTTGAAAAGCGCAGCGAAATCGATCCCGAAAAAGAAGGCCTGATTTCCATCGAGGTTACCGACCGGGATCCGCAGCGTGCTGCCGACATTGCCAACGCCTGGGTCGATGAACTGCGCACCCTCAACCAGAGCCTTGCCCTTACCGAGGCCGCCCAGCGCCGTGTGTTCTTCGAGCAGAAACTCGCGCAAGAGCGTGACGATCTGGCTAAGGCCGAGGTTGCCATGCAGCAGATCGAGCAAAAGACCGGACTGCTCCAGCCCGACGCCCAGACCAAGGCACTGATCGGTGCGGCAGCCGACATCCGCGCGCAGATCGCCGCCAAGCAAGTGCAGCTTCAATCCCTGCGCACCTACGGTACCGAGAACAACCCTGACGTCAAGCGTGTCGAAAGGGAACTGGCCGAGCTTCAAGCCCAGTCCGCCAAGATTTCCCAGCTTGACCGCGGTGGCAACGATGTCTCCGAAGGAAATCTCCAGCTCCCGACCCGTCGTGTCGCCTCCGCCAGCGTCGAGTACCTCCGCGTGGCCCGCGATCTGCGCTATCACGAGTCCCTGTATGACTTCCTCGCTCGCCAGCTCGAAGCCGCGCGCATCGACGAAGCCAAAAACGCGGTCGTCGTGCAGGTGGTTGACCGGGGCGTGCCGCCCGAGCGCAAGTCCAGTCCGAAGCGGCTCTTGATCGTCGCCATTGCTACCCTCGATCGCATTTCTGTTAATCAGTTTTGCAGTCCTTGTTCGCGAGGCCATTCGCCGCAAACAGCAAGACCCGGTCGAAGCCGCGCGCCTCGCTCAACTCAATCATTATTTACGGAGTTCACTCTAGGACCTTATGACGGATACGATCATCGTCACCGGTGGCGCCGGATTCATCGGCTCCAATTTCATCTTGCAGTGGCTGGCGCATGAGTCCGCGCCAATCATCAATCTCGATTGCCTCACCTACGCCGGCAATCCTGCCAACCTCTCATCCGCCGCCGACAACTCGCGCTATTCGTTCGTCCACGGCGACATCAACGATCGCGCATTAGTATGCAAGTCTCTTCCGCGAGCATCAACCTTCAGCCATCGTTCACTTCGCCGCCGAGAGCCACGTCGATCGCTCCATCCTCGGCCCGGAAGAGTTCGTCCGCACCAATGTTCACGGCACGTTCTCGCTGCTCGAAGAAGCCCGCGGCTATTACAACCGTCTCTCGGACGCCGACAAGCCGCGCTTTCGTTTCCTCCACGTTTCCACCGACGAAGTCTACGGCTCGCTCGGCGAGAACGATCCCGCATTCTGCGAGACCACGCCCTACGCGCCCAACAGTCCCTACGCAGCATCGAAGGCCGCTTCCGATCATCTCGTCCGCGCCTGGTTTCACACCTTCAAGCTTCCGACGCTGACCACCAACTGCTCCAACAACTACGGCCCCTTCCAGTTTCCCGAGAAGCTGATCCCCCTGATGATCCACAACGCGCTACGCGGCAAACCTCTTCCCGTGTACGGTGACGGCCAAAACGTCCGCGACTGGATGTACGTAGAAGACCACTGCTCCGCCATCCGTTGCGTCCTGCACAACGGCCTTCCCGGCGAAACCTACAACATCGGAGGCCGCAGCGAGCGCCGCAACATCGACGTCGTCCAAACCATCTGCGCCGTGCTTGATGAGCTTCGTCCCGCTTCGCCCTTCGCGCCGCACGCACAGCTCATCGCCTACGTCACCGACCGCCCCGGCCACGATCGTCGCTATGCCATCGACTCTTCCCGCATCGAGCGCGAGCTCCACTGGCAGCCGCAAGTGACCTTCGAGTCCGGCATCCGCAACACGGTCGCCTGGTATCTCGATCATCAGGACTGGGTCGCCGCCATCACCAGCGGCAGCTATCGCGACTGGATCGAAACCCAGTACGCCAAGCGTGGAGGAGTCTAGCCATGTCATCTCCGCTCAAAGGCATCATTCTCGCCGGAGGCTCCGGCACGCGCCTCTATCCCGCGACCCAGTGCGTCTCCAAGCAGCTTCTGCCGGTGTACGACAAGCCCATGATTTACTATCCGCTCAGCGTGCTCATGCTGGCGGGCATTCGCGACGTCCTCATCATCTCCACGCCACTCGACACGCCGCGCTTCCAGCAGTTACTCAGTGACGGCTCCCGCTGGGGCATGCATTTTCACTACGCCGTGCAGCCCAAGCCTGAAGGCATCGCCCAGGCTTTTCTCGTCGGCGCCGACTTCATCGCCGGAGAGCGTTGCGCCCTCGTGCTCGGCGACAACATTTTCTACGGACACAACCTCTCGCACATGATGCAGGCCGCCGCCCAGCGTGAGGACGGCGCCACCGTCTTCGCTTATCCCGTCCACGATCCCGAACGCTACGGCGTCGTCGAAATGGACGCCCAAGGCCGTGCCCTCAGCCTCGAAGAAAAACCCCAGAAGCCCAAGTCGCGTTTCGCCGTCACCGGTCTTTATTTCTATGACAACCATGTCGTCGAGCTCACCCGCGGACTCAAGCCTTCCGCCCGCGGCGAGCTCGAAATCACCGATCTCAACCGCGTCTATCTTCAGCAGGGAAACCTCCACGCCGAACTCATGGGACGCGGCATGGCCTGGCTCGACACCGGCACCCACGACTCGCTGCTCGAAGCTGCCGCTTTCATCCAGACCATCGAGAAGCGCCAGGGCCTCAAGATCGCTTGTCCTGAAGAAATCGCCTTTCGCGCCGGATACATCGACGCCGCCCAACTCGAGCGTCTCGCCGTCGCCCTCGACAACAGCGGATACGGCAAGTATTTGCGTGGCGTCCTCGAATCGCCCGGAGGCCCATAACGATGAGCGCCTCGGCCCCAACCTTTCCGCCGTTCGCCTACGACCGCCTGCGCATTCCCGCGGCCGCCTTCGAGGTCCTGTTCTATCTCGCGATAATTGCCGCCGCCTCGCTGGCCTTTGTCGTCGGCTGGCTCACCGTCAACGGCGCCGTCGTGCTCACCGTGCTTTTGTTGATCTCTCTCATCGTCCTCTCCTGGATCAACCTCGGCCAGGGCCGCCACCCCGTCTTCCTGTTCCTCTGTACGCTGACGCTCTTTCAGGGCGGACGCTTGCTCGCCTACTGCCTCGGCGGCATCGCTTATCCGCTCCAGGTTCAACTGATGCAGGACGATCCCTTCAGCATTGGGCGGATGAACGAAGGCATCGTGCTGCTCTGTCTCGCTCTCTCGGCCATCTGCCTCTACGCCCCCTGCCGCTGGAATTACTCCCCATTCCCGCCGCCCAACACGCGCGAAGTTCGCCAATACCTGCCTTACCTGTACCTGCTGTTTCTCGTTAGCCTGCCCATTCAGCTTTACAAGAATTACATGTACTACCAATGGGCCCAGCAACACGGTGGCTACGCGTCGATCTATATCAACCACGCCAGTCTGGCCGCTAGTGTACCGTTCTTCGTTCGCGTGATTCCGATCATCAGCTTTCCCGTTTTTGTCATCATCTTCGTCATCGAACATCGCAAGTGGCTGGCTTACACCGTCGCTGCGCTGTACTTCGGCGCGGCTTCGTTCGTTCTGCTTCTAGGCTCTCGCGGAGCCATCTTCGGCCTCCTTGTCTCCCTGTGGTACATCGCGCGGATAAAGACGACTCGGCGCACCCGAATCGTCCTGACCCTGCTTTTCGCAATCTCGTTGTTGCTTCTAGCCGATGCCATCCGTCGCAATCGAGAGGAGATTACTGAGAGTGAATCGCCCTTGACGGTAGCCGAGTTACTGAATCTCCAGGGCATATCGATCGATGTCTTGTCCGCCGTCGTAGCCTATCGTCCCTACTTTGCGCCGTATGCCTGGAACTATCCTCTTTCTGATCTCAAGGTCGCTTTCTTGGCGGTCGACACTGCCCACTATCAAAGAGGGGTGAACCTCTCGTTCGATGTTCCAGTGCTGCTCAACACCGCTCTCTTCAACCTCGGAAGCGGCACCGCAGGCTCCTATATTGCCGAGTCCTACGCACTCGGAGAACTCACCGGCGTCGTTATTTTCTCCGTTCTGGTCGGATTTGGTCTCCACGCCCTCCGCGCCCTCAGTCGGAGTGCTCTTGGACTTGCTATGGTTGCCATGATGCTGCCCGACATCGTCCGCATGCCCCGGGGTGGCCTGCTCGACTGGGTTTCTGTATTAGTCAGGAATGGATTATCCGTACTGCTGATCTTCGTCGGCTGGAGGTGCTATACCGTATTGACCGGGATTCGAACTCAGAATGTCCGGCAGGCCTCTTCACCCGGAAGGCTTGCAACCTAGACATGGTTTCGCTCATTGTGTGCACAATCGAAAGAGTTGACGAACTCGAAAGGTTGCTTTCCAGCCTCGAGCAGCAGACCCACCGGGGCTTTGAGGTGTTGATTGTTGACCAGAACGCTGACGACAGAATTGCTCGTGTCGTTGCTGCCCATCCTGATCTTTCGATTCGGCACTTGCGCTCCGGCCGCGGATTGTCGCGCGGCCGGAATGTTGCCCTGCGCAAAGTCCAAGGTGAGTTCGTTGCTTTTCCCGATGATGACTGTTGGTATCCACCCGACCTCCTTGAGTCGGTGGTCGCCTGGTTCGACGCGCACCCAGAGTTCGTCGGACTTTTTGCTCGTCTGCGCCAAGCCGATGGCAAACCTGTCGGACCCAGGCTTCCAGACACGGCTCTCCGATGCACCAAGCAAAATATCCTGCCCATCGGCGCTGCGCCGGCAGGATTTCTTCGCAAATCCGTAGTTGATGCCGTCGGCCTGTTCAATGAGAACATCGGTGTCGGCTCGGCCTTCACTTACCAGGCTGGGGAAGAGTGTGATTACTTTTTGCGCCCGCTGGAGCTAGGCCATCACATGTGGTACGACCCGGCGCTTACCGTCCATCACCCGAATCTTCATTCGCCGGAGAGACTTCGCCGGACTACTTACGGGTACGCTCTCGGTTCCGCCTACGTCTTACGTCTACACGGCTGTTCGCTGTATTTCGCCAGCTTGGTAGTTCGCTCCCTCGGAGGTGCGGCGCTCAGTCTCTTGTTGCTCCGTTTTGAAAATTCCTACATATATCTCCTTCGCGCTGCCGGGTTCCTCCGTGGCTACTTCTGGGGGCCGCATGAACTCGCTCGCCTCAAGGCCAAAGTTAACTGATCTTCATGGATGCCACTCCTCGTCAACTTGTTCGCAACGTCTTGCGCTTCGGTTCCGGCGAATTCCTCGCCCGCATCCTCTCCGTCTCCGTTGTCATTCTTCTCGGCCATCTCTACGGAGTAATCCTTGTTGGCGTGTACGGTTTGGCCGTTACCGTCATTACCTACCTCGTGCCAGTCATCGATTTTGGACTGAAGCACATTGGCGCGCGTCTGCTTGCCCGTTTCCCGCGCTCCCTCTCCGAAATCATCCATCGCGTGCAACGCCGCCGTTACCTGATGGCATCGGCTGCATTGCCATTTGTCCTGCTCTACGCCTCGCTCGCGCACCTGTCATTTGAATACAAGATTTTCCTGTTCGCCTTCTCCGCCGTCGGCACCCTCTATGCATTGTCCCTCGACTGGGCCGCGTGGGGCAGCGAGGACCTTCTCCTTGCCGGGATGGTCAAGGCCGTCATTCCTGCCTGCCTGCTGGTCGGCTTCTTCATTTCGTTGCGCTTCGGTCACCTGCTGGTGTGGCTCGTGTTGGGCAACCTTGCTGGGTACATCCTCCAGAGTTGCATCTTTTATATCTGGTGGCATCGTCATCGCCGCCGGATCGTCGAACCGGAACAAGGTGTCGCCGACATCGCCGAATCCCTCGCTTGGCGGCGTACCCGCATCATGGGTTTCGCCTGGATGGCCAATCTCGCCTTCAACAGCGTGGATATGCTGATGCTCGGCATCCTCTCTAATCCTCAGCAGGTGGGCCTGTACAGCGCCTCCTACCGCATCCTCAACCAGGTCCTGATCGCCTACTACATGTTTACCGGCGTGCTCTATCCCCAGTTCGCCCGTCACGACCACGCCCGCCGCCGCCGCATGCTGCGGCCGCGCATTTTTCTCGTGCTGTTTGTGGTCGGCTCACTTCTTGCCTCTCCAGTCGTATTCTTTCGCCGTCCGTTGCTCACCCTCTTTTTCGGGAACCCGTTCGCCGCTGCCGCGCCCCTGCTGCTGCTGCTCGCCTGCTGCATTCCCCTCGATTTCCTTACTTCCTATTTGAGCAACGCCTACCTCGCCTGGAATATGGAGCGCCACGTTCTGAAGTGCGCCTTGCTTGCCGCTGGCACCGACATCGCGCTCAATCTTTACGGCATACCCCGCTACGGAGCCATGGCCGCCGCCATCAACACCGTGCTCTGCTACTTCGTTTATCTCGCTGCTCTCGCCTTCGCCGCCCGTCACGTGATGACCCCGCCCAATGCTTTAGCCGCTCCCTGAGCAGTACAACCTACTTGGCCAGCAGCATCTTCCATAGCTCTGACCAGTTTGCGGCGTACGGCGGATCAATTTCCACATCTGGCGCCTTGCGGAATTCCGCCTCGCCTTTCGCCGCCTCCATCATCAGGTCCGCCAGGGCGCTGGCATCGTACGGATCAAAGAACCGCACTCGTTCACATCCCGCCGCCGTCTCGTGCGCATAGGGCAAGTCGGCCAGCAGCATGGGCTTGCCAAACTCCCGGAACTCGCTGATCGGCAGTCCCCACGATTCCAATCGGGAAGGGAACGCCAGGCAGTCCGCACTGCCGTATAACTCGCCCACTCGCTCGCGCGGCAGCACCCCCAGCCACCGGACCGACCGCAAGTCCACGAATTGCTTCACCACGTGCGCCGCATATCGATTGACCGCTGCGTCGAACGTCAGCCAAAGTTCAAACTCATGGAAGCCCCGTTGTTCCAGGGTCCTCGCCGCTTCAAGCAGAACCTCGGGGTTTTTGTAGGTACGCGGAAACATTGGATAAAAGAACCGGTAGGGACGGTCTGCCCTTTTCTCCGCGAGTTGCTTCTCCGGCTTCTCGGGCCTCGGCTCCGGATGGGCGACGACAACCCTTCGCACCCCATACATGCGCTTGAATTCCTTGCGCATCCAGTCCTGCTGCACAATCACGTAGTCATTGGCGTGAATGTTGATCCGGTACAGGAACCGGTAGAAAAGAGTGAACATTCCGAATCTCCAGTCCAGC
Organism: uncultured Acidobacteriaceae bacterium; assembly: GCA_963749635.1. GTDB lineage: Bacteria > Acidobacteriota > Terriglobia > Terriglobales > Acidobacteriaceae > DASRAA01. The sequence continues at coordinate 54,612 of CAVVNW010000011.1, forward strand.
CGGAACTCGGAAAGGGTCGTGCTGTAGAACGGTGACGCGTTCTGGCAATACACCGCGCGAATTTCAGCCGACACGTTCGGCGTCATGTCATGCATCGACAGCCAAAGTTTTGGCTTCAATTGTGCGCTGATCTTTCGTGCCGACCAGTATTCAAAGCGCACACGCGCCAGCCACGAACGCATGATCCGCGGAAATTCCAGGTAAGTGACTCCCGCGACGTCAAACAGATCGCGCGACTTCACCAGCGCCACGATCTCGTATCGCTCTCCGCATTCCTTCGACAGCGACGCCAGAGCATCGCGAAACGCCGACAACGCTCCCACTTCCCGCACGTTGACACCGGAGAGGACAATTCGGTTTTTCGCGGCTTTGCCGTCTTCTGTATTCGGCATCCCAGCAAGTTCGGTCATCTCAAAGTGGACAAGTTTGAAATGATAGTCCTTCAGGCACTGCCCCTACAGCGATGACTGCTGGGTAGGACGGAAATGAATTCGAATCCGCAGGCACGACAGAGTTTTCCAGCGAGCGCCCGTTCCTAGAACCGATACACGTACGACGTCGCCACCTGGAAGTTGCCCTGCGTCACGATATACGCCGGCGAAAGCTGGCTCCCCAGTTGGTACTCATGCGGATCAGGATGGTCGGTCAGATACCGCACCAGCGTGGTGCCCACATCGAATCGCAGCGTCGAATTGTGTTCCGGGTAATACTCCACGATTCCGCCCACGTCGGCCACAAAGCGCGTCAGGCTCGCCGTGCCGGTTTCGCCCTGCACAGGCAGCGCATTCTCGTAATAGATGAAGCCCGGCCGCACCTTGGCGTATATCCCCCAATGTTGCAGCCGCACTCCCATGCGAACGCCGAACAACCCTTCCATCATCGGCTGCGAGCCCTGCTGGCCCGGGATGAAATTCAGCGTACTGTCGAACGCCACCCCTCGCGTGAAGTTGTAATCAAAGTTGGTGCCTAATCCCGACAAATTCTTGCGGCACGCCAGCTCCGCGCACGTGTTGCTCACCACCGGCAGGCTGATGTTGCTGTACTGCGTGCCAATCTCCCAGCGCTCCAGCGCTGGTCGTTCCAGATCGCCATACGACTGCGGAAAATGCGACGGAGTGCTCACCATGAAATTTGATTCTGGGGATGGCAAGTCCCACGGGAACTTGCCCGCAAAAATCGCCGCGAAACTCCGGCTCGGCTCCAGCGCCGAACGCAAAATGCGCCCGCCAATAATCCGATGGTTCACCGCGATCGGGCTCACAATGTACTTGTCGATCGTGTCTTCGCCCAGCACCCACGCCATACCCACCAGCGGAGTCACCACAAAGTCCGTCCATCCCGTGTTGTTCGTCGGCGGCTTCGGATACTTCGGATTGTTCAGGCAAAACAAGTAGGTGCCACAATCGGGCACGTAGGTGAAGCCGCCCTGGTTGCCAATATTCGTTTCACTGATCGGACCAATCTCGGTTTCGGTTGACCAAGCCGCCGCCCATCCCAGCGCCTTCAACCGACTCATCCAGTACGCCCGGTGCTTGCCGATCACGACATTGCTCTTGGGATCGTTCTGCAAATACACCCGCGCAAACACCCCGCCTTCCAGCGGATGCCCCACGTCGTTCACCACAAAATCGTCGCCGTCGCCCCAGCGATGCATGTTGTACTGCGGATACGACCGAAACCAGTCATAGAAAAACGGTTTGTGCACCAGGTTCCAGCGCAGCCCCGGATCGAATGCCGCCCGCCACCCTTCGAAAAACACCGTCACGCCGAACGACTGCCAGAACGCTGCCTTGAGATCGAACTTTCCTGTAGGAGCGAGCGAGTACTGCGCAGGCTTGATGGGTACTAGATTGTTCTGGCTCGACGATTCCGCCGATGGAGCGTCCGGCAGCGCAGCTTGCGTCGCTTTCGCCGCGCCGTTCGGATTGTCGGATTTCGCGTTCGAATCGGAACTAATGTCAGAGCCACCGCCCGTATTAGCGGTGGCAATCGCCAGTTCGCTGTCGGCGGGCAGCGAAGACTGGGCAATTAGAAAGGATGAACAACCAAGAATTAGAAGTGCAGAACCCCACAGTTTTCGCAGAACCCAGCCGCGAAATCCGTGTCTTTTTAAATCACAAGACACGCAAATCCCCCATCACAGATTTGAAGTCCCGGAGTGCTACTATCCTAGCCCAAATCCGCGGTCCGAGTCCACTTTAGTGCCCCATCATGACCCTGGGTCCTCGGTGCGAGCCCTACCTGGATCTAACAACCGCAAACTGACTACTGGCGACTGGCAACTGGGCTTCTACTTCCCATCCCCCAATATCTGGAAGAACCGAATGATCGACTCAATCCCGCGATAGAAATTCGGGATATGGAACTTCTCGTTCGGAGCATGCAGGTTATCGTCCGGCAGTCCCATGCCCATCATGATGCTGGGAATCTTCAGGTCCTTGTCGAACTGCGTGACAATCGGAATCGACCCCCCACACCGGATGTACACCGTGTCCTTCCCAAACACCTCGTGCATCGCCGCCACCGACGCCCGCGCATACGGATTGTCCGTATTCACCACGCATGCCGGCCCCTTGCTGTGCACCTTGATCGATGACGTGATGCCCTTGGGCGTCACCTTCGCCACGTATGCCGTGAACTTCTTCAGGATGTCGTCCGCGTCCTGGTCTGGCACCAGCCGCATCGACACCTTCGCCGAACCCTTCGCCGGAATCACCGTCTTTGCTCCCGGCGCGATGAATCCGCCGACAATGCCATGCACTTCCAGCGTCGGCCGCGCCCACGTCCGATACAGCACCGAGTATCCCGGCTCACCTGTCAACACATCCGAGCCAACCTCCGCTTTGCGATACTCTTCTTCGTTGAACGGCAGACTCCCCCACGCCTTCAGCTCATCGTCCGTCGGTTTCTTCACGTCGTCGTAGAACCCGGGGATCAGCACCTTCCCCTCGGCGTCTTTCAGCTTGCCGAGAATTTCCACCAGCCCGAAAATCGCATTCGGAGCAGCCCCGCCATACACCCCTGAGTGCAAATCGACTTTCGCGCCGCGCACTTCGATCTCCGTGTACAGCAATCCACGCAGCCCAACGCACAACGTTGGAATATCCGGCGCAAACAGCTCGGTGTCCGTCACCAGCGCGAAATCGGCTTTCAGCTTGTCGGACTTGGCATTGGCCTTGACATAGTTTTCAATGCCCTCGCCACCGACTTCCTCTTCGCCCTCAATCAGCACCCGCACATTGATCGGCAACTTGCCGCCGCCGGCCTTGAACAGCGACTCCAGCGCCTTCAGTTGCATCCATAGCTGGCCCTTATCGTCGACCGCTCCGCGCGCATAAACATTGTTATTGCGCTCAGTCGGCTCAAACGGAGGCGTCACCCACTCATCCAACGGCTCTGCCGGCTGAACGTCATAATGCGCATAGCACAGCGCCGTGGGCTTCCCGGCGGCATGCAACCAGTCGCCATACACCAGCGGATGCCCCTGCGTCGGAATGATCTCGACATTCTCGAAGCCAATGCTCTTGAGATCTTTGGCGACCAGGTCGGCAGCCTTCAATATGTCGCTTTTGTGTTCTTCTGCCGTGCTCACGCTGGGAATGCGCAGCAGGTCTTTCAGTTCGTTAAGAAACCGTTGCTGATTTTCACGTGCGTACGAAATTGCCGATGAAACCGCTGTAGAGGCCATACCAGAACTCCTTGTCAGTACAACGCTTGGAAGAATTGCTTAGGCAAACCCCAAAGTATATCGCAGCGGGTGCCCCATCCTTTTCCTTCTTTTGGAAAAGGGTGGGAACTGGATTGTTTGTCATCCCTCGGCGGCTTTTGGCCGCCTGCTTCCCGCCTTCTTTGGCCACCGCTACTTACAAAATATTCACCGCGCGCGCCAACAGCACGATAACCACCGAGAGCGAGATCAACGCTTGTAACATCATCGCCAGCTTCGCCCCGCGCGAGAGAACGGCCGTGTCCGTCGGTGAGAATGCGGTGCTGGTGTTGAACGCCAGAAAGAGGTAGTCGAGAAAATTCGGTGACCACGAACTCTCCGCGCCTTCTTCTTCCAGCAACATCTGTGGGAAAAGAAACGATCCTTGGTAACGCCCCGCCAGATCGCGGCCCAACGGCCCGCCCGCATCCAATTTCCAGTACCACAGAGCGAATACCAGGACGTTGGTGATCCACAGTGCGCCCGCCGACCGTAGTAGCGTCGCCGGAGAATCGCGATGAGACGGAAGGCCCTGAATCAGCAGTCCCAGCGACCCCACCAGGGCGAGGGTGATCACCGCGTTCACTCCAAACGTGAGAATCTTCGTCACGTCGTGGCGTTCCCGGTGATAGGTAACCGTGATCGGAATCAGCAAAACGAAAATAATCGCCAGCAACGCCCAGCTCGGACCAACCGAAAGCCTCTCCGGCAGCGCCAGGTACACCAGCCCGTCGGCCAGCATGGCCACGAATGCTGTCCACCGCGGTTCGCGTTCTTTTCGCTTGATGCTCGACGAGGGCATAGGTCGTAGCTGTTCCGCAACTCTACCGTCGCGATTTAGTATAGCTGCCGTCGTCTCGTGCTCAGCCTCCCGATAATCTCAGCCCGAAGGGCGTGCATGATAGCCCAGCACGCAGCGTAGCGGAGTGCTGGGTAGGCTGTCTTTAAAGATCCCCGAGCCGGTTTTAACCGGCGACACTCTTTCGCGAGGGCGTGAGCCGAACGCGGCCGATGCTCTCTGGATAGAGTGCGCGCCCCATCCTTTCCCCGCCTTTGCGAAAGGGTGGGATCGAGCCCCGGAGGGGCGTCATATCACAGCCCAGCACGCAGCGGAGTGCTGGGTAGGCTAGGGAGGGGATTGCGGTCGGGGGCGCGAGAGTGCCGCGACTCGCAATCAAATCTCAGCCCGAAGGGCGTGACAAGATAGCCCAGCACGCAGCCGTAGGCGGAGTGCTGGGTAGGGTTAGAAAACTAATCCAAGCCCCCCGGGGGCGACATAGCTCGCGCGCAGACGCTCCTAAGTCCTACGGGCAGACATGGATAGCTCTAACTACATATGAAATCAATGACATGCGAACAATTTCCGGCTAACTCGATGAAAACAAAGGAGGCGTGATCACGCATTTTACCCAAATTCCGCTCTCGGCCTCAGTGCTGAGCCAGGGCCTCTTCAATCGCCTTCTCCGCCATCGGAGCCATGACGGCGAACCCTTTGTCGTTGGGGTGAAGGCCATCATCGGCCAGTTCGCGTTTCAACAACCCTTTGTCATCGACCATGGCGCTGAAGTAGTCGAGATAGAGGCAGCCGTTTTGCGAGGCATACTCCTTGATCCAGCGATTGAGTTCGAGAATCTGTGCCGGGGAACGAAGAGGGAAGAACATCTTGGAGCGCTCGCTGTAATCGTTCACCGGAAGCACCGACGAAAGCACAACATGAATGCCGTGAACCCGCGCCAGTTCCGCCATCGTCTGCAGGTTGCCTTCGATCTCAGCCAGCGTCATCGGGCCAGTGTTGCCCGCGATATCATTGGTCCCCGCAAGGATGACGACAACCTTTGGCCCCAGATCGATTACGTCAGGCCGAAATCGAATCAGCATTTGCGGAGTCGTTTGCCCCCCGATTCCCCGATCGACGTATGGCTTGCCCGGAAAGTACTTGTCGAGTTTCCAGATGTCAGTGATGGAATCGCCCATAAACACCACACGACTTTCGCTGGCCGACGGTGCCGTGAGCTTGGCGTTCGCCTCGCGATATCTTCCCAGGTTCCCGAAGTCGTTCATCCACAGCTTGATCAGGCCCTCGCGATATTGCTCCAGGTTCTGAACGGCCTTGACTGCATCCTCAGCCGATTGCTGGGAGAAAACTAAGGTAGAGAGCATGCATAACGAGAGGAACAGGCGACAGACGGTTCGTAGCATTTTCCGAACATACCATCGAAGAAAGCAGATGTCAGCGAAAACCGTGTACGCCGTCTTGGTGACATACAGCACCAGGCGCAGTGCTAACTATCCTTGCGAAAGCTTCAGTGGCGGTCTTAGCTGTACTCAGCTGGATTGCGCCCCGAGGGTTTTATGGACATCGCAGGTTTTCGAGAGTCGTTGAAAAACTCCACCCCGCCCGAAGGCTTGAGCGCCGCGCTCGAGAGCTTGTGGTGGGACGCCCAGGGCGACTGGTCGAGGGCCCACGAATCCTCCCAGCGCGACGAAGGGCCTGACGGTTCCTGGGTTCATGCCTACCTGCACCGCAAGCAGGGCGACCTGTCGAACGCGAAATATTGGTATCGCCGTGCCGACCGCGCAGCCGCTTACGGCGACTTCGACAAAGAGTGGGAAGCCATCGTGGTCTCGCTGCTCAGAGCGACAGGTTAATCGGTGCCGTCAACCACTCCGTTTATTCTTCGTCTCGGTTCGTCATCATGCCCTGTGGTTGTGCAACTGCTCGATCCGGTACAGCCGGTAGCGCAGAGATTCCCAGCTGCGAAGTCAGTTGGGGAAGTTCAGTTTTCTGGATCTCCGCCCACTGCTTCACCAGCTCTTGCGTCGAGTTGTGGAGCACGGGGATAGCTTGGGTGGCTTGGGGTGTGGGAGCAGCGTCTGCATCCTGTAGTACCGAGAACATCTCGAACAGGCTGCCACGCACACTGGAGAGCGTTGCCGCCTGCTGATTTCCACGTCTCCGGCGGCCTCCTGCTCCCGCAAAAGCGTCAAGCTTTTGCGAGAAGGCATCAAGCTTTGCTGTATCCGCGGGAGAAGCAGATTTGGTGCGTTGGGCCTTGATTTGAGCACGCAGCTTCTCGACTTGGTCGTTGATGGGCTGCAGGACTAGGAGGTCGCTATAGACCTGTTGCGAAAGGTTGAATTGTTGCTGCAGGTCCGACACAGATGTCTTTACCCGAGGGTCCATGTCGATCGTCAATTCGCGCGTCTGCTTCTGTCCATTGGCCGTGAGCACAACCTGGTACTTTCCGGGCATCGCCCACGGCGAGGTGTACGCCGGGGCCGTGTTCTCATACACCGCCGCTATCGGATACTCGGGCTTCACCCCGGGCATGGGCGCATAGTGCAGGTCCCACACGAAGCGATGGAAGCCGGCTTGGTTGGAAAGCTTCTGTAACGGCCGCACCCAGTAGGTCGGAATAGAAAGCTCGGGATCGGGAGCGGGTAACGGATCAGCGCTCGAGTAACGCCGCACTAGCTTCCCGGTGCTATCGAGGATTTCGAGAGTCACCTCTCCCGAGGTTCCCGAGCCGAGATAGTAATTCAGGATGGCCCCGTCAGGTGGATTCTGTCCTGCCGGAACATCAGGAGGCAAAGGGGTGTCGCTGTTGGTGTTCCAGCGCACGCGATAGGCTAGTTCCGGATCGAACAGATAGGCGCTGTTCGCGACGGCCTTGTCGTCAATCTGGCGGAGCGGTGTGATGTCGTCGAGGATCCAGAACCCGCGACCGTGAGTGCCGATCGCGAGGTCGTCGTTCTTAATGATGAGATCGCGGACCGATGTTGCAGGGAGGTTGAGACGCAGTGATTGCCAGTGATCACCATCGTCGAACGATACGTAGACGGTCCGTTCCGTCCCGGCAAAAAGCAGTCCCTTGCGCTTGGTGTCTTCGCGCACGGCGTTCACGTTCTCGTTGTCAGGAATACCTGTCGTGATTTCCGTCCAGGTTTTTCCGCCATCGCGCGTGCGAAGAATGTGTGGACGCAGGTCGTCGAGGCGGAGGGTGTTGATCGCAGCGTACGCCGTGTTTGGATCCGAGTGGCTGGCTTCGAGGATCGAAACCTTTTGCCATGCCGAGAGGGTCGGCGGGGTGACGTTGTTCCAGTTGGCGCCACCGTCGGTAGTGAGCCAGATCAGGCCGTCGTCCGTGCCCGCCCAGATGCGGTTAATGTCGAGTGGCGAGGGTGCGAGTGCATAGATAACACCGCGCTGAGTCGGCTTCGCTGAAGACTCGGAAGCGAAAATGCCAACGCTGGCGGGAACGTCCCAGGTCTTGCGCGTGAGATCGGGACTCATCTGCTTCCAATTGCGCCCACCGTCGCGAGTGGCCCAAAGGGTGTTGGCTGCGAAATAGAGAAGGTGAGGGTCGATCGGCGAGAACTGTACAGGAGCGGTACGAACGACGCGGAAGTCCGGAGTGCGCAATGCAAGCGGCAGCACGTATTGCGCTTGACCGGTGCGCCGATCATAGCGCGTCAGCTTGCCGCCATAGACGATGTCAGGATCGAGTGGATCGGGAGCGGCGTAACCATACTCTTCAAGGGCAACAGGATGCCAATCGCGGAAGGTAATCTCACCATCATTGCCGCGGCTGAAGATACAAGCCGAGCCGCTTTCCTGTTGCCCGCTGCACAGGCGGTACGGGAAAGCGTTGTCAGCGGCGACGTGATACATCTGCGCCGTGGGCTGGTTGTACCAGGAACTCCACGACTCGCCGCCATTGACGCTGACAATTGCACCCTGGTCGCTGGTGATGAGGATGACGCTCGGGTTATTGGGATTGATCCAGATGTTCTGGTAGTCGTCGCCGCCAGGTGCGCCGCGGAAGCCGGTCCAGGTCTTCCCGCCGTCGGTGGACTTCCAGGTAACTGTAGAAGTCATGTAAACCGTGTCAGGATTCTTCGGGTCGAGCATCGGCACCGGCAAATCACCTCCGCCGATGCGGCCCTTAGGGCGTGGGTCGGTGGTAGCCGCGTGCCAGGTCGTTCCAGCGTCGGAGGAGGCGTAAAGATTTACGTCATCTTTTGTTGCGACCGAAGCGAACAGGCGTTTGGGATCGCTCACGCCAACGCTGACGTAGGCCTCGACGATTCCGTCAGGCAAGCCTGCCGGCGAGCTGGTTCCACGTCTGGCCGCCGTCGGTGGATTTGAAAATACCCCCGCCGGTGCCATTCCAGCCGGCGTTCTCCCATGGACCTTCGCGGGCCTCCCACAATGTGGCATAGACGGTATTCGGATCGGAAGGATCGAGGGTGACTCCAGCAGCGCCGATGTTCTCGTTCTTGTACAGCACCTTCTCGAACGTTTTGGCGCCATCGGTCGAGCGGTAAATGCCACGCTCGGGATTCGGGCCGTATGGATGTCCGGCGACCGCGACGAACAAGCGGTTCGGATCGCGAGGATCGACAGCCATTTGAGAAATCTGCTGGCCGTCACGCAGACCGAGGTGCGTCCACGTGGCTCCGCCATCGGTGGACTTATAGATGCCATCGCCGACCGAGAGGTCAGGACGATGCAGTCCTTCACCGCTGCCTACATAAACGACCTGCGGATCCGAGGGCGCGACAACGATCGCGCCGATCGATCCGGTGGGCTGCTGATCGAAGATAGGCTGCCAGGTGCGTCCGTAGTCCGTGGACTTCCAGACTCCGCCGTTCACCGCGCCGACGTAGAAAACATTGGGCTGGCTGGGGACACCGCTCAGGGCGCGAGTACGTCCGCCACGAAACGGGCCAACATTGCGCCAGCGCATTTCGGTGAGCGCCTTGGTGTCGACGTTTTGAGTTTGCGAAAGAGAGATGACGGGGAGGGAAAACAACACGCAGAGTACGGCAAGTTTTGTACGCATGGACATCCACATAATTCGATTTGGCTAATCTGCCCGGCCGCTTCGTACTCGGACACGGCGAAGTGTAGTCTAATTGAACCCAATCTGCAGGTGTGAGGAAACTTCGAAATTGATGGATTCAATTCTGCGACGCTTTCTGGTTGTCACCTCTTTCCTACCTCTGTTGGCCCTCCTCGGTACGCCGTTGTACGCGCAGTCGGTCCCGCCCGCAATGTTCAACGACCTGGAATGGCGCCTGATTGGGCCGTTTCGTGGAGGGCGAGCCGTCGCGGTCTCGGGAATCCCGGGCGACAGTGCGACGTACTTCTTTGGGTCCGTCGATGGCGGCGTTTGGAAGACCGACAATGCCGGGGTTACGTGGGTTCCGCTTTTCGATGGCCAGCCGATTGCCTCGATTGGAGCGTTAGCTGTTGCTCCCTCGAACCCGCAAGTGATTTACGCAGGCACTGGCGAGTCAGACATTCGCAGCTATCTTTCGTCAGGCGACGGAGTGTACAAGTCCAGCGATGGCGGAAAGACCTGGGCGAATGTCGGGCTGCGGGATTCGCGGCAGATTAGTCGTATCGTGGTCGATCCGAAGAATGCGGACGTAGTGTACGTGGCAGCGCTCGGCCACGCCTATGGCCCGAACCCCGAACGTGGCGTGTTTAAGTCCAGCGACGGCGGCAAGACGTGGACGCATGTGCTGAATCAGGGGCCGGAGGTCGGGGTCAGCGATCTGGCGATCGCAGCAGGGAACCCGGCAACGCTATTTGCCGGAACCTGGCAGACACACCGTCCTCCGTGGAGCACTTATGCACCGATTGAAGGTGGCCATAGCGGACTGTTCCGTACCACGGATTCCGGCGCGACGTGGACGCAACTCAAAGGCAACGGGCTGCCGGATGGTGACTGGGGCCGCGTAGGCGTAACTGTTTCGCCGGATGGTCGCCGGGTATACGCGCTGATCGATGCCGGCAAGAAGTCGGGACTGTATCGCTCGGATGACGGCGGAAACACATGGACGCTGGCGAATAGCGATTCGCGTCTGACCAGTCGTTCGTGGTATTTCATGCAGCCAACGATTGATCCGAACAATCCTGATGTTGTCTACGTGCCGAACGTGGCGTTGTACCGCACCGATGACGGCGGCAAGACAATCAGCGTGGTCCGGGGCGCGCCCGGCGGCGATGACTACCACCAATTGTGGATCGATCCCGCCAACTCGTCGCGCATGGTGTTGGGGACCGACCAGGGCACGAGCGTGAGCCTCGATCGCGGAGAGACCTGGTCGTCGTGGTTTAACCAGCCGATTGGGCAGTTCTATCACGTGGCGACCGACAACAACTTTCCCTACGCGATCTACGGAGCCCAGCAGGACAGTGGCAGCGCTGGAGTGATGAGCCGCACCGACCACGGGCACATCACGGCGACCGATTGGTTCCTCATCGGCGGCGGCGAGAGCGGATGGATTGTCGTCGACCCAGACGATTCCAACATCTTCTATGCGACCGGCGCGTACGGCGGCGTAGTACGTTACGACCGCCGGACTTCGCTGAGTCAGGACATCAGTCCGTGGCCGATGCCGGCGTGGGGAACGGAGATCGACGGGCGAAAGTACCGCGCAACCTGGTCGCCGATGTTGGTGATGTCGCCGGTCGACAGGAAAACGCTCTACCTGGGAACGCAGTACGTGATGAAGACCACGGACGGTGGGTTGCACTGGGAGAAGATCAGCGCCGACCTGACAGGCGCAGCCGCCAATCCGCCGGACGAGAAAACTCCCACTACGGTTCAGAACGCGAAAGAGCGCGGATTTGGCGTAGTGTTTTCAATTGCGCCGTCACCCAAGAACGCCGACGTGCTCTGGGCGGGGAGCGATACCGGGCTAGTGCATCTCACAACCGATGGCGGAAAAACTTGGGCCGACGTGACGCCCAAGGGAGTGGGCGACTGGAGCAAGATCTCGATGATCGAAGCGTCGCACTTTGATCCGGCAGTGGCTTACGCAGCCGTAGAGAGACATCGGTTGGACGATCAAGCGCCATACTTGTACCGCACGCGCGACTACGGAAAGACGTGGCAGTCGATCACAAATGGGATTGGTTCGACATCGTTTCTGAACGCGATTCGCGAAGACACGCAACGGCAGGGATTGCTGTTTGCCGGCACGGAACTTGGCATGTACGTCTCGTTCGACGACGGAGATCACTGGCAACCGTTGCAACTCAACCTGCCCGTCACATCGATCAGAGACCTCAAGGTTCATGGTGACGACCTAGTGATCGCGACCAACGGACGTGCATTCTGGATCCTCGACGATATCACCTCACTGCGGCAGGTCGGCACGCAGATACAGGCGGCGAAGGCAGGGCTATATCGTCCGGAGACTGCAGTACGCGTGGACAACGACGTGTTCCTCGGCAGTCCGTTCCCTCCGGAAGAGCCGATGGCAAAGAATCCGCCGGACGGAGCGATCATTGACTACTATCTCCCCGCCAAGGCAACGGCAGTAAAGCTCGAGATTTTCGACGCGAAGGGAACGCTGGTGCGGCGCTACGTGAGCGGGCAGAAGAAGGAGATGAAGATGCCTCCGATGCCGATTGCCGAACGATGGTTCCCGAAACCAATTGTGCTGGAAGATAGTGCGGGCATGCATCGGTTCGTTTGGGATCTGCGCTGGAACAGCTCGGGGACTGGCGAGGAATTCGAAGATGAGGGATATGGTGCGCCGCGCGGCCCGCGCGTGAAGCCGGGCACATATCAGGCGAAGCTCACGGTCGATGGCACGACGTTTACCGAGCCGTTGCAAGTGCAGATGGATCCGCGGTCCAAAGCGACCACGGCGGAACTGGAACAGCAACAGAGCCTGGGGCTGGAGATATTTGGTGAGGTGCGGCGCACTCGCCAAACGCTGGCAGAAATGACCTCGGTCAGAAAGAGTGTCGAGGAACGCAAGCAGCATTTGCAGGGGCAAGCTGAGTTGCTCGCCCAGGGCGAAAAGCTTGAAGCTGCCATGGACGCCATCGAAAAGGGAAGCAAGGCGACGCCGGACACGATGGGACTTGCTGCGGCGAGCGGCGGCCTGCAGTCAGTGCTGCGAGTGGTGGAAGGCGGCGATCGCACTACTCCTCAGCAGGCCCTCGACGTGTACAAGCTTTCGGATGACGCAGCGAAGAGCCGGACCGCCGAGTGGAAAGCATTGAAGATCGGTGCGTTGGCAGACTTCAACCGCGCGATAAAGAAGGCAGGCCTGCAACCGGTTGATGTTTCGGCAATCGAAATGGAGGCGGACACGTTAATGGCGCAATGACGACAATCGCCATGGCGGTTTCGAGATTGTTCTTGGAGATTCGCCAACGCGAACGATACAATTCCACCCAAGCACCGCCACTAATTACAGGAGTTCATCCAATGGATTCAGTCGTGAAGCTGGAAAACGGCGCGGACCTCGCGTCATTCCAGCGAGTACATTTGGGGCCGCTGGAGCTCGTCGTGATGGAAGCGATGTGGTCTTTTGGGCCGAGTTTCGTGCGGGATGTGGTCGGACGACTGGACCGGAAACTCGCCTACACAACCGTGATGACGACTCTCGACCGGCTATTCAAGAAGGGCATGCTGGAGCGGGAGATGACGGATCGGGCGTTTATGTATTCGCCCAAAGTCTCGCGCGAGGATTGGGACCGTCAGCGGGCAGGAGAAATGATGGCTGGCTTCCTGGCGGGCCCGAACGAGTCTCGTGAGATGTTGCTGTCGTGTCTGGTGGATGCCGTCGGCACCCACGATGCCATGCTCCTCGACGAGTTGGAGAAGAAGATCCAACGCAAGCGCGAGGAACTGTCCGGGAAATGATTCTTCCGTACTACATGCGGCTGCTGTGCCTGTGCTTCGCCACGTTTTTCGTGGTGCATGTCCTATGCTGGCTGGTAGTGCGCAGCCTGTCGGCGGCAGCGGTGAGAATCGCCGACACCATGCGCCCGCGGGCGTCGTCGCGGCTGCTGTTCGCCCTACGCATCGCCCCAGTGGCACTCACGCTGTTCCTCGTAGTGGGTTTCTGTGTGCCCAGCTATGTGTGGCTGGAGCCTGATATCTCGGGCGAGCGAGTCGGCTTTGCCTGCCTGCTGGCGGCCGCGTTAGGTGCAAGTATCTGGGTCGTTTCGTCAGTGCGGGGTCTGGTTTCGATTGTTCGCACGCAGAGTTACCTGCGGCGCTGCCGTCGGTTCGAAAAGGGCAGCGACGCTCCCACCGAAAGTGCAGATTGCTTGGTGGTAAACAATAACGCTGTCGTTATGGCAGTAGCGGGCGCATGGCATCCGCAGTTGGTGGTTTCGCAGGCCGTCATGAACGCCCTGAGCGAAGAGCAGAAACAAGCAGCGTTCCGGCATGAAGCGGCACACCGTACTTCGCGGGACAACCTGAAAAAGTTGCTGTTCCTGCTGTCGCCTGACGTGCTGCCATTCGTTTCCGGCCTTACCGGCTTGGAACGCGGCTGGGCGAGATTCACGGAGTGGGCTGCGGACGACGAGGCAGTTGACGGAAATCAGGAACGCGCGCTGTCTCTGGCCTCGGCACTGGTACGCGTCGCCAAGCTGGGAGTTCGGCCGGCGCCTGCATATCTTCTATCGTCGCTGGTGGATGACGATTGCGACCTCGAGACCCGTGTAGACCGTTTGCTGCGCGAGCCGGCGTATGCCGAAAAACCTCTGCAGCCAGTCGTCGCTTTTACCCGAAATGCTGCGTTCGTATTGGCCGGGGTAGGAGCAACTTTATTGTTGTGGCCCGAGAGCCTGGGCAGCATTCATCGGCTCCTGGAGCACCTGGTGCAGTAGTTCAGCACCCCGCCGTGCACGTACCGCCGACTAAAGTTCGTCGAGACCGGTTGCATCCTACTCAGCCAATCTTGCTCTCCAGCTCGCTCCAGCGGGCGTAGAGCTCATCGACAACTTTCTGGGCCACGTCGAATTCGGCATGTGCAGCGATGATCCGATCTGCATCGCTCGCGATTGTGGGATCTTCCATCGCCTCTCGTTTCGCGGCTAGGGTGACTTCGGCCTCAGCGACGCGCTGTTCGAGGTTGGCGTATTCACGGGCCTCCAGGTAGGAGAGCTTTCTCTTCTGAGCGGGGGCCGCAGGCAAGTCTTTGGCAATCCCAGTGCCAAAGGCTGCGCGCTTGGAGTTCTCGATCTGTTCGGCCTGCCATAGCTCCCACTGCGAATAGTCGGCGAAGCGCCCTGCATGACCGAGTCCATCGAGGCCCACGACCACCGTCGAGATTCTGTCCAGCATATAGCGGTCGTGGGTAACCAACACCAGTGCTCCACGGTATTCGAGCAAGCTCTCTTCCAGGATCTCGAGCGTGGGAATATCGAGATCGTTGGTTGGCTCGTCGAGCAAAAGGACGTCGGCGGGCTGCAACATCAGGCGGGCAATTAGGACGCGCGCACGCTCTCCTCCGGAAAGGTTGGCCACCGGCTGGTTGAGTTGCTCGCCGGTGAACAGGAAACGCGCAGCCCATGAGGCCACGTGAATCACGCGGTCCTGGTAAATAACCGAGTCACTTTCGGGAGCGAGTGCACGCCGCAACGTATTGCCGGAGTCGAGTTCGCGGTTCTGGTCGAAGTAAACGATCTGCAGCGCATCCGCACAGCGGACTGCTCCGCTAGTCGGGGCGAGTTCGCCTTGCAGCAGTCGAAGCAGCGTTGACTTGCCGCTGCCGTTCGGGCCGACTAATCCGACGCGCATGCCGGCGGTGATAGCGAAGTTGAGCTCGGAAAATAGAGTTCGCTCAGAGATGCTGTAGCTGATGTTCTCCAGTTCGATGAGGCGCTTGGTCTGGCGTTCGGTGGCCGAGAAATCAATGGCAGCATTCCCGCTGCGCGTGCGATTGTTCAGGTCGGCAAGCTCGCCCATCAATTCGTGCGCCTTGCCGATGCGGGCTTTGGACTTGCGGGTGCGGGCCTTGGCGCCCCGACGGAGCCACGCAATTTCGTTCTTGACGAGGTTCTCGAGCGCCTCCTGCCGCTTGCTTTGCGCGTGCAGGAACTCTTCTTTCTTCTCCAGAAACATGGTGTAGCTGCCGCTGGTGCGCAGAAAGCCTTCGGGATAGACACGGCTCAGTTCGACCATTTCTGTGGCGACGTTCTCCAGGAAGTAGCGGTCGTGACTGACAATGACGGAGGCAAACGAGGCGCGCTGCAACAACTCTTCCAACCACTCAATGCCGGCGAGGTCGAGATGATTGGTCGGCTCGTCCAGTAGCAGGATGTCCGGCTGCTGCACCAAGGCCTGCGCGATGGCCAATCGCTTACGCCATCCGCCAGACAACGCGGCTGCCTCTTGCTCAAAGTCTTCGAAGCCGGTACGGCCAAGCGTTTCGCCCGTGCGTGCTTCCCACTCCAGTTCAGGCACTCCCGTTTGTTTCAGCGTGCTTTCGATGATCTGGCGAACGGAAAGGCTGCCAGCGAACTGCGATTCCTGCTCGACGTAACTAAGGCGGGTGCGTTTACGCAGCGCTACTTCGCCGCTGTCGGGCGACATGAGTCCCGAGAGGACGCGAAGCAGCGTCGACTTGCCGGAGCCGTTGGGCCCGATCAGGCCAATGCGGTCACGCTCGCTGATGACGAACGAAATGCCCTCAAAGAGAGGCACAGCTCCAAAGCGTTTCGAAAGACCTTGGGCGTTGAGAATGGGTGGCAATACTCTGGCAATTCCTTTGCGTGGCTTTGTTTGGTTGTTATTGAGGATAGCAGGATGGCGCTGGATGCAGGCGTCGATGCTTGCCATTGCGCGTCAGGATAGAGTACTTTCGAATATGATTGTTTATGTTCGAGTTTGGCGAAATGGTTGCGATTGAGCGGGCGGCTGACCTCTTGTATGGTGGCAGAGTCTCCCTGAGATGAAACGAGTCGTCCGTGATCCTGCGGCGTAGTCCGAAAGGAAGGAATGAGTAGCGCAACCCGACGTAGCGGCTTCAGTCCAAGCCTGTGGGTGCCGACGCTGTACTTTGCGGAAGGCCTGCCTTTTTACGCCGTCAACATGATGGCGCTCATTTTTTATTCGCGCATGGGTGTGTCGAACGCGACCATAACGGCCACGGTGAGCCTGCTCGGGTTGCCATGGTCGCTGAAACCGCTGTGGAGCCCGTTTCTCGAGATGTACAAGACGAAGAAATTCTTCGTCGTGCTCATGGAATTTGTCGGGCGGCCTCAGCCTGGGCGTGCTGGCGCTGTGCCTCCCACTTCCAGGCTACTTTCGCTACAGTGTCGCGTTGCTGGCGGTGATTGCGTTTTGTTCGTCCACGCACGATATTGCCGCAGACGGACTTTACATCGCCAGCCTCACTCGCAAACAGCAGGCAGCCTATGCGGGCTGGCAGGGCGGATTTTTCAACATCGCGCGGTTCGTTTCGCAAGGCGGCTTGCTGATTTTGGCGGGCTATCTGGAAAACCGCATGCCGGTAGCCCGGGCGTGGATGATGATTTTCGCCAGTGTAGGCATCACGATGGTCGTGGTCAGCCTGTTTCACGCACGTGTCCTGCCAACCGGCGGCGAAGAACGCCATTCCGACAGCCTCCATCAAATGCTGGCCACGTTTTGGGACGTGGTGGTGAGTTTTTTTCGCAAGCCGCATATCTGGTTCTTACTCCTATTCGTGTTTCTCTATCGCGCGGGTGAGGGGCAAGTGGTGAAGATCGGCCCACTGTTCCTCAAAGCAGCGCGCGAGCAGGGCGGTATCGGTCTCACGACAGCGCAGTTTGGGACGATTTACGGCACGTTCGGCACAGCGGCATTCATCCTCGGCAGCATTCTCGGCGGTTACTTTGCGGCATGGCTCGGTTTGAAACGCGCTCTACTGCCGCTGATCCTGGTGATGAACCTGCCAATGCTCACGTATTTCTATCTCAGCACCGAACAACCCACGAGCCATGTGCTGATCGCGACGGCCATGTCGCTGGAGATGTTCGGCTACGGATTTGGTTTCGTCGGCGTGATGCTGCTGATGATGCAGGAAATCGCGCCCGGGAATTATCAGACTGCGCACTACGCTTTCGCCAATTCGCTGATGAACCTCGGACTGATTGTGCCCGGCGCAGTGAGCGGCTTAATTCAGACAAAGATTGGGTATCAGCACTTTTTTCTGTGGGTACTGATCTCCGCGATTCCGGCGATGATTCTGGCGCGTTTTGTGCCGATTCATGGGACGCTGGTGCGGCAGGAAAGCCTGGAGTCGGCGGAAGTCTGAGTTGCTGGATGGCAGTTCGTACGAGTTTCTTAGCTAGAAATTGAACGGGTAGCTTCATCATGAATAATCTCGATACTAAGTTGAAGCCCTTGAAGGCTGTGATTCTTGCCGGTGGCAAGGACGCAACGACCGCAGAGGGCCAGTCGCTGGTGCTGAAGAAGCTGGGCGACTATTCGGTAGTGCAGTACGTGTTGCAGAATGCGCTGCAGGTGGTGCGACCGGAAGACATTTACGTAGTGGTTGGCTATCGCCAGCAGGAAGTGCGCGATCACCTCGGGCCACAGTTTCATTTTGTCGGGCAGGACCAGCCCCTGGGTACTGGCGACGCCGTGCGGCGAGTGTGCGAGACGATCCCCGACTTCGATGGAAATCTGCTGATCCTCTATGGGGACACGCCCCTGTTTCGTCAGGCGTCGATTCTGGGGCTACTCAATCGCCACCGCTTGAAACGTGCACACTTGACGCTGTTGACGGCGGTGGTTGACCGGGCGCTGCCCTACGGGCGAATCATTCGCGATTCGCTGGGGCAGATCATCGACATCATCGAAGATACCGAAGCGTCGCCCGAAGTACGTGCCATCCGCGAGGTCAACGTCGGGGCCTACGCCGTCGATGCGAGGGCGATTGCTTCCGCGCTGCGCAATCTTTCGCCGTCGCCAGTCGACGGCGATTACCGCTTGACGGACAGCGTGCATGGACTCATCCGTTCGGGACTGAAAGTGGAAAGCTATCAGCTCTACGACCAGGACGAGGTGCAGGGCATCAATTCCGACGCCGACTTCGCGCGAGCCGAATTCATCCTGGAGAAGCGGCTATACCGTCCGCGACGGCAGGAAGAGCAAAACCTTATTGCGTTTGGTACTGGAGGCTGGCGGGCACTGATCGGGGAGGGCTTCACGCTGCATAACGTGCGACGGCTGTCGCAAGCGCTGGCCAACGAAATCACCCGGCAGTCGATGGAGAAGCGAGGCGTCATCATCGGCTATGACCGCCGCTTTTTATCGAAGCAGGGGGCGGAGGCATCCGCGGAAGTGTTTGGCGGCAACGGCATTCCGGCAATCCTGCAGTCCGAGGACGCTCCCACACCGCTCATTACATACGCGACGGCAGTCCAGGGATCGGCGTATGGGCTGATGTTTACGGCGAGCCACAATCCACCGGAGTGGAATGGGCTGAAGGTGTTTCGCGGCGACGGTTCCCTATTGCTCGACCACGAGACCCGGCAAATCGAAAAGGAAGCGAATGCTCTTACGCAGCACGACGTAATCAAGCTGGAACTGGATCTGGCGCTGAGTGCAGGCATCGTCGAGCGCCGCGACTTCACAAATCAGTACATCGATGCAGTAGAGGCGCTGATCGATCTCGAGAAGATTCGCGAGGCGGGGCTCAAAGTCATTGTCGATCCCATGTATGGTGTGGGCCAGCTAACTCTGGGAACGGTGTTGACCGAGGCGCGTTGCCGGGTGACATTCATCCACGAGCGGCATAATCCGCTGTTTGGCGGACGATCTCCCGCGCCAAATGAAGAGGCTCTGCGCCTGCTTAGTTCGGAGATGCAGGAAGGGAGCTACGACCTGGGTTTGGCGATGGACGGCGATGCCGATCGAGTCGCCATCATGGACGAGCGTGGCGTGTACGTCTCGATCAACGATGTATTGCTGCTGCTGTACTGGTACCTGCACGAAGTTCGCGGCGAGCACGGCGGGGTGGTGCGAAATCTGTCAACTTCTCACCTGCTCGACAGGTTGGCGAAGAAACTCGGCGAAACATGCTACGAGACTCCAGTAGGCTTCAAACACATCGTGTCCACGATGGTGGAGCACAACGCAGTTCTGGGCGGCGAGTCATCGGGCGGGTTGACGATTCGCGGTCATATCCTCGGTAAGGATGGCATTTTCGCTTGCGCGCTGGTCGTTGAAATGCTGGCCAAGACGGGCCTGAAAGTTTCGCAACTGTTGGAGCGAGTGTACGAGCTCACAGGTCGGCTGTATTACGTGGAAGAAAGCCTGCCGGCCACTCCCGAAATGCGGATCGCCGTGCCCAAGCGTATGAAGGAGACGCCCAGCAGCCACATCGGGCCATACAAGGTCGTCAGCGTCTCGCACATGGATGGCACCAAGCTGCTGCTAGAAAACGATAACTGGGCTTTACTGCGTTTTTCGGGGACCGAACCCGTACTGCGGCTTACCGTTGAGGCCGATAGTCCGGACAAAGCGAAAGAGCTGTTGCAGTGGCTGCGCCAGTTTGTGACGGCTGCGAACGGAAAGTAAGCTAGTACGGCCACAGGGATACGCGGAGGAATGTTTGCGATACGGGTACTTTGACAATGCGAACCGGGAGTACGTGATCGATCGGGTGGACGCCCCGGCGTCGTGGACCAATTATCTGGGTGTGCGCGACATGTGCACGGTGATCTCGCACAATGCGGGAGGCTATTCGTTCTACAAGAATGCCGAGCACCATCGCATTACGCGCTTTCGTCAGAATGGCGTGCCGCTCGATCGTCCCGGTCATTATGTTTACTTGCGCGACGACGAGACCGGGGAGTATTGGTCGATCTCGTGGCAGCCGGTTGGCAAAGACTTGGCCAAAGCAAAGTACGAGTGCCGGCACGGACTTTCGTACTCGAAGTTTTCCTGCGACTATAACGGCATCAAGGCCGAGCAAACTCTGTTTATCCCCATTGAAGATGATGTCGAACTATGGGATGTGCGGATACGAAACACGGGCAACAAGCCCCGCAAGCTAAGCGTGTTTTCGTACGTTGAGTTTTCGTTTCACCACATCGAGATCGACAACCAGAACCTGCAGATGAGCTTGTACGCGGCAGGTTCGAGTTACGCTGACGGCATCATTGAGTACGACTTCTTCTATGAGCCGGCGACGTTTCACTACATGGCGGGCAGTTTTGAGCCTGACAGCTACGACTGTGTTCGCGATCGCTTTCTGGGAACTTACCGGACAGAAACGAACCCAGTTGCGGTCGAGCGAGGGGAGTGCCAGAACACGGCAGAATTGGGCGGAAACCACTGTGGAGCGCTGCACAAGCGGCTGACCATCGCGCCCGGCGAAGAGGCGCGAGTCGTTTTCATGCTTGGTGTAGGCCCGCGCGCGACGGGAAAGGAGATCAAACGCAAGTACTCTGAGCCTGCTGCGGTCGATGCGGCATTCGCGGCTCTGGGCGAATACTGGCAGGCGAAGCTGGCTGTCTTCCAGTGCAAGACGCCGAACCCAGGCCTCGACACCATGACCAATATTTGGACGCTCTACCAGGCCGAGACCTGCGTGGTGTGGTCACGGTTCGCGTCGTTCATTGAAGTCGGCGGGCGCACTGGACTGGGCTATCGCGACACCTCGCAGGACGTGATGAGCGTTGTGCATACCAACCCCGCGAAATGCCGGCAGCGCATCATTGAATTGCTAAAGGGGCAGGTGAGTGCGGGATACGGACTACATCTCTTTGATCCTGACTGGTTTGATCTGGAAAAACAGAAAGCGCCCGCGTTCAAGTCGCCGACGATTGCCCACGCGCCTTCGCGCGACCAAATCATTCATGGGCTGGAACATACCTGCTCGGACGACGCGCTGTGGCAGGTGGTGACGATTTGCGAATACGTGAAGGAAACAGGTGAACTGGCGCTGTTCGATGAGGTGGTGCCGTTTGCCGACAAAGGCGAAGCGACCGTATACGAACATCTGAAGCGCGCGCTCGATTTTTCGGCAGAACAAGTAGGTGCAACGGGCATCTGCAAAGGGTTGCGTGCTGACTGGAACGACTGCCTCAATCTGGGCGGCGGCGAAAGCGCCATGGTGTCATTCATGCATCACTGGGCGTTGCGGGCGTTTGTCGAAGCGGCGACGCATCTGGGCCGAACCGATGATGCCGCGAAATACTCGGCGATGGCGGAAAAGGTAAAGGCGGCGTGCGAACGCGAACTTATGGGACGGCGAGTGGTATCTGCGTGGCATCACGGCGAAAGGTTTGAAGGTTGGAAGCCACGAGAACGAAGAAGGCAAGGTCTTCATCGAGAGCAATACTTGGGCCGTGGTGTCGGATGCAGCATCGCCGGAGCGTGGGCGGTCGGCGATGGATGCGGTGGACAAGTATCTGTACTCAGACTACGGGATCCACCTGCTCTGGCCGGCGTTCTCCAAGCCGAACGACGACATCGGATTCGTGGGCCGCGTGTACAAGGGCATTAAGGAGAACGCGGCGATCTTCAGCCACCCCAATCCGTGGGCGGTCATTGCCGAGTGCAAGCTGGGACGCGGCGAACGCGCCATGAAGTTCTACAACTCGCTGCTGCCGTACAACCAGAATGACAAGATCGAGGTGCGCGAGGCCGAACCGTACTCGTATTGCCAGTTTGTAATGGGCAAAGACCACACGGCGTTCGGGCGGGCGCGGCATCCCTGGCTCACGGGTAGTGGCGGATGGAATTACACCGCGGTCACCCGCTGGATTCTAGGCGTTCACCTCACGTTCGATGGGTTGGTTATCGATCCCTGCGTGCCTTCGGACTGGAAACAGTTCGAAGTCACGCGTCAGTGGCGTGGAGCGATGTACCACATTGTGGTAGAAAACCCTGATGGCGTCGAAAAAGGTGTGAACGCGGTCACACTGAACGGCAAGCCGGCGTCGATGCCGATTGCGCCCCGAAAAGCCGGGTCCGTGAATGAGGTCGTCGTCACGATGGGCCGCCCGTCTTCTTAGTGCTACTGGAACTTCTGAAAGATCCGTGTAAACGCCCAGTCTGGTTGGGCGATACCGCTGCACAATGGCGACACCGTTGCCGAACAACCGCCGTTGTCGCGTCCCACGGACCAGAAAGCCAGCAGCGCTACGCTGTTGCTGTTGGCTAACGCATAGTTCACTACGATCTGCGCATCGTCCAAGGTAAACGTCTCGCCCTCAGAATCATTCACCCCTATCATCGGCGTGATTCCCACACGCGCTTTCATCCCCAGCGACTTCACTTGGCAGGCGGCGCTCGCAGCGGCAGCCACCGCATCCGCTCCCATCGCTCCCATCATGACGGGAGAGCCGTAGTCCATGGTCATCAGATTCACAACGGCGACGGGAGTGCCGAACTTCACGGCACTCTTGATGACATTCATCGACAGCTCGGTCAATCCCGCCGGAGTAGCGGGCAGCGTGTAGTTGATCTGAAGGCCAGGATTGGCGTCGGCAAGCGCTTTGAGCGCCTGGCTGCGGCGGTCGATAGACATGGGATCTTCGATCGCCGTGTGCTCCACATCGAAGTCGAGGATCTTCACCTTGTACTTGTCGATCACGGACTGATACGCACCCTGCAGGCTTGCCACGTCAGCGCAGGACTGGGCGAGGTCGGTGCCGTCGTAGCCTCCGAAGGCAATGATGATGTCTCCACCGTTCGCTCTCACTCTTGTGATTCCGGCGGCGATGCTCGTGTCGCTGGAGATCGGCGCTGTCCCTCCCCACGCCGGCACGCAACCGTTGCCTGAGACGACGAACGCCAGCGTCAGCATCTTGATTCCTGACTCGGCCTGAATTTGTGGCAGTCGGTCGGCCATCTTACTCATATCGACATAGGGAGCAAACATGCGGGACTGACTCTGCGCGCCGAAAGGAACTCCTAAACAAATGCACACCAGAATTACTGACCACCGAATGTGGAACATGAAGACCCCTGCAACTAAGAGAGACTGTCCAAGCTAGCAGATGCGCGCTAGCGACTCAATCAAGCGCGGCGTTGCTCACGCGATTGTCAGGCGAAGCGCGCCGGAAGCCGAATCGACCACCGCTGAGATTGCGGCACAGTTATCCACCACCCAATCGGCGCCGGCGGCCGTCAGTTCAGAATCCGGTGCAGTGGTGCGTACCGCTATAACCCGTGCCCCTGCCGCCTTGCCCGACTGGATTCCTGCCGGGACATCTTCGATCACAATGCAGTCGGCGGCCGCGACGCCAAGCGCTTGCGCACCCTTCAAATACGGCTCGGGATGCGGCTTGCCGTTAGCGATATCGCTGGAAGTGATAATCGTCGGCGGAACCGGCAATCCGGCGGCACGAATTCGCACCGTCGCCAGATCTCGCGTACATGAAGTAACGATCGTCCAACGGTCCGCAGGTAGAGACGTAAGTAACTGGAGCGCACCAGGCAAAGGTATAACGCCATCCAGGTCTTCGATTTCGCCGCGTTCGATTTCCACGTTCTCCGCTTCGTAGTCCACGGCGGGCAGGAACTCTCGAACCGCCTCGATGCTGGGGCGGCCGTGAGCTTCGCGCACGGTTTTCTCTGGCTCGAGGCCATGCTTGATGGCCCACTTCGTCCAAACTCGGGTAACCGCCGGCGTAGAGTCGACTAGCACACCGTCGAGGTCGAACAGCAGGGCGCTGGCAGTCAGGACCATATTGGCATGATAACGTAGCTTGGGATGATGACCTGTGGAACGCGGGAAAGAACGCGGTTGACAAATAGCAACGCCTTCTCTAGCGTGTTCGTGTACGTACACGATAAGGGTTCAGCGCACATCTTCCAGGTGAAACTCAGGGACCGCAAATGATGCAAGTAGTGGCAGTGTTTGCCGCGGAGCGATTGGTGCACCTGTCCGCGGTGGACGTAGTGATCATCGCGTTCTATTTCGCCCTCGTACTGGCCATCGGATGGTACCTGAAAGGCCAGTCCGGCACGGGCGAAGACTTCTTCATGGCCGGGCGCGAGATGACGGCGTGGATCGCCGGCCTGAGCTTCCTCTCGGCCAACCTGGGCTCGCTCGAACTGATGGGGTGGGCGGCCGCGGCCTATCAATACGGAATCCTGGCGACGCACTGGTATTGGATCGGCGCGATCCCGGCGATGCTGTTCCTCGCCTTGGTTATGATGCCGTTCTACTACATCTCCAAGACCCACTCGGTGCCCGGCTATCTGAAGTTGCGTTACGGAGAAGCGGCGCGCACGCTGTCCTCGGTCTCGTTTGCCTTCATGACAGTGCTGATGAGTGGCATCAACATGTACTCGATGGCGCTGGTGATGAAGGTCGTCCTGGGCTGGGACATCAATTTCAGCATCTGGGTGTCGTCCATCACGGTAGCGATTTACGTGGCGCTCGGTGGGTTGCGCTCCGCCATTTTCAACGAAGTCCTGCAGTTTGTTTTGATCTGGGCAGGCGCACTGGTCATCCCGGTGATGGGTCTCATCGAAGCCGGCGGCTGGACGAATCTGAAGGCGCAGATCGCCGTGCGTGCTTCTTCGGAGTACACCCACCTGTGGTCCACGATGGGCACGTTCAAAGACAATCCAATGGGCATCCATTGGACGGGAATTGTATTTGGGTTGGGCTTCGTTATCTCGTTTGGTTACTGGACCACCGACTTCCTGGTCGTACAGCGAGTGTTGTCGGCCAAAGACCTGCGCGCCGCCAAAATGGCTCCAATCATCGGCGCGGCATTCAAAATGTTTGTGCCGTTTATCGTGATCCTTCCCGGACTGCTGGCGCTGGCGGTGCTCCCGCAGAAGCTGATGGGCGAAGGCGCGGCGGTCGCCTCCGGCGGTCACAGTTACAACGAAGTGCTGCCCTTGATGCTGGCGCGCTACGCCGGACCTGGCTTGCTGGGCTTGGGCATCACCGCGCTGATCGCCGGGTTCATGTCGGGTATGGCGGGTAATGTCAGCGCGTTTACTACCGTCTGGACCTACGACATCTATCGCGCGCTGATCAACAAGAACGCCAGCGACGAGCATTACGTGAGGATGGGACGATGGACCACCATCGTTGGCGTGCTGATTTCGGTAGGCACCGCCTATCTGGTGATGTCGTTCCTCAGCATCATGGACTACGTGCAGGCGCTGTTCAGTTTCTTCATCGCGCCACTCTTCGGTACAGTCGTGCTGGGCATGCTGTGGAAGCGCACGTCGCCGCAGGGAGGATTCTGGGGATTGCTGGCGGGTACCGTGTCGTCGATCGGGATGTGGGCCTGGGTGAAAGTCGATCCCGCGGCGTTGCGCTACGTGGCGTTGTCTCCCGATGCCCGCGACATGGCAGAGAACATGTACCGCGCGCTGTGGTCGTGGATCGTGTGCGTCGTGGTCACGGTTGTGGTCAGCCTGCTGACCAAGCCCAAGCCCGATGCGGAACTGGTCGGGCTGGTATACGGCGTGACGCCGATTCCACGTGAAGGGGACCTTGCGATATGGCAGCGTCCCATCTTCTGGGGTGCAGTGGTTTTTGTGGTTTTCGTTCTGTTTAACATTTGGGTGTGGTAAGGAGCGATCATGCGAAAAGGCGGCGGCATCTCGATCTGGTTTTTCGTCGGCGTTTCGCTCCTGGTGAACGGCGCACTCATCCTGGGAGCGGGAGTGTGGGAGTTGGTCTATCCTCCGCCAAATCCGGTGGTGCTGTTCCGGCTGCATGCCAATCTGTGGTGGGGCGCGGTGCTGCTGTTGTTGGGAATTCTCTACAGCCTGAAGTTCTCGCCCAAGCGTGTTTCCTAGCTGTTGCCATAGGCAAGCGGTATACTGCGCAATCGGAGATTCGATGAAATCCATATTCCTGGTATTGGTGTTACTCGCAATGACAGCGCAGTTGTATGGCAAAGTTTCCAAGCAGCCCGCAGGCACCGTCGATGGCAAAGCGGTCGATCTTTACACTCTGCAAGACAGCAAAGTTACGGTCAAAATCCTGACCTACGGCGGTATCGTGATGTCGCTGTCGACGCCCGACCGCAACGGCAAGCCGACAGACATTGTGCAGGGCTTCGACTCGCTTGACGGCTACGTCAAGACGGGCAACAAGCCTTACATGGGCGCCATCATTGGTCGCTACGCCAATCGCATTGCGGGCGGCACCTTCCAACTCGATGGCAAGACCTATCACGTCCCCAAGAACGACGGCGACAATGCGTTGCATGGCGGTCTTGTCGGTTTCAACAAGAAAGTCTGGACCGGCAAAGAGATCAAAGACGGCGTCGAGCTGACCTACATTAGCCCCAGTGGCGAAGAGGGATTTCCCGGCACGCTGACCGCGACAGTGCGTTACACACTGGTTGGGAATGCGTTGCGCATCGAGTATTCCGCAACTACTGATGCCGACACGGTGTTGAACCTCACCAACCACTCCTACTTCAACTTGAAGGGGCAGGGAAGCGGAGACATTCTCGGCACCGAGATGAAGATCTACGCGCATCGTTATACCCCCGCGAACGCGAACCTGATTCCGACAGGCGAGCTCGCTCCGGTTGAAGGAACGCCATTTGATTTCCTCAAGTCGACGGCCATCGGAGCCCGCATCGACGCCGACAACGAGCAACTGAAACTGGCCCACGGCTACGACCAGAACTGGGTGCTGGATGCCGGCGGCGGAAAGAAAGTCGAGCTGGCGGCTGAGGCTTACGAACCGACAACCGGCCGCGTACTTCAGGTCTTGACCGACCAGCCGGGAATTCAGTTCTATACCGGCAATTTCCTCGACGGAACGGTTACGGGAACCGACGGCAAGGTGTACAACCGGCGCTTCGCGTTTTGCCTGGAGACGCAACATTATCCGGATTCGCCGAACCATCCCAAGTTTCCCACCACCGAACTGAAGCCGGGGGAGACGTTTCACTCGATGACCATCTATCGCTTCTCCGCCAGATAACGGGAAGCGGTAGAGCGGCGCTTTAGCTGCATGATTCACGGCTTTCCCGGTTTTGAAAGGGCACGGCTTCAGCGGCTGCGGAAAAATGAGGTTCTAGGTAGAGCTGGCCTTCAGGCCAGCGTCTAAGCCGTTTATTTTCGACCCGCCGAGCGGACTTTAGTCCGCGAGGCTTAAGCATCTTGGACTTTTTCCGCAGCCTCTTCAGCCGTGCCGCAAGAACGGCTTCTCGCATCCGGCTTTAGCCGCTGAGGGCTTTTCACACTTTGACCAAAGCATCCGGGTTTCAACCCGGCGGCACTACTCTCAAAAACTGCATTAACCCGATATTCACTAACGGGATACGTCTGCCTGTCATTCATTGACATTTAACACTGCAAGCCTTCTACTTCGGGGATACTAACTAGTTAGCAAGCCGAAACCTGACCCGGCTTGCGAGCGGGGAACCCCGATGCCCGAACTGGCCAAAAGCGCTCTCGCGAACGGCTACCGTGCCCTGCGGTGGCTGACGGATATCCACAATAATTCCACAGCGAAACGTATTCATGTTGCGGCAGTTTGCTATCGGCTGAAAGATGACGAGCCGGAATTTTTGCTGGTGCGAACGCGCAGCGGGCGCTGGACGTTTCCCAAGGGCGGTGTTGACGGCGATGATACTCATGCCGAGGCTGCGGCGCGGGAAGCCTACGAAGAAGCAGGCGTCAAAGGGCGGATTGAGCACCAACGTTTCCATTCGTACTACCACTCCAAGCGCAACCGGATGCGGCCGCATCGGTCGGTGGTGCCAGTGCACGCCCATTTGTGCGAAGTCGAGAGATTAGAGCCTCCCAAAGAAGAGTATCGAAACCCGACATGGTTCAAGGCCGACAAGGCGCGGCGCCGGCTTCGCGAAAACCGCTCGCCAGAGTTGGCTGGGGAAGTGATCCAGGTCATCGACAGCGCGGTCATGCGCATCCTTGCGCGTCGGATCGCGTAGAGTTTTCCCATCCTGAACAGACCGCGGAAACCGTGCGTGGATACGCGCCTCCCCTCAAAACGCTGTTTTCAAAGAGATACGAAGATTTTCCGCACAAGCAGAGGCGAACTGTTTTTCTTTCGTCATGTGGTTCTAAACCATCAGACGCGCCATCAAAAAAGTTGAGAGTAGAGAAAGACATTTCTCGGTCCGACCCGGCGGATAACTTCCGGCTTGCTCGCGGCCCCTGGGCTTGACAAAGCAGTTTCGGCAGAGGGTCACGCAACGTCTCTCAAGGAGAATCAACATGAATAGTCTTGACTCTATGTTGCGACGTAACAAAGACTTTGCCGCTCAGCAGTCTGCTGCTGGGGGCACTGACGCCCTCGCTTCCGCGGGCGCTGCCGAACGTGAAGGCAATCATCATCGGTTGCGCTGATATGCGTGTGGACCCGGCTCACGTACTTGGAATTAAACCTGGGGAGGCTGTCGTGATCCGCAACATCGGCGGTCGAATCACACCGGGGTTGTTGGAGCAGTTGGGCCTACTCGGGAGAATCGGCGAAGTTGCCGGGGAGATTCCTGGAGGCGGTGGCGAGTTTCACATCGTCGTACTCCAACACACGGATTGCGGCATCACTCGCCTCGCCGGCGATCCCGCCATGCTGACGCGCTATTTTCAGATACAGGAAGCGGAACTCAAGACGAAAGCGGTCACCGCGGGTGGCCCACAATTGCCTTCTTCTGGCAATTGTGGGAGCCCAGGGACTACACTCCCACTGTGCCACGAGGACTCTATCGCTTTCACCATACCCGCACGGCCCACTTCATCACATTCACTTGCTACCACCGCTACTCACATCTTGCTGATCCTGCAGTTCGCGATCTCTTCGCGGGTGACCTGCGGTTGGCAATTATGGGATTCAGAGCGTCGTTCTGTTTCTCCACGCCGTGCCCTTCGCCGCTCGCGCGGGTGGCCCTGTCTTGGCTCAGCGTGAAATGGAGAACGGGCGTTCTCCGTTAGTGTAGATTCCGCCCCTGCGGGGCGGGGATTTTCCAGGCATTGGGGGTCTATCGTCCGATGTCTGCTGCAGCACGGGGAAAAACCAGCGCGAGAGCCGTGAACTCCCGCGCCGGGTAACCTCGGCTCGATGAGCCCCACCAGAGTATCCCTCAGCATGGTTGCCTCCCGGCAGAGCCCGCCTCTGTTTCCTCTGGCGAAGTCATTGTAATCGGTGAATCGAGAAAGGTTGTAACCTGTTGCCGGCGGAGTTGCCGCAGGCGGCGAGCCTGTTCCAGTTTGCGATCGCGTTCAGCATGGATCTCCGCCTGGCGCCCCAGCAGCATGTCCTGCGGGGTCACATAGCCGATCGCGCTATGCAGACGCACCGTGTTGTAACGATCCACATAGGCTTGAATCAAGCGCCGCGCATCGTCCAGAGTCAGCGGCGTGAGGGCCGGATGCACTCGCTCTTGAGCGACTTTGCCAACGTTCGATCTTGCCATTCGACTGCGGATAATAAGGCGAGGTACGCACGTGCGTCATCCCCGAGATGCGAATGAACTCCTTGAAGTCGCGAGCGATGAACTGCGGCCCGTTGTCGGAAATCATCCGCGGTTTGGCCTCCGGATACTTCTCCTTGGCGTGTTGCAGAATCCGTTCGATGTCGGCTTCCTTCATCGACTCCCGCAGATCCCAATGCACGATCGAACGACTGTAACCATCCAGAGCGCTGCACAAGTAATAGAAGGTCCCACAGAGGTTGATGTAGGAAACATCGATATGCCAATGTTGATGCGGCTTTGCAGCGGTTGCTCGGAGCCGGTCCCCTTACGCGACGGCTTGCCTTTCCACCGGGACAGCAGTCCAGCTTGCTGCAACACCCGCCAAACGCTCGCCGGACTAACTGCCACAACCCCAGCATCCAACATCATGAACGTCAGCCGCCGATAACCCTCCAAAGGGTTTTTCAGATAGAAAGCGATGATCGCTTCTTTCTCCCACAGCTCCAGCCAGAAATCACGGGGAATCCAACCGTTGTGTTCGTTGACGCAACCGTAGCGCTGTTGCCAGTCATAGAACTTGCTGGCGGTCACGCCGAACCAAGAATGAACCGCCGACGCCGATCTCGGCCTTCTCCACCAACGTCGGACGAAATCCACCACTTGGTCCCGCACGTCATGCGGCACCCAGGTGCCGGTTAGAGTTCCCCAAGACTTTTTTTTAGTGCGATGTGCTCGGCCATCAACTCGGCCAGGACCTCGTCCTTGGTGTGCACCTTCTTCTCCAAGAACTCAATCCGTTTCTGCTTCTCCTCCACCTGGCGGTGGGGACGCTCCTGAGCCTGAAAGGCAGCCGCTCCATTCTCGAAGAACTCCTTCTGCCAGCGGTAGAACACCGTTGGCCGCAGGCCCAGTTCCTCACACAGATCCGAGACGGGTACCTTATCCAAAAGGTGCCGCCGCAAAATGGCCACCTTCTCTTCTGCGCTGTAATGCTTTCTTTCCTTTTTCATACGTTCGCTCCGCTATCTTAACGGACGAACGCTTTCTCCATTTCCAGCTGAGGCAGGACAGCCCATAATTGCCTTCCTTTGGCAATTATGGGAGTTTGAAACTGTACGTCTGGTTTCTCCACGATTCAATCTGTACTCGGCAATCTTCGCCGTTTGCGTATCCCAAACAGATGTATTTCATTGTTCTTCTCCTCTTGCGGGAACGAGCAGCACAGCCTTGCGTGCTGGATCGTTCATCCTGTAGTCGTCTCGCACTGAAAAATCGACAGCAGAGCCAAACTTTTTTTCTTTCGTCATGTGGTTCGAAACGATCAGGCGCGCCATCAAAAAAGTTGAGAGTCAAAGCGGTCTCGGCAGAGGGTCACGCAACATCTCTCAAGGAGAATCAACATGAATAGTCTCGACTCTATTTTGGGCAATTATTTACTTGACTCGCCCACTGTTTTGAACTAAGATTTTGACAGTGAGCGAGGGATTTATGAGCGAACCTAAGAGCCTCCAAGAAGCAATCGTTTACTTCTCCAGCCCTGATAACTGCATCGACTACTTGGCCGTCCGCCGTTGGCCGAATGGTGTGATTTGTCCGGGCTGTGGCTCCGATAAAGTCAGTTTCAACGCGACTCGCCGCACTTGGAAATGCTCCAAGCATCATGCTCGGCGCGAGTTTTCCGTGAAGGTTGGAAGTGTTTGCGAGGATTCCGCTATCGGTCTCGACAAGTGGCTCACCGCTCTGTGGCTGCTTTCCAACTGCAAGAATGGCATCAGCAGTTGTGAACTCGCCCGCGATCTTAACGTCACTCAAAAGTCCGCATGGTTCATGCTCCATCGGATCCGTTTGGCTTTGCAGGATGAATCGTTCGGGAGCAAGTTGGGCGGTGAAGTTGAAGTGGATGAAACTTTCATCGGCGGTAAGGCTCGGAACATGCACATCGACAAACGGGAACGTCGCATTACTGGTACTGGTGGAAAAGACAAGACCATCGTGTTCGGTGCACTGGAGCGCGGCGGAAAGGTTCGCACCATGGTTGTCGCAGACCGGAAGAAAAGCGCACTGCAAGCGCGAGTCAAAGAGCATGTCGAAGCTGGCGCGGCTCTCTACTCCGATGCGCTGCAATCCTACGATGGATTGGCTCAAGAGTACGCCCACAAAGTCATTGACCATGCCGAGAAATACGTTGATAGGCAAGTTCACACCAATGGCCTTGAGAATTTCTGGAGCCTGTTGAAGCGCGGCATCGCTGGAAGCTACGTAAGTGTCGAACCATTCCATCTGTTCCGTTACCTTGACGAACAAGTGTTCCGCTTTAATAACCGCGCTACCAGAGAGCGCAAGGTGACTGACGCTGACCGCTTCAATATGGCCGTCCGCAAAATCTTCGGCAAGCGCCTAACCTTTGCCGAACTCACTGGCAAGACCGCAACTGCGACGCCTTTCTAATCCTTACCGTTTGAAGCGCGGGAAGCGGGCGAAGTCTTAGCCCGCTTTTGTTTTGCGCGTTTGCGCTTTTGCTGATACTGCTTCTCGCGCTTGACGATTTCATCATGGGGAACCGAAAATACTTTCCTCACGACGCTATCGAATTTTTGGAACTCTGAGGGTTCTGTTGCCATCGTCAATGCCTACCTATTCAGTCGATTCGGGGCTGTTGATTTCTAGTGTCATCGTGAAGCCCAATGGCGCGGGCGGTAATTGTCCGTGTCCATAAAGAACATGCGTCAACCTAGCAAGCACCGCAACAAATTCAGAGAACGCGGCTTCATAGCTGGTTTCACTAAGCAAAGCCCATCCCCGCTTGCAGTTGGGACACACTTGCAAATTGCGGTTTTCTAAATCCCCGGCCAACACTGTGAGGGACGCATGACAATGTTTGCACTCAAATCGCAGAGCAATAATGTCAGACGGTTCAATGAGGTGTTTGGTTTGACTGGTCATGCACTTAACTCTCGGACTCGTTAGCCTTTCTGGTCGCCCATGCTTTCTTCGCGGCACCGCGTCGTTTCTTCGTCACCGCTGCTTTCTGTCCTGCACGCTTGAGTTTCAGTGTCTTTGCTGCTTTCTTTGCTGTTGCACTTCGGTCTGCCATTGCTTTTCTCCAATTCATTCCGTTAGTTTTTGCGAAAGCTGATCTATGAAAGATCGGACGTGGGTCATGATCTCACGAGCTTCCCGATTGTCGTAAGTATCATGTCCATGCACGGCGTGATTGCGCCACGCATTTTTTAGAAACCGAAAATGGAGCGCAGCCTCAGAGTAAAACTGCTGATCTTCTCGCCAGTTGATGCCATGAGTGTTCGGGTTTATTTTCGCAATTTCTCTCTCACATTCGTTGATGACCTGTTCCCAGTTTGGGCTGCTAGAAGTAAAGTTCAGCGCCTTCGTCATTGCGACCAGTGGAAATTCCAGCGCTCGCATCAAATGTAGAACGCACGCGGTGAACTGGTCGAGAGCAAAACACCGTCCGGCCTCGCGCATATCCCGCACCGATGAAGGGAAGGCGGCTTCGCCCGCTGGGGTTATCAGCAATTTGTCGTAGAAGGGTCTTTGGCTCTGCGCAATTCTGAAAAAGAGATCATCCCCTAAACGATTCTGAATGGCTCCCATCAGTTCAGAAACCAGCGTCTTGACGGAAAGTAGCTTGGAATCTTCTATCGCATCAGATTTAACAATCCACCGGGATATTATGCTGTCGGCCCGACTTGCAATGTCATCCATCCCACTGGCATGGGCTGCATCCCTGATCCCTTCAAGGTTGCTTTGCGCCTCAGCGAAGAACTCCGAAGCACTCATCTTGCCAATCGCGAGATTATGAACTGCAATGTCGTACCAGAGGATGCAGGTTATCAAACTGGATGGATAGAACCGGAACACGTCAAGCACGCTCCAGAGGGACGATTCTTTAGGAATCATCGCGCACCCCTGTTGGGCGAGTCAAGTAAATAATTGCCCTATTTTGCGACGTAACAAAGACTTTGCCGCTCAGCAGTCTGCCGCTGGCACACTTATGCCCTCGCTTCCTCGGGCGATGCCGAATGTGAAGGCAATCATCATCGGTTGCGCTGATATGCGTGTGGACCCGGCTCACGTACTTGGAATTAAACCTGGGGAGGCTGTCGTGATCCGCAACATCGGCGGTCGAATCACACCGGGGTTGTTGGAGCAGTTGGGCCTACTCGGGCGAATCGGCGAAGTTGCCGGGGAGATTCCTGGAGGCGGTGGCGAGTTTCACATCGTCGTACTCCAACACACTGATTGCGGCATCACTCGCCTCGCCGGCGATCCCGCCATGCTGACGCGCTATTTTCAGATACAGGAAGCGGAACTCAAGACGAAAGCGGTCACCGATCCCCGGGCGGCGGTTGCCGCCGACGTTGCTTTGCTACGGGCGATTCCCGCATTGCCGGCGAGAGTGGCTCGTCTCCGGCCTTGTGTACGACGTCGCGACCGGACTTGTTGAAATCGTCGTACCACCCGCGGCCATTCGTTCTCAGCGGGCAGCCTAGGGTCGGCGCTCCTTTATCCGCCATCGAGTTCCACTTCGTCCGCCGGCTTCGTTGAGAGTGCTCGAACGCCGACTGACAATTCCTTGCAAGCGCCAAAAGTCGAAGGAGAAATCAAAACAAACCGCGAGTGTACCCAACGGTTTTGTGCGACCGCGTAACTTCTACATGTCAATCCTTCAAGAACGCAACAGTTGAGGATAGGTGTATGCAGCGCGAGGAGATATAAATCCGGCTAATACCGAATTTAATTCTTCTGAAAATGCTAAGCTAAGTTCAGATGGTCAGAACGGGCTTATCTCCCGCTTCTGGCCATTTTGCTTTTGGATTTGCCCTGTTTTCCCGTTGATGCTGTAGACGTCATCTACGACGTTGGCTTGTCACGCCGCATGTAGTTGGGCCAGATGAAGCGCAGGGGCGACTTCAGGCCGTGCCAGATGAGGAAGCGCAGGATCTGCCACTGCTCGCGACCGCTGACGTCGTAGGCGCGGAGTCCTACATAAGCGGCGATGCTGAAGCTCACAAACAAGTTGAGGATGAAGATGACGCCGATTCCGGCGATGGCCTGGTAGAACCATGTACGGCCCATGCTCACGGCGCCGAAGTGGGCGACTGCGAGAGCCAACATGCCGGTCGAGAGGGTGACGTGGCGCACGTCGAGAGGTATTCCGAAGAAGTGGCCGATCACGGGGGTGAAGCCGAGCAGGTAGCCGAGGACGATGCTGGTGCTCCAGCCGCCGAGGTTGCGCTGCAGGGAGCGCGAGATGCGCTTCATGCGGACTTGGCCGACGCGCAGGCCTAAGGGATGCTGGGCAACGGCATCGGTCAGCCGGTAGTAGACGGCGAAGTTCTCGCACCAGCCGCCGGCGAGTGCGGCCATCCACAAGATGACGCCGGTGACGATGGCGTAGAACGCGGTGCCCGACGCTGTGGGACTGAGCGTTTCGTAAACGTGGGTGGCGGATTCATGCGCCAGGTATGACTCGGAGAAGACGAGCAACCAGAGGCGCTCGAAGAAAATTGCACCGATGCTGACGGCGAATACATTGCCCAGGGCGGCGGCCAACTGGGTGCTGGTGATGCGTGAGACGAAGTCGGTCAGCTTGTTTTCGCGCTCGACGCCGCGGTTCTCGCGGATGATTCCAGCGAAGGTCGCGGCTGTGGCCGCAGGCTGCTTGGTGGCGAGAACCAGTCCCAGGACTTGAAGAAAGATGAAGCTGACCGCGTAATTGGTGCCTGCGGCGAAGCCCTCGACGAAGGGCGGCGCATGGGAGTCGACGATGCGGAGCTTTATGGCGGCGGTGATGACGGTCAGAAGGCCTCCACCAAGGGCGGCGGCCCACATGAGCCAATACTCACGGCGATTGTGGGCGATGTAATGCTCGCCACTGTGGCCGGTGCGCTCGACCATCTTGCGGGCGATGAGGTTGAGGTTCTCACGTAACAGAGCCCTGAAGCTCAAATCGGAGAGACGGCCTTCCATTAGTTGGCCGAGCAATCCGTGCACAGCCAGGAGCTTGGCGTCATGGGTGTCGGCGGTGAGGACGTCGACGATGGACTCCATGCGGGCGAGGCAGGCGGAGATTTTTCGCATGTCGAAAATCAGCTCGACGCTGACGCCTTCGTTCTCCATGTGCTGGTGGACCTGCACCATCTCGGTGCGACAGCGCTGCACTACGCCATTCCAGCGGGCCAGAGCGGTATGAAGCTCGTCGGGCTGCGAGGCGGCGAGCAATTGGTCGGTGGCGGAAAGAATCTGGTAAAAGGGCGACTCGGAGATGCCGGACGACGAGGTGCGCGCTCGAACTTCGGGATTGAGTCCGAGGGCGCTGACACGGGAACTGAGCAGGCGCAGCGCTTCCTGCAAATCGTGGTACTCGTGGCTGGCGAAGAGCGCGTCAGTAGGTGGCGTCAATACGACGATGAGCCGTTGAAACACTTCGGTCGGGCTGGCGAGAAAGCGCCGCGCACTGCGCTCGTTGGGATAGAGCGTGACCAGGACTTTCGCGGCGTCGGAGAGTTCCCGCGCCGAGGGAAGGACACGGGCCGAGATGCGATGTCCGATTTCGGAGAGGAAGGTGTGGTCAGACGGAATGCCAGCTTCGGCGAACAAGGGAACACAGTTCATTTCGGCGAGCAGTTCAGCGAATGCGGCTTGGAAACGGGCGCGAGGTTCGGGGTTGCTCTCGAGATATTCGACGAAGCCGGGAAGTCCTGAGAGGTCGGCGACCGAGGCACCGGATTTGCGCATCCAGGTAACCAGGCCGACGAGAGAGGCGATGCGCTTGCGAAGGGTTTTCGCTTCGCAGAACTCATTGACTAGCCGGACTAAGTCTGGCGGAGCAATGCGGGCGGGTTGCAAGCCTACGCCGGGAGTGCCCGGAGAGGATGGCGGGATCTGGCGCAAAGAATCAGGCTCACCCAGGGTTTCGGTCGACACGTTGTCATTGTCCAACAGGCGAGCGTGCCTGCCAAGTGCGCGGGATGAGCAATTGCAGCGAACTGGCGGCTGGCATCGTTTAAGATGAGCAAGCTGCGAGATAACGATTGCACCCGATGGCAGACGACGTCAAAGAGACAGCTACACGGTCTAAATACGCCAGCACGCTGCTGACTTGGGGATCATTGGCTTTGGCGGCTGCGGAGAGCGTATGCGTCATTTTGGTAGGCCTGAGTGGCGTGCGAGTGGCGTTCGGGCTGAGTTCGTTGATCGCGGCTACGGCTGGCGGTCCGGCGCAGGGCTTTCATCGCAACGGACTGCGTATCCCGTTTCTGGTTGTCGGAGCCGTAGGCGCGCTGTTGAGTCTGCTGCTGTTGTGGAATGAAGAACGGCTGCGGAGGAGTCCGGCGGCGGCATGGCGAATGCGTCCCCTGACGCAGAAACAACGCAGAGAGCGGTGGCTGCAACTGGGGTTGGCTGTGCTGACCCTGGCGCTGGTGGCGCTGGAAGTGATAACGCACCCGTGGTTCCATCACGAGATGTAGGGGGTAAACCCCTCCCAATTCTGAATGGTCATGGAAGGCCGCTGAAAAAGTCCTTTCGAGGGTGGAAAGGAACACAGGGGCTAAAGCCCATCTCTTGTTGGGACACTTTGCGGCACGACTAAAGTCATGCCCTGATACGAATCCAATCGCGAAAACAAGTGTTTCAGCGGCCTGCGAAGTCATACTCAGAGGCGAATCTGTCGCGAAAGCTACTTTTTCCGCAGCCTGCTAGGCCCCGGCTTCGTCGGACGTTATTGCGTGCTGCAACCTGGCGTGCAGACGGTCGCTGTAGCCCACGGGCAACTCGAAGGTGCGCTGGTCGGCGACCAGGACGAGAATGTTGCGAGTGGAATCGAGCACAGCCGCACAATGCCGGCAGTTCGCGAGGTGCTGCTCGATCGACTCCATCATCTCCGGCGGAACGGTGCCGTCAATGTAATTCGAGATCTGCTTCCAAACGTGTTTGCAATCTAGAACCATGATCCACCCGCCTTGCGTCTGAAAATTCCCAGCAGCCCGCTGCGGCCTGTATTCAACTGGGGAGCCAGCTGCTTTTGCATCATGAGCCGGGCCCGAAGCAAACGAGTTTTTACTACTCCTTCATTCACGCCCAGGGTTGCGGCGGCTTCGGCGATGCTGAACTCCTGCATGTCCCGGAGCACCAGTACCTCGCGATACTTTTCCGGCAGACCTTGTAGCGCGTTTCGCAACAGCTCGCGCAGTTCTTTGCGCTCGAGCGCTTCGAGCGGGACCTCTCGCCAATCGGAGATGACCGCAGGAGCGAAGTCGCCCAATTCTTCGCTAGGCTCGGCATCGATGGAATCGAACTCGATGAGACGCGCGTGCCGCAACCGGCCGCGGGCCTCGTTAAGCGCAATCGACACCAGCCAGGTGCTGAACCTCGCCTCCGCACGGAACGTGTGCAGGTTCTTCAGCGCCTTGAGAACCGTCTCCTGTGCTGCATCTTCGGCATCTTCAGGATTCTGAAGAACGGAGAACGCAGCGAAATAAACGCTCTTCTCGTAAGGTCGTACCAGTTCGTGAAACAGTTCTCGCTCGCCCGCCAGGATTCGCGCGATGAGGGCGCGGTCCCGCGTATCGGGCGGCTCGGTCGCGACAGTCTTGGGGCGGAGCTCCTGAGATTTCACGTCGGGTTAACGATCTCCGCTCTCGGCCGTACGGATGCCGAGGCCATAACAATACTGCGACGCGCCACGAAGAGGAAAGTTACAGCGGTCGGGGCATTTACAATGGGCCGCTGCTGAATCCAGCGGGAAAGGCTTCGCGATGATGGACCGACGAGATTTTGTGCGGAAGAGCTCCCTGGCGGCATTTGGCCTGTTGTTGTTCCGGGGCGCGAAATCGGGGTTAGCCGCAGATGCCATGACCCAATGCCGCATTGAGGTCTTGCTGGGCGAAGAGCTGGGCACGATCTCGCCCAATATCTACGGCCACTTTACGGAGAACCTGAGTGGCGTCATCTATGACGGTATCTGGGTAGGGAAAAGCTCAAAGGTGCCGAACATCGACGGCATTCGCAGCGAGCTTGTCCAGCAAATGCGCAAGATCAGGCCGGCGGTGATTCGCTTTCCGGGAGGATGTTTTGCGGACAGCTACGACTGGCGCGACGGTGTTGGTCCTGCGGATAAGCGCCCGCGACGAACGAATTTCTGGGAGGGAGTTGAGGCCCCGAATGCACCCGCCAACCATCGCTACGATCCCAACCAATTCGGAACTGACGAGTTCGTGCATTTCTGCCGGTTGACGGGCGGCCAGCCTTATCTTGCAGCGAATGTGCGCAGCCTTCCGGCGGAGGAGTTCTATCGCTGGGTGGAGTACTGCAATTCTCCGGCAGGTTCGACCACGCTGGCGGACGAGCGTGCGGCGGGTGGATACCCGGAACCGTTCGATGTCCGCTATTGGGGCGTGGGAAATGAATCGTGGGGCTGTGGCGGAAACTTTCTGCCACAGGAGTATGCCATGGAGTTTCGGCGATACGCGGCGTGGGTTCCCGGTTATGGCAAGCCGCTGTCGCTGATCGCGTCAGGACCGAACTCGGGTGAGTTGACCTGGACACGAGGATTCTTTGAAGCGCTGGCGAGTAAAGGGAAAAACCAGATCAACAGCGTCTACGGGTTTGCGCTTCACCACTATGCATGGAACCTGTCGCGCGGCAAAACTCAGGACTGGGACAAGGGCAAAGGTGACGCTCTGAAGTTCGACCCATCGGATTGGTACGAGCTAATGCGGGAAGGGCAGAAGATCGAAGACCTGATCCACGACCATTGGAAACTAATGGGGGAGATCGACACCGAGCACCACGTGAAAATGGTGGTGGACGAGTGGGGACCGTGGTACAAGCCCGGCAGCGAGCAGACCGCGGGCGATGCGTTGGAGCAGACTCCGACCTTGCGCGATGCCGTGTTCAGCGGCATGACGCTGGACATCTTCAACCGCAATCCGGAGAAGGTTGCGATGGCCAACTGCGCGCAGCTCATCAACTGCCTGAACAGCCTGTATCTGGCGCATGAAGACAAGTTCGTGGTGACTCCGGTTGGACACGTGTTTGAGATGTATGTTGCGCATCAGGGAGGAAAAGCGTTGCGTGCAGTTTTCAGCGCTCCTGCAATTCAATATGACCGCGACGGCAGACCTGCACAGTTTTGGGGACTGCAGGGAGCGGCATCCATCCATGGGAAATCGTTGGTGCTTACGGTGGTGAATCCGAGCGTTAGTGAACCGCGCGAGGCGGCAATCTCATTTGCGGGCGCGACGGCAAAGTCGGGGACGGTTACGGTGTTGTCCAACTCCGACATTCACGCCTACAACTCGTTCGAACATCGCGACGTGGTGGTACCTCGAACCGGCGAGTTGAAGGTGACGGGGGCGACGTTGGTCACGACGTTTCCGGCCGCCTCGGTCAGCACGTTGGAGATTGAGCTGGTGTAAGAGCAGCCCCTCGGATCGAAAAAAGGTCTCGAACAGCGCAGATGGACAGACTGAGGAAAAGTCTTCTCTAAAGGATGGAAGGAACACAGGGGCTAAAGCCCGTGACCTATTTTTCAATGCGTTACGGCACGACTGAAGTCGTGCCCTGATACAAAACCATCTGCGAAGCGACTTTTGCAGCAACCTGTGAAGTCATGCCCTGATACGAATCAGTTGCGGAAACGAGTTTTTCAGCAACCTGTGAAGTCGTGCCCTGATACGAACCTTTCGCAAAGGCCACTTTTTCAGTCGCCTGTGAAGTCATGCCCTGATACAAAACCATCTGCGAAGCGACTTTTTCAGCAACCTGTGAAGTCGTGCCGTGATACGAACCTTTGCAAAGGCCACTTTTTCAGTCGCCTGTAAAGTCGGTGTTCATGAGTTGGAAACGGTGCGGCTGAAGAGGCTGGCGAAAAAGTCGAAAAGCAGATCCCCCGCGGGCTGACGCCCGCGAGGGATGACAGGAATAAAAAGGTCTTGAATGCTGGCTTGGCCTAAAGGCCAGCACTAAAGGCCAGGCCACCTACACCGACTCGCTGGTCATGATGAACAACGGCTTCATCTCAAAGCTCTTGAAGTAGGGACGCAGACGGTCGGTATTGTAGTGCTCCTTGAGGTTCACGACTTTCTTGGTGGCGGTGACCACTTCGATGGGAGTGTTGTCGTAACGACCATTCTTGAGCACCACCAGACGGCCGTGGATCTTGTTGAGCAGGAGATCGAGCGCAAGGTTGCCGTACGCCATCGGGACGATGGAGTCGATGGCGTCGGGATCACCGCAGCGCACGAGGTAGCCGAGTTTCTGGGTGATGGTGTCGACGGTCTTGCCGTTGTTGAACTTGGGCGAGATTTCCTTGATCTTGTCGGAGACCATGTCGCCGATGCCGCCAAGCTTCTTGTGGCCAAACGCATCAGCGGAGTCGTGCTCGAAGACCATTTCGCCACCCTCGAACATGGCACCCTCCGAGACCAGCACCACGGAATAGCGACTGGGATTACGGCGACGATCTTCGCTCAAGAGTTCGGTCAGGCGTTCGATGTTGAATTTATGCTCGGGAATTACGCAGCGATTGGCCGATCCAGCCATAGTGGGCAACATGGCAGTGAAGCCGGCGTAACGGCCGAAAACCTCGAGCACCATGAACCGCTCGTGGGAGCCCGCCGAGGTACGCAGACGGTTGGTCATTTCGATGGTGCGCGTGACACAGGTGCTGAAGCCGATGCAGTAATCGGTGCCCGGGACGTCATTGTCCATCGTCTTGGGGATGGCGACGACCTTGACGCCCTCCTGGTAGAGGCGGACACCGTAGCTCAGGGTGTCATCGCCGCCGATGGGGATGAGGCTTTCGATGCCCAGCCACTCCAGGTTCTTCAGGACCTCGGAGGTCAGGTCGTTCTTCTCGGCCGAGAATGTGTCTTGCAGATGTTTCGGCACGGAGGCCTTGCTGACCTTGCTGGGATTGGTTCGCGAACTGTGGAGGAACGTTCCGCCCGTGCGTCCCGCGCGGTTCACCAACTCTTCCGTCAACACCTGGTAGTTGTCGCTGTTGTCGTATTCGGCGTCGCGGACGGTATCGACCAGACTGGCCCATCCGCGGCGCAGGCCGATAACGCTATAGCCCTCGCGCAGGGCCCTGATAGTTACGGCGCGAATCGCCGGATTGAGACCCGGAACGTCGCCGCCGCCTGTCAAAATTCCGATGACACCCTTTTTCCCAGTAGTAACCATAATGATTGCTAACCTCCGAAGATGATCTTCTATTAGACACGAGGGATAGCCATGATCGCTGTGATATTCCGCACATGAGGCCGGTGGGGGAGGCGGAATTGCGCTATCGGCGATTAAGGATAGCCGACGATGCCAGTCCGGAAAATGACTGGGCGCAGCGACCTGAGGGCGGATTGCGCCATCCAATTACGATACTCGGCGGGCGTGTATCGAATGCGGTAATGGGTATACTCTCAGCACTCCGTCGGAGCGGGCGGAAGGAGCGAAAGAGTTTTACATGGCGACGGACACGACAACGGGGCAGTTAAACGAACAGGACCTCCGAGACCTGGGGTTCGGCTCGGTCGTTTCGCGGGTGAGCCAGGAGCGCCTGCTGAATCGCGATGGCAGCTTTAACGTCCAGCGCACAGGATTTAGCTTCTGGTCGTCATTTAGCCCCTATCATGCCTTGCTGAGAATACCTTGGTGGCAATTCTTTGGCGGGACGGCCGTTGTCTACCTGATGGTGAATGCCGCCTTCGCTGCGGCATACCTGGCTTGCGGACCCGGAGCTTTGGGTAGCGAGACCGCAGGCATGCTAAACCACACCTACCTGAGGGCTTTCTTTTTCAGCGTGCAAACCCTCTCAACCATTGGCTACGGTCAGGTCATTCCCATAGGAACTGCCGCGAATTCACTGGTGACGCTTGAGTCGCTAGTCGGATTGATGGGTTTCGGTATCGTTACGGGATTGATGTTTGCCAGATTTTCGCGGCCCACGGCCAAGCTGCAATTCAGCCGGCACGCGTTGATCGCGCCATATCAGAACATGACGGCATTGGAATTCAGGGTGGCCAATGCGCGGTCGAACGAATTGATCGAAGTGTCGGCGAAGGTGTTGCTGAGCCGATTCGAGCAGGTGGATGGCATTCGCACGAGACGTTATTACACGCTTCCTTTGGAGCGCACCGGCGTCACATTTCTACCGCTGACCTGGACGGTGGTACATCCCATTGACGATAACAGTCCGCTGTTTCGCGAAACGCCGGAGTCACTGCGCGAATCACAATCGGAATTCCTAGTTCTGCTGAGCGCCTTTGACGAGACGTTTTCCGCTACCGTACAGACGCGGACATCCTTCATCCCGGACGAGGTTTTGTTTGGCTACCGGTTCGTGAATGCATTCGTTATCGGGGCCTCTACCAATAAGAAAGTCGCAGTCGATATGCGGCAGTTCGATAAGGTAGAACCGGCGCAGCTTACACTTAATCGTTGATAGCGTTCACGCACTCTGAAAGAATGACGGCGAGTCTGGTTCTGCGAGAAATTGAATGCCGGATTCGAGAGGGTTGTCTAACTAGCGCGGCTGACTGCGGAATGGGTCAGCGCATAACCGAATGGAGGATGTATGGCCGATACGGTGCTGGATACGGTGAAAAGTGCCTCGGGTTGGTCCATCGCCCTGGGAATCCTAATGATTTTGGCGGGCGTAATTGCAATCGGCGCGCCACTGATTGCGGGTGTGGTCATCGTGTACGTGGTAGCGTGGACCGCGATCTTTAACGGCGGCTTCCAACTGGTTTACGCGTTCCGCGCCCACACGGGTGGCAGGATGATCCTGGAAATCCTTTTAGGCTTGCTGTATATCGTCGCGGGCGTGTTCATCCTGATGCATCCGAGCGGAGGTTTGCTGGCACTGACGCTCATCATTGCGTGCTTCCTGCTGGTTTACGGTGTGTTTGCGCTGGTACTGGCGTTTCAACTTCGGCCGCATGCAGGATGGGGATGGATTCTTTTCGACGCCATCATCACCATCTTGCTGGGTGCTCTGATATGGGCGCACTGGCCGTTGAACAGTGAGTGGGTCGTTGGCACCCTGGTGGGCATTAGCTTCATCGTGTCAGGCGTGTCGCGCCTCATGCTGTCGATGGCAGTGCGGAAGATTGCCGGCCGAGCGACGGCCTGAGTCAGTCGTAGCAGGGAACGGAGTGGCCGTCCGTCGGTGGACGGCCCTCCTCTTTAGGCTGCAGAACGAATACGGCGAACTGCCGTCTGGACTACAATCAAAGTTTCTGAACGGAGCTGTCGACCTTTGCCTTGTCGCCGCAGCAATTTATAACTGCGGAGAGAACGGCCGCGGAATTCCTATGCCCTGTCATCAATGCTATCCAAGCAGCCGTTTGCAAGTGATGGTGCGGACGATTGTCATCCTGGTCTTGTCGTTGGGTCTGTTGGCAATGCTGACGAGCTGCAATCGCGGCGCGGCAGAAGGGCCACAGGGCCCTCCGGTGATGCCTGTAAAAGTGCAGCAAATTGGGAGCCAGGAAATCGGCAACACTTCGGAATACGTTGCCACCATCAAGTCGCGGAACTCCGCGACCATCATGTCGGACGTGGAAGGGTGGATTTTCGAGATAAATGTGAAGTCGGGTGACTTGGTAAAAAAGGGCCAGACGCTGATGGAAATCGACCCGCGGCGTCAGGCTGCGACGGTTTCCAACTGGGAAGCCCAGCGGGCGTCGAAAGAGGCGAACCTGCAACTGGCTAAAGTGCAGCTCGATCGGACCAAAGGTCTGTTCGCGTCAGGCGTCGTCAGCAAGCAGGAACTTGACCAGGCCCAGTCTGCGTACGACGCTGCGAACGCTGACGTGAAGTCGATGGATGCACAGATCAATCAGCAGCAGGTCCAGCTCCGCTATTTCAGCGTATTCGCGCCGGTGGCGGGAATTATTGGTGACGTTCCGGTACACGTAG
The DNA here is from genome assembly GCA_963749635.1 of uncultured Acidobacteriaceae bacterium. GTDB lineage: Bacteria > Acidobacteriota > Terriglobia > Terriglobales > Acidobacteriaceae > DASRAA01. The sequence goes on from CAVVNW010000011.1 coordinate 99,404, forward strand.
GCGACCGTGTCACCAATACCACGATGCTGACTACGATTGACGAGCGGCGCGGCCTTGAAGTGTATCTGTCGATACCCGCAGACCGTGCCAGAGATCTGAAGATAGGCGCTCCGGTGCAGATTCTCGACGGCAGCGGGAAGGTGATTCTCAGCACGCGAGTTAATTTCATATCTCCGCAAGTGGATACGTCGACGCAATCGGTTCTGGCGAAGGCCGCGGTCGATGAGGCAGCAGATAAGCTTCGTTCGCAGCAACTGGTGCGGGCGCGCATTACGTGGAGCACGCAGGCAGGGATAACGATTCCCGTGGTCGCGGTCTCACGCGTGAGCGGACAGTTCTTCGCCTTCGTAGCCGAGAAGAAAGACGGGAAGGAAGTCGCGCGACAGATTCCGTTGACGCTGGGTGAGATTTCGGGGAATGACTACACCGTGTTGAGCGGCCTGAAAGCCGGCGATGAGGTCATCGTGTCGGGCGGACAAAACCTGGCAGACGGCATGCCAATCAAGATTCAGCAGTAGCTCGCGACTTCCCGGGGGAAGGGGCTCTCGTATTGTTTGCGGATTTCTTCATTAAGCGTCCGGTCTTCTCGACTGTGACCTCATTGTTTATCGTGATCGCAGGCGCCGTCTGCATTCCGTTTCTGCCGATCGCGCAGTTTCCACAACTGGCTCCTCCGCAAGTCTCGGTCAATTGCTTCTACACGGGCGCGAACGCGCAGACTGTCGAATCGGCTGTGACTACGCCGCTGGAACAGGCCATCAATGGCGTGGAAGGCATGCGCTACATGACCTCGAGCAGCGGCAATGACGGCAGCAGCGCGATTACGATCACTTTCGAGTTGACGCGCAGCCTCGACATTGCGGCGGTTGACGTGCAGAACCGCGTCTCGGCGGTAAACGGACGGCTTCCCAACGAAGTAAAAACCACCGGCGTGGTGATCACCAAGAATGCCAGTTCGTTCATCCTGGCCATCGGGTTTTTCACGCCCGACAATCGGTACGGCCAGAAGTTCATCAGCAACTACCTCGACATTTATGTGAAGGACGCGCTGAAGCGCATTCATGGAGTGGCCGACGTCATCATCTTTGGCGAACGCAAGTACTCGATGCGCTTGTGGCTCGATCCGGCGCGGATGGCGGCCCGAGGACTGACCGCGTCGGATGTAGTAAGCGCGTTGTCGCAGCAGAACGTTCAGATCGCCGCTGGCCAAGTAGGACAGGCCCCCGCGCCGCAAGGCCAGATGTTTCAGATCAGCGTTCGCGCCGTGGGCCGACTCACTGAGGCCTCGCAGTTCGACGACATCATCTTGAAGCCGGGCGGCAACGGCGCCCTGGTGCGGCTGAAAGACGTTGGACGGGCGGAACTCGGCGCCGAAGATTACAGCTCCGTGCTGCGCTTCAATGGTTACGAGGCTACGGGCATCGGAGTCTCACAGCTGCCCACGGCCAATGCCCTCGACGTGGACAAGGCCGTGCGGGTGGAGATGGAGCGGCTCTCGAAGCGGTTTCCGCCTGGGCTGGATTACCGCGTGGCGTTTGATTCCACGACGTTTGTGGGTGATTCGATTCGCGAAGTCCTGCAGACCCTGGTAGAAGCGATTCTGTTTGTGATGCTGGTGATGTTCCTGTTCCTGCAAGACTGGCGCAGCACGCTGATCCCGGCAGTCACGATTCCGGTTTCGCTCATAGGGACGTTCGCGTTCATCAAGCTGCTTGGCTTTTCGATCAATACGTTAACGCTGTTCGGCATTGTGCTTGCGACTGGCCTCGTGGTGGATGACGCCATTGTGGTCATCGAAAACATTCAGCGGCATATGGGCGAGGAGAACACGGACTCTCACTCTGCGGCGTCGGAGGCGATGGGTGAAGTCACAGGTGCTGTGGTGGCGACGTCGCTGGTGCTGGTCGCGGTTTTTGTCCCGGTAGCGTTCTTTCCGGGCACAACCGGCCTGTTGTATCAGCAGTTTTCGCTCACCATTGCGTTTTCGATCGCGATTTCGGCTTTCAATTCACTCACCTTCACTCCGTCGCTGTCTGCCTTATTGTTGCGGCCGGAGCGGCGGCACGAAGAAAAGAACATTGTCTTTCGCGGGATTGAGACGCTGATCCACAAAACGACGTCGGTCTATACGGCGTCGGCGCGGACGGCCATCCGCTTCCGCTACATCGTTCTAGTCGTGTTCTTCCTGGGACTGGCTGCCACCTACGTTATCTACAAGCGAGTACCGACGGGCTTTGTCCCCGACGAGGACCAGGGCTGGTTCATCATCAACGTGCAAGCGCCGCAGGGGGCATCACTGGAATACACGTCGACCGCCATGCGGCAGGTCGAACAGGTGGTCAGCAAGGTGCCCGATGTCATCGGAGCTTTCTCCGTTATGGGCTTCAGCTTCACCGGCAACGGTCCGAACAAAGGGATCATCTTTCTGAATCTGAAGGACGCAAAGGACCGCAAGGGGGGTGAGCACTCGGCGGCGGCCATCGTAAATTCCTTGCGGGCGCCCTTGAGCCAGATCAGCGACGTGCAGGCATTCCCATTTCTTCCTCCAGCCATTAATGGCATCGGCAATTTCGGAGGGTTCACTTTCGAAGTGCTCGATGAGGGCGGCCACTCGCTGCAAGAGTTGTACGACACAGCGCAGCAGGTGGCGCGATCGGGGAATGAACGGCACGACGTTGCAGGATTGTTCAGCTCATTTACGGCGAACGACCCGCAATTCGTGGTGACCATCGACCGTGAAAAGGCACGCAGCCTGCAAGTACAACTGCAGCAGATTACCGACACGCTGCAGGTGTACATGGGCTCGGCCTATGTCAACGACTTCGATTTCAATAACCGCGCTTACCGCGTGTACGTGCAGGCTGACCAGGAATTTCGCAGCCAGCCGGGAGACATTCGCAATTACTACGTGCGCTCCGATGGCGGCACGATGATCCCGTTAGACAGCGTCGTCCACGTCTCCGAGACGTCGGCGCCGCAGACCATCAGCCATTACAACCTGTTCCGCTCGGCGGAAATCAACGGCGCGGCGGCTCCGGGCTACAGTTCGGGGCAAGCGATTCTTGCGATGGATACAGTCGCCCAAAAAGTCCTTCCCGTCGGATTCAGCTACGAATGGTCGGGCCTAGCGCTGGAAGAGATCAAGTCGGGCAGCCAGTCAGCCCTGTTGTTTGGCCTCGGTCTGCTGCTGGTATATCTCACGCTGTCCGCACAATATGAAAGTTTCGTGTTGCCGTTCATCATTCTGTTGAGCGTTCCCATGGCGATGCTGGGCGCCCTGATTGCACAGTCGAGTCGGGGACTGCTGAATGACGTCTATTGCCAGATTGGTTTAGTGATGCTGATCGGGCTAGCCAGCAAGAATGGCATTTTGATCGTAGAGTTCGCAGAACAGTTACGTGCCAAGGGCCTTCCGATCGTTGATGCGGCCGTGCAAGCGGCGCGCATACGGCTGCGCCCGATCCTGATGACCTCGTTTTCCTTCATCCTGGGCGTGCTGCCGCTGGTGTTCGCCACTGGCGCGGGCTCAGCCAGTCGAAACTCCGTTGGCACGACTGTCTTCGGCGGAATGATTGTCTCTACAGTGCTGAATCTGTTCTTCATTCCAGTGCTTTACGTGATCGTGAAGTCGCTGCTGCAGAGAGACGACGCATCCGCGGCAATAACCGAGGATTAGTTATCCACCAGGACATAAGACCCATGGACTTTTCTCCAGGGGTAGTGACCTGCGTCACTGCATTGGTGTGCGTAACGCGGTAGAAAATAAGTAGCATGAATCTGAGTGGCGACCGCCGCACCGGTTGACCTGCGAATCCATAATTCTGGCGCGACGCAGCGCCGCTCGCTGACTGCCCCACGTCGTGGGGAGATTGGTCGCGAATCATGGCCACAGCACAGTTGGCTTCCAAGAGCGTGGGTATTAAGAACGTGCTCATTGCTACTGATTTTTCCCACCATTCTGATGCCGCCCTTCACTACGGACTGGAGTTCGCGCATCTTTACGGAGCACAAGCGGAGATTGCTTATGTCGTGCCGACCGACGAATTTGTTCTGGCTGGGCCCGAAGGATTGCACGCCGCAAGAGAGGCTGCGCGCCGCGACCTGCTGGACTTCAAAGCGCACCTGCGCCATGTCGGCACGCTGTTTGAGGACGTCGATTATCACCTGACGATGCTGGAAGGGCCGGTTGCCGACTGCCTCCTGCAATGCGCGAGTGAAAAGAAGATCGATTTGCTAGTGGTCGGAACTCACGGCCGTCGTGGACTGGGGAAGTTCCTCCTCGGCTCGGTGGCCGAAAAGGTATTTCGTCACTCACCTGTTCCGGTACTGACCGTCGGGCCCAACATCCATGAGCCACGCGAGATCGACCTGACGCGTCACATACTCGCGCCCTGTGACTTGACGCCCAAGTCGCATCCAGCGGTTCAATATGCATGCACCCTGGCCGAAGCGCACCATTCGCAGCTTACCGTGCTGCATGTGGTCGAGCATCTTGGCGAAGTAACCAACCTTGATCCATGTCGCGTGAAGCACGAGATCAGGGAGAAACTGGTAGGCATCGCGGGCAAGATCCCGGAAGGAGTGGCGGTTGACTACCGGGTTGAGTTTGGTAACGTAGCGACAACTATTCTCAGAGTGGCATCTGAAACTGCTGCGAATCTGATTGTGGTCGGAGTGCGGCGCTCGGCAGGCGTACTCGATCGATTCATGTGGCCGATTGCTTATGAATTAGTGCGCGAAGCCGCATGTCCGGTGCTGACGCTTCGCGGAAGCGCGCCGGTGCAGCTGAGTATCGAGGCAGTCAAGTCAGACGCTTGCCACGTCGAAAGCGGGGGCCGGTGATTCGCTGCGTTTCGTGGCCCCGGGGTTGCCAAACACCGCAACCAATCTTTCTCGCCAGGTCCGGGCTGCCTGCAAGTCCCGCCCGATGTCGATCCACTCGTGAAAAGCAATCCGAACCGGATTGTAGGTGTTGATGTTCGCGGTCAGGCCGTAGACACAGGACTCCTGTTCCGGCTCAAAGCTCCCGAAAATCCGGTCCCAGATGATCAGCGTTCCTGCATGATTGCGATCGATGTACTGCGGATTGGTCGCGTGGTGGACGCGATGGTGCGAGGGTGCATTCATCACCAGCTCGAGCGGCCCCATATGCTTGACGACTTCCGTGTGGATCCAGAACTGATACAGCAGGCTGATGGCCTGCATGGTGAAGATCATGATGGGCTGGAAACCGACAAGCGGCATCCATAGCCAGAAAATGAAGCCGAAGAAGCTGCCAGTCCAGGTCTGACGCAGCGCGGTTGACAGGTTATAGCGCTGCGAGGAGTGATGCACCACATGAGAGGCCCAGAAGAAGCGGCACTCATGGCTGGTGCGGTGGAACCAGTAGTAGCTGAAATCGTCGGCAAAGAACGCCAGTACCCAGGCCCACCATTGGTATCCGATGGAAAAGATCGCGAAGCGGTGGACGGCCTGTAAAAATGACGAACACCATCCCCTTCGATACCAGCCCAACCAGCACGTTTCCCATGCCCATGGTGAGGCTGGCGGCGGTGTCTTTCGGCTCATAGAGGTCGCGGCGCATCAGAGCGTCAAAGACGGCCTCAGCCACCATCAACAAGAATGAAAGCCGGTATCGCGAGTTGAATCAGGTCGGCCATGGCTCGGTGCCTTGCGCTGGTTCGACAGTTTACTGAAGTCAGTTCGCAAAGTGAAGCGGACCGAGCCTCAGCGCCGACACCGTCACTTGCACAAAATTTATGAAGCCCTTAGCAGGGACTTACAAGCCCGGTAGTCGAATTACTGTAGCCGGGTGCAGAGCAGTGCACCGGGGAGAGGACTGTTGATGAATGCGTTGTTCGTGGTGGAATACTGTCGCGCACTTGTTTCGCACCTGGTTCTAATCTGGCAGTGCCGGAAAAGCGGGCCTCCTAAGCACCGCCCAGGCGTCAATGCGGCCTTGAAGGCCCCTCGATTTAATTTCATCGCAGGCCGTCGCACATATATCGATATGGAGCGACGAGTGGCGGAGCTTCTGAGGGCGAACCAGCGCCGCGCCGTTGTTTCATTGCTTGCGGTGGTACTCGTCTCGACGGCTGCAAGGGTTGCGAGGTAAGTCCTCTCGATGTCCGTGAAAGGAGGACATATGGGAACCACAATATCCAAGGCACTAATTGTGATGGCGTTACTTGGGACCGCGGGAGCACAGGTTTCTGAATCAAGCTTCACCGCTCCCGTCGCGACAAAACAGTTGAGTCGAAAGCAGGTGGTGCGACTCATAAACGTCGCCAACACGCCTGAACAACATCTCGAACTGGCGCGGTACTTTCGTCAGGAAGCTCAGCGTAAGCGAGACAGAGAGCAATACTACCTGGAAGTGGTGAGTACGTATCGGATGCATCCACCTCGTGTTGACTCCTATCGAAACACACCAACACAGGGTCGCTACGAACAAATGGCTGACGAAGCTCGAGACGAAGCTATGGCCGATGATCGGCGCGCGTTTCTGCAGGAGAAGTTTGCGGAAGGTCTTGCGATGCCGCAGGGGCCGCGTGGTGTGACAACTCACTAACGGCGGCGATCGTTTCCACGACAGGTCCTCGTGTTCAAAGTAACGGCGACGTAGCTGCATGCTTGGGTTGCGTAACTCCATCCCACTTTAAAGTTCGATCAACCGACAGCCCGGATGTAAAGTGGTCGGCATCGGGAGGTTGATCGAACATGACAGCAAGACTCGCCTCACTCAATCGTTGGGTAAGACTGATGGTGCTCGGTGCAGGGCTGATGTGCGGCTCGAACGCGGCAGCACAACAAGCTAACAGCGACACGTCTACCCCCGCTTCCGCTCCGGGCAACGTCGAAGAGCTGCAGAAGACAGTATCTGAATTGAAGGCCGAGGTGTCGGAACTCAAGGCCGAAATGACAGTGATGAAGTCAGCGATCGCTGTGTCGAAGCCAGCGGTTGCGGGAGCGACGAGCGAGCCATCGCACACGCTTGCCGATATCGAAGAGCCGGGCGGCGGCGTATTCCTTGAGGCTGCGCAACAAGATCAGCCTGGGCAGGCAGGCCAAGCCGCTCCGGCGCAGGAATCGTTTGTACTTTCGAAGGAAGACCGCGGAATTCTTGATTATTTCAAGGGCACGACTACCAACGTGATGGTGGATGGGTACTACGAGTACAACTTCAACGATCCGGTTGGCCGGGTGAATGTGCTGCGCGCCTATGACGTGCTGAGCAATGCATTCAGTTTGAACCAGGCGGCTATCGTGTTCGAGCGGGCGGCCGATGTGGACGAGGGCCGGCGCTGGGGAACGCGCGTCGACTTGCAATTCGGACAGGCGACGGCAACGCTACAGGGCAGTCCCTCCAACGAGCACCGCCCCGACATCTATCGCAATATCTTCCAGGCGTACGGGACATACATTGTTCCTGTGGGTAGCGGCTTGACGGTCGATTTCGGCAAGTGGGCCAGCTCGCTGGGGTACGAGGGCAATTACACCAAAGACCAGCTGAATTACTCACGCGCCTATTGGTTTAATTTCCTGCCCTTCTATCACATGGGGTTTCGCGTGAAGTACCAGGTCAACTCAAAGCTCGGACTGAATTACTGGATTGTTAACGGCACGAACCAGACCGAGCCGACCAATGGTTTCAAGGACGAAATGTTTGGTTTCGTTTTAACGCCGACGAAGCACATCACGTGGACAACCAATTACTACTTCGGTCAGGAGAATCCCGATGCCACTCCGACCACGGATTGTCCGCCGGTTCCGGTTCAACCCGGGCTCTGCTTTGTGCCGGTGACGCCTGCGCCCAATGGAAAACTGCACATCTTTGACAGCTACGCAAGCTGGCAGGTCACTCCAAAGTGGCTGCTAGCCCTGGAAGGTGATTACGTCATCAACCGCATGTGGGCGAGCAGCGGTCCGGGAGGGAACTCCGCACCCGCTCACACCTCGGGAGGGGCCGGTTATGTGCAGTATCAGCTATCGCCGAAGGGGTGGCTGGCGGGGCGTGGAGAGTATCTCTCAGACCGCGGCGCGTATTTTACTGGAGGCCTGTTCAGCAATGTCACCGAGGCGCTGAAGGAATTCACCGTGACATATGGATACAACGTGGCCGATGGGCTGCAGGTGAAAACCGAGTACCGGTACGACTGGTCGAATGTCCCGGTTTTCCTAACCAGTACGCAGAATGTTTACAGCAAGGACCAGAGCACGGCCACGCTGGGACTGATCTGGTGGTTTGGGCGTAAGCAAGGCGCCTGGTAGCGGATCCGTCGGAGCTTGCCTGCGGCCGACGGGACAAATTCATCATTCTTTCACATCGACTAGAAAGGAACGGATTGTCGGCAACGCGCAGTACCCCATACACTGTGATGGAAACACTTCAGGAGCTTGGAGTTGTCTGACGCGATCATCGAAGCACGCGGCGGTCGAAAAGTACTATCCCCAGCCTGACGGCAACCGCATTCAGGTCATAGCGCCGACCGACATCGACGTGACCCCGGGGAAGATCATTGCGCTACTCGGGCCGTCCGGGTCAGGGAAGTCCACTCTGTTGCGCATTTTGACTGGGCTCTCGCAGCCGTCTTCCGGAGAAGTGCTATGGCACGGCAAGCCGCTCGCCGGGCAGATTCCCAGCGTTTCGATTGTCTTTCAGAGCTTCGCCTTGTTTCCGTGGCTGACTGTATTGGAGAACGTCGAAGCTCCGCTGGTGGCGCGCGGCGCGGGAGCAATCGACCGGCACAAACGCGCGTTACGCATGATCGACACCGTCGGACTCGACGGATTTGAAACCGCCTATCCGAAGGAGCTTTCGGGCGGAATGAAGCAGCGCGTCGGCTTTGCCCGCGCCCTGGTGGTGGAACCGGAAGTGCTGTTCATGGACGAGCCATTCTCGGCGCTCGATGTACTTACGGCTGAGAACTTGCGCTCGGAATTGCTGGAGTTGTGGCTCAGCCACAAGATGCCGACCAAGTGCATCTTCATCGTGACCCACAATATCGAAGAGGCGGTGCTGCTGGCCGACCGGGTGATTGTGCTGGGGCGTAATCCGGCGCGCATCCGTTCGGACTTCGAAATCGACATTCCGCAATATCGCGATCGCAAGTCGCCACGCTTTCTGGCGTACGTGGACTACATCTACAAAGCGCTGACCAAGCCGACTGACGATCTGGCGTCGCCCCATGCGGCTGCTGCCGCGGCCGGCAATGGCAAGGAGCGCGAGCGTACCAAGTTCCAGATGCTGCCGCATGCCCGTCCCGGAGGGATAGCAGGATTCATGCAGTTGTTAGTCGACCGCGGTGGCCGCGACGATTTGTACAAATTGGCCGACGAGCTAGCGATGGACGTGGATGACATCTTGCCGATCGTGGACGCGTCGGTGATGCTAGGCTTCGCGGTGCTGAACGAAGGCGATGTGGAGATTACTCCTGAAGGCCGGCAGTTTGGCGAAGCCGACATCCAGACGCAGAAGCAGATCTTCCGTGACGCCGCGCTAAAGCATGTCGCGATCCTTCGGCTGATCGAAAATACGCTTCACGCCAAGCGCGATCATGCGATTGGGGAAGAGTTTTTCCGCGACATCCTCGATGAGCATTTCAGTGCCGACGAAGTTGAGCGCCAATTCGATACCGCGCTGAACTGGGGACGGTACGCTGAAATCTTCAACTACGACTCGGAAAACGGACGGCTGTACCATAGCGAGGCGGCGGACACTGCCCCCGTCGAAGGCGAGGCTTGATGCCGAAGGACTCCGGGCAGCCGATTCCCATCCTGGGGAAAGGTCCGTGGGCGATTCTTTCGACAAAGACTTGGTCTTTCCTGACCGACTTCTTCATCTTCGGTCTCGGGCTTTCGCTGTTGTACTTCATTGTGGTCCTGGCGGGAAGCTGGTTCGGCCCCTTCAACCCGCACGTAGAGATCTCGCGCAACCCGATCATGCTTCCCGTGTATGCGGCGTATTCACTGCTACGCATCATGGTGGCGTATGTGCTTTCGCTAGCCTTCACTTTGGTGTACGGCTATATAGCTGCTTACAACGCTAAGGCCGAGCGCTTCATGATTCCGCTGCTCGACATTCTTCAGTCGATTCCGGTGCTCAGTTTTCTACCCGGCGTCATGCTGGCGATGGTGGCGCTGTTTCCCCACCACCAACTCGGCGTTGAGTTGGGAGCTATCCTGCTCATCTTCACTGGGCAGGTGTGGAACATGGCGTTCAGCTTCTATTCGTCTCTGAAAAGCATTCCCCGGGATATGCGCGAAGCGGCCAAAATCTACCAGTTCAACTGGTACCAACGGTTCACCAACATGGAATTGCCATACTCCGCCATCGGCTTGGTGTGGAACTCCATGATGTCGGTCGCCGGCGGCTGGTTCTTCCTTATGGCGTGCGAAATGTTTGTGCTGGGCGACAAAGACTTTCGGCTTCCGGGGCTGGGGTCGTACCTGCAGACCGCCGCTAGCGCAGGCGACACACAAGGAATTTTGTGGGGCGTGGCGACGATGGTCCTGGTCATTGTGTTAATGGACCAGGTGGTGTGGCGGCCGATTATCGCGTGGGCCGAGAAGTTCAAGATGGAGCAGGTGGAAAGCGCGAATGCTCCGCAGTCGTGGTTTCTGAACCTGGTTGAGGGTTCGCGTGGCATGGTAAGCCTGCGGAAAAAAGTGTTCCGGCCGATGCGCGAGTGGCTCGCGATGCGCTTCGCTCGTCAGCACCATGAAGCGCAAGTCGACGCGCCAACGCCACCATGGAAAGTCTGGGTGGCACGCGTTATTGCAGCGGTTGCGGTGTGCGCTGTGATCTATGCCCTGATACGAGCGACCGGCATGGTCAGCCAGTTGTCTCGCGCCGAGTACAAGGAACTGCTGGTGGGGGCGTTCGCGACGTTCCTTCGGGTGATCGCCGCCCTGGTCATTGGATCGCTGTGGACGATTCCCGTGGGCGTCGCCATCGGATTTAATCCGAAGTTGGCGCGCATCGCGCAGCCGCTGGCGCAAATTGCAGCGTCCGTCCCGGCGACGGCATTGTTTCCGATCGTATTGTTGCTGCTGATCAAGATTGGCGGCGGGCTGGGAATCGGCTCCATCATTCTGCTGCTGCTAGGTACGCAGTGGTACATCCTGTTCAACGTTATCGCAGGAGCGATGGCAATTCCGACGGACTTGAAGGAAGCGTCTACGCTTTTTCAGTTCACGACAGTCCAGCGCTGGCGGACGGTCATCCTGCCGGGAATCTTCCCGTACCTCATTACCGGATCTGGTGACGGCTTCAGGCGGCGCATGGAACGCCAGTATCGTGGCCGAATACTTTCGCCTGAAAGATCAGACATACACGACCGTCGGTCTGGGCGCCGTCATCTCCCGCGCCACTGACGCAGGCAATTTCGCGCTGCTGCTGGCATCGACGATTGTGATGGCGATGGTCGTCGTCACCATTAACCGCCTGGTGTGGAGGCGGTTGTACCGGCTGGCCGCGTCACGCTACACCATGGACGTGTAGCCCGACTACTCTGCTCCTTTTAACACCAACTGGTCGGCCGGCGAAAATACGCGCGCTTGGATCATCGTCGTGCTCAGCAGCGACGTGAGTCCAGAAGAAGCCAGAATCATCGCAATGACAACGAACTGGTAGATGGCGGCGTAGAGCGGGCGCGCTCCAGAGAGCAACATCCCGGTCATCAGTCCGGGGATCCACACAATACCCAGCGACCGAAGGTTATCGATGGCGGGGATGAGCGAGGAGTGAATGCTGGTTTCGGCATAGCGTTCGATCGTAGCGTGTGGAGTAGCTCCCAGCGCCAGAGCGGTTTCAATCTCTCCGGTATGCGCCAATACCTCGGAGCGGAAGCGGTTCAGCGCCAGTCCGTTGGTGTTCATCGCGTTGGCAATGATCATGCTACCGACAGGAATCAGAGATGTAATCGCAGTGTCGATCACGCCCGCCCACGTCATGATCGCGGTCACCAGTCCGGCTCCGGCGGCAATCGAGTAGGTCGAGACCTTGGCGGCTCCCGGAATGTTTTTCGCGCGCTTGGCAGAGATCGAACCGGCCGCAATGACCATGCCTGCCAGCAGAAAGACACTGCTCCAGCGCGGCGCTTTCAGCAGCAGGGCGAGAATCGAGCCCACCGCGACGATCTGCACGATACCTCGCAGCAGCGCGATGGCTGCGTCGCTCTCGAGATGGATGTTCCGCTTGCGTGCGAGCAGCACAACCGCCAGGGCCATGAGCGATGCGATGGCCGCCTGCGCCAATCCCAGGGTAATTTGTGAGCCGAACAAAGATTTAAGCACCTAACACCTCCACCGCAGTTCCATTTCGCACCAGCCGTCCTGCCTCGAGCACGATCACGCTCGGACACACGCGCCGGGCCTGGTCACGGTCATGTGTCACCAGGACGCACGTCAGCCCGTGGTCGCGAACCAGCGCGGTAACCAAGTCCTCGATTCCCAGTTTCGATTGCTCGTCGAGCGCCGAGGTCGGCTCGTCGAGCAGGAGAATCTCCGGACGGTTGGCCAGCGTACGCGCCAGCGAAACGCGCTGCTGTTCGCCTCCCGAAAGTACTGACACGTCCTGAGCCGCGAAGCCGGGCAGTCCGACTTGTTCGAGCAGCCGCTGAATCTCCTCGTCGGAGACGGTCTCTCCGCGCTGTGCCGGACCAAAGCGGAGATTCGACGCGACATCCCCGGGGAACAGGTACGGACGCTGGGTGACCATTCCAACTCGCCGCCGTAGTTCGCGTGGCGCTAGCTGGCGGTAGTCTTGCCCATCGAGGTAGACCGTACCGCCGGTGGGCTCATCCAGACGATTCAGTAGCCTGAGCAGAGAACTCTTGCCTGAGCCACTGGCTCCGACGATGCCCAACAAATCGCCAGTTCTTATATCGAAGGAAACGTCTTTGACTATGCTTTTTTCGGCGACCTCACGACTGAGGTTTTCTGCGCGCAGAACGACCTTGGCTTCTGGCTGCCGGCCGGGCTCGCTCATGCCGTCAAGTGCCCGTAGTAGATCCTGGTGAAGTACTCGAATGTAACCTGACCGTTCTCGGCGTGCTTTTGGAAGAGCTCAGGAAGCTGCTGCAGCATCTCTTCGGCACGCGGCCCCTCGCGTGGAGCGTACGACGATGACAGCAGACGCCCTCGCAGTCCTTCAAGGTCAAAGTATTGCTGAGTTGACTGGGTGATGACCCGCATGGGATCCGGGGAATAGAACTGTTCCAGGGCCCCATAGTTGGCGACCTTGTTGTGCGCGACGGTTGAATAATCGGTGGCGTGGCGTTGCAGGAAATCCTCATAAGCGCGCAGAAACGGGGTCGACTCCATGTCGCGGTCGTGCCAGATGAGCACCACCCAGCCGGAGGGCTTTACGATTCGAGCGAACTCGGTCCGCGTGGGTTCGGGACGGAACCAATGAAACGCTTGACCAGCGACGACAAAGTCGGCGCTATGAGCCGGCAAAGTTGTTTCTTCGGCGGTGCCGTCGGCCATGGAAAACTTTCCAAATTCCGAAAGGAAGTGCTCTCCCGCACGGCGCATCTCGGCGTTGGGCTCGACTCCGATCACCGGATTGCCGTTTTCGAGAAAGGTTTTCGCCAACAGGCCGGTCCCACAACCGACATCCGCAACTACGTGGGCGGACGCGAGACCGCATGCGTCCCGCAGTACATTCACGATGTCGGGTGAATAGTGAGGACGATACTTTACGTAGTCATCGACGCGGTCGGAGAAGCGCTCCGTAGGGGCGGATTTCGTCACAGACATGAGTTAATCTTATCGTGAGACGTGCCAGGGAAATGCACCAAGCCGCTGCCTATGTCCATTGCTATTGCCAATGTGATCCGGAAGATTCCGCGCGGCAAAGTAATCACTTATGGTGCGGTAGCCGAGGCGGCAGGTTACCCGCGTTGTGCGCGCCATGTGTCGAAGGTCCTGAGTCAGGTACCCGGCCTGCCGTGGCAGCGGGTCTTGGGCTCTGGGGGCCGAATCTCGCTGCCCGGCGAGTACGGCCTGGAGCAGCGATTCCTGCTGCAAGCCGAAGGCGTGCGTTTTCGGGGCAAACGGGTCGATATGGCGGCGTTTGAGTACCGTTTTCCTAGGATGCGACGGCCACTGCGCAGCAGGAAACCCTAGCGGCGAGATTCCCCCGAAAGTGCCATAGCGGAGACCGCAAATCTACTTCCCAATTGGGTTGGCGCTGGCCTAGAATTGAATGGGGTTGTATATCAGTAACGAGTCTATGGTTTCGTCTTTCGCAAGAATTTCTCGAATCGTGGTTGTCGTGCTTCTGTTGACCGCCGGTCTGTACGCGCAGCGGTACACCGGGCATGACCATGCCGTGTTCCATCGTTCGCCTGCACCGCCAGCGACGGCGAAGCGTCAGCCCCCATCCGCTCCGAGCGGTAGCAAGACTTTGCCGAAATCTGCGCCAGCCACCCCGACATCGCAGCCGACTCCGCGGGCTGCTCTGCAAAGCCATCCCGACGCCGAATTGAGCCAGTCTCCGACTTCGTCTAAGAGTGTCACTACCGCTGAAAGCACCCCTCGTCTGTAAAGAGCGGTCTAGAATCTGGCAGCGCATCCCGCCGAGCTCCGCCACGTAATCAAAAATTCACACTTCTGTCGCAAGCCGCGCTTGTAAGATATAAGCCTATGCAGGAAAAGCCTTTGGAGATCGAACGCATCGACGACGCGAACGGGGTCGGCGTGATATTTCGCCTTCATGGTCCGCTGCTATTGGGTAACTTCTTCAGCTTTCAGTCAATGGTGCGCAGCGACCAGTCAAACCTGCTGATCGTCGATGTGGCCGATGTACCGTACATCGATTCTGCCGGCATAGGCTGCCTTGTTGGTGCGCACGTATCGCGTGAGAACTCGGGGCGCAAACTCATTGTCGCCGGAGCGTCCGAGCGCTTGCTGAACATGCTGAAGGCCACCAAGGTGGACCAGTTGTTCAACCTTGCCCCGACGGTGGAAGAGGCGCGCGCTAACGCATAATTTCTACTGAACCAGTTTTCGACGCGGTGCCTGGGCAACGCTATTGGTTGCCAGCAGTCGCAGTTGACTGGGCTACATCGGCCGCCAGGATATCGATTACGCTCCGCACATCCTTAATTTCGGCCGCCAGAATCTGCGCGATTTCTTCCGTCTTAAATGGCGGGTAGAGAATCGCGCGTCCTTCCAGTGACGCTGCCAGGTCGAGTCCGTCAATCGTGACATTGTGGAGAAACGACGGTTCGTTCGCCAGGCGCTGCGCGATGAACCACGCCGTGTCACGCGCCAGCCCGATGTTGAAATTGATCATCGTGCTCTCGGTGCTGAGACCGACGGTGGACAGGTTCTTGATGAGCGGTGACAAGGTCGCCATCTCGGCTTCAACCGCTCCGACTTGGGCCGCGAGCAAATCATTGATTTGATTGAAATCCGTTTTGAGCTGAGGCAACTGGTCGCCAGGGCTGACTTGAGCGCTGGCGATGCCCAGATCGAGGTTGATGTGGGCGTTCATGCCCGCCAACAGGTGTTGCAGAATCAAACGGCTATCTTCGCTGCACGCGTCGAAGGCCACTTTCCAACTGCGGCTTAGTTTTGTGCCGCCTTGGTAGGCCGCGAGCGCGTCAAGATAGCGCGAGGCAAATACCACATCCAGCCGTTCCATCAGGGGGCCGTTCTGAAAGCTGCCGTTGTTTACTCCGTCGCGAACCGCGCGTGTCACGCGGCGATAGAGCGCGGCAAAGTAACCCATGCGAGACTTTTCATCCCAAGCTCGCTGGATGATCCCGTCCATCGCGGACAGAACATCGTCAATCGTATTCACTGGCATTTTGTGGATAGTACCAGACGGCAAAAGTCTGCCCACGTTTACGGTTTGATCGCGAGGGTCTGTCCGGCGTAGCTCACTGATTTATCAGCCTGCGGTGTGATGTCGATGCCTGCGCCGTGGTTCTCGCTCACGAACACGATACGGAAGTTCCTGCTCTGCAACATCCCTGGAAACTTGCCCTTGCGCTCGCCGATCGTCAGGGTCTGCAGAGCTTCGTCCCAACGAATTGGGATGGTGGCGTAAGCGCCTTTCTCGTAGTTGTAGCCGTCGTTCTCGTCCTCGTAGAGCGTGAATTCTCCATTAGCACCGCGATAGACGCGCAACTCGATCGGGTCGGCGGGCTTTTCGGCAGCGTATTGCACATCGGGCCCCAGCGGAACGATCGAACCTGCGCGCACAAACAGCGGAACACGATCGAGAGGTGCAGCGGCGTCAATCATTTTCGCGCCGTCCTGTTTGCGTCCCGTCCAGAAGTCGTACCAGCTTGCTTTAGGCAGATATGTGCGTCGCGTGTCCGCCCCGGGCTCAGTGACAGGACTGACCAGCAATGCCGGGCCGAACATGAACTGGTCACCCACATTGAGGGCCCGCGGGTCGGACCGGAAGTCCATGGCCAATGCGCGCATCGGCGTGTAGCTGGAATTCGTGACCATCCACGCCATCGAGTAGATGTAGGGCATGAAGCGATAGCGCAACCGGTCATAACTGGTGAGAATCTTTTGCGCATCCGCTCCATAGGACCACAGCTCGTTCTGGTCGTTGCTGCGCGTGCCGTGCACGCGAAAGATCGGACTGAATGTACCGAACTCGAACCAGCGAATGAACAGCTCGCGATACGCCGGGTCGTCAGGGTTGCCGCTAACGAAGCCACCTATATCCGTGGTCCAGTAGGGAAGTCCCGAAAGCTCGAAGTTCAGGCCAGCAGGAATCTGGCGCCGAAAGGTGATCCAGTCTGAATTGATGTCGCCTGACCAGGCCGTCACTGCGTTGCGCTGGCTGCCGGCGAACGCCGAGCGCGAAAGTATGAAAACCCGCTTCTGGTCCGAAGCTGCCCGCTGCCCTTCATACACGGCAGTCGTCGTCATCAAGGGAAAGAGATTGACATAGCGATTGCCGCTGCCGATCGCCAGCTTGTGATTGAGTTGGATGTTCTCCTCGCGTCCTTCGGTTTCAGGCTCCGTGGTGTCGAGCCACCAAGCATCGACGCCAATCTTGAACAGCGCGTCGTCCATGAGCTGCCAGTAATACTTGCGAGCTTCCGGATTGCTCGCGTCGTACACGGCCATTTCCGCCTTGTGATACGGAGGCTTCGCGACCACGGTCTTGTCGATGAACCAACCGTTCTTGTCCATCGTGGCGTAGGCGGTCGATCCCGGCTCGAAGAACGGCCACACCGAGATCATCAGGTGAAAGTCTTCGCGATGCAGCTGGTCGATCATGCCCTTGGGATCGGGATAGTTCGAATTGAAAACATGTTCGCCCTTGCGGTTCCACCAAAACCAGTCCTGCACAATGTTGTCGATGGGGATTTGCAACTCGCGGTATTTTGCTGCCACCCCCAGCAACTCGGCCTGCGATTTGTAGCGGTTCTTGCACTGCCAGAAGCCGTAGGCCCACTTGCCAAACATGGGAGCGGCACCGGTTAGCTCCCTGTATCCGGCAACGACCTTGTCGAGTTCCGGACCATACAGGAAGTAGTAATCAATCGTGTCGGCGACCTCCGAACTCACGTAAAGCGCATGCACGAAGCGGTTGTTGAAGCGGCTGCGTGAAGCGTTGTTCCAGAACAGACCATAGCCTGCGCTTGAGACCATGAGCGGGACCGCGATGCTGGTGTTGTCCTGCGACAGATCGACCGATTCGCCGCGATAGTTCCACACTCCAGCCTGGTGCTGGCCCAGCCCGTAGATCGCCTCGGTCGAGCCGTATCCCTGAAGCGTCATGTAGTCTTCGGCGCGATACGTCTGCTCGCCGTTGACCGTTACGGGCGTCATGGTCTTTGAATCGTCGTGCAGCAAGGTGTGTCCGGCGGAATCGGAGTAGGTAATCGCACCGGTTTTCCGATCGACGGCGACCTGCAGCAGCGGCGTTGCCAGCGTGACAGCATCCGCGCTTTCTTGCATGGTCCAGGTCGTCTGCGGCCAGCTCGTTTTGATCACGACGGGGTCAGCCTGGTTGGGGAACGACGTAGTCGGCGAATACTGAAGATGAAGGATGGCTGGCGAACATACGAGAAGGCGCAGCGTGCCAACCTTCATGTGTACGACGACGCCATCGGGCTGCTTCTGAAAATCGCTGACCGGGTTGGGTGCGGTCCACTGCGCCAGGGATGACCCCGTCAAGAAAACGGAGAGAAGAGCGATGAAAGCGATTCGGGGAGGGAAGTGACGAGTCATGATGTCGGTTCTCGCGGTGATTCTAGAGCATACAACGCACTGTGCTGGACTAGACTCTGAGGCCCCAGATTGAAAGAAGGGAAATGCGATGGAGACTATTTCAACGTGATGGCTTGCTCGCCCAATTGCTCATTGATGAGGCGATTCACCAGCTTCTTCAGGCCTTCGCCGGATTTTGTCAGGACAAAGTCGTTGTCACTCGCCGACCAATCGAGCTTAAAGCTAGTGGAGAGCGCCGAGATCCAGATCTGGCGTACGGGCGAATTAGGCGAAATAACGAACTTGCCCGGCGGGTCGTCGAAGCTGATGTGTAAAGCGCCGGAGTTGTCTTCAACTTCGAAGTCAGCCTCACCTTCGGCGTCATAGAGGCTGCGCTTCAGCGCCTCAAGGGCCGTATCCGACAGACGACGAAATTCCTGATCATCCATGGCAGGATTATATTCCCGTGCTGTTTTGGCGCGGCCGAAGTCAGCCGAGGTAGCGCAGGAACGCTCGGGGAGAGTTGTCGAAGCCAGGGAACACCGCGTTGAGATCGTGGTTGCCCAGGTGGCGCGCCACGCTCTCGCCTACCACCGTGCGGAAGTCGGTCGTCAACGCCAGGTCGCGGCCTTCATGCAATTGCGACGGATCGAGCCCCGGCCAGCGTCCGTAAACGCGTCCACCCTTTACGGGACCTCCCAGAACGAACATCACGTTGGCATGACCGTGGTCAGTGCCACGGTTGCCGTTCTCGCGAGCGGTGCGCCCGAACTCTGACATGCTGATGAGCACGGTGTCTTCCGCCAGGGCGCCGAGATCGATCCAGAACGCTGCGATGGACTGCGCAAACTCGCGCAACACGTTCCCGAGCTGCCCGTCGACAGCGCCTTCGTTGACGTGGTGGTCCCAGCCGCCGATGTCGGTGAAGGCGATCTGCACGCCCACGTTCGACTTGATGAGTTGTGCGGTCTGCCGCATAGCGTCGCCAAAGCGGCCTTTGGGATAGTTGGCCCCAGCAGCTGGCGCGTATTGTTGCGGATCGGCAGACTTCAGCATCTTCACTGCTTCAAAAGTTTCGTTGCCCGTCCCGTGCAAGACCGAATCGACCGACTGCGCATACATGGCCTCGAAGGTGTTACCGATGGGCGCCGCCGCGGGGTTGCCGCCTGCGATGCTGAATCCGTTTACATTGCTTACGGCGACCGCCGGCGCTTTACCGGCCAGTATGCGCGGCAGCGAAGTGCCCAGCGCCACCGCTCGGAATGGGCTGTCCGCGGCAGGCCCTTCGGACTGCACGGTACGGTTGAGCCAACCGTCCTGCGTACTCTTCACGCCCGGCGTGCCGGACTCCATATAGTCCTGCGCATCGAAGTGCGAGCGCGTCTCATCAGGAGAGCCGGCAGCATGCACGATCGCAAGATGCTTCTGGTCCCACAGCGGCTTCAGCGGCGCCAGCGAAGGATGCAACCCGAAGAATCCGTTCAAGTCGACTACCTGCTGCCGCGGAATATTGATGCTGGGACGCAGCGAGTAATACGCCTGCTCGGCGTGTGGCACGACGATGTTGAGGCCGTCGGCGGCCCCGCGCTGAAAGACTACGACCAATCGTTTGTTGCTGGAGCCGGGCGCGACCGCGCCAAACGCGGCACGCGTCAAGAAAGACGGAATGGCCGCGGTGCCAATCACCGCCATCGCTCCGCCTTGTAGAAATGCTCGTCTCGTAATGCTCATCGCTATCTCGCGTGTTCTAGACCAAGTGTGCCGCTCAGCGGCGCTGAAATTCTGGCGATCCTAAAAGCAGCGCCACGGTTGTACTTGTGCCAGCCGGTCGATTGGCATTCTGCGGAAGGCTATGTACCGTGTCGATCTCATGCTCAATCGTCTGGTGAGTCTGTGGCGAGACATCCCCGGAGAGCAGCAACTGTTCCAATCGCGCCTGGTTCGCGTACGGATCAACGAATCCGTTGTCACCTGACGACGCTGGAACTAGATTCGCCTCATCGAAGTGAGTCCCGCCAATCCGGTTGTTTACCAGTGCCAGTGCAAAATTCATGCGGTCGAGCAACGCCGAAGAGTTGACCCAGGTGTCCGCGTTGGGGGAGTACCCCGTCGGCGGCTGCATGCCGTAAATCTGCATGCCCATTTTGTTGAGCGTGTTCAATAGCGGCTGGGTTTCAGTGATGTCGGTGTCGGTGGCACGCAGCGCCGAGACCACGTATTCGAACGGTGTCTTGACCTTTGCGCGGTAGGCCTCGGGAGCCCAGAATTGCTGCGACGTCAGCATGGTTCGCATGACTTCGCGCAGGTCGCCATCCGACTTGAGAAACGTCTTCGCCATCTGGTCGACCAGCGCAGGCGGAGGATCGTCTGCAACAAACCGCTGCGCCAGCTTCAGCGAGAGGAAGTGCGCGGTCGATGGACTGTGCGCCAGAATATCGAGCACCTGGAGGCCTTCTTTTTCGCCATTCTCTTTGATCTTGTGTCCCAGCACAGTCTTCGTGCCCGGCTCGTGCAACTTTTCCTTAAACACGAACCCGCCACCCTCGCGCGGCTCCTGCAGCGTCCAGCCGGTAAACACCCTCGCCACTTCCGTCACATCCCGCTGCGTGTATCCGCCGTTCACACCCAGCGTGTGCAGCTCCATCAGTTCGCGGGCATAGTTCTCGTTCAATCCATTGCGCCGTTTTGGCTGGGCCTGCTTAGGCGGATTCACGGTCACCGGCCGCGGCCCAAACGGCCCGTTGACCCATCCGCGACGCGCAGCAACCGGCGAACGCCCGGTGGCCGCCTGCGAGTCGGGACCTTCGCTCTGCCAGTTGTCCAGATAAAACAGCATTGCCGGACTCTGCGCCGTCGCCACCAGTAGATCTTTGAATTTACCCAGTACGCGCGGGCGAATCACATCGCGCTCGTACGATGTGACCAGGTAGCGGTCCGCGCCTTTCCCGATGTAAACATTGAAATGGTTGAACCAGAAGTCGGTCAGTACTTCTTCCAGTTGGCGATCGCTGTACACCGCGCGCAGCAGCTTGCCCGACTGCACCTCGTAGTTCACCAGCCCCTGCGGATTATCAAGCGCAATGACCGTCTCACGCTGCACCGGCGTTAGGCCTGCCAGCAGCGCCAGCTTCTTTGGCCCCGGCAAACCCTTAAGCAGCACTGACTGCTCGCCTGCAGGCAGGCTCAAGATGCGCTGCATCCTGACATCTGGCGCAAGCAGGATCAGCGAGTCGACCTGGCTGTGAGCTTCATGCCGCTCTGCCTGGCGCTGGGTTGCAGCAGGATTCATGGCGCCAGTCTCGCTCGCCGGCTTCAGCATTGCACCGTCGTTAGTCGCTGCAACGGGCGGCGCTGCATTTTGCTTTTCCTCTTGTTGAGTTTGCAATCGCGCGATACCGGCCATGTAAATCGCGCGACGCTCCGGATCATTGGGAATCACGACTTTGCCTTCCATCGCCGCCTTCAACAGCGGGTTAGGAGGAAAGTCCAACACCATCTCGCGCGTGCTCATCTGCAGCGTGCGATATTGCGCCAGGCGCTCCTGCATCGCGTTGTTATCGATTCTCTCCGGGTGAAGTTGCAGGTCGATCCACTTCTCGACACCCATGGCCGCGACGTTATCGACATCTCCCGGACGTGGTCCAAACGTCAACCGGTCGAGCGCATGCACCGCGCGCCGATGCTCGTCGGCAGGGCTCGATTCCTTGGGCTTGTTCTTAGCTGCGAGCACCGCGGCGAAAGATATTGCCGCCAAACTTGCAATCACCGCCCAAGACCGGAATCGCGTCATAAATGCTGCTCGCTCACACGCTGCATGCTTGGATTCTTAAAACCGCTACCGGAAGGAAAGTTGCACGTCGTCCCAGGGGCGTGCGGAGGGGTCAGAAGATTTCGCGCAGGGCTGCGAAACTTTTCACTTGCAGAAGTCGCCCGTCGGATTCATGCCGCCTGAGTTCGTCGCGCTCCAGCATCCAGGTGTTATCGTGCGGGACGAATACGGCGTGCAGGCCGGCCTCCAGTGCCGGGTTGATGTCGGATTTCGGACTATTACCAATCATCCAGGTAATGTCGGGCACGAGGCCGAATTTCTCCACGACCCCGCGGTAGGTGGCCTCGTCTTTCTCGGCCACGACTTCAATTGCCGTGAAGTACTCGCTAACGCCGGAACGCTCCACCTTTCCCATCTGCTCAGTGATATGGCCCTTCGTCACCATGAAAAGCCGGTGCCGCTGCGACAGGTCGGCCAACGTTTCCGGGACCTCGGGAAGAAACTCCATAGGATGGTCGGCAATCTTGAAAGCGATGTTCTTGATCGCAATGTGTAACTCGGGCGTGACCGGCTCAGCCGACAGCTTCTCGAAACAAATCACCAGGGCGTTGGCAAAGCTGTGCATGCCATAACCGTGCTGGCGAATGTTCTCGCGCTCGACGTCGTACAGCACATGCCGGACCTCGTCAGGCGTGTACTGGTGGTGATTGAGGAACGAAATGAAATCGGTAATCGCCCGCTCAAAATAGATATTGTTTTCCCAGAGTGTATCGTCGGCATCGATGAGCAGGTTCTGGCCGGCGGGGAACTTTCCCCGAATATCAGCAGGCATGCTTTTTATCTTATCGGAGGCTGGATGATGGCACGCAAAATGGCCAGCTCTGACGCCGGCCATTTTGATTCAGACAAATGCTCTTCCTACGCGGGGACCACGACGTCGCCTACGAAATCAACATTCGGCTTGTGCGGAATGATGCCCCGCTCGTATCCCATATCTAGCAGCTTCACGATGGCCTCGCGGCCGTCTTTGCCATAGTCGAGCGTGCGCTCGTTCACATACATGCCGACAAACTTGTCTGCCTGCTGCACGTCGAGGTCGCGGGCAAACTGCATGGCATACTGCAACGCCTCTTCGCGATGGTCCAAGGCGTACTGAATGCTGTCACGCAGTGCGTTACAACACGATGTCGTCAGCGCCGGGCCGAGATCGCGCTTGATCGCATTGCCACCCAAAGGCAGTGGCATGCCAGTCAAGTCGCGCCACCATTTGCCCATGTCCACGATGCGCTGTAGCCCAACCTTGTTGAACGTCAGCTGTCCCTCGTGGATGATCAGTCCAGCCTCGTATTTGCCTTCCAGTACTTTGGGTATGATTTCGTCGAACGGAACCACCTCGGTCACGGCGTCGGGCGCAAACAATTTGAGCGCCAGGTAGGCGGTTGTCATGGTCCCCGGTACTGCAATCTTGATCTTGCTGATTTCCTCGACCGGAATATTGCGTGAGGCGACGATCATCGGACCGTAGCCTTCACCCACGCTGCCGCCGGTCGGCATCACAGCGTACTTATCCTGAATATACGGGTAAGCGTGAAACGAGATCGCGGTAATGTCGTAATACCCTTCGAGCGCCTTGCGATTCAAGGTTTCAATGTCACAAAGCGTATGCGTGAATTTCACTCCGGGAACGCGTATCTTGTTCGTGGCCATGCCATAGAACATGAACGCGTCGTCCGAGTCTGGGCTGTGCGCTACTTTGATTTCGCGGGTTTTGCTGGTCGAACTACTCATAGACCCCTTGCCAGTTAAGCAGTAAAAGCATGGCCGAAGTTGGATGCGAGGCTACGTCGGCCAATTTACAGTGCCCGTTGCAGTCGCCGCGACAGAGCAGCAGCGGCCATCACTTTCATAACTTCAGCGAAAAAGAATGGGGCAAGCCCAAAGGCCACGGCGCGTTGCCAACTGCCGGTCATCACGGCCAGCCATGTGATTCCCGAAACGAAGAGCACGAGCTCTGCTGCTACACCGGCGATCAAGTTCCGGCTAAAAGACCCTGCCCCGCGTTCTGATATCCACCCGGCAATAAACGCTACCAGCGGATACGCCAGCAGGTAGCCGCCGGTTGGGCCGAACAACTGGGCAATACCACCGATTCCCGCGGGACTGAACACCGGAAGCCCCATGGCTCCCCATGCCAAGTAAAGCGCTGCGGCGGATGCTCCCCGCTTGCTGCCCAGGGCCAAGCCGACCAGCAATACGCCGAAATTGGCCAAAGTCAACGGCACAGGAGTGAAAGGCAATGGCAGAACCAAACGTGCACAAACTGCGATAACGGCGCTTGCGCCAATCACAATTCCGGCCTGTTTCGCCAAGCCTAGGGACTGCTCGCTGACTGTTTGGTGAGTACGAATCTCAACTTGTGCCATAGAACTACCTCCAACCAGATGACAGGACCATGAATCAATCATGAACCCTCGTCATCTTCTTTCTTTTCAGCGATGGGAGGCGTTTCGTCCGGCGGACGCGCCACCTGTCCATCTGCATGCCCCTCACCTAAGTGCCGCCGCACTCGCAGTAGGATACCGATTCCCACCGCAATGAGCGCTGCGGTGCACAGGATCAGAAGCACAAACAGAATCTTGATCACCACAGATAGTCAGGATATCAGATGGTGTTGCCAGAATCGCGTTGGACTCAGCAGCGCGCGTTGCAGGAAGGCGCACTTGTCCCGAATTGGAACTAAATCACCGGCAGTTACTGCTTCAGCGTGAATTTTCCCGCCATGGCTGCTTCGATTTCTTCCGCAGTATGCGGCAGTGCTTCGGTCAAGTTCACAAGAGTGCCTTCCGGCGAAATCCACACTATGTCTTCTATCCGGATGCCGATTTTTTCTTCTGGAATGTAAATTCCGGGCTCAACCGTAAACACCGCACCGCGAGGAACGGGTACCGACAGGTCGCCGACATCATGTACCTCGAGGCCGACATAGTGGCTCACGCCGTGAATGAAGTACTGCCCGAGCGGTTGTCCGTGCAGGTCTTTGCCGTGCGAATTGATGTAGTCGTAGGCAACCTGCATCAGCACATCCGACCCACGTCCAACCAGCTTGCTCTTTCCCGGTCTAAACGCCTCCATCACCGCTCGCTGGGCGCCGAGCACGATGTTGTAAATCTCACGCTGCCGGTCGGTGAACTTACCATTCGCCGGTGCGGTACGAGTAATATCAGACGCATACATCGCGTACTCGCCTGCCACGTCCATCACCACCACATCGCCCGCGTTGACCGGCCCGTCGTCTGCCGAGTAGTGCAGAACGGTTGAGTTGGCGCCCGCCCCTACGATTGGCGCGTACGCGGGGCGCTCACATCCTTCCTTCATGAACTCGTATTGCATGCGCGCGGCAATGTCGTGTTCATTGATTCCCGGCTTGATCATGCGCAGCGCCGCCATGTGTGCCGCCATCGATGCATTGGTGGCATGCCGAATGCGTTCCACCTCGCCCGGGTCTTTCACCACGCGCAATTGAGCCATCAGCGGCTTCACATCGTGCATGGAAGTGCGCAGAGGGAATGAGTTGGTGCGCCTCAGCCACTCGATGGAACTGGCGGCGGCCGATACTTCGTTGTCCCCAGCGAGATCGGCGTAGACCGTTGCAGACACATTCCCCAGGATCCTCGCCAACTCAGCAGGCATCTGGTCGAGGTTTGCAACCCGGTCGAAGCCGGTGACCGCCGCAGCTTTCGGACTGTCCGCCCCCAGCTTAGGGCCCGTCCATTTTTCCTGGGTGACGTTGTGCACGGGGAGGAACAGAATCTCGCTGTAAGGACGGCCCGGAGTGAGGTCGTGGCCAGTGACCTGTGACGAGATGATGAGCGCTGCGCCGGGCTCTGTCCAACCGGTGAGATAAAAGAAGTTGTTGTCCTGCCGAAATCCGTACACGGCGTTCGGGCCTTCCGCCTCGGTTCCCGCGAACAGGATCGCCACTCCATCTTTCATCTTCTGTGACAGCGCCACGCGGCGGGCGTGGTAATCGGCGTTCGGCTGGCGGTCGACGGCGAGGCAACTGCAGGCGGTCAACAGTGCCAGGCAAGACACAATCATGTACTTGAGCAATCGGCTGTTAATTGATGATTTCATTGGAGTTGATAAGTTCCTATACTCCCACAGGAAATGGCTTGGTGCTGTGCTCTTCGCCCCGTTCCGCGACCAGGCTGTCGAACCGTCCCTGTAACAGCGACATGAGCCCCGTATACCAGTAGCCGAACACGAAGAGAAATAGAAACGGCACGGTGAAGTAGTTTTCGTTGGCGATGGCGTACCAGACGGTCAGGGCGAAATAGGTTCCCACCAGCAATTCGATGTACGGAATCCAGCCCAGCCGTTTGCGATATTTCTTGGCCGCGACAGTCCTGTCCTGCTTCGTGACTACGCGATATTTTGGCGTGCGCGCGAACGCTGTCTGCTTGCCGATGATCGCCTCGATTACCGCCTTCGAATTGGTGATGGTGAGTCCGATGCCCAGAGCCATGAGCGGCGGTAAATACAAAAATGTTCGCAACCACGACTTGGGAAACAGTTCCTTCTGCGACATCAGGTAGAAACTGGAAATCGAAAATGTCGAAGCCAGAAACAATGGCAGGTCGATGTACAGCATCTGGAACCAGCCCTGGTAAAACCGGATGACCATCGCCGGGAGCAGCAACGTGCTTAAGACAATCATCAGCGGATAGCTGAGATTCGCCGTCAGGTGATACCACGCTTCCATTTTCTCGCGGCGCGAAACGTCTGCGCTCAGCACCTTGGGCAGGTCTTTCTTGGAGCACTGAATCAGCCCCTTCGCCCAGCGCGCCTGCTGGGTCTTGAACGCGGTCATCTCGATCGGCAGCTCCGCCGGACACTCGACGTCCTGCAGGTATTTGAACTTCCATCCCTTAAGCTGTGAGCGATAGCTCAGGTCGGTGTCTTCGGTCAGAGTGTCATGTTCCCATCCGCCGGCGTCGTCGATCGCCTTGCGCCGCCACATGCCTGCCGTGCCATTGAAGTTGAAGAACACACCCGCGCGTGAGCGTCCTCCATGCTCCAGCACGAAGTGGCCGTCAAGCAGGATCGCCTCGACTTCGGTGAGAAACGAATAATTGCGATTCAGATGCGTCCAGCGTGTTTGCACCATGCCAACCTGCGGATCGGCAAAATGATGAATCACTCGCATCAGCCAGTCCGAGTAAGGCGTGAAATCCGCGTCGAAGATGGCGACGAATTCGCCGGCCGACACTTTTAATCCCGCATCGAGAGCTCCCGCTTTGTACCCCTCGCGATTCGTCCGGTGGTGGTACGTGATGTTGTGGCCTTTCGCCGCATAGCGCTCGACCACCGCCCGAGCCACCTCGACGGTCTCATCGGTCGAGTCGTCGAGCACCTGGATATCGAGCTTGTCTGCCGGGTATTCCATTTTGCAGACGCACTCCACCAGCCGGTCGATAACGAACTGCTCATTGAAAATCGGCAGCTGAATCGTGACCTTGGGCAACTCCGCAAATCGCGACGGAGGATCCGTCGTCTTGTTCTTGCGGTGCTTGAAATACATGTACACCAGCTGATACCGGTGCATTCCGTAAAACGCCAGCAGTATTAATACGATGAAGTAGGGAATCAGCAGCGCCAGGTCGAATGCATTGGCGTGGTACAGGCCTTTGAACGTCGTGTCGAGAAAGTGCGTGCGCAGGTAGTGCCGGAGTCCGTGGGGCTCCGCAAACCATGCGCACAGCAGCATCGGGACGGCGTTCAGTGGCTTCTCCCCGTAGTCCTCGCTCCGTCGTGGAAAACAGGCGCGGGTGTCTTCGACAACGCGATGATTGTACCTGAGTGGGCCAACGCATCCGTCCGGAACTCCCACCTGCGACGCTCGCAATGCCCAGGCGGCTCCGATGTCCACAGAAACGCACATTAGTGTCTCGACAGCATTGACTCCTGCCCGCCACAGGCGAACAATAGTCTGCGGGTTTACGGGATGGGTTTGCGAAGAGCATTGTGGGTGGCAGTGCTGATTTGCCTGGTGATGCAGGCACGGGCTTTTGCGCAATCGCAGAGCCAGCAACCCTCGTCTCTCCCCGCCGCCGGACCAATTACTGGACAAAATCCCGAAGACGCTTATCTCTCGCCGACTGCCTACGCCAACGCTTACTTTGGCTTCGAGTTCGATTTTCCGCAGGACGCAAACCTGAAGCCCGTGGCCATGCCAACATCTATAGACCGGCGCATCCAGTTGCTCGACATGGTGGGCGCAGCACCGCAGCACGCCGTCGTTTCCATCAGCGCGTACGAATACAAAAACAAGAACTACACCGACGCCAAGGGCATTTTGCGGAAGGAGCTCGATCAGGACCTCTTCGTCGGAGTGGAAGAGCTCCACGGCCTGGCCAAAACCACCATCGGCGGCCGCCAGTTTTATTACTTTGAAGTTCGCCGCGGCACTGAGCAGCTTACGGAATTGGCAGGAGAGATGAGCGGCTACATCCTGGTGGTAGCGGTGAAGGCGAACGACGCGAACATGGTCAAGGAGTTGGTTTCCGCCTTCGACCATGCGAATTTCTTTCCTCCCCAAGAAGCCTCGAAGCATTGTGGAGTAGGCGCTATTGCCTACGAGGGACCTGCGATTTCGTCGCAACGTTTGCAAGAGATCAAAGCTGCCGCGCCCGCCGAACACATGGATCCGGGAAAGATTGACGGCAACGTTTACCGCAACGCGCAAATTGGTTTGGAGTACGAATTTCCCAAAGGTTGGAGCATCGAGCGACAAGGCGCAATCGCTCCGGCAGTAGAGCGTTATCGCGAAAAAGTGAGTGGTGAGCCAAGTCTCGGGCCGCGTGAGCGCGCCGCGGTAAAGGCGTGCCGTCGTACCTTGCTTTCAGCCTGGCGCACCAAGCCTGCCGCGGACGGCGAGGTCCCTTACGACGAGTTTGGCGAGGTAACGTTGTCGGCCATGCCGCTCTCTTGTTTCCCCAACATCGAGTTTCCTGCTGACGCGAAGGATTCTAGTGCGATTCGCCGCTTCATCGTCGGCCTCAGTCTCACCGAACCTCTGGAGCGCGACATGACCGACGTGCGCTCCTACGAGGCGGGTGGCAGACCCTTCGTGCTGAGCCATGGAACGATCGCCTACCGGGAAGAGGGCGACGAACTCTCGCGGCGAGTTTCGGTGGCCCTCGCGCTCACCGAGCAACGTGGCTACCTGCTTATCTGGGTGCTTGCCGCACCTCATGACGCCGAGCTTCGCCAGTTGCTGACCGCCAAGGTTGGGTTCGACGGCGACACGGCCAGCGGCGAAGCTTCGAATCGCAACCAAGGAGCGGGCGGGGCGGCACCGGAGGCTAAAGCCCAGACGGCGGATCCTTCTACTCCTGCCCCAAGCCAGTCTGCAACTGGAACGGGAGCGACGAGTTCACCGGCTGCGACTGATTCTGCGTCAAAGTCGCAGGCATACGCACCTCCCTCGCTGTTGCATGACGGCGAGACCATGCAAAGCCAGCAGATGCAAGGCCAGCCCCTGCCTGAAAAGAAACCAAACTGAAGTTGAAATAGCCTTCCAGCTACGGGTTCAAGATTTTCCGGATCTGTGCAACGTGGTTGATGTCGTGGCCGGCAATCTGCACCGCCAGGTCTCTGACGGTCATCTCGCCACGCTCCGTATGGACGCCGTGACGCTGCCATTCTTCCGGGGTCAGCTTGTCAAACATCTGGAGATTCTCCTCGCGGAGCAAACGGAACAGCTGTAACGAGGTTTCCGGCTTGCGGATAGCGTAGCCACCGAGCCTTGCCCAAAGCTCCTGATCATAGCCGGGAAGGGAACAGCCGTCGTGCTCGATGATTTGACGGTAGCGCCAGGAACTGGTGATCTCCGCCTCCGACAGGTGCGCGAGAACTTCGGCTACCGACCACTTGTCTGGCGCTGGCCGTGCACGAAGTTTTTCCGTCGGAACTCCATCGATCAACTGTGCTAAGTGCAAGCCTGTTTCGCGCTGCACCGCGACAGGATCTTTGCCTTCCATTAGCCCAATAATGCGCGCCTTGTACTCCATCTGAGTTTCCACGACAGATCCTCCTCACTCAGTGGTAGGGCTGGCCTTCAGGCCAGCGTCCAAACTGTGTATTTTTGTCATTCCTCGCGGACTTCAGTCCGCGAGGAATCTGCTTTTCTGACTTTTCCTGCAAGCTCTTAGTTCAGGAAAAACTTCGTATACAGCGTGTCGCGTTGCGCCGGACGGAATCCCGCGTCGCGAATAATCCGCCGCAGCTCCTCTTCGGTGGTGCAATTTTGTACGCCGGCCGCGCGCACAACGTTTTCCTCGATCATGACCGAGCCCACGTCATTGCCGCCGAAGCGCAGTCCCATCTGGCAGACCTTCAGGCCCTGGGTTACCCAGCTCGATTGCACGTTCTCGAAGTTCGACAAATACAACCGGGCGATAGCCAGCGTCTTCAGGTACTCGACGGCCGTCGCTTCTTCCCAGCCGCGCCCGCCCAGTGCTGTGTTCTGCGGCTGGAACGACCACGGGATAAACGCTGTGAAGCCGCCCATCTCCTCCTGCAGGTCGTAGAGCACCTGGAAGTGGTTGACGCGGTTCTCATAGCTTTCGCCCACGCCGAACATCATGGTCGCCGTGGTGCGCATGCCCAGCTTGTGAGCCGTGCGATGCACATTCAGCCAGTCATCGGTCAGGCACTTCAGGCGCGCAATCTTGTAACGCACTTCGTCGTCCAGAATTTCGGCGCCGCCTCCGGGAATAGAATCCAGTCCGGCATCGCGCAGGCGCTTGATAGTGTCTTCGATCGTCAATCCGCTGACTTCGGCAATGCAGATGACCTCCGAAGCCGAGAAGCAATGCAGGTGTATGCGCGGAAAACGCTGCTTCAGGCCGCTCAACATGGCCTCGTACCATTCGATCTTGAGATCAGGATGCAGCCCACCCTGCAGCAACACTCCGGTTCCGCCTAATTCGACCGTCTCCTGGACCTTGTCGTAGATGGTGTCAAAGTCGAGGACGTAGCCCTCGGCCGCGAGTTTGCCCTTCAGCGGACGGTAGAACGCGCAGAAGGTGCAATACTCCGTGCAGAAGTTGGTGTAATTGATGTTGCGGTCGATGATGTAGGTCACTACGCCGTCGGGATGCAGCCGGCGTCGCAACGCATCGGCTTCCATACCGATGCCGACCAGATCGTCGGAACGAAACAACTCCAGTGCTTCAGCTTTGCTCAAGGACATACAACAACATTCTAACCTGAAAGCATTCGCGAATTTCGCGGCTTGCAAGGGCCTGAATTTCCAGTCTTATCGATCAGAATCCTTGGCGCTTCAGACCCAGCGCCGGCACGCGGTCAAGCTTTGCATAAGGGCCTCAAATGGCGGTAGAATGTCTATACAAAATTGCCACGACAAAGGCCTGCTGATTGCAATTCACGTGGGATGAGCGAAAGAACCGTGCGAACCAGAGAAAACACAGGCTCAGCTTTGAAACGGCGGTTCTGGTTTTCGATGACCCCTATCACATCTCGGTTCAGGATCGGGAGGTCGAAAGCGAGTTGCGGTGGCGGACCATCGGAATGGTGAGAGGCATGCAAATTGTACTTGTGGCTCATACCGTCTCAGAATTCGGAAACGAAGAAGTCGTCCACATCATCTCAGCCCGAAAGGCTACACCGCAGGAACGGAGTATCTATGCGCAACAGAACTGAAACCGCTCGAACGAAACAGCCACCCGAGCAGTCTCTCGCGCCCAAACAGAAGCGCGAATTGGCGGTCATCGCCGCGTTGCCGGACAACGAGATTGATACTTCGGATATTCCGGAGCTTCCGCCTAACGCATGGAAGGAGGCCATACGCGGCCGCTTCTATCGTCCTGTAAAACAATCCGTTTCGCTGCGATTGGATGCGGATATCGTTGCTTGGCTAAAGAAGCCTGGCAAGGGTTATCAGACGCGAGCCAACCGTATCCTTCGACAACGAATGCTGGCCGACATGCGAAAAATGCGTGCCTGATTCCAGGCGAGAAAAACCATCGGAACTCGTGCTGACCCGCAGGTGAATACGAACAAAGGGGCGAGCGTCG
Source organism: uncultured Acidobacteriaceae bacterium (assembly GCA_963749635.1). Classification (GTDB taxonomy): domain Bacteria; phylum Acidobacteriota; class Terriglobia; order Terriglobales; family Acidobacteriaceae; genus DASRAA01. The sequence goes on from CAVVNW010000011.1 coordinate 131,468, forward strand.
GTCATGGTCCAATGCCGTGTCTACTGACAACTGGCAACTGTTCTTGGTGCCTTCGCCAACACGAAACAAATGCCCGCCATTTGCGTTTATACCAGCGCTGGTCGCCACGGCAAACCTTGTAGAATGATAGGGTATTCAACGGTACCAGGTTTCACGAACTGCCCCGGCTCGCGCGGCCTATGCGACAATTCGAGGGCATGGCTGTCAAAGGAAAATAGAATGAATCGAACTACTCCCTTTGGATTCCCCAATGGTAGGACCCTGCGGCTGCTTATTCCCAGCGTACTGCTCGCGCTTGCGTTTCCGGCGTGGGCCTCGTTAGGCGACAACGTTACCTCAGTTCAGACCGACAGCGCCCATATGAAGGGCACGCTGCGCAGCGTCGCCAGCCAGCGCTACGTCACCCACGAAATTCAGGTCCCCACCGGCCAGGTTGTGCGCGAGTACGTTTCGCCCGAAGGAAACGTTTTCGGTGTCGCTTGGCAAGGGCCATTCCGACCTGACCTGCAACAGGTGCTGGGTTCCTATTTCGACACGATTAACCAGGCAGTCGCAGCCCAAGTTCGTCATGGACACGGCCCGGTTTCGATCGAGAACTCAGGTTTTGTGTTTCAGCAAAGTGGACACGCACGCGATTTCCATGGCCGCGCCTATGTGCCTGCCATGATTCCACAGGGCGTGGATATCACCGAGATCCAGTAAAGGAGCAAGCGTGCGACTCATAGGAATTCTTGCAGCGGTTTGCTGCCTTGTAGGTCTGGTGGCGTGCGGAGGAAGCAGCAGTACCACTTCGACCATCACCGTGGTGGGCTCGAGTTGCAACCCGACTTCGATCACCTCCGGACAGACCAGCCAATGTACGGCCTCCGTTTCTGGCACCGGGAACTTCAGCTCGACCGTCACTTGGACCGCCAGCGGCAATGGAACAATCACACCTGCGGGCGGCGTATTTACCGCCGAAACAGTTCCGTTCACCACCCAGGTAACGATCACCGCAACTTCGACCCAGGACAGCACCAAGACCGGGTCGACCGTAATTACCGTCCAAACCTCTGGCACGGTGAATTCGGTGACTGCAACGTGTTCTCCCACGACAATTCAGAGCGGCCAGTTGACGGCCTGTAGCGCTGTCGTCAACGGAAGCGGCAATTTCAGTCCCAACGTTACTTGGACTGCCAGCGCTGGCACCATCAATCCAATCACCGGTGTTTATAGCAACACCACGCCGGGCACCTACACCATCACCGCCAGCTCGCAGCAGAACACGGCGATCACCGGAACCGCTACCGTCACCGTCGTCAATGGCGCGAGCAACACGCTGCCGATCACGGTCGATGGCGGACCTCCGGCCCTGGTGAACGCGGGCACGGTCTACGTGAATGGCGCTTTCGCCACCGTAACGGTTTGCGCCCCGGCAACCACGAATTGCCAGACCATTGATCATGTTTTGATCGATACCGGTTCGATTGGTCTGCGCATTCTCGCCAGTGCAGTAGGTGGAGAATTGAATCCAACGCCATTCCCGCTCCAGACTGACTCCAGCGGCAACCCCATCGGTCAGTGCAACGCATTTGTCGATGGCGTCACTTGGGGTTCAGTGGCGCGGGCGACCATTCAAATGGGCGGCGAGACCGCATCCACAGTCCCGAACACGACGGTGATCGGAGTGCCAATCCAGATTATTGGTGATACTCGGGTCCCGTCGATTCCTTCCAGTTGCACTTCTCAGGGCACCGACGAGAGCACTCTGGCGTCATTCGGCGCGTACGGCGTGCTTGGCGTAGGTAACTACGAGCAGGACTGCGGGCCTGGATGTGTCAGCAACAGTCCTGCGCCGGACGTTTACTATTCCTGTCCCAGCAGCGGCTGCAACCCGATCGTCGTGGGTCTGGCCCAGCAAGTCACCAATCCAGATTGGGCACTGCCTGCCGACAATAACGGTGTGCTGATCCAGTTGCCTTCCGTCCCGTCCGGCGGTACTACGACTGTGAGCGGCAACCTGATCTTTGGCATCGGTACACAATCCAACAACAGCCTTGGTGCGGCGACCGTTTTCGACGTGGACAACAATCCCTCGGACACCACGTACAGCTTCTTCACCACGGTCTTCAACGGTCAGACCAACAGCTGCAGCTACATTGACAGCGGCTCGAATGCTTACTTTTTCCCATCTGCCGGTTATCCGGGACTGGTTACGTGCGGCAGCCCGAACACGGCATTTTATTGTCCGGCGACTTTGCTAACGCTCAGTGCCAACAATCAAGGAGCATCGAACAGTGGGACCGGAACGGTCTCATTCAACGTGGGTAATGCGACCACGTTGTTCAGCAACAATAACGGCAACAACAACGCCTTCAACGAGCTCGGCGGTCCAAATTTGCCAGTTTCCGGTTGCGGATCGTCATTCGATTGGGGCCTCTCCTTCTTCTACGGGAAGCCGAACGGTGTGTTTACCGGCATCGAGCAGCAACCCGTTACGGGCACGACTGTCGTAGGACCCTTTTGGGCCTACTAGCCGGAAAATGGTGAGCTAAGTCCTTACGGCTGACATGGATAGCTATAAGTACATGTAGAAACAGTGGGTTGGGAGGAATTTCACCCCAACCCACTGAAAACAAAGACCAGTGATTTCGCGAATTTGCAGTAACTTATTGATTTGAGTTCGATGAAATCGACCAAGACCAAGGCGCCAAAAGCCAGTCGCCCGGTTCTCCCTAAGGTCTACGGAGTCCCGAAGGCCCTGAAGGGAAGTGTCTCCTGGGACTGGGCCCAAGAGCGGCTGACCTCCTCCCACAACTACCTCATCACCACTGTTCGTCCTGACGGGCGTCCGCACACCATGGTGATCTGGGGGATTTGGCTGGAGAACGCCTATTACTTCAGCACAGGTGCGGACACCCGCAAGGCAAAGAACCTTGCCGCCAACCCGCATTGCGTGATTTGCAACGAGAAGGTCGAGGAGGCCGTAATCGTCGAAGGTGACGCCCACCCAATCGAAGTCGCCGACGTTCCTAAGGCCGCCTTCGAGCAGTACTTCAAGAAATATGGCTGGAAGCTCGATCCCAAGATGGGCCCGATCTTCAAAGTCACTCCCCGAAAAGTGCTTGCCATGCCGGAGAAGTTGTTCCCCAAGGGCGCGACCCGGTGGCTGTTTGAGTAGACACTACTTCCGCGGGCTGCCAAACGCGACCGGCCCCAGGAAGCGGAGTTCCGGCACTGACGGTATCAGCCCGACTTCGTATGCGTAATTCAGGAAGAGATCCAAGCCAGCGTGATTTTCGCGGTCCAGATAATAGTGGATATTCTCGGTGAGATAGGTCGTCACCTCGGTCTCGGTGAGACCAAGCTTGAGGGACCATTCCGCTGCGAGAGTTGCGATGTTCTCCGGCAGCAACCCGTGGTCGCGGGACTCTTGAAAGGTGCTGATAAGATTCATCCCCTTCGGTTGCCGGTTTAGCGCGTCCAACCGCACCGCCCAGAACGCGAACACGAACGGCTTGCCCGTCAGCCGCTTCCAATCGTGTCCCAAGTCGTAAACGTGATAAGGCGAGTCATGCAGCGAGATCTGCAGGGCTGAGTCGCCAATCAGCAGGGCCGCGTCGTTTCGCTTGAGCATCTCCTTCAAGTTGGGAGGATGAGGCTCAAATTTCCGGTGACCGCCTAGAAACTTCGCGAAGAGAACCTGCGTCAACGCCACCGACGTTCGCGAAGATGTGTCGGTCGCCACCGTCTTCACGTCCTCGATGGGTTTCTTACTGATCAGCAGGATCGAGCGCACGTTATCTCTAGCTGCGATTGCGATGTTGGGCAGGATCACCAGACCGGGGATCTGGGCGTACGTCACGGCCGGAATGATGCCGATGTCAGCCTTGCCCTCGGCCAATGCAGAGGCACATTCCGACGGGATGGTGTACGAGATGTCGAAGTCCTTGGCGGCGTCGGCATGCTCGAAATCCCACATCAGGGGGGCCGTGTTCAAAAACGATATGGCGGAGACTTTCAGGCGGGACATGAACATTCGAGTCTAACAAACCAGCGAGTGAAGCTCAGATTCACGGTTGTCGATCCTCAGAGTGCGGCCAATCGGAAGTACCAAACTCTGTGACGCTCGTCATTGACGGTAACCTTAGTTGTAGTTACCCTAGCGTCGCAGATTCTGTCGTTCGAGGAGTCGCCTTGCCGAAATCCGAGTTGGCCTTCGCGAAGTATCCGCCGGAAGTCACCAGCACTCTACAATGGCTCGCACTGTCGCTCACCCCCGGCATAGGGGCTGGTCGTGGACGCAAGCTAGTCGAACTCTTCGACGGCATCGATAGGCTGTCTCGTGCCTCGCTGACGGAATTGGAGGCGGCTGGGTTGGCCGCCGCCTCGGCACAGAGCTTGGCACTCGGCAAGTCGCTCGAACTGGCGGCTGACGAGATGGATCGGGTCAAGGCGCTCGGGGCCAAGGTCATCGCGCTCGACGATCCTTGCTATCCCAAGCGACTTTACGAAATCTATGACCCTCCCCTCGTACTCTACCTCCGAGGAAGCTCGGAAATCATTAACCAGCAGGGAATTGCAGTCATTGGGACGAGGCATCCCACTCCTTACGGTACCGGAATGGCCGAGCGACTGGCGTGCGACCTTGCCGCTCGTGGGCTCATCATTATCAGTGGGATGGCGCGAGGAGTTGACAGTGCCGCCCACCGCGGAGCGTTGAACGCCCATGGTCCGACCGTGGCCGTATGGGGAACGGGCGTCGATGTCACCTATCCCAAGGAGAATCAGAAGCTTGCAGACCAGATTCTGGCTTCTGGTGGCGCCGTTGTCAGCGAATTCCCTTTGGGTACCTTCCCGGCCCCGCAGAATTTCCCAATCCGCAACCGAATTATCAGCGGAATGTCGATCGGCGTCCTGGTCATCGAAGCCGGAGAGTACAGCGGGACCCGAGTAACGGCCCGGTGCGCGCTGGAGCAAGGGCGGGATGTTTACGCGGTCCCGGGCAATGTGACCAATAAGCTGTCGTGGGGTCCTAACACATTGATAAAACAGGGTGCTGCGCTGGTTGCCACTTGGGAAGATGTGTGGGAAGCACTGCCGGCAGACACCCGATTGGCCCTCACTCCTCCGCAACGGCCTGCATCCGAAGGGCCCCAGACAGCATCTTTGTTTGGCGGTCCGGATTTGGGGCCCGACGAAAATAAGATCTTTGCTGTGTTGCGAGCAGATGAGCCCACGCACATCGACCAGTTAATCGAGCGCCTGGTTGCGGACCTGTCTTCCTCCCAGATTTTCGCCGCGCTGTTCGAGTTGGAAATGAGCGGCCGAATCCGCACGCTGCCCGGGAAGTATTACGTGCGAGTGATTTGAAGCTGTCAGCCGTCAGTTATCAGCTGTCAACTGAGCGCGTCCAATGCAAGGTTTTCGCAATCTGAACGTCTGGAAAAAGGCACATGAATTGGTGCTGGAGGTTTATCGAGTCAGCCAACCGTTTCCGCGCAGCGAGATGTTCGGCTTGACGAGCCAATTACGTCGAGCCGCGTCATCAATCGCCGCCAATCTGGCGGAGGGATGCGGGCGCACCCAGTCGGAGTTCGCTCACTATGTGCAAATTTCCTTCGGATCGGCTAGCGAGTTGGAATACCACCTGCTTTTGGCTCGCGATTTAGGTCTTTTGGACGCGGCCAATTATGAGCGGAACACTCAGAACCTGTGGGAGATTAAGAAGATGCTTAGTGCACTTCTGACAAGGGTGAGACTGTCGACAAAAGAGAGGATATAGTTCTCGGTTTGTGCGGTTGGGGAAGTACTTAAACCTGCGGGAATCAGGGACTCAGCTGAGAACTGACGGCTGACAGCTGACGGCAGTGATTCGGCTTTTCTCGGCACTCGTGCTAGTGTCGTATCCGTATCCCTGAAATCATATTTAGCGTTGAGCAGACATACGAGGTTCCATTGTCAAAGGGTTTAGTCATCGTCGAATCGCCCACTAAGGCGAAGACGATCCAAAAATATCTTGGCGCCGGCTACGAGGTTGAAGCCTCGTTCGGCCACATCAAAGATCTGCCCAAGAAATCCCTTGGGGTGGATCTGGAGAACGATTTTGCGACCGATTATGAGGTGATCCCGGGTAAAGAAAAGGTCATTGCGAAGCTGAAAAAGATGGCCAAGTCAGCTGACACCATCTACCTGGCGCCTGACCCGGATCGCGAAGGCGAAGCCATCGCAGCGCACCTCGCCGAAGAACTGGGCGGAGAGCGGGTGGACGGCAAGAAGTCGAAGAAGACTGCTACTCCCATCTGGCGGGTCACCTTCAACGAGATCACCAAGAAGGCTGTGCAGGAGGCCTTTCAGCACGCTCGCGATATTGACCGCAAACTGGTCGACGCACAGCAGACGAGGCGCGTACTCGATCGCCTCGTGGGCTATCAGGTGTCACCACTGCTGTGGGACAAGGTCCGTCGCGGCCTGTCAGCCGGGCGCGTGCAGACGGTTGCCTTGCGCCTCATTGTGGAGCGCGAGCGCGAGATCAAGGCGTTCGTTCCAATCGAATACTGGACCCTGGACGCGCACTTGGCGGGGGCCAAGCCGCCGACGTTCGATGCCCGCCTGATAGGGACCAACCCGAAGCAGAATGTTCTTCCCAACGAAGAGACGGCCAAGAAGCTGGAAGAGGAGCTCAAGAAGGCGACCTGGACAGTGCGCTCGGTCGAGAAGCGCGAGCAGCGCCAGAACGCGGCAGCGCCATTCACGACTAGCAAGTTCCAACAGGACGCATCTAGAAAGCTTCACTTTAGCGTAAAGCGAGCCATGATGATCGCCCAGCGCCTCTATGAAGGCATCGATCTCGGCGACGAAGGCACGGTCGGACTCATCACCTACATGCGTACTGACTCGACGCGCGTTTCGAACGACGCGATCGCTGAAGTGCGCGAGCTGATTGGTAAGGAATACGGCCCTCAATTCACGCCGGAAGCACCGAACACCTTCAAGTCGAAGAAGGATACACAGGATGCGCACGAAGCGATTCGTCCTTCGTCGTCTGCCCGGCACCCTGATTCCATTAAGCAGTATCTGCAGGAAGACGAGTTCAAGGTGTACAAGCTCATCTGGCAGCGCTTTGTCGCCTCGCAGATGAATCCCGCGATTTTCGACCGAACCACGGTTGACATCGACGCCAGCACCAAAGGTGAAGACCACCGCTTCCGCGTGACCGGTTCGGTCCTGAAGTTCGAAGGCTTCCTCAAGGTTTACGAGGAGTCCAAAGACAACAAGGACGAAGAGGATGAGGCGCTCAAGCACAAGCTGCCGGTGCTCACCGAAGGCCAGAAGCTCACCTTGAAGTCGCTCGAGCCGGAGCAACACTTCACCGAGCCGCCTCCGCGGTTCAACGAAGCCTCGTTGGTCAAAGAGTTGGAGGAGCGCGGCATCGGTCGTCCTTCGACCTATTCGGCGATCATCAGCACCATCCAGGAGCGCCAGTACGTGCAGAAGGTGGGCGGAAAGTTCATCCCCACCGAGATCGGCTTGGTCGTGACCGACTTGCTGGTCGAGAACTTCAAGGACATCTTCGATCCCCAGTACACCGCGCGACTCGAAGAGGAGCTCGACGAGATCGAAGACGGCAAGGAATCATGGACCAACGCCTTGGCCGACTTCTATAAGAAGTTCGAGAAAGACCTCCATTACGCCGAGAAGCACATGGAAAATGTGAAGCGGATGGAGAAACCCACCGACCAGATTTGCGAGCGCTGCGGCTCGCCGCTGGTCATCAAGTGGGGCAAACACGGCTCGTTCTTCGCCTGCAGCTCCTACGACAAGACTGATCCGAACAGTTGCACGTTCACCAAGGAAAACCCTATCGACCTGCCCGACCTGGACTCGGCCGATCTGCAGGAGACAACCCAGGAAGAGTACTGCGAGAACTGTGGCCGTCCCATGGTGCTGAAGCGCGGGCGGTTCGGACAGTTTATGGCCTGCACCGGCTATCCGGACTGTAAGACTACGCGGCGTCTCGACCAGGCCAAGAAAGTGCCTGACATTCCGCTCGACGAGAAGTGTCCGCAGTGCGGACGGAATCTTCTGATCCGTCACGGCCGCTTTGGCGAATTTGTTTCGTGTAGCGGTTACCCCGACTGCAAGTACGTTAAGCAGAACCTCATCGGCGTAAAGTGTCCGGACTGCAAAGACGGCGACATCGCCGAAAAGAAAGCCCGTCGCGGAAACTACTTCTACGGATGCACCAACTATCCCAAGTGCGAGTTCACTTCGGCATTCAAGCCGGTAGCGGAAGAATGCCCAGTTTGCAAGAGTCCATATTTGCTGGAGAAGACGCTGAAAGACGGCGTCTATCTGGTGTGTCCGAACAATAAGCGAACGACCGCGGAAGAGCCCAAGCGCCGCGGCAAGAAAAAAACCGAAGCGGTGGAGAGTGCCGTGAAATGCGATTACTCTCGGCAAATTGCTACGCCAGAGGCGGTAGCTTAGGAGATGACCATGAGCGAATCACAACCAACACATTTCGATGCTGATCTCATTCTCAAGCTGTACGATCTTCGTCGTGAGCCGGTAATGCGCGAGGCGCGGACGTTTTTAGGAAAGTTCTCGCCCAAGTCGGTCGATGATTTGATGAAGGTCGCGAGCGGGTTCGGTACCCAGGACCAGACCTACCTGCGGCAGGTCGTTGGATATTGGGAAATGGCAGCATCGCTGGTAAACCGCGGAGCACTCAATCGCGAACTCGCGCTGGATAACTTCCAGGAAATGTTTTTTGTGTACGCCAAAGTTCAGCCGTACCTCGAAGAGTTTCGCCAGAAAATGGGGATGCCACAGTTCATGCGACAGGCGCAGCAGCTTGCCGAAAGTTCGGCGGAAACTCGCGAGCGCACTGTGGCCATGCAAAAGACGCAGGCTGAGATGGCCCGTCGGAGTCAAGAAGCGTCGCTGGCAGCTCGTTAGCTCAGGTACTCGCGGATATACGGATCGCGGCAGCGCAGCAGGTCCGGTGCGGTGCCCTCGAAAATAATCTTGTGGTCGCGCAAGATCAAGAACGTCGTGTGGACGTTCCGCCTCGAACCGTCCTCCAGCGGCACCATTTTATTGAGCTTGCGATCGAAGTAATGACTCGCCATGGTGAACGCATCCTGCAAGCGATGAGTAACTAGCAAGGAACTGGTCTGGTACACGTCGCGCTGCTTCACCACCAACTCGATGATGGTGTTCGAGGTGACCGGATCGAGTCCGCCGGTAGGCGAGTCGTACAGCAGCACTTCCGGTTGGGTAATGATCGCTCGAGCGATGGCCACGCGACGGCGCATGCCGCCGGAAAGCTCTGACGGGAACATGTTGTACGTCTGTGCCAATTCGACGAACTCAAGAACTTCGATGACGCGCGCGTGGATTTCGTCGGTGATCTGTCCGGTTTCCTCGATCAACCGATAGGCGACGTTCTCCTCGACTGTAAGCGAGTCGAACAAGGCGCTCTCCTGAAATACCATGCCAATCTTCCGGCGGAAGGAGTACATGTCCTGCTCCCGCATGGACGATATTTCTTCTCCCAGCACGGTGATGCGCCCGCTGTCGGGCTTTAGCAGACCAAGAGCCAGCTTGAGGATCAAAGTCTTACCCGTTCCCGCCTCTCCCAGAAGTACTTTGGTTTCGCCGTGCTTGAGCTCAAACGAAATGCCATCGAGAACCGGATTTTCGAAGCTGATGGAGACGTCCTCAAAGCGGAGCAGAGTGGCGGGCGACTTCCCCTGCGTTTCGTGTGGCTGTGAGACTGGGGCAGTAGGGGTTGCCATGGCTAGTAATGGAAGAATGCCAGTAGAAACTTGGTGATGAAGAAATCGCTGACCACGATCAGCACCGATGCCGCCACCACGGCTTGTGTTGTGGCTTTTCCCACGCCCTCGGTGCCGCCCTTGGCCGTCATTCCGTAGTAACAGCCAATGGAAGCAATGATGAAGCCGAAGAACACGGGCTTCGCCAGACCCATAAACACGTCCCCAAATCGGAGCGCCTGGTAGGCAGTCGTCCAGTACTCCTTGCCGTCGAGCCCAAGTAGCAGGTACGAAACCACGAAGCCGCCGGTCAGACCCATCAGGTCAGAGATGATGCTGAGGAAGAACTGCATGATTACGGTGGCCATTACGCGTGGAGTCACCAGCTTCTTGGTCGGGTCGACTCCCATCGCCCGCATCGCATCGATTTGCTCGGTGACCTTCATCGAGCCCAGTTCGCTGGCCATGCCGCTGGCATTCCGGCCTGCCACCAGGATGCCGGTCAATACCGGCCCCAACTCGCGAACCATGGAGAGAGCAACCAATTGTCCGGTCAGTGAGAGCGAGCCGAACTGCTGCAACGTAGTGGCGGTCTGCAAGGCCAACACCGCACCGGTAAAGAAACCGATCAGCACTACGATCGGCAGCGATCCGACGCCGATCGAGTCGGCCTGCAACAAGGTGTCGGAGAGATATCGGGGATGGGCAAAAATGTTGGAGAGTGAGCGGCCAGCAAGCAGCGAATAGTCCTGCACGGCCTCGACCTTGTCTTTGGCGATGTCGTTTAGCGAGAGAATGGGCATGCTCGAGTCCGCGTGTGCTCCAGAACGAAAATATAACAGAGCAAGGCGGTTATGCCCGGGAATGTGTCGGATGCTTCGGTCACCGAGCTTGGCGGTTCCCAAAATCGCAATATTAGCGAGCTTGGTTCGTCAAATGGAGGGTTTATCAATTGCACACCTCCTCCGCGTGATTTAGTATCGAATGCCTGATGTGGTTAGCAGTAAACACAGGAGGCCAGAGCATGGCGTTCCAGGTGGATCGGAGTGCATTCGACCCCGATTCTGGTTTTGAGTACTACATCTGCTTTAAGCCGCCCAGCCAGGTGGATGGCGATGAAGTTACTGCGCGCATCTCCATCGAGGTTGCCGTGTCGGTCTCCGAAACGGGCGACATTGCTGACCTGAGCTTCGTCCTGCCCAAGGCCTGCCGCTCTGATTACGCCCTCACCTACATCAAGAAGGACCCGACAGCGATCTGCGTGGAAAATCGCGTATTCGTCTCGCTGCCCGGCCTGAGCGGAGACGCAGTTCTCAACGCACCGGGCACCGTCGAACTCGACAACGGCGGACGCATCGTCGCTATCGAAATCAACGGGTGCATTCCGCACACCACAACTTTCCGCCCCGCGCGGGCGTAACGACCGGAATTCGAGATTCCTGTATTCCCTCCGTCGGTTATCATGACGTCGTGGATGGCGTATCCATATTCGTGCTCGCGGGTGGTCGCAGCTCACGCATGGGACAAGACAAGGCCCTGCTCGTGCTCGGTCAGCAAAACCTGTTGCAACTCACGCTCGAGAAGACAAGTGCCCTCGGTGTGACGCCGGTTATTATCGGTGACCGGAACAAGTATGCGCAGTATGGCGAGGTCATCGAGGATGTGATTCCCGGATGTGGTCCGCTCGGTGGCATTCACGCGGCGCTTGGCGCGACCCGGTCTGATCGGAACCTCATTGTGTCAGTGGACATGCCACTTATGACGACTGAGTTCCTCCGCTGGCTATCACAACTCGCGTTGACGAGCGGCGAAACCGCGATCGTGCCCCAGGCAGAAGGCCGGAATCAGCCGCTCTGTGCGGTTTATCGGCGCTCGGCGCGAGATATCGTTGAGCACTCCCTCCGAGCAGGCGAGTACAAAGTGGGGCGCCTTTTCGGCTTTCTTCCCACCCGATTCGTCGCCGAAAGCGAATGGAGGACTGCTGGATTTCCGCCCGGCATTTTTCGCAATATCAACACGCCCGAGGATTACGAAGCAGTAGCGGGTGTCGTCGCCGACGTTCAACATGCATCGACCGCGGGTACAAATTCATGAACGGCCAGAAGCCATATATCGAATTTGAGCACGTCTATAAGGCCTTCGGCAGCAAGGTCGTCATTCACGACGTCAGCTTCGATGTTATGCCGGGAGAAACCGTCTGCATCCTCGGGCGCAGCGGCGTCGGCAAGTCGGTTTCGCTGCAGATGATCATGGGCTTTCTCAAGGCAGACAGCGGCAATGTGTGGGTGGCGCACGAGAACGTGACCGAGTACGGCGAAGAACAGATGGAGGAGATCCGCAAGAAAGTCACCATGGTCTTTCAGAACGGAGCGCTCTTCGATTCACTTACCGTCGGCGAGAATGTCGCCTTTCCGCTGCGCGAGCGGGGCGGACTCGAAGAAGAGCAGATCTACCAGATTATCGACGGCCTGCTCGACATGGTTGGCGTTCGCGAATTCCGCGATCTGTTGCCGTCAGACCTGTCTACCGGCATGAAGCGGTCGGTGGCCATCGCCCGCGCTCTGGCCGCGCAGCCCGATGCGGTGCTGTATGACGAGCCCACCACCATGGTCGACCCGCTGATGGCGCACCTGCTGGGAGACCTGATCAAAAAGCTCAAGCGGCAGCTGAAGCTAACCAGCATCGTCGTTACGCATGATATGGCGCTGGCGAAAAAGCTGGCTGACCGCCTGCTCTTTCTGCACGAAGCGCGTGCCATTTTCTTCGGTACATTCGAGGAAATGCAGAAGTGCAACGAGCCCATCGTGCAGGAGTTTCTGGAACTCGACTCGCTCGACTTCGAGCGCTACTTCGGCGCGCAGCGTCCGCCGCACTCTGCACAGATATAAGCAAAGCTGCGGAGTCCTGACGAGCTAGAACCCGTGCGCGACCAACCGTTCGATCGTGAGTCTCCCCGACTGCTCGTCCCGGTGAGTCCACTTTTCCAGATACTTGGCAACGATGTCGGTCTCGATATTCACCGGATCGCCGGGCTTGAGCGATTTCAGGTTGGTCATTTTGACCGTGTGCGGAATGATAGCAATGGTCAGCCGCAGCCCTTCGAGGTTGGCGACGGTCAGACTGATTCCTTCGATGGCAATCGATCCCTTGAACACCACATACCTTTCCAGGTCTTCCGGGATGTCGATATGCAGCCAGAAATCGTCAGCATTAGCGATCGGTTCCAGGCTGGCCAGCCGGCCAGTACCGTCCACATGACCCTGGACAATGTGACCGCCCATGCGCGCATCGGCCTTGAGCGGAAGCTCGAGGTTCACCTCAGCGCCTTCTGAAATCCTCGAAAACGAAGTCCGCGTCCAGGTTTCCTTGGCCAGGTCAGCGCAAAACGTGTTTGGCTTAATGTCGAGGGCGGTCAGGCAAACACCGCTCACCGCGATGCTATTGCCCTCCTTGAGATCTTTCGCTGACACTGGAGCTTCAATGGTAATGCGGTGATTGCCGCCTGTTTCCGTAATGCTGAGGATGGTTCCAACTTCTTCTACCAGACCAGTGAACATGAGAGCGACCTCGAAGAATTGCCTGTGAAGACAGGCCGATTATGAAGGATCAGGCACAACATGAATTACGTCGGCATAGGGATCGCGCAAGTAGCCCTCGACGGCAAAGTCCTCGCCAAAGCGGTGCAACGTGAGGGAGCGGACGTAGGCAGCCTCGCTGAAGCGGCGGTAGCCTGTACCCAGTGCCAGAGGAATCGACCCCGTGCCGGCCAATATTTTCGGCGCGTAATAAAAGAAAATCTTGTCCACGATTCCGGCCGACAGAGCGGCCCAATTCACCATTGCGCCGCCTTCAATAATTACGCTGGTGATCTCGCGCTCCCCGAGTCTGGCCGTTACACGCTCCAAGTCAGGCCGACCGTCGGAAGTCTGCGTTCCGCTGGGGAAGGGAATCGTCCCATCTTCCAGCGGCTGACGCATGGGAACCTGTTCCACCATGATTCCCCGCTCTTCCAACTCCTGTCGTTTGCGCTCTTCGGCGAAACAGCAGAAAACGACAACGTCGTAGTCCGCAGTCCGCACTACGCGAGAGTCTAAGGGCAACCGTAGACGCGAATCGAGAATCACCCGCAAAAGCGGTCGTCGCCTCGACAGTCCGGTTCGGTCGGTCAGTAACGGGTCATCGGCAATAATGGTTCCCACGCCGACCATGATGGCGTCATTAGCGTGGCGCATCTCGTGTACATGAGCGCGGGCCACCTCGCTGGTAATCCAGCCTCCTGTGGCGGCCATCGAACCCATGGCACTGGGACTGATGGTGTCGCCCGGCGGGGGCGCAATCTTGCCATCGAGCGTCATCGCAGTCTTGAGCGTGATGAAAGGCGTCTTGTAGCGGATGTAGCGGGCAAATGCCTCGTTGAGTTTGCGCGCCTCCGGCTCGCAGAGTCCTTCCTGGACTTCGATTCCGGCGGCGATCAGCCTTTCAAATCCTTTGCCGGCGACCAGTGGATTCGGATCGCGCATCGCAGCCACAACCCGCTTTACTCCGGCCGCGATGATAGCCTCTACGCACGGTCCGGTCCGGCCCACGTGTGAGCAGGGCTCCAGATTCAAGTACAGGGTACTGCCGTTGGCGCGCTCCTCCGCTGCTTCCAGCGCGAGAACTTCGGCGTGCTTTACGCCGTCGTAGGTGTGGCTGCCGCGTCCCACGACCTTGCCTTCCGGCGACACCAGCACCGCTCCCACACGAGGGTTCGGAGAAGCCAGCGCGATTCCTCGGCGTGCCAGCTCCAAGGCTTGCTGCATATACCGCGCGTCATTAGGCTTGGGCGCCATGGTCAGTTGAACATCGAGTCCACAAAGTCCTTGGCGTTAAAGGGCAACAGATCGCCAGCTTTTTCTCCGACCCCAACGTAGCGAACGGGCAGGCCGAGTTCCTTCGAGATCGCGACAACTACGCCGCCTTTCGCCGTCCCGTCGAGCTTGCTCAACACGATTCCCGTAACTCCTGCCGACTGCGTAAACAAACGAGCCTGCTGTAATCCGTTTTGCCCAGTGGTCGCGTCCATCACCAGCAGCGTCTCGTGCGGGGCCGTAGGGATAAAACGCTGAGCGGTACGCCGCATCTTCTCCAGTTCGGTCATCAGGTTGCTCTTGGTGTGCAATCGGCCTGCGGTGTCCACGATTACGTAATCAATATTGCGTGCCTTGGCTGCCTGCAGCGCATCGAACAGCACAGCCGAAGGGTCACCGCCGGGTTTGTTCTTGATGACTTCCACCCCTGAACGGTCGCCCCAGATTTCCAACTGTTCAATCGCCGCCGCGCGGAACGTGTCAGCCGCCGCCAGCAGCACGCTCTTGCCTTGAGCGCGTAGAGCGTAAGCCAGCTTCCCAGTCGATGTGGTCTTACCTGTCCCGTTCACGCCCACAACGAGAATCACTTCCGGTTCGCCGTCCACCTTTTGAACGGGCCGCTTCTCGGCGTCATTCAAAATCTTCAGCAACTCTTCTTTCAGCACGCGCTTAAGTTCTTCCACATCGCCGATCTGCTTACGATCGACTTTCGCGCGTAAGGACTCCAGCACGGCCGCGGTCGTAGCGGTTCCGAGATCGGCGCTGATGAGGGTAGCTTCCAGGTCATCCAGGGTGCTACTATCGATCTCCTTGCCGATCGACGCCAAGTCTTCGATGCGCTCACTGAGGCTCTCACGCGTGCGCGTGACCGCCTCTTTCATTCGTTCCAGAAAACTCGGTTTTTCCTCAGTGCTGCCGAACAGAGTCTGAATCATGGATGGGTCCGTCGCGTGCTATCAGAATTGCGCAGGGCGGAATAGGGAAGCCGCACGCGAAAGCTCGTGGAGCCGCGAATCTTTCATTATAGTCAACATCTGGAATGCTCATAACGCATTGCTACAGTGGTTCTTAGAGAGTCCTACACGGCACGTGATTCATCCAATGCCTGTTCGACAGGAGTGACGATGGCGAAATGCGACCACCTTGCGGATGCCAATCACAAGGCAAAGCCTAGTAGCAGGACTTGCGAGGCGTGTAAGGCCGCCGGTCAGAAGCCGGTCGAGCTGCGCGTTTGTTTGATCTGCGGTAACGTTGCCTGCTGCGACTCGTCGCCCGGACGCCACGCGACCAAGCATTTTCTGGAGACCGGACATGCCATCATGAAGCCCTTCAAGTCGGGCGATTGGGTTTGGTGCTACGTCCACCAGTCCTACATGTGATGTTTTGTTACCAGGTTCGGCACCTCTATCGCCGCCGACACGCGACTCACGGTTTTGTGTACTCTGTACAACAGCGCCGGAAGTCTTTCATCGGCTGTCACGACCTTTGATGGCTATTCCTCGCACAACAACTACAACTCGGTCTAGCGTGCGGCGCTTACTGGCGCTGCTTTTACTCTTGTCGCTTAGCGTCGGCGTCAACGCTCAGATTCCGTCTCCCTGGGTCGACACCAAACCCCTCGCCATTGACACTGGTGTGACTGGGCTTAAGCTGACGCTTCGCCGTTTGCACACAACTGCCCGGCTGATGCATACCACCGCCCACCCAGACGACGAAGATGGCGGCATGTTGACGCTTGAATCCCGTGGCCACGGAGACACGGCCTTGCAGTTGACGCTCAACCGAGGTGAGGGTGGACAAAACAAAGTCGGCAGTAATCTGCTCGACGAACTCGGTATCCTTCGTACCCTCGAGTTACTGGGCGCTGATCGCTACTACGGCGTAGAGCAACGTTTCACCCGCGTGGCAGATTTCGGCTTCTCCAAGACCCCAGAGGAGACATTCGCCAAATGGGGAGGCCACGATGTCGCGCTCGCCGACATCGTGCGTATCATCCGGACCTTTCGGCCTGACGTAATCTGCACGCGTTTCCAGGGAGCGTCGCGCGACGGCCATGGGAACCACCAGGCCTCGGGGATTCTTACGCGCGAGGCTTTTCGCGCGGCGGCCGATCCAACCAAGTTCCCCGAGCAGATTCGTGAAGGCCTGCAACCGTGGCAAGCCAAGAAGCTTTACATGGACAACGTTCGCGCCACGGAAGAGTGGAACGTTGAATTGGATACCTCGCAGGACGATCCACTGCTCGGCGAGTCGTATGTGAAGTTCGCGTGGAAGGGACTGCAACACCAGCTCTCTCAAGGCGCTGGTGGCTGGACGCTGTCCGAAGGCCGTCGCACCAGCTACTACAAGCTGATTGACTCGGTGTTGCCCGCCAACCCCGTCAACAACACTCACGAAAAAGACTTCTTCGACGGCATCGACACATCGTTACCGGCACTAGCATCACGGCTAGGTCCGGACGCCAACAAGGTCCCGTGGCTGCGCCAGTCGCTCGAAGAACTCGCCAAGCTGGTGGACGAAGCGACTACTGCTGCCGACAAGAATCCCCAATCTGCCGGCAAGCCGCTGCTGCGTGGTCTGAACCTCACTCAGTCGCTTATTACGAAGGTTGAGGCATCGAGCCTCAGTGCGATAGAAAAAGCGGACTTGCTTGCCGAACTTCACACCAAGCAACAGCAGTTCGAGCAGGCCGCAAACCTCGCCTATTCACTCGAAATGGGTATCGGACCCGGTACGCCAGATGGTCGTCCCATGGCCGAGGAGTTCGATACCGGGAACGGCAAGGTTCTCGCGGCCGTGATTACGGCCGGGAAGTCATTCCTGCTTTTGGCCAAGTTCCACAATGGCAGCACCGTGCCTATCGACATCAAGCAGTTCGTTCTTGATGTTCCGCGCGGCTGGCAGTACGAACTCTTCATGGACAAAGTGCCTGGCCGCATTGCCGCTGGCGATGGCTGCGCGCTGACCTTCCGTGTCTCGCCGCCGATCGACGCGCAAATTTCTAAGGCCTACTTCCATCGCAACGATCCTGAAACCGATTCGGTGTATCAGATCGACCAGCCACAGTACGAGACCCTGGCGCTGCCTCCCCCGCCAGTCACGGCTCGCGTGGTGTACACCATCGACGGACAAGAAGGCGAGCTTACCAGTGTGGCGCGAACCCCCATCCACGACACCAAGGGCGAGGCATGGACAATGCCGCTTGCCGTGGTGCCGCCCTTCTCGGTCATGACGTCGCCCACGACACAAATCATTCCCAGCGGCTCGGACCCTTCTGCCGAGCTGAGTGTCGTAGTGCGGGCGAACTCGGAACACGTTTCGGCCACAGTGCATCCTGAAGGTCCCACGACATGGAAGATTCAACCGCAGTCCGCCGTGGTGGAGTTTGCCCACAACGGCGAACATGCTTCCGAGTTCAAGGTATTGCCCGACGGCGCCAACGAAGGCCGATATCTGGTGCGCGCCTCGGCGAGTTCAGCAGGCCGCGAATATCGCGACGGCTACAGCTTGGTGACGCGCCCCGACATCGGCGGGTTCTTCTACTTTCAGCCAGCTACCCAACGCGCAGCTGTCGTGGATGTGAAGGTCCCAGCGGGATTGAAGGTCGGCTACATCATGGGCGCGGGCGACGACATTCCCACCGTCTTGCAGCAAGTGGGACTCGACGTTACATTGCTCACCCCCGACGACGTAGAGCACGGCAACCTCCAGCATTTTGGCACTATCGTTCTGGGCATTCGCGCTTACGATACGCGCGAGGATGTGAAGAAAAACAACCAGCGGTTGCTTGATTACGCGCGTAACGGCGGCACGCTGATGGTGCAATACAACACTGATCCGGCCAGCTTCAACGCGGGCAACTTCATGCCGTATCCTGCGGATCTGAGCCGCGCACGCGTCTCCGTCGAGGAGTCCCCCATTACTGTCCTCGATCCAAAGAGCGCGGTCTTCCACATGCCCAATCCAATCTCGGAGAAAGATTTCTCAGGGTGGGTGCAGGAGCGCGGCCTCTACTTCATGGATAAATGGGACGACCATTATCAGCCGTTACTGGCGTGCAACGATCCGGGCGAGGCTCCGCAAAAAGGCGGCTTGCTCGTTGCGTCCTACGGCAAAGGGTTTTACATCTACAACGCCTACTCGTTCTTTCGCCAACTACCCTTCGGAGTTCCCGGCGCGATCCGACTCTATGTCAACCTGCTAAGCGTGGGACATGAGCCGAAGTGAGGCACCCGAACAACCAGAACTGATTCGTGGAGTCGGCCTCGGCGGCGCCACTGCGCTGAACATGATTGACATGATCGGCGTCGGCCCGTTCATTACCATCCCTCTCATCGTGGTTGCAGCCGGAGGCCCGCAGGCCATGCTGGGCTGGATCGCCGGCGCCATCTTCGCCCTTTGCGACGGCCTGGTATGGGCCGAACTGGGCGCGGCCATGCCCCAAGCCGGCGGCTCGTATCAGTACCTCAAACAGATCTACGGCCCAAACTCGCTGGGACGCCTGCTGTCGTTCCTGTTTATCTGGCAATTGTCCTTCAGTGCACCGCTCTCCATTGCCTCCGGATGCATCGGCCTCGCGCACTACGCTGGATACATCTGGCCGGGCCTGGAACACACCTGGTTTGCGCATACGTTTCACCTGGGGCTTCCCCTGCTCGGCACGCTTGAAGTCAGCACTGTTCTGATGTCGGGGACGCTAGTTGCCATGGCCAGTTGTGCGTTCGTCGTGTTCCTCCTCTTCCGGCGTATTACTGCCATTGCGAAACTTGCCGAACTGCTCTGGGTCGGCGTCGCCATTGCGATTGTATGGATCATCTTCGCCGGTCTCACCCACTTCAGCGCGGCTCGAGCCTTCGATTTTCCTGCGGGCGCCTTCACCCTCTCAAGTCAGTTTTTCACTGGAATGGGTGCCGCCATGCTCATCGCCACCTACGACTATTGGGGCTATTACAACGTCTGTTTTCTCGGCGGGGAAGTGAAGGACCCAGGCCGCAACATCCCGCGAGCGCTCATCCTTTCCATCGTTGCCGTGGCCGCCATCTACATCGTGATGAACATCAGCGTGCTCGGCGTCATTCCCTGGCGCGAGATGGCCGCTCACAACGGCGAGCAGAACAACTACATCGTCTCCGTCTTTATGGAGCGCATCTACGGCACTTGGGCGGGGCGTGCCATCGCGGTCTTGATCATTTGGGCGGCGTTCGCGTCAGTGTTTTCGCTCTTGCTGGGATACTCGCGTGTCCCCTTCGCGGCCGCGCTCGACGGCAACTACTTCAAGGCATTTGCGCGCGTGCATCCTGAAAAACGCTTTCCAACCGTGTCGCTACTTGCGTTAGGCGCGGTCGCGATCCTCTTCTGCCTTCTACGCCTGGCGGATGTGATTGCCGCACTAGTGGTGATTCGTATCCTGCTGCAGTTCATCGTGCAGGCTGTCGGAGTCATGGTCTTGCGGCATCGTCAGCCTGATATGCCGCGGCCTTTTCGAATGTGGCTTTACCCGTTGCCCGCGCTCCTGGCCATCGCCGGTTTTGTTTTCATTTTGGTTTCGCGCAAAAACTTCCAGCGCGAAATCAAATATGCGCTGGTGATCCTGGCCGTGGGACTGCTGATTTATTTCATGCGTTCGTGGAAGCGCAAGGAATGGCCGTTTATAACGGTTTCACAGTTAACGTAGCCCGCCCGTTGATGTGAAAGGGCACGGCTTCAGCCGTGCCGCTCTCCCTTCCTGCATCCGGCTTTAGCCGCTGAGGAACCTCGCTCTTCGCAGCGAGACCACAACGCTTCCCTTGCTTCTCGTTGCCGCAATCATCACAGACTGCTGTCCTCGGTCGAAATCCAGCAGTGCTTTGAACTAGCGTCATGGCTGCATTGTTCTCAAAATACCTGCGAATATCCCAAATGACTACCTGCGGGTCACTGCGTCTGGTCACTCATTATCGTCACTTGGAACCACGGCCGTTTACCACCTTGCCCGCTCGGCTTACCTTTTCAGTGCGACCCAGTCTGATTCCCGATGGCCTCGACCGGCACATGGCGCCGCGCCCCCACCAATGTTATCGGCCCTGAAGTATTCCACAAGGCTTTCAATGTCTGAGCTTGGCGCAATCTCTCCGTTACCTGTCGCCGCTCCACGCGGTCGCACCCTCTTTGGGCCATTGCAGGAACCGTTATTCCGCACTCTCTGGATCTCCGCTGTTGTCAGCTACACGGGCACATGGATGCAAAACGTCGGCGCCGGCTGGTTGATGACCTCGCTCACCATGTCTCCCCTGATGGTCGGGCTGGTCACGGCCGCCAACAGCATTGCCGTCTTCCTGGTTGTCCTTCCCGCCGGAGCCATCGCTGACGTCGTCGATCGCCGCAAGTTCCTCCTGCTGACGCAGCTTTGGATGGTGCTCGCAGCCGCGGCATTGGGAGTGCTCACACTCTTAGGATTAGTCACCCCCGCGCTGCTTCTGCTTTTCACCTTTCTAATGGGCTTTGGTGCGGTGTTGAACGATCCGGCATGGCAAGCCATTACGCCCGAGGTCGTCTCTCGCGAAAACTTTGCTGCCGGCATCGCCCTCAACTCCGCTGGTTTTAATGTTGCTCGCGCTATCGGCCCGGCGCTCGGAGGCATGGTCATAGTCGCCGCAGGGTCCGGCATCGCGTTCCTGCTCAACGCAGCCTCGTTCTTTGGCGTGATCTTCTTTCTTTATCGCTGGAAGCGGACACCCGGACGCTCGTCGCTCAGCACACGTCACATGTTCGAAGCCATGTTCGACGGCCTTCGCCACTGTCGCAGCTCTCACACGATGCATTGTGTATTGGTACGCAGCGCAGTGTTCAGCATTCCCGCTGGAGCACTTCTGGCGCTGCTGCCGCTGCTCTCGCACGCTTTCGGATGCGAAGGCTACGGTCTGATGCTGGGAATCTTTGGCGCCGGGTCGTTGGTTGGAGCAGCCAGCCTCCCATTCTTTCGTCGCCTGGTGTCGGTAGACGCTCTGGTCGCAGTCTCGACTGCTGTCTTCGCATTAGCCACCTATGCCGCTGGAAGGCAACTCGGATTTTCCGCATTTGCTCTGATCATGTTGCTGGCAGGTATGTCGTGGATCCAGATCCTGGCCAGCCTGAATGTCTGCGCCCAGACGATGTCGCCACACCCCATGCGTGCTCGTGCTATCTCCATGTACTTATTGGTCTTGCAAGGTGGATTCGCGGGCGGTGCAGCTCTCTGGGGCGCCATCGCCGAGCGCGTCGGCATGCAACGGTCGTTGCGATACGCGGCTCTGGGGCTGCTGGCTGGAATCGTTGCCACCGTGTGGTTTCGGCTTCATCCTGTGCCTGTAGAGCCAAATATCATCGGCATGGACTAGAATGCTTGGGCACGTCGGCCCGCAATTCTTTTGCTATTCAAACCATCAAGGAGCTCCCCATGAAGTTGCACATTGCAGTCCGTTGTCTGCTTTTCAGTGTGATCGTTTCGGCAATGGCACTCGCCGCAAACGCGCAAGCCAAGTCTGATGCCAAGCCGACATTCGCTTCCGTGCTCGATCACCAGCTTTCGGGCACCGAAAAGACCGTAGTTCCCGCCGCCGACGCTATGCCCGCCGACAAGTACGACTTCGCTCCGACGCAGGGCGACTTTAAGGGCGTGCGCACCTTTGGCGCTGAAGTGAAGCACATGGCGGTCGCCAATTACTTCTACGCTTCTACCATTCTCGGCGAAAAGCCTCCCGTCGACTTGGGCGGCGGTCCCGATGGGCCAGACAACATCAAGTCAAAAGCTGAGATCATGAAGTTCCTCAACGACTCGTTTGTCTATGCCCATAAGGCCATCAACAGCATTACTGAGGCCAATGTTCTCGAGCCGATCAAGGCTCCCCGCGGCCCCAACACCACCACCCGTCTGGCGTTGGCGATCAGCCTGTGCAGCCATCCCTTCGACCACTACGGCCAGATGGTCGAATACCTCCGCGACAACAACATCATTCCTCCCGCCAGCCGGAAGTAGTTTCGTACGCAGAGTGTCCCAGGTTCGCGCCCATCTTTTGGGCGCTAACCTGGGAGGCTCCGAATCTCAGCCGCTGATCCGTCCACCGTTGATTAGCCTGCGCGGCGCCCGTCTCCCAGTAGCTCGTTTACAATCGCCTTCGGACCTCTCGATCATGCATATCCCCGACGGATACCTCAGTCCTTCAACCTGCGCCGTGCTGTACGCCGGCGCGGGCGTTGGATGGTACGGAGCCCTGCGACGCATTAAGCGCACCCTCACCGCTCGCGTGGTCCCCATGATTTCCGTGTTCGCGGCATTTTCCTTCGTCCTGATGATGTTCAACCTGCCGCTTCCCGGAGGCACCACCGGGCACGCCCTCGGAGTGACCATCGCCGCCATCGTGCTCGGTCCTTCGGGAGCCATTCTCGCCATCTCTATCGCTCTCGCCATCCAGGCGCTTTTCTTTGGCGACGGAGGTATCACCACCCTCGGCGCAAATTGTTTCAATATGGCGATTGTTGGCTCGTTAGTCGCTTATGCGGTTTACCGTGCGATCGCGGCCGGCGCGGTTCTTACTTCCCGCCGTCGTGTAGTTGCCGCTGCCATTGCCGGCTATCTCGCGACCAATGCCGCAGCGTTAGTGGCTGCTATTGAGTTCGGCATTCAACCAATCTTCTTTCACGACGCTCGCGGTGTTCCGCTGTATGCGCCATACTCGCTGGCGGTCGCCGTCCCCGCAATGATGATTGGCCACCTAGCCGTCGCCGGGGTGGCCGAGGCTGTCATAGCAGCTGGATTGGTGGCTTACCTTCAGGCCGCAGATCCCGCGCTTCTTCGCAGCACTTCCGGACTGGCAGAAACCGCCCTCGTCGAGCGACCAATGCCGCAGCGGTCCCTTCGCACCTTTGGATCGCCGTCGCCCTGCTGATGCTGCTCACTCCGCTGGGCATTCTCGCCGCCGGAAAAGCCTGGGGAGAATGGTCCGCATCGGAATTCTCCAGCGCTTCAGGCCAGGCCCGCATTGCAGCCGCCTCACACAACGTCGCTGCACCGGCGATTGCTCCCTCGGGATTGCAGAGGTTGTCATCCGCATGGACAGCGCCTATTCCAGCCTACGCTCCGCAATTTGTGAAGAGCCGTCCGTTTGGCTACCTGCTGTCTGCCATGTTCGGCGTCGGCTTGCTGATGGCATCATCGCTCGCCGTACAAAGCTTTCTCCAGCGACGGCGCTCCGCGGGGCAGCCTGGATGACCGGTAGCAGCGCGACTCCTTCAACACTTCTGGGCATCACCCGCGCGTTAGGGCACGCGTTGGTTTCCGAAACGGTGGCGCGCCAGCCAGGACTGCTGCAATCTCTCGATGCTCGCGTGCGGGTCGTAGGCGTGCTGTCGCTCGTGGTCGCAACGACGTTGGCGCATCGCATCGGAGTAGTCCTCGCGCTCTTTGTTTTCGCTGTTCTTCTCGCGCTCTTGTCGAAGGTCAGCCTGGCGACCCTCGCCGTTCGCGTTTGGCTGGTGGTGCTCTTTTTCACCGGAGTAATCGCCATCCCCGCGCTGTTTCTGACCCCCGGTGATGCGATTGCTACTTCGCCCGGCGGCGCGTTTCACATCACCGCTCAAGGATTGTCCGCCGCGGTGCTGCTGATTGCCCGCGTGGAGACGGCAGTCACTCTCACCACTGTTCTGGTTCTCACGACCCCATGGATGCAGGTCTTAAAGGCTCTTCGCGCCTTCCACCTTCCCCAGGAAGTCGTAATGATGCTGGCCATGACGCATCGCTACGTCTTCTTGCTGGCTGAGACGGCGAGCCAGATGTTCGAATCGCGCCAGAGCCGCACCGTCGGGGTATTGGATCGCGCGACGCAACGTCGCATCGCCGCGCGCACCGTTGGAGTGCTGCTCAGCAAGAGCGTCGACCTGAGTAGCGAAGTGTTTCTCGCCATGCAGTCGCGAGGCTTCGACGGAAACGTGAAGATTCTCTCGCAATTCCGCATGCGCGCTTGGGACTACGTTGCTCTCGCCGGTTTCCTGCTGACCGCCGTCGCCGTTGTGTGGGTGGGAAGATCATGAGCGACGGCCCTGTCTTCGAAGTCAGCGGTGTCAACTTCGAGTACGAACAGATTCCCGCGCTTCGCGGACTATCTCTGACTATCAACCGCGGGCAGTCCGTCGCCCTCGTCGGCGCCAACGGCTCGGGAAAATCGACGCTGCTTCGCCTGCTGGACGCACTGTGTTTCCCGTCTGCCGGCTCGATCACCTTTTGCGGCGAACCTCTCACTCCCGAACGTCTGCGCAACAATGGCTTCGCGCTCTCATTTCGTCGCCGCGTGGCGCTGGTGTTCCAAAACCCTGATGTTCAGCTCTTCAATCCCACCGTCTTCGATGAAATCGCATTCGGGCCGCTGCAAATGGGATGGTCCAGCGCCGAGGTCATAGGTCGAGTAGATCAAACGCTCGACACCATGGGCATCGCACACCTGCGCGACCGCGCTCCTTATCGCCTTTCCGGCGGCGAGAAAAAACGGGTCGCCCTGGCTTCCGTCATCGTGCTCGATCCCGAAGTTCTCTTGCTCGATGAGCCGACTGCCATGCTCGACCCCCGCAGCCAAAGCCAGCTCATCGATCTCATTCAGAACTGGCGCGGTACTTCTAAGACTGTCATCACCGCAACCCATCAGCTCGAAATCATTGAAGACATCGCCGACCGCATATTCGTTCTCGAGCAGGGAAGCGTCACCGCAGCGGATACGCCGCAGGAGATTCTTTCCAACGGCGAACTGCTGTTGCACGCCAACCTCGTCCACGCCCACCGCCATAAGCACGGCGAGATAACGCACTCCCATCCGCACGTTCACTCCCACGGCGAGCATAAGCACTGACCTTGTGTAGGGTACCCCCCTCCCCCTCCCCCCAAAATTCCTCGTTTTCATGAAGATAGGGAGATTTTGTGCGCAAGCGATTGAGTGCGTGTGAGTTACAGGCAAAATCGTCTTAACAAAGGAGTTAGGCGGGATTTTTGGGGGACGGACAGAGGCTTTGGCAGGGAGATGGGCAAAAAATCGAGAACGAACAAGACCCATCACAGGTCGAACCACCTTTAGTTCGACGATGAGGTGAAGGTCCGGCTGCGCCTCTTCTCTCTGAGGACACAGCTCTCCCTCATCGTTCCGTAAGAGAGTGTAGGTTTGGTAATCGGGATGCGCTAGGACGCAGGTCACGGTCGAGTGTGATAACAACGAATCACACACCGGTCCCAGGTCAGTCCTTACGAACAATTACCCGGCGGCCGTTTAGCCGATACTGGGAATCCGTGCCAAGCAACACATACTGTTTGGCGTCGGTGTCGCTCGACTCATCGAGGGCGATCTCAATCCAACAAGCTGTATAGTCTTCAATCTCGACGCCCATCCCTTCATCCCAATCAGTCGCCAAACGGCGAACGGTTGCGCGAATCGTCGCAGCAGGGGAGTCTTCATAGAACAGTTCAATTCGGTCACCAGGTTCGAGACTTAGCATTAGCACCTCCGGATCCACGCAGGCCATCCTGTTGCAAGAGGTTTACTATGCGCAGCCATCCCTGTCCAGACGTCCGGGATTAGTAGTCAGTTACTGGTTGTCAGTGGAAGTCAAAAGACCCACCCCGCCAAAAGAAGGCGGGATGGGCCAACCGCCAACGTGCGGATCTTTACTTCTTGTTTGACGCATCCCTGCAGGCAATGGCACTTTCGCACACTTGCTGTTCCTTGCACCAAGGCTCGGAAGATGTGCAAAACTTTGAGCAATCTTCGCCTTTTGCCAAACACACAACACCGGAGCCGCATTGCACAGGAGTTTCGCCGCTACTGCAATGCGGTGGACCGTTCGCTTTTGTTGGGGGCGGGGGAATCGAACTTACCGGGATCGGGTTAGATGTGCACGGCGGTAGGGTCGTCGCAGGGATGCTTGTCCCCGGCGGTGGCGAGATCGCATCAGAAGAAGTAATGGAAAACGACGTGGTCCCATTCGGAACGTTTACGGCCGGTGGCCCACAATTGCCTGCCGTTGGCAATTGTGGGGCTTGCGCCAAAAGCTGGGATCAAGTGAACGTGCCGGTGCCCCAGGTTCGCCCTTCTTTTGGGCTAACCTGGGATCATTGCACACGACGGCACACTTGTTGTTATCACACTGCGCCGTGACCTGCGTCCTTTCGCATCTCATCACCCAGCCTGTAAGAAAGGCATTGCGAGGCGAGGGATAGTTGTCTCTCACTCCGCCGCGCCTATGTTGCGGTCTTCGCCAGGTCTTTGACAGATCGTCCCCGACGTCAGGTCAAATCCTTCCAGACGCGAGAAAGTCTCTCTAACCTCATGAAAACAAGCGATGTCAGCGCGGATTAACATATAAGTCATACTTGTATGGCTTGTATGACTCACGTAGTCATACTTGTCATACTTTCATACCAAAGATTATGGCCAAAAGCGAACATCCGGCGAAAATCGTGTCACCTAACTCCTAGGGACACTAATGAACACGTATAAGTTATATAGTTTTCAATGACATGCGAACGATTTCCTCCCAAGTCATTGATTCTAAACAACCGCGCAAATTGCTTTTTTTAGGTGTTATAGTCAACTACATCACAAGCGGCGGGCGGGTAGCAGCTCTAGTAGTGAAAGCGGAACTTCACCTGCACCGAGCACATAAACGGATCGCCCCAGTGTGAGCCGCCGAAGGTGTTGCTGTTATCGAGCTGGTAAAGCTGATTGGTGATGTTGGTGCCGATGAAGCGCACCATCCAGTTCTCGCCGAACGATTTTCCCACCGACAGATCGAGCGTGTAATAGCCGGGCAGATGGCTGGGACCGTCGCCGTTAAGAAATCCCGAGCCGTAATTGATGGTCACGGCAGCGAAGCTGCGCCAGGGCAGATTCCCATCGAATCCGGCGGCGAGCGTATTGCGCTGGTCATGGTCAAGATAGAACGCTCCGCCGGGTGGAGGGGAGAAATCGGTCAGGCCGCCGGTTACGGCACCTACTCCCTCGGCGAATTGGTGCGAGTAAACCAGATGAGCATGGTAACGATGGAGAATCAGCGGAGAGCGAATGGTGGCTTCTTCGCCTTCGATGATCGCTCCCTGGATGGTGAGCGGCAGGAAGATGTTGGAATTGCCGATGACGTCGTGGTCAAAGAAGTTCCGCGCGCTGGTGTGGAAATAGGTGATGCTGGAGGTCCAGTCGCGCACCGGAATGGTGATGCCGTACTCCTGCTGGATGTCGCGCTCGCCACTCAAGGGAAGAAATCCCAGCCCCTGGGCCTGGGTGTAGTCGAGAAGTGAACCGGTAACGGTATCGAGCGGCGGAGGCTGGTAGAAGTAAGAATAGGCGGCCCGCAGCACCCATCCCAGTTTAGGGAGAGTGATGGCCACACCCAGTCGCGGATCGACTGCGTTTTCGGTAAGGTTGCCGGAAAAGTGCGTCAAGCGAAGTCCGCCGGTGAAGGTCAGCCACTTCGCGGCCTTGAACTGGTCCTCGAGAAATCCCGCGAACAGATATCCGCCGGGATACACACGTTGGTTGAATTGCTGCCCGGAGCCGTCGTTGGCGATCACCGAGAAAAACGTGTTGTCCTGTTGCGCAAATGCATAAACACCGGCGCGGGCGTTGTTGCGCGCATTGAGCCACGACAAGGTGACTTGTCCGCCCTCATAGTTGGAGCCGCGATTGTCAGTCGTGATCGGGACGTCATTCGGTCCCCCTTCGTAAGCCGCACGGTTGAAGTGATAGAAGGGCGAAACGATGAGCATGAGTCCGGGCGAATAGGTATGGACCCAAGTGCCGGTGGCGAAGATATCCTGCTCGCGCTGGCGGTCGTTGATGCCGGCAGCTTGCATGTCGGGGTCGTTCGGCACCTGGTAATAGTCGAGCCGGAAGCCGGCATCGAAACGGAACTGGTCTTTGGGATCGCGGTTGTAAATCAGAGAAGTAAATCCGCCGCCGCCTTCGGCTTGGTTGTGCAGGTTCACGCTGGTCGGCGGCTCAAGTCCCCAATCGGTGTTGTTGCCGCCGCCGCTCACGTAGTAAGCGAACTTGGAGGTGTGATCGCCGAAGCTCAACCAGTCATCGGTCTGGTTGTAGTTGCCGTAACTGGCGATGAGTTCACCTTGCCGATTGCGCTCGAAACCGGTGTTGGGAGCGACATTGAAGACGCCGTAGGTGCGGTCGCCATATTCGGCCGCGTAGCTGCCGGTTTCCGCCTGCAGGTACGAAACGTCTTTCGGATTGAACTGCGGGCCGACGTTGGAGGCGATGTTGGTGTTAGGAATAGGCACGCCGTCAATCGCCCACGTGACCTGGTGGCCGCCGCGGACGTGCAGCTGGTCGTGCACCATGTAAGACCCGGGAACAAACTCGGTAACGATTTTGAAACTGTTAGCGGCGTCGACACCGGCGTAGCGGGAAATCTGCTCCTGGCTGATGAGAATGTCTCGCCGGGGCGAGTCAGGGTTCAGGTCCTCAGGAGACGCTGTAACCGTGAGCTCCTGCTTCGCAGTGGCGACGGAAAGTTGGAAATGAAGTACCGGTGCGGAGCCCGAAACCACGACCAGCACCTGCGACTGCTGCGCGAACCCGGTCGAGTCCACGCTGATGGTGTAGGAACCGAGAGGGACTGCGTCGAAGTGAAACTCGCCATTGGCGTCGGTCACCGCCGAGGTCTTATACGCCGAGTCATTGGCTTGCAGGGTGGCTTGTGCGCCGTTGATGGGATGATGCTGCGGATCGTGTACCACGCCGCGGATGTTGCCGAACACAGTAGCAAAACACGGAACAGCCATGACCAGAACCAGGGGAAACAAGGCAATTCGCAGCCAGCGAGGCACACAGTGACTCATGAAATTATCTCCGAACATCCAAAAGACGCTATCGGCAGGCGCATACCGTGTTGAGGCGGCCGATCGTCATCGCCGAATCAAAGAACGAACAAAGCTGGATGGAGATGGGAGACTTACGCGGCTGGAGGCCCGCGTTGGTGCAGTTCGTCGCCAGGATTTGAGCTGAGAGTTACTTCAGTTGGACGGCGGTACGACTCGCCGATTAGAACGATACCAATGGCAAGGTGCGTTGACGACGCGAGCGCCACGAGCGGGGAAGTGACAGCAGCGTGAATTCGAAACGGGCAGACTGTGGGAGCCGACGTGAAGCCGGTGGGCTCCGAATTACCCATGGCCATTTCGCAGTGATGTCTGCCGCCCGCGCGGCAACAGGCCGGCAGCGACGACGTACTCGCTTGCGCCAGTGGCGCGAGCAAAGGCGTTAGAAGAACCAGCAACACCGTGATGGTTGCGACTCGCCTCATGAGTAGGCGGATTCTAGCACATCGAATGTGGTTGTGATAAACACAAGAGGGGAGGCAATCGTTGCGCTACCTGCTTGCTATTCTCGCCGTCGCTGGAATCATCGTCTCGGTTCTCGCATTGCGCGTGCATTACAGCACTGAGACCGCGCCCTGTAGCATTAACGAGAAGTGGGACTGCGGCATCGTGAACCGCAGTCCTTACGCGATGATTGGCGGCATTCCGGTCGCGGCCGTCGGCATCGCGGGATATTTGGTGATCGGAATCCTCGCGCTGTTTCGCCGCCGGGGCCTAGTGCTGGCAGCCGCGCTGGTGGGAATGGCTTTCGCGCTCTACCTCACTCACATCGAGGCGAAAGTCCTTGGCGTGTGGTGCCTGTATTGCGTGATTTCGCAAGGAATCATCGCCGTGATGACGCTGCTGGCCATCGGATGGGTGGTGTGGTACGCGATGCGAAGTCGCGCCGTGTAAACCGGTCAGGCCTCCAACTCGCCGGGCTCCAGTTCATCCACGTAGCACCACATCCAACGCTCTCCTGGTTCGATGGAGCGAATCAGCGGATGCCCGATATGCTTGAAGTGCTTGGTAGCGTGCTTGTTCTTCGATGAATCGCAGCACCCTACGTGTCCACAAATCAGGCATAGCCGCAGATGGACCCAGGTGTCGCCCATCTTTACGCACTCCGGGCAAACGCGGGTGGTGGTTGTGGTGATCTTGATCTGGTCCAAATGCGTACAACTGCTAGTCATCCGATTCCTCCTTTAGGAGATGGAACGCTCCAGGGCCTTACGGTCCCACTTGCCGAGCACTGCCGCCGCGTCATAGGTCGTCTGCAGAAATTGCATGAGAAATTCTCTTGGCGAGTCTGCGCGGCGAACGTCATCGTACATGAGCAGGTACTCGCCCAACTGCGGATGATAAAACGCCGCCTCAGGTTTCACTTTGTATTCCGCGAAACCTGGCGGCTCCGGCGCCGCGTAGGCATAGTAAGCTGCGCCCTCGACGCCGTTTCCACCCGGCCAGAAACCCGCACTGCTCACTTCATGCGAATAAGCTTCGGCTGTAACCGGATCGGCGCCTGGACGCGGAGGAGCCGGGCGTCCGCTGAATCGCGTAACTGCCAAGTCGAAGCTTCCCCAGAAAAAGTGCACCGGGCTCGCCTTTCCGATAAACTGCGCGCGAAACTCCTTGAATACGGCGTCGCTCCATTGCAGGATTCGCCAAAATCGGCCCACAGCCTCTGCATCGTAGGCAGCGTGAACCTCGTCCTTCTCGAACGGAATTGGATTAGGGAATTCAACCGGCATGGTGTAGATGTGTACTTCAATTCCCAGTTCGTGCATCGCGGCCATGAACTTCCGATAGAACTCGGCCACCGATTGCGGTTCGAGTTTCAATTCGCGGATTTCTCCACCGCTGGTTTCGATCAACAGCCTGTGGTCGATGAAGTCGAAGCGGATTTCAAACGAACGATTTCCGTAAGGAATCGGGGAAGTCGTCAATCCACTCGCAGTGACGTAGAACGCAACACCCCACCAATGATTGATGTCCGGACACTGTTCCAGACGCACCTTGCCGACTATCTGGGTCCACATGTGCAGGGTGTCGTAAGTGGCTTGCCAATGCTGGAGGGACAGCTCTGGCAGACTGGGCGATGAAACTGAGCTTGCGTCGGATCCCATGGGCGCTCCTCACCGGTTCAGATAGTAGATGAAGACGCGCCGATAAGGCTGCTAGATTTCTCGAACGGGATTACTGAGCCTCTCCCGTCGAATAGAACTGTACGCCAGCGACTCGGGTTCCTGAAGCGAGTACAGCACGCAGTTTCGCCCGGTTCGGTCCCGACAGTCGCTCCGCCGCTGCCAGCGTTTGCAGCACTTGCTCCAACGAAGTGCCTTCTGGCAGTCGAAAGATCCAAGGGATATTTGTTGATGTCAGCGCACGATCCGACGACACAGCGATCACTGGAACAAATGCCTTTACACCGATCTGTTCGGCCAGATGGCTGGACGCGCGATCCAGAGCAATCATCGCGATCACGTCTTGGTCGTACACCGCGCGCACCAGTTCGTTCGACGCCCTTCCCCATGGCACGTCCGACGATACTGGTACCAGCTCCCACTTTCTGCCGTCTGCCCCGACTATGGTTGCCGACTGCACCAGCTTGTCGGCAGACGGACCGAACACAGCGACTTTCACTATGTTCCCCGGAGTGTCTGCCACCGGCGGTCCGGCGTACTGCACGCCGTCCTCGCCAACCCGCGCGTACTCCTTCTGCATGGAGACCTTCCGGTACACGATGTGGCCGTTTTGCACCGTGCCCAAGTACATCTCGCGCATCTGTTTATCATTCGGATCGAACTGCATGGCCCCAGTGACGCCGGTGTAAGTTTGGGTGCCGTACAGTGCATCACGAATCATGGCGCGGTTAAGCCCGGCCTTGCAGATGGCCTGCAATAAGATCTGCATTTGGTCATAGGCCAGCGCAGACCAGTGGTCTGGTGCCTCGTGGTACTTCGCCTGGTATCGGGTCGTGAACTCGCGCCACGTAGGATTGCTGCTGGTCGGGTCGTATGGATACACAGCCTCGAATCCATCGGCCGCAGAGCCAGCTTGCGCGACCAGTTCATCGCCTAGCGTGCGGTGGCTGCCAAAGACGCGCTGCTTCATCCCCAACTCCCGCATCTGCTCCAGGATCATCGCTGCCTTGGGCTGGTCGGTCCAGAGCAGAATGCCATCGACGCGTGACTCACTAATCACCTTGAGCTGATGGGTGAAGTCCGTATCGGCTGGCATGAACTTCTGCTCAATCACCACGGGATGGCCAAGTCTGCGGGAAGCATCGCGAAACTTTCCGACTCCAAACCGACCGTAACGATCGTTTACGCGCAGTATCGCAATGCGCTTCAAGCCCACGTCCGTGTAGATGTGCCGCGCCAGCGTGTATCCCTGGGTGCGGTCGTCCTGAATCACGGTGAAATACCAGGGAATCAGCGTCTCGGGAATCGTCGGATCGGTCGACGCACTGTTTACGATGGGGACTTCCGCGCGAAGCGCTGCCCGAAGAGCGATGTGCGTGGTATCGCTGCTGATCGAGCCGAAGATGGCCCAATCCTGGTCGTCGTACACCATCTTGACGACTTCGTTGCTCGACGCGCCCCATATGGCCGAGTCGTTGTGCAGCATCAGCTTGAACGGCTTGCCGCCATATCCACCGGCGGCATTCGCCTCGTCGATGGCCATTTGCGCACCGTTGAGCATGCGCTTGCCCAGCGCCGCGTCGGGATGGTTCTCCAGTGGCCCAATAAACCCGATGCGCACTTCATTGATATCCTTCGCGACTGGAATATCGCGGGCCGCGCCGTTGTACTCCACCAGGTCAACGTAGTTCTGGAAGTAAGGCTCAGTGAACTTAGAGAACGGCTGCATGTCCTCCGGCTCCTGCGCGTACGGCTTCACGGTACGCGCCGCAGGCGTGGTGGGATGGTTCTTGCCGCATTCACAGCCCTTGAACGTCTGCGTCCATGCAGGACATGCGAGCGCCATCAACAGCGGCAGCGCGAGATAGCGACCCATCGGTTACTCCTCGGTCTTCGGGCAACGGAACATGGCAATGGCTTCCATTTCCACCAGCAATTCGGGGCGGCACAATTTGGCTTCGATTCCCGTCGATGCCGGTAGCGGATCAAGTCCCTGCTGTTTGAAAAATGCCGTGCGCTCTTCATTGAATTCGACATAGTCCCGATCGATGTCGCGGAGGTAGCAGGTGGTGCGGACGATGTCTTTCCAGGTTGCGCCTTCGGCTGCCAGCAGGGCAGTGATGTTCTGATAGGTGCGACGCATCTGCGCGCGGAAATCGCCAACGTGCACGGTTACGCCGTTTTCGTCGATGCTGGCTGTGCCAGAGATCAGCAGGATTACCACGCCGTTCAAGTCGATGCGCATGCCGCGAGAAAACGAGCTTGGCTTGGCATAGTCATATGCCTCGTTCAATACGCCGAGATTGGTGATTGCCCGTTTCCGAATCGGTGAGTTGCCGATGTTCGATAATTCTGCGATTACATCTTGTATTGCCATGGTGCCTCCTGAAAAAATCGTGAAATCTTACTTCACCCGAATTCCGTGACTCAGACCCTTTGCCGTCGCCACCCAGATGTCGTCGCCCTGAAAGTCAACGGCGAGAACATAGCTGTGGGCTGGGGCCGTCTCCACAGTGATGTTGGTGATGTTTCCCTCGCCATCGCGCACATACATTTCGGGCGCGCCGGTCTTGAGGTTCGGACGATAGACCGCCCAGTTAGTGCCGTCGTAGTACGCCAGCCCCTTGTCGGTGCTGAACCATGCTCGGTTGGCGTCGATCGCCTTTACCTGATTGGTGAAGTTGCTGGGCAGGCCGCTGTCCTTGGTCAGGAAGTTATGCCAGTTGCGGCCGTCGTAACGGCTATCGCCGAAGTAGGTTGCGACCCACAGAATGCTGTCCACATAGCTGACTGACGTGGTGATTTCGTGAATCAGCCCCTGGTCTTTGAACAGCACGATCTCATTTTCACCGTCTGGATCGTTGTAGTCCTTCCAGTGCTCGGTCTTGATGTCGTACTCCAGGACGCCGCCGCCCCATACCGCGTAATACACCTTATCCGGCCCGACCGATATGCCATACGTCCAGATCTCATACATGGGCGTATTGCGCTCGTTATAGAGGCTCCACTGCCCAGTGCGCGTGTTATAGCGGCTTGCGCCCGCTGCCGTTGCTGTCCATACGTAGTCGCCTTGCACGGCTACGCCGTACACCACGTCATTGCTTAAGCCGGAATTCAGCTGATTGAACGTATCGATCCGTCCTGCCGATATGCGGCTCAATCCGCCCATCGTCCCGGCCCATACGTCGCCCGTTCGCTTGTCCAATGCGAGCGACAACACCGCGCGATGTGCCAGCCCGTCGGCCGTCGTGATTACCTTCCACTTGCCGTCTTCGTACAACGCGAGCCCGTTCTCTGTAGCTGCCCAAATACGGCTGCCATCGACCAGCACGCTGAACACATGGTTGTCAGGCAGTCCATTAGCGGTGGTGAAGTTCTCCCAGCGAAAGCGCGGCATGTCGGGAGTTGCTGCGAATAACGGCGCTGCAACCAAAACGAGTAGCAAGGCGACCGATAGACGCGATTTCATAAGGTCCTGAGGTACTCGATGAGGTCGTTCAACTCATCTTTTTGCAAGTCGTTGGTGACGCCGTGCGTATCGTGCGGGTTAAAAATCGTCCAAATTTCTTCCATCGATTTGGCCGAGCCATCGTGCAGGTAAGGCGCGGAGTAAGCCACGTTGGTTAGTTGGGGCACATCGATCAACGGCGAACGGTCAGTCGGCTTGCCGCTGCCCACGTCGCTCAGCTTGGTGTTGGTGAACTTCGGTCCACTGTGGCAGTACGCGCACTGGTTACTTTTTGGTATCGGCTGACCACTCTTTGTCTTAGTGCGCTCGAAGATCGCCTTGCCACGCTCCTGCGCCGGAGTCAGTTCGCCACCCGGAAGTCGATAGCGGTTGGGACGCAACGGAAGGGCCATTACGTACGTCACCAGGTCGGCCAATTCGGCACTGCTGTAACTTTGCGACCGATAGAAATACTTTTCCGTGCGCGGTCCACACTCGGTTGCCATGTTTGGATTGCCGCCGTTCCACTTGAACGGCTCGGTGCCGGACAGATCCTCAATGGAGCGGTTGTCCACAATGTCTTTGCCGAAGCCGTCGGGCTCCAGGTCCCACTGCAGCCCGTCGAATGTCGAATCAATATGGCAATTGGCGCAACTGAACTGGCCCTGGAAGGCGAAGCGAGCGGTATAGAAAACACGCTCACCTCGCCGCAGGGACGTCATGTCCTTCTTCCCACCTAAGTCGATCGAGGACACGACAACGTCGGTGCTAGTGTCGATGACGCTAATGTTGTCATCGAGCCGGTTGGCCACGAAGAGCCTGGTTCCGTCGCGGGAGAGTAACAGGCCCTTCGGATTACGGCCTACCGGAATTCGCGTAACCACGTAATTCGCCGATGCTGACAGATCGTTTGCAATGCGCGCACTCGCCGACCGCACATAGCTCAACATCTTCGGGATGTCGATGACCGTGATGGTCTCTTCTCCCGAACTGCTCACATACAGTTTGTGATTGTCGGGTGTGATCGCCACTGCGTATGGCATCGCAAAGTAGCGCTCCAATTCGTCGATGGGGACTTGCACCACGCCGTTCACATCGTCGCCGAAGATCGCCAGAGAGTCTCCAAATGCCCAGCCATGCTCGACGTGGGCGAGAGGAACCAGGTTCTTCGGGCGCAGTTGCGCCGCCACCGTCAGCTTGCCGTCGTTTGATGTCGCCAGGTGAAACACTCCAGCGACGTTGTGCAACGGCTTGCGATCAACCACGACCTGACGCTGCGTGTCGATGACCGTGATCTCCGACTCCGGTGGCGTGCGGTGTGCACCGATCTTCGGATAGACGTGAGTGCAATACAGCCGCGTTCCATCAGGCGACAAGAGCAGGTAACTCGCTCCACGTCCTGCCGCTAGCCGCTTCGTTTCCTGGCCGCTGGCGAGGTCAACTACCGATACATCGTTGCTGAGGCGGTTCGCGACATAAAGGGTTGCGTTTTCGCGATCGACGACGACGCTGTTAGGCTCATAGCCAGTTGTCAGCGTTCGCATCACTTTAAACGAACTGGTGTCGATCACCGACACTGTGTCGTCCCACGAATTAGCCACATAGACTTGTTTTCCGTCGGGTGATAACGCGATGCCGCGCGGCACATGGCCTACGCCGATAGCCTTCACCACGCTTCCCGTCCGAGTATCGACCACGCGCACTTCGTCGCTGGCCTCGCACATCACATAGAGCCAACGCCCATCGAGGGAAAGCACCATCTCGCGTGGGGACAAATAGCGTGTTTCATCGGAATCGGGTCTCGCCTTCGCCGCTCCCGCAAACATCAGCAACGCGAGCACCACGGCAGTCGCCATCAGGGCGCCGATGATCGTGGTGCGACGGGTCCGCAAAATGGAGCGACGAATCACCTCGACTCCTCTACGGTGAGGATGCGATCGACCGTCAGGTTTTCCAGCACTTGCTCGCGCCCGCTCGGCCATTTCACGGTCAGTTTCTCGACCTTCGTTGCTGGGCCCAGCCCGAAGTGCATCCTTCCATCGTCTTGTGAGAGGTATCCCGAGCCCGCCGTGCGTTCGGCAATCTGTTTCTTTGCGCCCGCAGTCAATTCCAGTCGAGCACCAATGCCATCGCGATTGCTTTTCGTGCCTTTGAGCTGAATCGTGAGCCAGTGGCCCATATTCGTCGATACGTTATGAAAGAGAGTGCCTTGCGCGCCGAGGTTGTTCAGGAACGCGTCGACCTTGCCATCGTTGTCGTAATCTCCGAAGCACGCGCCACGCGCGACCGTTTTAACGTCGAATACCGGCCCTGCCTGTTTCGACACGTCAGCAAACCTCGCATTCCCCAGACCGCGATAGACCGAGTGCTCTTCAGGAATGAGGTGAATCAGGCCGCCATGAAACGTCAGGATGTCCAGCAGTCCGTCGTTGTCGAAGTCATAGATTCCCGAGCCCCAACTCACGTACTGCGCGGTGATCGGCGAAATACCAGATGCCGCGCCAATGTCTTCGAACGTCTTGTTGCCCATGTTCCGCATCAGGCGGTTGTATTTCGCGTCGGTCACCCACAGATCAAGCTGCCCGTCGCCATCGATGTCGGCGAACACCGGGCCCATCGCCGAGGTCGATTCGCCGTTCTGTCCATAGGCCACACCCGCATCCACCGCGATCTCTTCGAAGGTCCCATCCTTTTTGTTGTGGAACAAGAAGTTTTCCGTCCGGTCGTTGGCCACATAGATATCGGGATATCCGTCACCGTCAAAGTCGGCCGCGGTGACTCCCATGGTTCGCCCGATCACCGCACCAATCCCTGACTTCTCCGTCACGTCGGTGAAGGTTCCGTTGCAGTTGTTGTGGTACAGGCGATTGGTCGTGCCTTCGTAGTCGAGCGGCCCGGGATAGTTGTCAGCCGCGTAATACGCACGATATTTCGGATCGAACTTCACGTACCGGCCGACGAACAGGTCAACGCAGCCGTCGCGGTCGTAATCCAGCCACACCGAACTGATCGACCATCCGTCCACCTTGATCCCGGCCTTCTCCGTAACGTCTTCGAATGTACCGTTACCCTTGTTGTGGTAGAGAATCGCTTTCCCGTATCCGGTAACGAACAGGTCGACGTACCCATCGTTGTCGTAGTCCGCGGCGATAGCGGCCATTCCGTAAATGTTCGCTGCCACGCCGGCCTGTTCGGTGACGTCCGTGAACTTACCGTTGCCGTCGTTGCGATAGAGATGATTATGCGGAGGACTTGCGGGCTGCTGCTTCAGCGGATACGGATGCATCCCGTCTTCCAGCGGCTTTCCGGTAGTCACATATAGGTCGGGGCGTCCATCGTTGTTGTAGTCGAACCAAACGCATCCGCCGCCTGTTCCCTCCAGCAGAGAGCCAAGCTTCTGCGAACCGAAACTGTGGGTGAAGTTAATCCCAGAAGCAGTCGTGGCATCTTCAAACCGAATGGTTGAGCTTGATGGCGCCTGTGCCAGCACCGCTGACGAAAGAAACAATATGCTGAGTGCGCGGCCTAACACTAGCGGCCCCCTTTATGCGACATTGCAGTCGCTCCCGTGAGATCGACCGGCGTAGTGGATCTCAGCAGCACCGCCGGCACGGCGTTTTCGGGCGCCCGTTCCGGCCCGGTGTGACAGCCAACGCAAATGCGCTGCTCGCCCTTCCTCATCCACCACCATCCCTGTTCGCGCTTCAGAGTCTTCCCCTGGCGGTCGAGCAACTCGAGTTGTAGCGGCCTATCTGCTGGAACTTGCACGAAAAACGAGCCATCCGGCTCGACGCTCGAGCTGCCCAGCAATTTTGGTTTGCCCGCTTCGTTAGTGGTGTAGAGCTTTATCGCCGCAATGGTGCCAGCAGCGAACGCGTATTTCGATGTGTAGGCATTCAGGCAGAGCAGGTTGGCGTAGTTCCATTCGTGCAAGCCCGACGGATGTTGATTCGGTACTCGCCGTGACGCTACGAGCGTCGGCTGCACAAGGTCGGAGTCACTTGCCGCAACGATCGTCTCTAACAATCCCGTTTTCGAATTCAATGCTTGCAGCGAGTAATGCGTCTTTGCGTCGGGGCGCCAGGAAACGACGCTGTCGCCGCTTGATGCCGACAAAACGTCACCCGCAAATTCCCCAGCAGGTGCGCTCAGATCAACCGCGTGCGCAAGTGGCGAGGTGAAACGTCCCAGCCCGTGCTCGCTTGCAAAGACAATGTCGCCTGACTCGGATTGCTTGCCAGCTTGCCGTGGTATGCCGTGATCGCAGCGGTAAGCCTCGACTCCGCTGCCGTCGGAATACACCGTGTAAATCTCGGGAGACTGTCCGCTACCGAGCGGATATCCCCCCTCGAACAAGATCCGGCCATCGCGCAGGACATCGGTAGGCAGCACGTTCCCGGGTGCATGCGTCAGTTGCAGCGAAGGCCCACCATCCAATGGCGCCGTCTCCAGAACAAATTGGCGCTCGACCTTGCGCGCATACGCCAGTTGATTTCCAGGAAGGTAGAAAGGGCGAATGCAGTCGCTCTCGCATGTCGTGATGCGTTTCGCTTCTCCGCCGCCAATGGCGACTTCCCATATCTGCCAGGCATCTTTGGCTTCGCGTTTCCCTGAGAACAAAATCCTCGTGCCGTCGAACGAAACAATCGGATCAGCCGACGCCGCAATCCCTGATACCAGTTGGCGCGGCCCCTTTCCGCCTTGAATCATGATCTGAGCCCCGGCAGGGAAGCGCTCGCCTCCGCGAAGCCACGCTGCACGCTCGTAGGTCGCCGCTGAGGTGTACAGCAACGGGGATGTCAACTTGTTGGTAGGAGACTGGGCTGAAACGGCCACCCACACCGTACACGCGGCGAAAAGCAGACACACAAAGACAATTACGAGTCGCCGCACTACGTTAGCCCCCCGACTGCCGCGCAGGCGTTTGAAGCTTCCAGGCGAAGGTGCAGAAGAGGGGAAAGGTCCGCCATCATGGCATCGAACTGCCCGAACGTCAGCGACTGCTCGCCGTCGCTGGCTGCCTTGTCTGGATTCGGATGCACTTCAACCAGCAGTCCGTCGGCGCCGACGACTACCGCCGCGCGCGCCAGGATCGGCACCAATACCCTCACACCCGCCGCGTGACTCGGATCAACGATGACCGGAAGGTGGCTGACGGTCTTGAGCACCGGTACCGCGGCAACATCGAATGTGTTTCGTGTTGCCGTCTCAAAGGTCCGGATGCCGCGCTCGCAAAGAATTACGTCCGGATTTCCGCAAGCGACTATAAATTGCGCCGACCGCAGCAGGTCTTCAAGCGTCGCAGTCATTCCGCGTTTCAGCAGCACCGGACGCCCGCACGTACCCAATCGCTCTAGCAACGAAAAGTTTTCCATGCTGCGCGCGCCCACCTGCATGATGTCGGCATATTCAGCCACCACTTCCACGTCCGTCTCTGACATGACTTCGGTGATGATCGCGAGCCCGGTGCGTTCGCGCGCTTTGCTTAGGATCTTTAATCCCTCGACTCCCATTCCTTGAAATGAATAGGGAGACGACCGCGGCTTGTAAGCACCACCTCGCAGAATGCGCGCGCCAGCCTGCGCCACCGAAGTTGCTGTGTCGAGCACCTGGCGCTCCGATTCCACGGCGCAGGGCCCGGCCATCACGACAAACTGATCGCCGCCAATTGCAATGTCGCCAACATGCACGACAGTGCTCCGCCGCCCGTTGGTCCTGGCGACCAGGTCAAAACACGAGTATTGTCCGTTCCAGCGTTGATTCACGTTGACAGCAACCGTTTCAGTTCGTGCCTGTACCCTATCCGCCAGAGCGAACTATAGTCGGTGATCTATGCACATTCCGAATGTGACATAGGGTCACAAATAAGAACTAGTATGTTTGGATTATTGAATTGTGGAGGCGCAAGGCCTTATTGGCAAAGGGTGAGTGCCATGGGCGCGCGATATCCGCGATCGTCGGCATTGCTGAGCATCACTCGTCGGCCGCGGGCGTTCGCTAGGGCGAGACCACTTGAAACATATGTTTCACAATGGCTGGGTCAACCTGGGCTTGTTTAACTTTGGTCGAAAATCAGGGCATCGGTTCCAGATGTGCCGTGAAATGCCGCAGGAAAGGCGCCTCATAGGTTATCCGCATTCCCTTGATCTGCTGGCGGCGCTCCCACACGCGCAAAATGATTTCCACCACATAGTCGATATGGCTTTGCGTGTACACGCGCCGCGGAATGGCCAATCGCACCAGATCCATCTTGGCGGCATCGGCAAACATCAGAGTGCCAATCTCCACCGACCGTATCCCACCCTCCAGATACAGTTCTGCCGCCAGCGCCACTCCAGGGTATTGATCCTGCGGAACATGGGACAGGAACGCTCTCGCGTCGAGATAAATCGCGTGGCCTCCCGGTGGCTCGACGATGGGGACGCCATGCTCCGACAGGTGATCGCCAAGATAAGCGGTAGAGGCGATGCGGTAGCGCAAATAATCTTCTTCGAGGGACTCCTGCACTCCAACTGCAATCGC
Organism: uncultured Acidobacteriaceae bacterium; assembly: GCA_963749635.1. Classification (GTDB taxonomy): domain Bacteria; phylum Acidobacteriota; class Terriglobia; order Terriglobales; family Acidobacteriaceae; genus DASRAA01. Next base: position 173,053 of record CAVVNW010000011.1, read on the forward strand.
TTCCAGATCACGTCCCGCCAAGCCTCCGTAGGTCGGATAGCCTTCGGTCAGTATCAGCAGGTCCTTTTCCTGCCGCGCCAGCACTTCATCGTTCGTGCAAAGAAAGCCGCCGATGTTGGCCATGCCGTCTTTCTTGGCTGACATAGTGCATCCATCACCGAGGGCAAACATCTCTTGTGCGATTTGCTTTGGCGTCTTGCACGCATAGCCCTTCTCGCGAAGCTTAATGAAATAAGCGTTCTCCGCAAAGCGGCACGCATCGAAGTACAGCGGAATGCCGTGCTTCTTGCACACGGTACTCACCGCGCGTGCGTTCTCCATGGAAACGGGCTGTCCGCCGCCCGAGTTGTTCGTTACCGTCAGCATCACCAGAGGGACCCGCTGCTTGCCAACCCGCGCAATCAGCTTCTCCAGTGCATCGACGTCCATGTTTCCCTTGAACGGTAACTTGATCGAGGGCTGGCGTGCTTCGGGAATCGGAATGTCCACAGCCTCTGCGCCCACGTACTCCACATTGGCTCGCGTCGTGTCGAAGTGCGTATTGTTGGGCACCACGTCGCCCTTCTTGCACATCACGTTAAACAGGATTCGCTCGGCAGCGCGGCCCTGGTGCGTGGGAATGACATGCTTATAGCCGAAGATGTCTTGTACTGAGCGGCGAAAGCGCTCGAAACTCTTGCTGCCGGCATAACTCTCGTCGCCTTCCATCAACGCGGCCCATTGGTGCGTCGACATCGCGCCCGTGCCGGAGTCAGTCAGCAAATCGATCAGCACATCGTCCGCCGGAAGCAGAAAAAGGTTGTAGTGCGCAGCCCGCAGCAGGTCTTCCCGCTGCTCGCGAGTAGTCCAGCGAATCGGTTCGACGCTCTTAATGCGAAAAGGTTCAATGATGGTCTTGGTCGGCATGATGGCTCCCGTGCGATTGTAATTACACTCGCAGGGAACCGCCATCGCTCCCGCGAGGCGCTAGTTGTCGCGGAAGAGTACTGTCGGAGTGACAGGCCTCTGAAGATACGGTCGAAGCTTCTCCAGCGCGGCGGCCACAGTGATGCCGTACTTCGCACGCAAGTCGTCTGGCTTGCCGTGCTCGATGAAGCGATCGGGCCAGCCAATCCTTACCACGGGAGTATCGATTCCCGCGCTACTTACTGTCTCGAGTACAGCGCTGCCGAATCCTCCGGCCAACACATGGTCCTCCAGAGTCAGTATCACGTCCACGTGACGCGCGTAAAACGCAACCATTTCGGCGTCGATCGGCTTGGCAAAACGCGCGTTGATTACCGCAGCCGACACGCCCTCGCCCTCTAATTTGCCGGCTATTTCACACGCCATCGGAACCATGCAGCCCAGCGCGAAAATCGCTACTCGATCGTTCTCGTCATGTTGCAGCAACTCCGCCTTGCCAATCGGAATCGCCCGCGGGATGTCTTTCACCGCCTTGCCCGGGCCGACTCCCCTGGGATAGCGCACCGCAGTAGGGCCGTCATGTTGCAGCGCGGTGAACAGCATGTCGGCCAACTCGTCTTCATCCTTGGGATCCATGTGAACGATGTTGGGGATACCGCGCAAATACGAGATGTCGAACAGCCCGTGATGCGTTGGCCCGTCATCGCCTGACAGTCCGCCCCGGTCCAGGCAGAAGACCACTGGCAGCTTCTGCAGGCACACGTCGTGCACCACCTGATCGAAGGCCCGCTGCAGAAACGTAGAATAGATGGCGCAGAAGGGCTTCAATCCCCGGGCTGCGAGGCCGGCGGCAAACAACACCGCGTGTTCTTCCGCGATGCCGACATCGAAATATTTGTCCGGATGATGGGTGCGAAAACGGTCGAGCGCCGTGCCATTGGGCATGGCCGCCGTAATCGCAACTAACTTGTCGTTCATCGTGGCAAGTTTGACCAGCGTGTCCGCAAAGACCTCGGAGTATGTCCGCTGGCCGACCGCCTTTGTCTCGCCCGTCTCGGGATCGTAGGGACCGAGGCCGTGAAACTTCTTCTGCTTCTGTACCGCCGGCTCGAAGCCCTTACCTTTTTGTGTCAGTACATGCAGCAATACCGGACGGTCCTGCCGCTTCAGAAATTCAAATGTTTTAATCAGCGTAGCTACGTCGTGACCGTCGATCGGTCCGTAGTACTTCAGGCCCAACTCCTCGAAGATCACGCTAGGCCACAACATGCTCTTGGCCGCTTCTTCCGCCTTCCGGGCCATTTTCAAGGCCCGCTTTCCCCCGATCCTTGCGACAAATTTTCCTGCCCGCTCGTGCAGATAGTCGAACCGCGGATTGGTGACGATGGTGTTCAGGTAGCTTGCAATTGCGCCCACGTTCCTATCGATAGACCATTCATTGTCATTGAGCACAACAATCATGCGCTTCGTCTGCTGCGCGATATTGTTGAGTGCTTCGTAGGTGATCCCGCACGTAAACGCGGCGTCGCCTGCCAGGGCCACCACGTGCTCCGTGCCGCCCAGTTTGTCGCGCCCCACGGCCATACCCAGCGCTGCGGAGAGCGCTGTTCCCGCATGTCCTGCGCCGTAACAATCGTGAGGACTCTCGGTCCTCAGCATGAATCCGTTCAGGCCGCCGGCCGTTCGAATGGTGTGGAACTGCTTCCGCCTGCCGGTGAGCAGTTTGTGTACATAGGCCTGGTGGCTGACGTCGAAAACGAAGTGATCCTCAGGTGTGTTGAAGACGTAGTGCATCGCGATAGTGAGTTCGACGACGCCCAGGTTCGGTCCGAGGTGCCCGCCCGTGCGCGCCAGTACGGTGATCAGTTCTTCTCGGATCTCCGCCGCAAGCTGTTCTAGCTGGGAAATGGACAGCCGCTTCACGTCCGCGGGAGAGTCGATTTGGTCCAGGATGCGTGACATTGCGTTTTGGCTCGAGAGTGACACGCGATTCATTACCGTAGCTGAACCCGTAGTCGCCGTCCAGGTTGCGGATCACATCTCGCGCCGATTATGATCCGCACTCGCCCAGACGGTTGGAAGTCCTACTGCGCAGCGCCAAATAGATGGTAGTTCATATTCAGTGTGGTCACTACGATCTGTTTCGCCGCCACGTTGAGCACGGTTTTCTCGGCATAGTTCGTGCCGTCCGGCAGGCTTGAGAAATCCACTATCAGCGTCACCGCGTCCTTGGCCTCTCCCATATAAGTATTGATATTGAGATTGGCAATCTTCTTTGCATTGGGATCAAACGCCACCACCATCTGGTCCCCCGGCTGTTCGTAATTCGTGAACGTCAGGTTAATCAGTCCCGCTCCGGTATCGCGGCTAAGCGAGACATTACCCGCCTGCATGGCCTGCTGCATTTTCTGCGGATTCGGCGGAACATACATAGCCAGAAGCGATTTCACCTGGTCCATATACTGCGCCATTTCGTCCTTCTTCTTCTCGACGATGCGCTGCTTCAGCTTACCGCCCGAGGGTTGCTGTTGCGGTCCCATTGGAAATTTCTGCACCTTACCGTCGGGACCATACTGGCACATGAACTGCTGTTGCGGCTTTGTATCACCCTTGTAGGTGACTTGCTGCACTTCGGTCCACTGATACTTGTGCAACCGCTGCTGGTTCGCTGCCGCCGATTGTTTCAGCGCTGCCAGCTTTTGCTGGAGTTCAGCACCTCTAGCCTGCGCCATTGCGCTGACGCTCAGAGAAAGCGTTAGCAAACACAACGCCATCCAACGTGCGACAACTGCCTTTGAACTCGTTTGTACAGCCGTCGTTTGTGCCCTCATCATTTTCCCCTCGATTAAATTCGTAGTTAGGCCTCGGAAGGCAGCGGTCGATTAGCTCCATTGCCCCTGTCATTTACCGCAACTTCCTCAGGTGACGCTTTAGGTTTCTCATCCCACGTCAGCCACTTCAAATCAAGCACCATGATGGAATACAAAACCGGAACCATCAGCAACGTAATAAACGTTGCGACGGTTAGTCCGCCGATCTGCGCATAACAAAGCGGCTGCCACAGCGGTCCGCCGTGCATCGCTAGCGGAAACAACGCGAGCACTGTTGCCGCAACTGTGATCAGCACTGGCCGTAACCGGATGATGCCCGCATCGATTACCGCCTGCTCAAACGGCTCGCCCTTAGCGTGCATCTCTTCGATGAAGTCGAACAGCACGATGACGTGGCTGACGATGACTCCGATCAGGCTCGCGATTCCCAGGAACGCCATGAAGCCGAATGACGTATTCATGATCCACAGCGCAATCAGCGCGCCCGCCACGCCGTAGGGCGCCGCCGCGAACACCAGGAACGGTTTGATCGCGTTATTGAACTGGAACAACAACGCGAGATAGATTGCCGTGATCGACACCGCCAGTACGACACCCAGGTTTTTGAATCCCACTTTCTGTTTGTCGTACTCGCCGCCGATGCTCAGCCCATAACCCGGCGGAAGCGTCTTTTCCAACTCTTTAAGCTTGGGCACCGCAATCGTCATGATCTCCGACGCCAAGTGTCCGGGAGCAGGGAAGGCATACAGCGACATCGTCCGGAAGTGATCCAGCCGGATGATGCGGTCTGTGGACATGCTGTTCTCGATGCTCGAAATCTGCACCAGCGGAATCTTGGTCGAACTTTGTGACCCGAACACGTAGAGGTTCTGGATGTCCGAAAGACTGGCGCGCTCATCCATCTTCAGCCGCGCCATCACGGGAATGTTGCGGTCGCCATCCTGCAGTGCCGTCACGGCCACTCCGCTCATTGCGCTGGTTGCGGAGTTCGCCACATCCATGTTCGTTATCCCGGCCAGGTTCGCGCGATCAGGATCGACATTGAGACTGACATTCGCGCTTTCCGTGTCCCACTCGTTGCGCACACGTGCGGCCATTGGCGCCGAGCGCAGAATATCAGCCACCTGCGACGCGATGTGCCGCATCATCTGGATGTCTTGCGCGCTGCCCGCCGTGCCTACGTCCGCCCGGCTGGTCACACGGATCTCGATTGGATAGTTCACCGGATTAGTTTGCAGTTGGCGAAGATCGATGCGTGCGCCGGGTACCGTGGCCGAAAGCACTGGCTGCACCTGATTGACAAACTCCGGTGTGGCTTCCTTCTCCGTCAGCTCAACCAGCACTTCCGCATAGTTCAGTTGTTGCGCCTGCGGCGACAATGAGAACCAGAATCGCGGACTCCCTCCACCAACCCATGTCGTGACGTAGCGCAGGATGTCAGCCGGCTTGTTGTCCTTGCCCGGATGCTGCTTGTCCCACACCTCCGCCTGCTGTCGAATGACCTGCTCTACCTGCTGCGATGCCTGGTTGGTCGCCTCGAAGTTCGCATCATTAGGCAGCCACACATCGGCATACGACCAGTACTGCACATCATCGGGGAAGAACGACGACTTCAGCTGTTTGAACAACACGCCCGCCAACAGCAGGAACGACAATGACGCGATGGCGACCTTCCAGCGGTGCTCGATGGCAAACTTCGCCACGCTGGCGTATCGACCGGTGAATCCCTTCGTCCGCCGTTCTTCGATGGGCGCCTCCGGCTTCTTGTCGGGCCGCAAGACGTAATAAGCCAGAAGCGGGATGAACGTCATCGAGGCCAGCCGTGACGCGATCAGTGCGCACGTCATCACGATCGGCAGGCTGAACAGAAATTCGCCAGTGTTTCCCGTCACCAGCATGAACGGCAAATACGCCACGATGTTCGTGATGGTCGCGTAGAGTATCGCCGTCGCAATCTTTGTCGGTCCCAGCCACGGTGCCACGATGCGCGGCTGTCCTTCGGCCAGCATTCGCTTGATGGAATCGCCCGCCACTACGGGATCGTCTACCAGCAGGCCAAGTGCAATGATGAGCGACGCGACCGATACCTGCTGAATATCGATGCCCAGCAGGTAAATCATGCCAAACGTGAGCGACAGTGTCACCGGAATCGACAGTGCCATGAGCAGCGCGGAACGCCACTCCCAGAAGCCGATTAGCGAAACGATGACCACCAGTCCGATCGCCTCATACAGCGCATCCATGAAGAGGTCGATCTGCTCTTTCACTTGCACCGGCTGATCGGACGTGTGCACCATCACCAAATCGTCTGGCAGGTACGGTCGCACCGCATTCAGCTTCTCGGTAACGTGCTTGCCGAACTGATCGATCTGCTGGCCATCACGCATGTAAATCGCCAGCGTCACCGCGCGGCTCCGCGTCCATTTGCCTTGCGGATCGCGCCATGTCAGGAAGTTCAGGTAGGTAGGCGGGCTCTGATAACCGCGTGAGATGTCCACCAGATCGCGCAGATACACCGGGCTGTTGGAAGCCGAAACTCCGATCACCACGTTGCCGATGGCCTGCGCGTCAGGGAACAGCCCTGACGGATTGATCATCAGGTCCTTCGGCCCGACTTCGAGCGATCCCGCCGGAAGCGTGATATTTTGTGCTCCCAGCACGTCTTTCAGCTTCGACGGATCGTATCCGTACTGCGCCAGCCGCTGTTGCGAGTAATCCAGGAAGATTTGTTCCTGCAGCACGCCTGAGCGCGACACCTTCGACGTCTCCGGTACACCTTGCAGCGTGCGCTGCAGCAGGTCGGTGTAGTCGTCGAGATCGTGATACGAATATTTCGCCCCCGCAACCTCCAGGAGCTTGGCTTCCGTTTCATTCGGATCGCGAATGATGGCCGGCTCCCACGCATCAGGATGGATCTCCGAGCGATGGAGAGTCGTGCGGATGAGTTGTTCTCCGCGCTGGCGAATCGTGGCATCGTCAAACGCGGTGCTGGCGTCCAGCCCGACGTATCCCGGCCCTTGGAAGAAATGAAGGTCGCTGAGCGTCTTGTTGCGGCTGGCGATGGCCGCGATGTTTTCAAAGTCCGCTCGCACTGGTCCCGGCGCGATCGACAGAGGAAATGCATAGATGACGCTCACCCTGGGCTGCGGAGCGTTCTTGCCCAACTCGGCGCGCGTCTTCTCGATCACTTTCCGGATCGCAATCCCCCGCAGCGCCACCTCCGTCGGCGTCACCTTTGGACTTGCCACGGTCAGCATCAGCGCCGCGGTGTCTCCGAAACTGCTGTTGAACTGAATCGGCCCTGCCCCCCTCGGCAGCTGGAGCTGGTTCAGCTTCAGGTTCATGTCAGAGAATTCTTTTTGCTTGTCCTTTACGCTATCGTCGAGTTGGACGTAAACCACCGACATACCTGGAAAGCTGAGCGAACGGATTCCAAAGTCCGACGGGCTGTTCGGTTTCAGGTTTGAGTTCAGCGCGACGACTTGTTCGATAGGCCGGGTAATCAGTTGTTCGACTTGCTCCGCAGTTGCGCCCGGCCACGGGCACTGCGCGGAAGCTACCCGCACGGGGATATTCGGGTCTTTCCGCTTCGGCATGTTCTGGTAGCCGAAGAACCCCCACACAAAGGCCGCCAGCAACAACACAAGTCCTACTTGGCGGTGCTCGGTAAAGAACCGCGCCATGTTGTGGGTGGTCGCGATGTATTCCGCGTCCGACTTGTGCATCGTCGCCATACTGTTGCTGGAACTATCTAATAAATTGGATTTGGCGCAACGCTTTACAGATGCGTAATAATCGCACTCGAGCTTTCTATCCACTATCCACCAGCCACTAGCCACTGCTCACGGAATCACCCTCACCTGATCGCCGTTCCTGATCATGTTCGTTCCCGACGTGACCACTCTGTCCTTCTCGTTGAGTCCGCTCAACACCGCAATGTTGTTGCCGTAGGTATCGCCCAAGGTCACGTCCTGGGTGTGAACCTTCACCGTGTCGCCCACTCCCTCCGTCACGAACACAGCGAAGCCATTTGCGTTGCCCGGACTGCGCACGACTGCGGTCAGCGGCACAACATCAACTCGAGTATTCACTTTTCCCCCGCCAATCGAGATCGAGGCAATCATTCCCGCTTTCAACCGATTGTCGCCGTTGGGAATGGTCACCTCCACGGAATACACGCGGCTCTTCGGATCGGCCGACGGAGAGATCGACGTCACATGGCCATTGAAGTTTCCCGGCAGCGCGTCGGTCGTAATCGTTTCCGGACTGCCCAGCCGGATGTGTTCCATCGACGTATCCGGTACGCCGAACACTGCCTTTACCGACCGCACATCCGAGATGGTGAAGCCATTCGTTGCCGGCCCCACGAGTTGCCCGACATCGACGTTCCGCTTCACCAGCCAGCCATCGAACGGCGCGCGCAGCTCGCAATATCCCAATGCGATCTGTTGCTCCGCGATGCTGGCCTTTGCGCTTTGCATGGCAGCCAGCCCATCCAGCATCTGGGCGTTCGCGTTGTCGTAATCGGGCTTGGTCGCCGCGCCGTTCTGGTAGAGCACCGACATGCGATCGAACGACAGCTTCGCGCGATCGTAATTGGCCTGTGCCCGAGCCAACTGTGCATTTGCCTGTTGCAGCTTCTCTTTGTAGTCGCCCTCATCCACAGTCGCCAGGACCGTGCCCTTGGCTACCCAATCGCCTTGATCGATGTTGCGTGTCTTTCCAGTCGCATCTTTCACCTGCCGAATGCTGATCAGGTATCCGTTCGACTTGAATGCCAGGTCGACCTGCTGGTAGGGCTGAATGTTCGCGGAATAGGTGTTCGACGTCCCCGCATCGATCGATTGCACCTCGCTGATGCGCACGGGAGTCAATGGCTGTGGCGCGGTTGGATTGCTTCGGCAGCCGCTTGTCATTGCCATCCCTGCCAGTGAGACTGCCAGCAGACAAGCCGCCCAGGAATTCCAGCTCTTTGTTTTGCGCTGAATCATTCCTCTCCTATCGCTTTCTGGAAACTCGCCTTGGCACTCCAGAACTCATCCACGGCATTGTTGTACTCCGCGTCCGCGCTCTCCACCGAAGCCTGCTGTTGCAACACATCGCGCAGCAGCGCCGTCTTCTGCTCATACTGCAGAGTCACCTCGCGCAATTTCTCGCGCGACGCCTCCTGCTTGGCTTGAGCAACCACCACCGCGGTCCGTGCCTCCTGCAGCGAACGGAACTTATCGCCTACGTCGATCAGGATCTGCGACTTAGTGCTGGTAAGTTTCAGCTTGCTTTGCTCGATGTTGATGGTCTTCTCGTCAACTTCATGTTTGCGCCGTCCCCAATCGAAGGGCTCCCAGCGAAATTCGAATCCGGCATTGGCGACGTTCAGAGGAACGAATTCGTATCCAAATGGTGACGAGTACTGGATGGAGAGATTCAGATCGGGGAGGTACTGCGACTTCGCGAGTTGACGCGCATTCGTCGCCTGTTTCACTTCGATGGCTGCTTCCGCTACCTTCGGGTTCTGCTCCAGCGCCTTCGTCTCAGCCAATTCGAGGCTCTCTTCCGCAGGAGTCACCGGCGCCACCGCGGCGGTGTGAAACTCCGTCTTGATATCGCGCCCCAGCTGATCGTTCAGCGTTTCTTCCGCGGTCAGCAGCTTGTCTTCGGTCTTCTGCAGGTTGAGTTCCTCGCGCGCCAGTTTCGCCTTCACGTCCAGCGTTTCCGACTTCAGCGCCACCTGCTCGGTAAGGTATTGCTGCGAGATGCGGTCGAGCTCCTTGTATTGCTTGATGCTCGCCTGGATCGAGGCAATCTCATTCTCGATCTGCATCACCTTGTAATAGTTTTGCCGGACGTTGTCAGCCACGGTTTGCCGTTCTTCGCGGAGTTGCTCCTTGGCCTGTTCAACCGAAAGTTCTTGGCCATGTACGAACAAGTTGATCCGGTACAGCGACAGTAGCGGCTGCGACGCACTGGCCATCACCAGCGCTGTGGGATGCGCCGGGGTCGTGATGTACGACGAAGTTGCGGGAATCGGACCGGTTGCGGGGTATGTGCCCCATTGCCCAGCCGGCACGGTATACGAAATTGGCGTAAGCAATTGCGAGCCGAACACGTAAGTACTAAACGACGGCAGCCGCTTGGTCTTGTCGGCCGCCAGCTTCTGCAGGTGCACGTCGAGGTTCAGCGACACGATCTTCAGCGCCCGGTTATTCGCCAGGGCGATGTTGACCGCTTGATCTACCGTGAGTACGTCTGACGGCTCCTGCGCCGACAGTGCGGCCGCCAGCAGTCCGCAGCACACGGCTGCAATCAGAAACCGTCTGTTCCCCAACCCCCGCATCATCGAGCGTCTCCAGCCTCTAAAGGCACACCCGCAGCAAAGCGTCCAAACTTCCAGCGTGCTCCGGGACGGCTCGTTTGTAGTAGCTGTCTGGACCGGTACGCCCAGTAGTACCAGAGCTAATCCGGCCTCTCTTACGGAGCAGAATGACGTGGTGTTATCGGGCCCCCGACAGGCCCGTCACTATGTTTCTTGGCACGCAGAGATTACCAGCGGATGCGGGTTTGAGCAACCCTCGTCGCCGTTGCGCAAGGGCGTCATAGCTATAGGGGAGCAAGACGGCGAGAGCGAAAATCTCCCGGCAGCGAACAGCTAATGGCTAAGAACCAACGGCTAGAACGTAAACGTCGCCCCCAACTCGATCTTGCGAGGCGCCGACGCCGACCCGTAAGGCCCGCCCGCGATGGCGTTCGGTTGTCCGAACAGTGGCGAACTCAGATTTCCCACCAGCGGCGCAAAGTTCACGTTGTTGAACACGTTTCTTGCGTTAATGCTGAACGTCAGGTTGTAGCGGCGATTGGTCGCGCCGCCTACGCCCATCGGCCCGCCCATCGCGCCGCCAAAATGGCCGCGTGGACCACGTCCTCCGCCCGGCCCGCCGTCCATCATTCCGGCGCCTTTGGTTTCCGGCCCAAACCCAATCGTCTTGCTGAGTCGCAGATTCAGCGAGAACCGTCCCGGTCCCGTCCCCAGATACGGAGGTATCACCGTCTGTCCCGGCAACGGCGTCAGGTTGAAAGTTCCCCACTTCGTTACTACGATGTCCTGTCCTGCCAGGTTGGGAGTGGCGAACGTCGGCCGGTCGTTGAAGATCGAGTCGCCGTTGTAATCCTGCCCCAGCGTGATGTTGAACGGAACCGCCGAACTTACCACTAGGAATGGATTCAGCCGGAATCCGCGCGGCAACGCGACCGTTCCGCCGATGAACGCCCGATTGCGCACGTCGTACATCGTCGGTCCGTAGTTTTCCGCTAGATCGTACTGGTTGTTCGGAAAACTGCTGGCGCCGTTCGTGTTCGCGTCTACTTTATTTAGCGTGTACCAGCCGAACAGCGACACCTTCGAACCGACCCGCACATTGGCATTGACGATGAGCTGGTTCTGCTCAAACTCGCCGTCCGCCTCGTATTGGTAGATATTTCCCGCCGCATTCCCCAACGGACGTACGCCGCTGGTCGGATCGTTCGGGTCATAAGTCCCGGGCAGCGGCGCATTGATGTTGCGCGTCAGAAACTGATGCACGCCCTTCGAGTTCAGATACGAAATCGCGATGTTCGCATTCTTCGAAATCTGCCGCTCCACACTGACTGCCGTCTGCATGGTGTACGCCGCCCGCAGGTTGGGCGCGAGCTGATATGTCGTAGGAAACGACTTGCCAGTGTTCAGCAGCGGGCTGCCTTCCGGCGGAACGTACGGATAAAAATCCGGCTGGTTCACCACGAACTGCTGCTGGGTTGTCCCGTTGAGCCGGTCAGCCTGCAACACATACTGCTCGTCGAAGCGGTCGTAGAACATGCCCCAGCCGCCGCGCAACACCGTCTTGGGCGTTGTGCCTTTTCCCAGTCCCCACGCGAACGATACGCGTGGCGCAACATCGCCATTGTCGTGGATGTCGTCTTGTGTCTCGTAGCGCAATCCATAGCTGATGGTGAAGTTCGGTTTCCACCGCCAATCGTCGGAAACATACAGGCCCACGTCGTAATACGTGACCACCGAGGTCGGCGTCCCATACGTGATGGAAAACTGTCCCGCGCCGCCTCCGGCCGCCCTGATCTGCGCCGGCGTCCATCCATTGGCGATTCCTTGCTCCGTAATCTGGTACGCATCGAGCGAATCGAACGTAAACGTCCCGTTGAAGTTCGAGTCTGCGTAGCTTGAATCGTGCAATGCCCGCAATCTTCCGCCGAACTTCAACATATGTTTACCCAGCAGCCACGAGGTGTAATTTTGCACTTCGAAATAATTCTGGTCGTCGTGGTTGTACTGGATACTGTTTCCGCCTCCTACGAACGCGCCCTGCACATTGAGCGTGACATCGGTGTTGTCCGGCGTCAGGTCGTTCGGCTCATGCAGATACTCAAAGCGCGTCTCGTTTACTACCTTCGTTCCAAACAACTGCGTATCGCTGATCTGCAACGTCTGTTCTCTGTGGGCAACGTTGTAGGCCTGCGAGGGCAGCGAGAACTGTCCAACACCCTGGGCGGTTTGCGTGTTGTCCCAGTATTGATACCTGACGCTCAACGTATTGGTCGGCGTGAGTTGGAAGTCCACGCGCGGGCTCACCACCGTGCGGGTCTGCGGAATCGGTACCGAGGTGTTGTAAGGAGTCGGTACGAGCGTCGTCGGGTCGAGCACAAAGGCATTTACCACCGCGTTGTCGCCTATATTGCGCCGCTCGAAGTTGATAAAGAACGAAGTCTTCTTCCCGATCGGGCCGCCGAAGTTGGCCGAGTACTGCGTCGTGTCATACGCCGGATTTTCCGTAGCGAATGGACTGGTTGAATTGAAGTACGACGAATTTCCCAGCACCGAGATCTGCCCGTGGTACTGGTCCGTCCCTGGCTTGGTGAAAATTTCGATTCGCCCGTAACCCAGCTTGTCGTATTCCGCCGAGAACGGGTTCTGATTGATGCGGATTTCCCGGATCGACGACTTGGGCGGTAGCTGCCCGCCGGTAAATCCATCGATGTAGATCTGTCCGCCGTTCGGCCCCGCCGACGGACCAGCCAAGGCCTGTAAATCGTCCGCCAGTTCGTCCGGATCGTCTGATAGCGCATCCAGGTCCTTGCCTGCGAGCACCATCTGCGTGGCGTTATTCTCCGCCGAAGTGTCCAGCCCGACCGCGTTTTCCGATACATTGACGTTCTGCTGCTGCACCTCGATCGACAGCGTGACGTCCATCTTTTGCGACTGGCCCGGACCAACGTCGATCCCGTCCACTTCGTAGAGGGAGAATCCCTTGGCAGTTACCTTGATTCCGTACTTGCCCGCGGCCAGCCCTTTAACTTCGTAAGCTCCGGTCTGATTGGTCGTCGTTGCGATTGACTGTCCATCAGCACCCACGATTTGGACATCCGCCTTGGTAACGGAAGCGCCTGACGGATCCGTCACCGTTCCGTGCATCGAGCCCAGGGGTGCTTGGGCCCATACCAATCCGCTGCTTAGCAATAATCCGAGCGACAGCAAGAATGCGCGTTGGATAAATCGGTGACGCAACAATACCTTCATGAACCTTCCTGACTAATCCCTTAACTATCCGTGGGCCACTGCTTACTGCGCGTCGCCAGGAGCTCCACCCAAACTCCATGGTGAAAGCACCATCGCCTGACCGCCCTTTGGAGCGGCGGTAAGAATCGGCTCTACGCCTCCGACCAGCGTAATCGCTGTTACTGCTGAATCCGTGCCTTCCGTCGAAACCAGGATCACGGCGTCGCCCTTCTGGAAATCATCGACTTTCATCGCCGGCAATCTGCTCAACATCTGCTGCAGGTCGCCGCCACCGCCGCGCCCCGCACCACCACCGTAGCCACCTGCTCCGCCGGGCGTTCCCGGAGGCGCGCCACCTGCCGGATTGGCCGCCGCGGCGTTTGCCGGAGCTCCGCCCCCCGCCGGCTGCCCCTCGGGCGTCTGGCCCTTCAGCCTCATGGCAATGCGTTGCGCCATCATCTGCGGCAGCTTGCGCAGTTGCGAATCTGCCGACACTTGCACCACGACCGGCTTCTTGGTCAGCAGGTCCATTACCGTCAGCGAGTTGTCGCCCGCATTTACCGCCGTGATCGTGCCTGCAATATTGCGGAAATTTCCGCTGACAATCTCTTCCGCTGCAAACTCCGTTCCATCGGCATTTTTGTTGCCCCGCGCTCGCACCTGGTCACCCGGATGAATGTCCGCCAGCTTGCTCACCTTGGCGTCATCGAACTTCACCGAGTTCGGCGCGTATCGTCGTACCACCGTCTTCTTGTTCGTCTGGATCAGTACCTTTTTTGACCCCGCGAGTGTGGTCACCGAAATTGTCACAGTTCCTGCCGCCGGATCAACCTCACTGACCAAACCACCGATGCCGCGTTTCTGCCAGTCGTCTTTTTCCTGTTGCTGCTTGGCCGCGACGTCCGACCCCTTCATCACGATGACCGCCGACGCGGCCAGCGACTTGGCGTCATCAGAAGCCTTGCCGCGCACCAGGACCCGGTCGCCTACCTGTAAATCCTGTGGAGTAATCGGCGTGGCGTTCTTCAGATCTGTCTGGCCCGGGGCAATTCGCACCACCCGCACCCCATCGGCAAGGGAAACGCTCACGCTCTTCCCGTCATCTGTAGTTAGCGTTAGCGTCTCGCCACTGATCGATTTAATCTGGCCCACTGCCTTCGCTTGGGCCGCTGGCGTCGGCGGTGCCGTTTGCGCCACCGTAGTTGCCGCTAGTGCTGCCATCAATAGCAATACCGCCGCTGGTCGCAAGCTCACTCTTGAATTCCGTTCTGTCATCCCTTACGTCCCTCGAACCAACTTCTAACCATAATAGGGGTGTCTTATTCTTCCCGCTGGTGGGTAAGGGCGGAAAGACGAATCTATGGAACAGCCGCGCGGCCCAAACCTGGCTGCGTTGGCAATCGCGGGTTAGCCCACGCATTCAATTCTCTTATTTGACGCGGATGGGTAATGTGTCGTTTTGTTACGAAGAGTAAACGTTAGATAAGGGCTAACAGCTAATAGCTAATAGCTGCCTCAGCACTCAATCACATTCAGCGCTAACCCCGCCAATGACGTTTCCTTGTAGCGTGACTGCATGTCCAACCCAGTCTGATACATCGTGGCAATCACCTGGTCCAGCGACACCTTGTGTTCGCCCGTCTCCCGCATCGCGATACGGCTCGCATTAATGGCCTTCACCGAACCCATTGCATTGCGCTCGATGCACGGTATCTGCACCAGTCCGCCAATCGGATCACACGTCATGCCCAGATTGTGCTCCATGCCAATCTCGGCAGCGTATTCCACCTGCAGGTTCGATCCTCCCTGCGCCGCTACCAGACCCCCGGCCGCCATTGAGCACGCCACGCCTACCTCACCCTGGCACCCCACCTCTGCGCCCGAGATCGAAGCGTTCTCCTTATAAAGGATGCCGATTGCGCCAGCCGTCAGGAAGTATCGAAACAGTCCTTCCTCCGACGCGCCATCGACAAATCGCATGTAGTAATGCGCTACCGCCGGAATGATGCCCGCTGCGCCGTTGGTAGGCGCAGTCACCACGCGCCCACCCGCAGCATTCTCTTCATTCACCGCCATAGCGTAAACGTTGACCCAATCCATCGGAGCCAGCGGATCAGCCGAACCCTGCTCAGTCAGCTTGTGCGCCAGCCGCGGGGCCCGCCGCCGCACGTTCAATCCACCCGGTAAGATACCCTCAGTTTCCAGTCCGCGATTCACGCATGCCTGCATCACTTCCCATATGCGAGTGATGCCGCTGCGTATCTCCTCTTCGCTGCGCCACGTCTTTTCGTTCTCCAACATGATTTCCCATATCGGTAGTTTCTGCCGCTCGCCGATCGCGAGCAACGCATCGGCACTTGCAAAAGGGAAGGGAGGCGGCTTCAGTTCCGACTTACCGGAATCTTCACCATCTCGCACAACGAACCCGCCGCCGACGGAATAGAAGATGGCGGAATAGAGCTCTCCGCCAGCCTCGTCGAAAGCGGTGTAGCGCATGCCGTTGGAATGCCCCGGCAAGGTTTGTGTCTTCAGGAACAGCAAATCGGTTTCTTCGTGAAAGGGAACTGCAACCTTATCGAGCAGCCTGAGAGACCGCTTCTGCCGAATATCGCCCACTTTTTCGTAGATGGTTGCCGGGTCAATCGTGTCTGGCGCCTCACCTGATAGCCCCAGCAGCACTGCCCGATCCGTTTGGTGGCCGTGTCCTGTCAGCGCCAGCGAGCCAAACAACTCCACCCTCACCCGCGCGACGCTTTGAAAGGGCATGGCTTTAGCCGTGCCGAAAGCATCGGAGTGTTGGTCTCGGGCTCTAGCCCCTGAGGGCGTTGCGTCGCCTTGAGGGCCCGCCCCGATCAACCCCCGCTCCTGTAAATCCAGCGCAAAGCGCCGCGCCGCCCGCATCGGCCCCACGGTGTGCGAACTCGACGGTCCTACCCCGATTTTGAATATTTCGAAAATGCTGGTTTTCAAACTAGTCCTCGGTAACCCTCACCCGCGCCTTGTTCTGCGGAACACCTGCGTGATTCTAGTGCCTATCGGGTTAGTTTGCAGGCTACCCGGTCCGGCCCACCCCGCCGACGTCCAGTCCCGTTCTGGGAATCTCTGGTTACTAACGTAACGTCGGAGCCAACTTTTCTTATTCGGTGATTGAATGTCTTGTTCTACCCTGCAATTGTCGGCGTCATGTCGGATGGGCGTTTCGCGCAAACCTCATGTATAGCCGACCAAGTTGGTTCTTTAACAATTCCTAACCTTTTTGGAACTCCGTTGACGGTAAAGACGCTGGAAATCGCCAGCTAAGTCACACGGGCACAATTGGATACGTATAACTACATGTCTTATCAATAGCTTGCGACAAATTTTCCTCCAAGCCATTGATTCTAAACAACAGCAGTACGCAATTTTATGCGTTATCGTCGACTATATCACTACACCACCTCCGGATGAATTGGCTATCAACTAATTCCTTAGTTACCTTTTTCCACCTCCTGCGTCCAAGAAAACGTGCCCCCGAAACGCTCAGCCACGCTCACCGAAGCCGAACTCAGGCTCATGGAAGTTCTCTGGCAGCGTGGTCCCTCGACCGTTCAGCAGGTGCTCGACAGTCTCTCTGGCGACAAACTGCTCGCCTATAACTCGGTGCTCACCACCATCCGCATTCTGGAGAAGAAGGGATACGCTGCCCACGCCCATTCTAAAGACGGCCGCGCTTATGTTTACGCGCCTGTGGTGGAGCGCTCCGAGGCTACTCGCTCCGAGGTCCGTCATCTGGTGCAGCGGCTATTTAACAACTCGCACGAGCTGCTGGTCCTGAACATTCTGGAAGACTCCGGTCTGGGCGAAAGCGAATTGCAGCGCCTGAAGCAGTACCTGAAGGAGCGCGAATAGCGGCCATGGCGATGAACCCCTTCGATTCTTATGCTTTGGTTCGAGTCGCTGCCGCGGGCGTTCTCAACAGCGTGCTCGCGGGAATCGCGATCGCCCTGCTTGCCTGGGCGGTCACTAGCTTGTTCCGCCGTGAAGGATCGGGCACACGTTTCGCCGTATGGTTCCTCGGACTTGTAGCCATCGCCGTTCTCCCTCTGGTCAGCACCGGTTTGGGACACAGGGCTACTGCGGTCGCGGCCAGTGCGTTTACCTTGCCGGAATCCTTTGCCTTCTATGTGTTCCTCGCTTGGGCCATCGGCGCCGGACTCGGATTGGCGCACGTTGCGCTCGGGCTTTATCGCCTGCAACGTCTTCGCGCAACCTGCGTGCCGGTTGATGTCGAGCGTCTCGAAGATGGTTTGCGTGCAAGCGTGATTGCAGCTCGGGCAAAACGCCAAGTGGCACTCTGCACCTCGGACGCGGTTCGCGTTCCCGCGGCCATCGGATACATTCGCCCCATAGTAGTTTTCCCGTCGTGGGCGCTGGCGGAGATTCCACCCGCGGAACTGAACGCGATCCTGTTGCACGAGCTCGCTCACTTGCGTCGCTACGACGACTGGACCAACCTGGCCCAGAAGATCGTGAAGGCGATTTTCTTCTTTCATCCAGCGGTATGGTTCATCGAGTCACGCCTCACCCTCGAACGCGAGATGGCTTGCGACGATGCCGTCCTCGCCGCCAACTTCAGCCCGTGCGCCTACGCCGAATCGCTGGTCGGCCTCGCCGAGCGCAGCTTCCTCCGCCGCGGCGTTCAGTTGGCCCAGGCCGCCGTCGGTCACGTTCAGCAGTTGAAGACCCGGCTTGCCGAAATCTTACGTAAAGACCGGCAGGGAAGTGGCCGTGTCTGGAAGCCGGCCGTTGCCCTGATGTCGCTAGTAGGGATGGCCTCGATGTACGGCATCGCACGCGCACCACGTATGGTTGCATTCACTTCCGGCACGTCGCAGATCGCCTCGGCCAACATCGATGAGCATATCGATTTCCAGCACGCGAGTACCCAGCTTCAACCGGTGAATCTTGGTTATTCCGGCCATGCTCTGGCACCGGCGACATTGACCCAGAAATCGACCCAGAAAAAGTTGTCTGTTCGGCTGAGCGCCAGGCATCACTTCACGCCGAACCCAGATAGTTTGCGGGCGCAAAGGGTGGCATTGTTCAACGGGATGAACGACGAAGTGCCGCCGCCGGTTTTGGCTTTATCCAGCTTCCCGAGCGACCTGATTGCAGGACCTGCGCCGATGCTGCTTGTGTTCCATAGCGAACAGTTCGGCGTCAACGGTCCCGTCATATGGCAGGTCACCGTATTTCGCCTGGCGCCTGCACAGCAACGCACCCTAGCCGGAGGTTCTCCGAAAAAGATTTAACAGGGCTTTTTCCAGCGCCGCTAGCGCTCTAATTTAACCAACTAATTCGTTAGTTGCAGAGACACAAAGTAACGCGAAAGACCATACAGGAGCTAACCACCCATGAGCAACACGCAGATACCCACCGCCAAGCGCCGCATCGGAGCCGTCGTATTGGCCACCGCCTTGGTCGCCGGCCTCGGCGCTTACCACTTTGTCCAGCCCACCGGAGCGCGGGCCGCTCTTTCTTCGAGCACCGGCCCAATCGACGAGAGCAAGGTCTCAACGCTGCTCGCGCTTGACCAGGACATGGAGACCGTCGCCGCGCGCGTCACTCCGGCCATCGTCAACGTGGCGGTCACTGCCAAGGTGAACCAGAAGGCGATGATGCAGCAGCAGGCTATGCCGGAAGGCATGCCGGACGACATGCAGCAGTTCTTCGAGCGCCAGTTTGGGGGACGTGGCCAGATGCAGCCGCAACAGCCGCAGTTTCAGCACGGCATTGGCAGCGGCGTGATCATCTCGCCCGATGGTTACATCATCACCAACAATCATGTCGTTGACGGCGCCACCGACATCAAAGTAACCCTGAGCGACCGCCGTATTTTGTCGGCCAAGCTTATCGGCACCGATCCACTAACCGATCTCGCAGTCATCAAGATCGATGGCAGCAATTTCCCCAATATTCCGCTAGGCGACTCCACCAAGCTTCGTCCCGGACAGACTGTGCTCGCTTTCGGCAATCCGTTCGGCTTCCGGTTCACCGTGACTCGCGGCATCGTGAGTGCCTTGAATCGGCCCAACCCCTATAACGACGACGCCCGCAAGCCAGGATTGTTCATCCAGACGGACGCCGCGATCAATCAGGGAAATTCTGGTGGTCCGCTAGTTGACGCTCGCGGAGAAGTGGTCGGTATCAACACCTTCCTGATTTCGCCCTCAGGCAGCTTCAGCGGCATGGGATTCGCCATTCCGACCCAGATCGTGCAACCGACTGTCGATTCCCTGGTGCGTTACGGCAAGGTCAGCCACTCCTATATAGGAGTAGGCATCACCGACGTCACGCCCGAGAACTCGAAGTTCTTCGACTTGAAGGACGCCAACGGGGCAGTCATCAGCGAAGTGCAGCCTGACTCGCCTGGCGGGCGCGCTGGCTTGAAGGTCGGCGACGTCATCGTTGGACTCGACGGCAAGAAAGTCGCCGGCGCCGGAGAGCTCCAAGCTCAGGTTAGCGAGATGCGTCCCGGAACCAAAGTCACATTAGATGTTCTGCGCGACGGCAAGAGCATGAACGTGCCGGTCACGCTCGAAGAGCTCGGCTCCAAGGATAAGACGGAAGAGCTGAACGCCAGTGCCGACAACGGCAAGCCTCGCTGGGGAGTCGGCATAGCCGATCTCACCACTGATGTACGCGAGCAGTTGCAGGCGCCTTCGACCCTCAAGGGTGCTGTGATTCAGCGGGTTCAGCCTGGAAGCCCGGCCGAGGAAGCTGGACTTCAGCCTGGCGATGTGATCCAGAGTGTCGACCGCAAGCCGACGCCGACTGCCTCTGACGTGCAGAAGGCCCTGGCCAGCGTTCCCAAAGGACAGGATGCAATGGTCCTGGTCTGGGGCAATGGCGGAAGCACGTTCCGGGTGTTGCACGCCAATAGCGGCGCGTAAATTTCCCCTCCTGAAACAGCAAAACGGGCACGGATTCATTCCGTGCCCGCATTTTCCTCTCGTAGACTTCCGTTGGAACAGGCGTTACTGCGTGGCGGCAATTGCAACGTTATCAACATGAAGCGAGCCACTGGCCGTCATGGTTCCCGTCACTTTCACGTGCTGGCCTTCATGTCCCGACACCGATGCCGGGTTCTCGATCGCGACCACCTTCTGATCTTTATCGGTGACGAGGACCGGCTTCTCGCCGCTCTCGACACACTTCTTGGCGCACTGGGCATGCGCGGCGTTTGCCCCTTTCGCTCCACATTTGGAATCGCTGATCCATCCCTCCATGCTTTCTTTCGGGCTGGCCAGCGCCCACAGGCTGCATATCAGCAGCCCGACCACCAACAATGCGCTCTTCTTCATCGCTTGTCTCCTGTCCGCATGTGGCCGCGGACTGCCAGTAAGTTTGTCCAGCCTGTTTGGATATGTACGTCCACTCCGACGGTGCTTTTTCTGATCGCCAAAACCCACGGACTTGAGGACGCCAACTATAGCGCAAATGGAGGTAAAACTGAATTCAGGCAGTGAGCCACACGGGACGGAAGCTACTTTCTATCGGAGCTTGGTACAGGGACGTTTTCGGCCACGGCGGATGCGGTTCGCAAGTCAGGTTTTGGCTGTGGCTGGACCAGTACGACTTCACCGGGCATGACGAATCCAAGCTTCTCTCGCGCCTCTTTGACAATAGTGTCGGGATCGCTTTGCAGTTTCTTGACGCGTTGCTCCAGTTCCTGGTGTTCAGTCGAGGCCTTTCCGATCTCCTCTTGCAGCCGTTGGTATTCAGCGCGCTTGGCGCGCCACTCAACGGTGCCGTTTGCACCCAGCACAACCTTGTAGCCAATCAGCACAGCAAGCAAACCAATGCACAGGGTCGCCAGAATGCGACGCATATGGAAAAACCATCTGCCGATTTTGCTCGTGTTTGCCATGCTCAAGTCAACCGTTCTGAAGGCCCCTCGAAAACCGGCGCCTGTGCCAAAAACCCTCAACCCCTACTCGAAACATTGGCGCAACCGTGTTCAAGGGCAACATTGCTAGTGGACTTCGGATTCGTTTCTCTGTCTAGCGAAGGGCAGGCGAAAGTCGATAGGGAACCAACTTCACTAACAGCATATGTTTGGTCGCTCAGCAGATGTTACCCACCCGCAGTGGTTTTCGCTGCGGTGCTAGATTCTGAGTAGTAGTTGAATGATGGTGACTCTTAAGAGGCGGTGCAATGGCCGAGACAAAAATCGTACTTACGACGGTCGGGCTCATGGAAAAGGCAGAAGAGATTGCCGAGGCGTTGGTGGAGCGCCGCTTGGCCGCTTGCGTGAACATCATAGGACCAATTCGTTCCATTTATCGATGGCAGGGCGCTATCGAGCGCGAACAGGAATACTTGCTGCTGATCAAGACCACGGCCGAGCGCGCTACTGAGCTGGCCGCAGTATTCGCTGAGTTGCACGAATATGAAGTGCCGGAACATGTCGAACTCTCCATCGACGGAGGAAGTGCCGGCTATCTTGACTGGCTTACCGCACAGGTTGCGCAGGACGCGAATCAGTAGGCCAACAAGATTCGCAGGTCGCGCACATTGTTTCCCGTCGGCCCGATAACGACCGCGTCGCCGACGGCATCCAACAGCGGATACGCGTCAAAGTGCGATAACGCTGCTTCAGCGCTTAGATTTCGCTGCGCCGCTCGACTTATGGTCGTTCCGTCAACCAATGCACCCGCCGCTGGACTGTTCCCATCGATACCGTCCGTCCCTGCACTAAGAACCGTGATGGTTTCGCCGACAATCTTTTCCGCGCAATACAGTGCAAACTGCTGGTTGCGTCCTCCCTTGCCCGACAAGTCGCCTACAGTGACCGTGACCTCTCCGCCAGAAATCACGCAAACGCGCGACGAAGTTTTACGGAGAGTTCGCAGCCGTTGCAACAGGTAGTCAGCGGCGCGGGCATAGTCCCAGTCGTCGCACGAATTATCGACTTCGACCACAAATCCCATTGCAGTGGCGCTCTCGACTGCCGCGTCGACCGCAGTGTCGTTCGACAGTGCCGTAACATAGCGGCTGTTAGCGAACACCGGATCGCCTGTTTTGGGCGTCTCCAGCAATTGGCGATTCTCAAACAGCGAGCGCACTGGTTGGGTAAATCGAGGCAGCATCTGGTGGCGCGCGGCAGTAGCGTAGCAATCTGCGACCGTGCTGCTGTCGGCCATGGTTGGACCGGAAGCCAAAGCGTCGAGGGAGTGGTCCGGCACATCGGAGACCAGCAGCGACACTTGCGTAGCCGGCGCGGCTGCTTGCGCCATGCGTCCGCCCTTGATGGCCGAAAGGTGTTTGCGGATAGCATTGATTTCTGCGATTGGAGCCCCCGAATGCACTAGCGTCCGGTTAGTTTCAATGACGTCTGACAGTGTCAGATCAGGCAGAATCGGTGTCTCGGCGATGGCGGATGCACCGCCACTAATGAGGAACACCACCAGCGACCGTTCGGGAAGAGCGTGCAGGAGGTCCAGGATGGCGCTTCCGGCGCGTAGAGACTCCTCATTGGGGAGCGGATGGCCGCCGTAAAAATATCGAAACCCTGCCACCGGAGATAACGGCTCGTCGGGACAGGCAACTATTCCTCGAATCTCACACGGTACGATTCCCGAGAGTGCTTCGACCATGCTATGGCCGGCTTTACCGATGGAAATAACAACGACAAGGGAGAAGGCCGCGAGGTCGTAGCGGTTTGCGCCTGCACAGAAAAGCCCTCCACTGTACCGAACGGTTCTTGCGAATGCTATTGCGATGCTGCATTCGGCCAGCGCACGGTCGAAGATGTCGCGAACCCGCTGGCGCATTGCCGGGACTAAACCATTTTCAGGCGAGAGCGGCGGCTGCGTTGTTGCGGGTGGCATGCGGCACGATTATATGCGCGCGCAACGGTCTTATGGGTTTGCGCTTAGGCCCAGTTGTTCCTGGAGCCAACTCTCCACGGTCATACGCATTTCGTTTAGGTGCCCTGAGAAGAAATGATCGCCAGGAATGAAGACGAGTTCCTTGGGATCCGCGGCTTCGGCAATAACCGACTCCAGCGCTTCGTGGGGCCCGAACTGATCGTGATCGCCGCTAAGGAATAGTTTCGGTTTGCGGCACTCGCGCAAGAACTTGTAGCTGTAGAGTCGCCCATCCGCTTCGACGGGAGTCCCGAGCGAGATCAAAAGCCTGACGTCGGGATCGGGACAGCAGGCGCGAAGTCCTCGTGCGGCTCCGAACGAGAATCCCGCGAAAATAATGGGCAGGGCGAACTCGTGCTTCAGCCATTGCAAAGCGGCCTTAACGTCCTCAACCTCTGCTCTCCCATCGTGGGTTCCGCCGCTTAGTCCAGTGCCGCGAAAGTTGAAGCGCAACACCGGGAATCCGAAGGAATGGAGCGCCTTCATCGCATGGAACACCACTTTGTTGTGCATGGTTCCACCAAACATCGGGTGTGGATGGCAAACAAGTCCGGCATACGTCGCGTCGGCCGCGCCAACGTTCAGCAGTGCCTCGAGCCGGCCGGCTGGGCCTTCGAGAAATAGCGTGCGGATGGCACTATGTGAAGCAGGCAAAATCGACAATCCCCGTGCAAGGATGCAGACGATCATCATATTCCACGCTATCTTGATAGCTGGCTGGTGTGGCGCGAACAAGCGATAACCAACCTTCGCATCGGCCACCACGACAGGAATGGAGCGCACATGATTCGTTTTGGTATTGCGGGTTTCGGTCTACATGCGATAAGGCGCCTGATGCCCGGATTCGCTAACGCCCGGAATTGTCGGGTAACCGCGCTCTCTCGTCGCGATCTGGAACGCGCTCGCGAATCAGCGCGAGAGTTCGGCATCGAACATGCGTTTGCTTCGACCGCGGATTTGTGCGCCTGCCCCGACGTCGACGCAGTATTCATCGCGACGCCCGATGCGCTGCATCTGGCCGATGTTCTGGACTGTGTGCGTCACAAGAAGGCCGCTCTGGTCGAAAAACCGATGGCGATGAATGCCGCCGAAGCCCAGCAGATGGTCGAAGCAGCGCGTGCAGCCAAAGTGCCGCTTGGGGTGGCACATGTCATGCGTTTCGAAGACAGTGTGCGCTGGTTTCGCGAGCGCGTTGCGTCAGGCGCCATCGGCAAGCCGGTATTGGCTCGCGCGGCATTTGTTGCGCCGTTGCTGAACAGCGCACGCACCTGGATTAACGATCCTCATCTGGCCACCGGCGGCCCGCTGGCCGACATCGGCGTGCATTGCTTCGACACGCTGCGCTACGTGTTGGGCGACGAGATTCAATCGGTTATGGCGCAGGCCCGGTACGACGCGCATTGGGTCGTGGAAGCATCCGGCACGGCGCTGTTCCAGTTCGCAGGAGGCGCGCTGGCGACAATGTCGGTGTCAGCGCGGGCGCCCTATCAAACGTTGCTCGAAGTCATCGGCGAAAACGGCATTCTTTCTGCCGTCAACGCGATGAATGTCGAACACCCCGTGACCCTTGAACTTCGGCGCGGATTTGACGTCATCGAGAGAACTGAAGTACTCAATGACCGCGCTTACGCATCTCAGGTCGAGGCGTTTGCCGAGGCCGTAGAGTCAGGTAATCCGTTCGAGATCCCTGGGGAAGAGGGGCTTCAGAACCAGATCATTCTCGACGCCATCTTCCGTAGCGTGAAGAGCGGGAAATCGGAGACTGTTTAAGAGCCGACTCTATTCCGACGGTACCGCTGCCGCGGCATGATGCGGCAGTGGCTGCGGCATCTCCGATACATTCCATGCCCATGCTGCAAGAAATGCAGCGCCTTGGTTGGCCTGGTCTGGAATCACTTTATCGAAGGTGTCGGTCTGGCTGTGATGCGCCTCGCGATAGTGGTCCGGAAGTTGAATACAGAAGTAGGCGGGCACGCCCTTGTCTAGAAATTCGACGTGGTCCGACGAACCGAAATACCGGGTGCTGAGCGGTTGCAGGTCGAACACCTCCTGCAGAGGGACGGTAGATTTCCGACATCAGCGGTGCTGTCTCCCACAGGTTTTCCAGCGCGATGCTGAACACCTTGCCTGTGCCGGTATCGTGAATCAGTACTGCGTCGGTCTTTGCGAGTTCTGCCGAATGGTTCTTAACGTAGGTGTCGGCGCCTAGTCCGCCTTCTTCTTCACCCGTAAACAATACAAAGGTAACGGTGCGTTTCGGCTTCCATCCCAGTGCCTTCAGCGTGCGCGCGGCCTCCAGCACGGCCATCGCACCGGTGCCGTTGTCGAGTGCGCCCTGACCGAGGTCCCAAGAATCGAGATGACCGCCAATAATCACGCGCTCGTCGGGCATCTCCGACCCCTTGATTTCCGCCACCGTTATCGACGCAGGCGCTGATTTCTTGCTGAAGGTATCCTGCAGGTCGGCCTTCAGCGTTACC
Source organism: uncultured Acidobacteriaceae bacterium (assembly GCA_963749635.1). Classification (GTDB taxonomy): domain Bacteria; phylum Acidobacteriota; class Terriglobia; order Terriglobales; family Acidobacteriaceae; genus DASRAA01. Next base: position 198,722 of record CAVVNW010000011.1, read on the forward strand.
GGGCCAGACTGCAGGAGCCGCCAAATCAGGTCGTAATCCTCGTGGGGAATGAATGCGATCGGCGCCACGCTTGGCTCATACGGAGGATTACTGCCCGTCATGTTGAACAGGTTGTCGGTCTTCCCGCTGTCCAGCAGCACGAGCGCCGGTTCCTGCTCGCCGATTTCGTGCATCAGTTGCGCGCGTTCCCGCCACGACATCCCGCTCGGCTTCACTCCGTGACCTGGTGGAATCACGGCATCGTAAGCATTTTCAGGATTGGGCTCGGCCTTAGAGAGGTCAGCAGGTTTGTTCGCCAGGACCACCGCGCCCTTCAATTTGCCCTTATACGCATCGAAATCGGAGGGTTGATGCACTTCGATAGCGATGACTTTGCCGGAGACCTCGCCGGCAGTGGCTTTACTCCAGCCCAGTGCGCGAATCCCTATCCGCCGCTGGATCGGACTGGTAATTTCAGCGGTCTCGATGCCTCTTGTCCAAGCGTGCGCTATGGTGGCGGCCTCGAGATGCGCATCCACACCGTAATCTTGAAACCGCTTCAAGGTCCAATCGCTGGCCGCCTGCATTTGCGGAGAACCGGTCAGCCGCGGGCCAATTTTCGTGGTCAGGTACTCCAGGTTCTTCATCAGTTCGGAGTGCGCTTTCACTTCATCAGCGATGTTCTGATCGGCAACTTCCATCGCTCGACGGTAGCCCTGCTGTTCTTCGTTGGTACGTTGCGAGGCGGATTGCGGGCTCTGAGCCGTAACCAGTCCGCACAAAGCCATCGACAATGCGATTTGCTTGAGCGGACGGTGAAATCGAGTCATTGCACCATCCTTAAATGAAATTGGCAAAGCTTCTTATGATAGCGGTAGCCGCTCGCATTGCGCCACCCGAGCAGCCGAGGCGGACAACAGGCGAAGCGCCGCTGAACCACGATCGTCTTGAATTTACGCGGTGTTTATGTGGACATGCTTCAATGTCCTTGCAGATTCAGCGTAAACGCAGTTTGCAAGAGAGGTCCGCCGGCGGTGATAGACTCGTTATACCGGCCAATGGAACTTCTGCTCAATCTGGTATGGGTCGCCATGGCGCTGGCGGCGTTCTGCACGCTCTTGCGGAATCGCCGGGTGGCGTCCCAGCTTCCCCAAGTGCCATACGGAAAGGCTTTGCTGGCTTTGGCCTGCGTGCTGGTCCTGCTCTTTCCAGTGGTTTCTGCGAGCGACGATCTGCATCCTGCCCAGGCGGTGCTGGAGGAAGCAACCAAACGCGTCCAGCAGCTTTCCGCTCCCCTACATCACATTCAAAGTGTCTCGGATGGCGGCATAATTCTGTATCTGCTTGCCACTTATCTCTTATTTGCTCTGTTAGCGTTGCAGGTCTGGAAACCGATCGCCCAGGAAGCCATGGTCATCCACCGCGAACGACTCCCCCGTGCCGGCCGTTCTCCTCCATCGTTCTAGCCCAGTCTCGCAGTTTTCGTAGTAGCGATCACAGAATCCACAGGTTGTTGGGCCTGAAGTCAGGAATCTCTCGGGAAATTGCCCGCATAGGTTCCATGAAGTCGGTTATCGGATGAAAACAATGGCTATGAACACGCACCCAGGTAGGCATTCTCGCGCACGCCTGCGCCTCGGCAAGCTTGCAATTGCTTTGGTGCTGATGTCGATCGCAGCGGGATGCTCACGATCGAAAAGCGACCCTGGCGAAACTACAGTGGAGACCAATTCCGATCCGAACATTTTCACCGTGCAGCACCCCGAACAGTTTCCAATGGTCGAAGTGCAGCTTCGTAAAGTCACGGACGAGGTGCACGTCAACGGCGTGATCGCCCCCGACATCAACCGGTCGATACCGGTTGTCTCGTTGGGAGGCGGCCGGGTGGTGGAAATCAAGGCCAAGCTTGGCGACAACGTCAGGAAAGGCGAGACGCTACTGCTGATCAACAGCCCCGACCTGTCGCAAGCCTTCTCGGACTATCAGAAGTTCAAGGCCGACGAACAGCTAGCAGCTAAGCAAGTAGCACGTGCCCAACTGCTCTATGACAAAGGTGCAATAGCGCTGGCGGACCTGGAGACGGCCCAGGATGCTGATGCAAAAGCCAAGGTTGATACACAGACTGCAGCCCAGCATGTCAGGCTACTCGGCGGGAACCTTAACAACCCTTCGCCGCTGTTGCCGGTAGTTGCGCCTATCTCCGGAACCATCGTCGATCAGCAGATCACCGGGGGCACCGGCGTAAAGTCCCTCGACAACTCACCGAACCTTTTCACCATTGCCGACCTCTCGACGGTCTGGGTTCTGTGCGACGTGTATGAAGACATGCTCTCGCGTGTGCAGGTAGGAGACACCGCGCAGATCACTTTGAACGCTTACCCGGACAAGATGTTCCCAGGGAAAGTGGTCAACATCAGCGCCGTGCTGGATCCGGCAACGCGCACCGCGAAGGTCCGCATCGAGTTGGCGAACCCCCAGGGAATCATGCGTCCAGGAATGTTTGTGACCGCAACCTTCAAGGCGCCACAAATGGTTGACCGAATCGTTATTCCTTCGACTGCTGTGGTCCATCTGCATGATAAGGACTGGGTCTTCGTCCCTGCCGGTGACAAGCGCTTCCGGCGTCTCGCCCTCCAACTTGGACCGCAAGACACCGACGGCTCCGTGCAGGTGCTGAGTGGCCTCAAGCCGCAGGACAAGGTAGTGACCAACGCGCTGCAATTTTCAGCCGAGGCCGAGGAGTAGCAGCGCATGATCGGAGCTTTGGTCAATTTCGCCCTGCGCAATCGGATGCTTGTACTCGCATTGGGCGTGTTGCTGCTGATTTGGGGCATCATCTCGTTCCACAACCTGCCGGTCGAAGCCTATCCCGACGTTGCCGACAAGTATGTCTGGGTCATTACCCAATGGCCAGGGCGCGCTGCTGAAGAAGTCGAGCAGCAGGTCACCATCCCCATCGAAACGCAGTTGAACGGGGTGGCCCACCTGACTCACCTCCGTTCGACTTCGATTTCCGGACTCTCTTTCATTACCGTGCTTTTCGACGACGAGTCAGACAACCAGCAGAACCGTCAGCAGGTGCTGGAAAAATTGACCCTGGTTAGCCTTCCGCCTGGCTTGAATCCGCAAATCGGTCCTGACTTCAGTCCCGCCGGACAAATCTACTTCTACACGCTGCAAAGTACCGATCCGCGCTACGACATCATGGACCTCAAGGCGCTGCAGGACTGGGTCGTCTACAAGCACCTGATGTCGGTTCCGAATGTCGCCGCTGTCTCGATCTTCGGCGGCCAGACGCGCGAGTACCAAGTGCAGATCGATCCTGACAAGCTGGTTGCCTACGGCCTGACCATGGCGCAAGTAGAGCAGGCGCTGACCAACAACAACGTCAATGGTGGCGGCAGCTTCATCGAGCAGGGGCAGCAGGCCTACAACGTCCGTGCCGTCGGCCTGATGCAAAACACTGACGATATAGGTGCCACCGTCATTGCGGCCAAAAATGGTACGCCGGTGCGCATCCGCGACGTGGCGGTGGTCACGCAGGGGGCGAAAATCCGCCTGGGCCGGTTAGGCAAGGCGATTCGTCACAATGACGGCCGCGTTACCGACAACACCGATGTGGTGGAAGGCATCGTGCAGATGCGCAAGGGAGCGGAAGCGGAGGCCGTGCTTCACGACATTGATGAAAAAGTGAAGCTTCTGAACGAGCGCGTCCTCCCCAAGGGGGTGAAGATCGTGCCGCACATCGATCGCGACGATCTCGTCCACCTCACGACGCACACCGTTCTGCACAACCTTACCGAAGGCATTCTACTCGTCGTGTTGGTGTTGTTCTTCTTCCTCGGGAATCTGCGCTCGGCTCTCATCGTCGCGCTCACCATACCGTTTTCATTGTTCTTCGCCTCGATTTTGCTCGACTTGCGGCACATTCCCGCGAACCTGCTTTCCTTGGGCGCGCTCGATTTCGGCATGATCGTGGAAGGCGCTGCCGTGATGGTGGAGAACATTCAGCGCCGTCTTGAAGGATCGAAAGACAGCCATGCCACCATGGACGAGACCATCCGTTCCGCGGCGCACGAAGTACAGCGTCCCGTCTTTTACGCCATCGCCATCATCATCATTACCTACCTCCCGATCTTCACTTTGCAGCGGGTCGAGGGCCGCCTTTTTAAGCCAATGGCTTGGACGGTGACCTTCGCGCTGCTGGGAGCGCTGCTGTTTTCCATCATCATGGCTCCCGTCCTCTGTGCGTATGTCTTTCGGAAGGGCGTCCACGCGTGGGACAACCCTATCGTCAAGTGGGTGACCACAAACTACGAAAAGACTCTCAATTGGATCATCATTCGTCGCCGTGTGGTGCTCGTCTCGGCAATCGTGATTTTTGCGGTGACAGCATATCTTGCGTTTGGCGGCTTGATCGGTTCCGAGTTTCTGCCTCATCTGGATGAGGGCTCGATCTGGGCCCGCGGAACGCTGGCGCCCAGCACCGGCCCGTCCACAGGCGGTCAGGTGATGGATCAGGCCCGCGTCATCTTCGCCAGTTTTCCGGAGGTGACGCAGGTCGTGTCGCAAGTAGGTCGCTCCGACGACGGTACCGACGCCACCGGGTTCTTCAACACCGAATACTTCGTCGATCTCAAGCCACGCGACCAATGGAGGCCCCAGTTCCATGGACGCAAAGAGCTGCTCATCGAAGCCATGGACAAGGAAGTCGAAAAGATTCCGGGCGTGACTTGGGGCTTCTCGCAGCCCATTGCCGACAATATGGAAGAAGCGGTCAGCGGAGTGAAAGGTGAACTCGCCGTAAAAATTTTCGGATCCGACTTGAAAGACCTTGAGCAAAAGGGCGAGGAGATCATGGCGGTGATGCGGACCGTACCGGGCGTCGCCGATCTGGGACTGTTTCGCGTGCTCGGCCAGCCCAACGTAAACATAACTGTGAATCGCCAGAAGGCCGACCGCTTCGGTATCAACGCTTCCGACATTCAGGATGCGATTCAGACGGCGGTCGGCGGCAATCCCGTCAGCCAAATCCTTATCGGCGAGCAGCGTTTCGACCTCGTCCCGCGTTACCAGGAGCAATTTCGCCGATCGGTCGACGACATCCGCAACGTGCGCATCATGGCGCCGAGCGGCGAGCGAGTTTCGTTGGGTGAGGTTACTGACATCAAGATCGAAGACGGCGCGTCGATGATCAATCGAGAAGGGAACCAGCGCTACATCGCCATTAAATACAGCGTGCGCGGCAGCGACCTCGGCACCACCGTCGAACAAGCCATGATGAAGGTCAATCATGAAGTGAAACTGCCCCAGGGCTACACGCTGGAATGGGCGGGAGAATACGAGAGTCAGAAACGTGCGAATCATCGGCTGGCGATCGTGATTCCTCTGACCATTCTGGTCATCATGCTGGTTTTGTACTCCATGTTCCGGTCGTTCAAGTGGGGCTTTCTGGTGCTGCTCAATCTCGGGCTCGCGCCCATCGGAGGCCTGATTGCGCTGCTGATGACCGGCGAGCACTTCAGCGTCTCCACCGGTGTCGGCTTCCTGGCATTGTTTGGCGTCTCCGTGCAGACGGGCGTGGTGCTGATTGAGTACATCAATCAGCTTCGTGCCCGTGGCCTGCCAGTGCATGAGGCAGTCGTTCTGGGATCGACGCGCCGTCTGCGGCCGATCATGATGACGATGCTGGTTGCCAGTCTGGGGCTGTTGCCCGCGGCCACTTCGCATGGCATTGGTTCCGACTCGCAGCGCCCGTTCGCCATCGTGATTGTCGGCGGACTGCTGACGGAGCTGTTCTTGAGCCTCGTCCTACTGCCCGCTTTCTATGCATGGATGGCCGGCCCGAACGATGTGTTGCCAGAAGAGGCTGAGGAGGTCACCGAATAATGTTTCGAATCATCTCAATCTTCGGCCTTCGCTGGTACGCCGTCTTTTCGGGATTGCTCGCTCTTACTCTTCCATTTGCCGCACAGGCTCAGCAGCCTGCGCCGCTGCCGGATGCACCGCAACCGCATCGTGTTCTGACCGCACAGGTTCAGACCCCGCCTGTGCCCGGAACTCAACAGGTTCCGACGCCTGTGCCCATGCCTTCCGGGCAGGCCATCACGCTCGAACAAGCACTCGATCTCGCCGAGCGGAACAATCCCACGCTTCAGGCGAACCAGACGCTAATTCTGCAGAACAAGGCGCAAGAGATTACCGCCAATCTGCGCCCCAACCCAGTGCTTTCGTGGGACACGCAATATCTCCCCATCTTTTCGCCAAGCCTTTTCACCGACTCCAACTATTGGGAAACCCAGGCACAATACGACGTTGGCATTGGTTATCTCTTTGAGCGCGGCAAGAAGCGCCAGCATCGGCTCGACGCCGCCAAGACAGCGACTGCCGTCACCGAAGCGCAAGTGACCGATGCGCAGCGCACGGTCCTGGCCAGCGCGGCACAACTATTTGCCAGCGCTTTGCTCGCGAAGTCGAACCTGGAATTTGCAGACGGCCTGCTCGATAGTTACAAGAAGACCGTCAAAATCAGCGAAGACCGCTTCAACGCTGGAGCGATGAGCCGCAACGACCTCCTCAAGATCCAGTTACAGCAATTGCAGTTCGAAACCGATGTCAACGATGCACGGCTAGCCAAGACACAGGCGCTGACCTCGCTGCGCCAGTTCCTCGGTTTCGATTCAGTTCCCGCCGATTACGATGTGGCCGGCAACCTGGCCTACGAGCCGGTCCCGTTGCGCCTGGAAGATGTGCAGGCTCGCGCCCTTGCCAATCGCCCCGACCTGCTGGCGGCACAGCGCGGCGTAGTTGCTTCTGAGAGCCAGGTCGGTCTGGCCAAGGCAAACGGCAAAGTCGACGTAAACGTGAACTTCGACTACACGCGCCTCAATGAAAGTAACTTGGGAGCCTTCTACTTCAGTGTGCCGTTACCGGTGTTCAACAAGAACCAGGGCGAGATTGCCCGCACGCAATACGCTCTTACGCAGTCACAATTCCAGCAGAAAGCTGCCGAGCAACAGGTGCTTACTGACGTGAAGAACGCCTACGAAGGACTGCGCAGCAGCGAACAAGTGGTCCAGTTGTACGACAAGGGCTACCTCGGTCAGGCTACTCAGTCGCTCGACATAACGCGCTTTTCTTATGAACACGGAGCGGCGTCGCTACTCGACTTTCTCGACGCTGAGCGCAGCTACCGTTCGACGGAATTGAGTTATCGCCAGGCGCTGGCCACCTACATGACAGCGCTTGAGCAACTGCGCCAGGCCGTCGGCAGCCGGGATCTGCACTAGCCGACATGGGCCGCGACTGAGCGGCGGCGGTAATCCCACCTCTCATGTATTCTGAAAACTCCTGCATGTTGACCAATCCTGCCCTACGCATCTCTCGTCCCCGGCCGCTAGGCTCACTCGTTCTTCTCCTATCGCTGTTGCTGGCTTCCGCAGCAGCACAAACGGTTCCTCAACCCAGCGAACCGCCCAAGCCAGTTCCGGGCATCGGCACCACCGTACAGGAGCATCCTCCCCAATCGCAGTCAGAGTCTGCGGAAGAATCCAAGCCGATCACCAAGGCGCAGGCCAAAGAGCTTTTCCGTTCGGTCGACAGTATTCTTCAGTTCGTCAGCCAGGACACCGGTCTTCCTATCAAGCACAAGGTCAAGCGCAAGCTCATCACTCGCAGTCAGGTTGAGAAATATGTCGACAAACGAATGAAGGATGACAAGGATGCCCAGCGATTGGAACGTTCGCAGCTCGTCCTGAAAAAATTTGGCCTGATTCCGGAGAATTACAACCTGCACGCCGAATTTCTCAAGCTGCTCAGCGAGCAGGTGGCCGCCTACTACGACTCCAAGACGAAAACCGTGAATCTGCTCGACTGGGTGCAGCCGGAATTGCAGAGGCCCGTACTAGCGCACGAACTGACGCACGCTCTTCAAGACCAGTCCTTCAACCTGCAAAAGTGGTCGCTCGCCGGCGCTCCCAATGACAATCCGCAGCCCGATCAGCAGGAGCAAGTTGTCGAAGAGGCCCAGGCTGCGCGCCAGAACGTCACCGAAGGCCAGGCCATGATGACCATGCTCGATTACACGCTTGCACCCGCCGGTCTCAGCGTCCTTAAGGCACCCGATATCGTGAATGCTATGCGCGCCGATATGACCGACCCCAAGGACTCGCCCGTCCTGGAATCCGCGCCGGTGTTTCTGCGCGAGTCGCTCATGATGCCCTATACGTTTGGCCTGGACTTCGTGCGCACGGTGTTGACGAAACAGGGCAAGGCAGCGGCTTATGTAGGCATGTTGGAGAAGCCGCCGGTTGACACTCTTCAGGTGATGGAGCCCGAGGCCTACTTGCAGAGTAAGGTTGCGCCGCCGCCAACGATCCCCGATCTCGACAAACTCATCGCTCCCAGCTATGAGCGCTATGATTTCGGCGGCATGGGCGCGTTCGATGTTTTCCTTCTTGCCCGCCAATATGCGCCGAAGAGCGATGCCAGGGATTATTACTCCCACTGGCGCGGCGGCTATTACTTGGCGGCGCGCTCCAAAACGGCTCCCAAGGATCAGATTGCACTGATCTATCTTTCGCGCTGGGATTCGCCGGAATCGGCGCAGTCATTTGCCAAGCTCTACAGCAGTTATGTTCCCACGCGCTATCACTTGGATCAGGCCGGAATGGTGGGTGGTGTCGGATCAGGAGACCAAACGATAACGTGGGATGCCGGACAGCAGGGGAAAGTGGTCGTTCAAGTTCATGGAAACGACGTGCTGGTGCTCGAAGGCCTCGACGACGCAACCGGAAAACGTACGTCCGAGGCCCTTCTTCCGGGTCTGCAATCCGCCAGGTAGCCGCCGGGTACACATGCGTCATCACCGCTAAAAACGCTGCCCGAACACGGAAGCGCCTGCGACCATCCCGTCGTGTTCCACGTCACAACCCGCTGTGACATAAGTATTACAATGCGATTCCTCCAGCCTTGGTAGTCTTGAAATGGCCCTACGGTTCATCCCCGGCGCGCCAATCAACAAAACCACGAGGTCACATGGTCAGGCTCAACAAAAAGGTGAATTGGATCACCTCTTCTTTCATGATTGCGTTCCACATCGGCGCTGTCGCGGCGTTATTCATGTTCACCTGGCCGGCATTTTTTACGGCACTCTTCCTCTACTGGGTTGCCGGCAGTTTCGGCATCGGCCTCGGCTATCATCGGTTGCTCACTCATCGCGGATTCAAGTGTCCAAAGTGGTTTGAGTATTTCCTGACCGTCTGTGCGACTCTCGCGCTCGAGGGCGGACCGATCTTCTGGGTGGCCACACATCGTGTTCATCACCAGCTCACCGACAAGCCCGGCGATCCCCACAGCCCGCGTGACGGCGGCTACTGGGCGCACATGGGATGGATTATGAGCGGCGAGTCGCTGCACAACAAGCTGCAAGGGTTGCTGCCTTACGTGCCCGATCTTCGTAAAGACAAATTTCATGCGTGGATCAGTGAGTGGCATTGGGTCCCAATGGTCGTGGTTGGCCTTGTGCTCCTGGCTATCGGCGGCTGGAAGGTTGTTTTCTGGGGCATCTTCCTGCGGACCGTGTTCCTTCTGCACAGCACGTGGTTTGTGAACTCCGCCACCCACATGTGGGGCTCGAAGCGCTTCGCTACCGACGACGATTCGCGCAACCTGTGGTGGGTTGCCCTGTTGAGCTTCGGTGAAGGCTGGCACAACAACCATCATGCGCATCCGCAATCGGCTCGTCACGGCCTCGCCTGGTACGAGGTGGACTTCAACTGGTATCTGATCAGCGCCCTGAAGTCAGTCGGACTGATATGGGACGTGAAGCTGCCCAAGCTGCGTGAAGCGCGCATCAAAGCAGTCAACGAAACGCCCGTCGCGTCCGAAGAGCAGCTCGCGCCAGCCTACAGCGGCGACTGACAATCAAACAAGAATTTACTCGAACGGACGGCGCATCCCGCGCCGTCTTTTTCCTTTGGGGGGCAGTTTTTTCGACCCCTTGGGAAGAGCAGCTACAATGGCGACCGAGGCCTCATAACATGATCCTGCGCGTAGTCCGTATTCTCATTATGTGTGTACTGTCGGTTGGCTTTACGCTCTTCCTGTCCTATCCCTTAGCTGCGCAACAGTCGAAAATCGTTTGGAGCGACCAGGAAAAGCCGATCGTCGAGCAACTGAAAAACCTGCGTAATCTTCCAGACGATACCCGGGCGACGCTCACAAAAGAGTTAGCGCTGCAAATTCGCCAACTCCCCGTCGTACCCAACAAGGTCGTGCTGGCGGTCGGGCTTGCGAATCTTTCCACCGAAGGCGATTTCGGCCATCAGACCCTGCAGGAAGTCGCAACCACTCTGGCCGATACTCTCCGTGAACAACCGCAGCCAGACGTGAAGGGACAGCCTGCCGCTCCGTACACGGAGCTCGCACAGCTTGTGCGTTACGAGCACGTAGAGGCCACCTTGGATGTTCCGCAATTCAAGGCTGCCATGGCGAAGCTTGAGGCGGACGACGCGCTGCGGCAGAATGTCAACTTCACGCTTCGTGATCTTTCGGGCAAGAAATGGTCCTTGAAAGACCTACAAGGCAAAGTTGTGCTGGTCAATTTCTGGGCCACCTGGTGTCCGCCCTGTCGTAAGGAGATGCCCGACCTCGAAAGTCTTTACCAACGTTTCGCGGCGCAAGGCTTCGTGGTTCTTGCGATCTCCGACGAAGACGTCAGGCAAGGTGAGGCCATTTATTGATGGACGTGGCATCACTTATCCGATTTTGCTTGATCCTGGCCGCAAGGTAACCGAGGAGTTTCAGGTCGACGGCATTCCCAAGAGCTTTGTTTACGATCGGGAGGGAAAGTTGGTGGCGCAATCCATCGACATGCGAACGCAGCAGCAATTCCTCGACATGCTGGCCCAAGCCGGATTGCATTAGATATCCGACCAACGAACGCAAACAGTGGGCCATTGGCAGGTGCTATCCTTCTTCATTGCAGCGTCATAATGTCTTAACTGACGGCTAGCGGCCAACTGCCGACCTCCGCTTCCCATGCGCATCACCAGCCGCAAAAGAACGATTGCTTTCGCCATTACGCTCGGCGTCCTCGTCGCCGTGGTAGCGCTGGTGCTCAATGTCAGTTGGATCGTCCTCAATTGGCGCGAAGTCGTCCCCCTCATCCTTGGAGTCTTGTTTTTCGGGTTCATCATCGCCGGCGTGATCCTGAACACCATCTTCTTGGTGCGTGAAGTCCGCCGTAACGAACAGCAAGATAGCTTTCTCAATGCGGTGACGCACGAGCTGAAGACCCCCATCACTTCCATCCGCCTTTACCTTGAAACGCTGCAACAGCGCGATGTTCCCGAACCACAACGTCATGAGTTTTACCAGATCATGCTCGATGACACGCAGCGGCTGATGGGTACCGTAGAGCAGGTTTTGCGCGCAGCACGCGTCACCCAGAAGAACGCCGCATTGAGCAAGGCGCAAATTGAAGTGGGACCGCTGGTTCAGGATGCCGTCGAGCTGGCGCGTCTGCGCCATCACCTTTCCTCGGAAGCCGTCGCCTGGGATCTCGATGGCCGTCCTGCCGAGCACCTCAGTGTCGCGGGGGACCGCGAAGAGCTTTCCGCCGTGTTGTCGAACGTTCTCGACAATGCGGTGAAATATTCCCCGCAGGTACCAAAGATTCGCGTTGAGGTCGTGACGCCCGACTTGGAGCGCGTACGAATCAGGGTCCAGGACAACGGCATTGGCATCCCCAGCAGCGAACTGAAGCAGGTGTTCAAGCGCTTCTACCGGGTGGTGACACCCGGCTCGACGCAAGTGAAGGGAAGCGGCCTGGGCTTATTTATCGTTCGCGCTATCGCCAAACGGCATGGCGGCAAAGCCTGGGCCGAGAGCGAAGGCGCAGGCAAGGGAACGACCGTGACCATCGAACTTCCCAGGTATCAGCAATGACGGCGCAAATCCTGTTGGTGGAAGACGAAGAACACCTTGCGAGGGGTCTGAAGTTTAATCTCGAAGCCGAGGGCTACTCCACCCGCGTCGCGGGCGACGGCGAGACTGCGCTCGATCTCATGCTCGAGCAGCATGTTCCATTTGATTTGCTCGTACTTGACGTGATGCTTCCCGGCAAAGATGGCTTCACTGTTGCGGCCGAGCTGCGCAAGGCCAATTACTTCATTCCACTCCTCATGCTCACAGCGCGTGGTCGTCCCGAAGACGTCCTCAAGGGTTTCGCGGCCGGCGCGGACGACTATCTTCCCAAGCCATTTGATCTGAACATCCTGCTGGCTCGCATCCAAAGCCTCCTGCGGCGCAAGGAATGGAGCCGCGTGCTGGTCAACGACCCGCCTATCGAGGCGCGGGTGACCGCAGACCAAAGGCTCCGATGCGACTTCGCGAGTTCGACGTCTACGAGTTTGCTGGGAAGCAGGTTGACTTCGGCACCTTGGAGTTGCGCGCCAACGGCAAGATCTTTCGCCTGACGCTGATGGAGGCCGAACTGCTACGCCACCTCATCCGCAACAGCGGAAAGATCGTCTCCCGAAAGCAAATTCTCGAAGAGGTGTGGGGACTGCACGAAGACACCGACACTCGCGCCATCGATAACTTCATCGTCCGCTTGCGCAAGTACATTGAGAAGGACCCGTCAAAGCCACGGCATTTAATCACCGTGCGGGGCGTTGGATATCGCTTTCTGCCCGAGCCCGACCGCAGTCGATGAAGCAGCTACGCGACAACCAATCTGGACGTATGGGCGGTGGGGTTTTTCCGCTCGCTGTGAAGTAGGCAGTTCCGCGCTATCGCGCCCTGGCCAGTACCAGCGTGACATCGTCAGGCTGCTCGTTGCCGCCGATCCAATCGGCCACCGCGCCGGTCACGACGTCACTGATTCGCGACAATGGCTGGTCCCGATGAATGCGGATCAATTCCACCAGCCGCTCTTCGCCAAATTCGCCGAACTCGTTCTCCGGCTCGGTCACGCCGTCACTGAAGGCGACGAAGATATCTCCGGGATGCATAGGGATGCGCGACTCTTCATAACTCATAGCGTCGAACAGGCCCACGACGGTCCCGGAGGTATCCAGTTGCGTAACGCTGCCGTCGCCGGCAATCACATACGGAGGCAGATGCCCGGCGTTCGAATAGGTCAACAACCGGCCGCCCGCATCGTAGCTGGCCAGAAACATCGTGGCGTACTTTTCCGGAGGCGTGCTGCGGTACAGCTGATAATTCAGCGTGGCCATCAACATTCCCGGCGAAACCTGCGAGTCGCGGTCGCCATTTCCGCGATAGTACATCTGCAGATCGCCGGTCGATTCGCCGCCTGCCGTTGCCACCGCTGCCAGCGCAAGTTGGGGCTCCAGCGAATAGGCACGCACGAACGCATGCACCGTTGCCATTAACAGCGCGGCTGAGATTCCCTTGCCGCTGATGTCACCCACGGCCAGCACCATGCGGTCGTCGTGCAGTGGAATGAAGTCATAGTAATCGCCACTCACCGTACGCGCGGGACGGCACACGCCATGTACTTCCAAGGCCGGTAGTTCCGAAATTTGCCGCGGGAACAGAAGCGCCTGTACCTCATGTGCAATGGCGAGTTCGCTCTCCAGTCGGTGCTTCTCTTTCTGCTCCGCAATCAACTTCGACAAAGACGCTGACATGGAGTTAAATGACGATTCCAAAGCCGCCATCTGATCGCGAGTTCGTATCTGAATGCGGTGAGAAAAGTCTCCCTTGTTGACATATTGCGTCGCCGAGTACAACTCCGCTACCGACTTAGTCATGCTGCGAGTGAGTTTGACGCCAATGTACAACGCGATGAGTTCGATGATTCCAAATACGATTCCGATAGCCAGCAGCACCTGGGCAAATATGGGGGCCTTGGTGCCGAGCGTACTGAACAGCACGTTGTAGAGCATCGACGGCCGCGAACTGACCACGATGGCTCCGGTGAGATCTTTCCCGGTTTTCCAATCCGCCGCGGTAAAAAACGACCACCAGCGAAATTCTTTGTCGAAGCGGTTGGCCGCGGCCAACACCTTGCCGGCTTCGACGTTCTGCGACGAGCCCGAAACGTCATTGCCACCAATCGTTACTTTCGACTTTGCGCCGCCCAAGTCGATAGTGACCGACTCTGGCGCACTTTTCGTCTGCACTGCCTTCTTCTCGGCAGTGGTGCCAGCCGCGCCCGATTCGGCATTCACCTCCTGGTCGGGTGGATAAAGCTCGACCGAGCCAACCCGCGATGCACGCTGCAGCAACTCCGGTGTCATGGGCACGTTCGAGATTACGGTCAGCCGACGTGACCCGGCGTCGATGTGCTTAATCGCCCGCAGGTGCAGCCGTCCACCGTCCATGACAAAGCTGCTCAGATTGTTCTTAACCATGTCGGGCAGCATGCCGTGGACCTCGGCAGTCGTTCCGCCGGGCTCAACGACGAACCCCTTATCGCCTTCCAGCACTGTCACCGACCGTTTGCTGAAGTTCTCATCTGTAGCGCTGGCGATTTCTGCCGCCAACTTCGGAGTCAAACTCCCGGACTGGGTCAAACTGCGAAATTGCGCCGCCAATGCATCGTTGGTCGCGCTCAAATGCTGCAATTCGGTCTCCAGGTCGGCGAGCGCAACGTAGGTGGCAAACTGTCCTGCGAAAAGGTACGCGGCGATCAGCGCCATTGCGACCAGCAACACTATAGGGATGACTCCGATGAATATGTAAGTCACGATCAACCGATTGCGCAGTCGCCACATCAGGTGCTGGCGCGCCCATCGCACACCTCGCAACAGCAGGCAGCCGATAAAGACATACGTCACCACTCCGGTCCACACGCTCAGCATGGTTCCGCTGGCTGACCGCGCCATCCACGCCCAAAGTTGCAGCAGTAGTGTCAGTCCGCCGAACCACAGCGTGATCTTTCCCAATCGGCTCGTGGGACGCAGCATGCCCCGCAGCGCCTGTTTCACCTCAGCTGGATCGGGAAGTTCGAGGAAAGCCATCAATCGTCCTTATCAGTCGTTAGCGGATTATAGCGATGACGCGGCGGCGCTACTATCTATCGTTGTTGTACGGTTCCGGCGAATGCAAGGTTCCCACGGGGAGACGTCGCGCCAGCCCACCGGCAGACGCAAAGCCCCTTGGCTTCAGATTTCCGGATACAAATCGAAAAAAGCGTCAATGCTTTGCCGCAACTGCTTTTCGATGTCTTCCTTCGAGCCTTCCACGATGTGAAGCGTTACATTCGCAGCCCGGCCGTTCTTCAGCTTTACCGGCGCTTCACCCACCTCTTCGATATCGTCGGAAGGGAGAAGACGCATGCCATACACCAACGTGAGCTTTGCCATAGGTCGATTTTACCGCTCATTCCTGTGTCGCGTAGTTACACCCACCGCCCGGGAACGCCGCCGTCACGTGCGCAAATCCGCTCGATTTCCCAAACTCACTACACTTGTTAGAATCCGGAAGGTGGCATTTCGATTCGCCGCCTGTCAAACCAGTATTTACCGACGTGGCACATGGTCGTTTGACCGCGTCGCATCTTTCACGCCGTTCGAGAATCTATTCGTGTCTCTATGACAGAAAATGTTCGCAACGTCATCATCATCGGATCAGGCTGCTCCGGACTCACCGCCGCGATTTATGCCGCCCGCGCTAATCTAAAGCCCCTCGTCATCGAGGGACACGAACCGGGCGGCCAGTTGGCCCTCACCACCCTGGTAGAAAACTTTCCCGGATTCCCCGACGGCATCCAGGGCCCTGAACTCATCGACAACATGCGCAAGCAGGGAGCCCGCTTCGGCGCCGAGTTCAAGACTGGCCACGTCGTCAGTGTCGACCTCAGCCAGAAAAGCGATGGTCTCGGAGCCAAGCCCATTGCCGTGAACCTCGGTCGCGAGACCTTGTTCACCCGCGCATTGATCGTCGCCAGCGGCGCCTCTGCGCGCTGGCTCGGCCTGCCTAATGAAAAAGCACTCATTGGGCACGGTGTTTCGTCCTGCGCCACTTGCGACGGCTTCTTCTTCTCCGGCAAAGAAATCGCCGTCATCGGCGGCGGTGACTCCGCCATGGAAGAGGCGATCTTCCTGACCCGGTTCGCGACCAAGGTCACGCTCATTCATCGCCGCAGTGAATTTCGCGCCTCAAAGATCATGCTCGACCGCGCCCGCCAGAATGACAAAATCGACTTCCTCACTGACACCGTGGTTGACGACGTGCTCGACGTCAGCAAACAGGAAGTTACCGGCCTCCGGCTGCGTAACACCAAGACAGGCGAGCAATGGGACATGCCCACCAGTGCAATGTTCCTGGGCATCGGACACACTCCGAACGCCGATTTTGTCGGCGATCAACTCTCGCGTGACGGCGAAGGCTACATCGTTCCCAGCGACGCACACGTCTGCACTCGCGTACCCGGAGTCTTCGTCTCCGGCGACGTTGCCGACCGCCGTTACCGTCAGGCCGTGACTGCTGCCGGAACCGGTTGCATGGCTGCGCTCGAAGTTGAGAAGTACTTGGAAGAGATCGGGAAGTGAAGGCGCTCGGGAGCGTCTTGTGACCCCATTCGACCAGTTCGTGCAAGCGCAACAAGCCGGCGAATTCATCCTCTCGCGCACGTCCATCCGCCCACGCATCGCTTTAGTCCTGGGCTCGGGCTTGGGTGGTTTTGCCGAGGAATTGAAAAACGCTACCCGCATCCCTTACGCGGACATACCTTCATTCCCGCACAGCACCGCGGTCGGCCATGCCGGCAACCTCGTCATCGGGTCGGTCGATAACGTTGCGGTTGCCGCCATGCAGGGCCGCGTTCATCTGTACGAAGGCTATTCCGCACAGCAAGTCGCATTTCCGATGCGCGTTTTCGCCCGTATGGGGATTAAAGCCGCCATTCTCACCAACGCCGCCGGTGGCATCAATTCCAGCTTCGAATGCGGAGCCTTGGTCGTCATTCGCGACCACATCAATCTTCAGGGACAGAACCCTCTTGCCGGTCCGAACGACGAGCGCTTCGGCCCTCGTTTTCCCGACATGACCGACGCCTATAGTCCCGAGTTTCGCAAGTTCGCGCTCGACGAAGCCGGGCAACCTCGACGGCGAGATCTACGAGGGCGTTTACGCGGCCTTGGCGGGTCCCAGCTACGAAACCCCTGCTGAGATTCGCTATCTGCGCACCATTGGCGCTGATCTGGTGGGCATGTCCACCGTGCCCGAGGTCATCGCCGCGCGTCACATGAACATGAAGGTGCTCGCGATTTCCTGTGTTACCAACATGGCTGCTGGCATGAGCGGCGAGAAAATCAATCACGACGAAGTGCTGGAGACTGGCGAGCGCGTGCGTGGCAAGTTCCTGGCACTGCTGTGTGCAGTTCTGCCCAAGATTGACCGCTACCTCGATTCGGCTTGAAACTTGCCTTTCTATCCACTATCCACTACCCACTAACCACTGGGTTTACACTGGAGCCGCATGTCTGGGCGCTCCTACCTCATCGGCATCGCCGGGCCTTCGGGAGCAGGGAAGAGCTATCTTGCCTGCCACTTGGCTGAGCGTCTGCAGGCCCCCGTGCTTTCGCTCGACCGCTACTACCGCGATTTGTCGCATCTTGCGCCGGAAGAACGCGCGCGTTCCAACTTCGACGAACCGGCTGCGCTTGAACACGAGTTGCTCATCGAGCATGCAGCCGCGCTACGTGAAGGCACGACCATCGAAGTTCCGATCTACGATTTTTCCACCCACAGCCGCACCCCTGCGACAGACATATTTCAGCCTGGGGAATTCGTAATCCTCGAAGGACTGTTCACCTTGCACTGGCCCGATCTGCGCGACCTTCTAGGCACTCGCATATACGTGGATCTGACCGATGACGCGTGCCTGCGTCGCCGCCAGGAACGCGATGTTCGCGAGCGTGGACGCACGCCGGAGTCGGTTTTCGAGCAGTTCCGCACCACCGTCGCTCCCATGGCTCAGCGCTACGTCCGGCCGTCCCGCGAGCATGCCCATGTTCTGATCTCCGGCGTCGAGCCGATCGCCGACTCCGTCGCGCGCGTGCTCGAACACATAAAGCGCCACCGCCATCAAATCCGGCATTTCCGACCCAAGCCACCCGCGATCGCTGACCACCTTACCTTCTCGATGAGGAACGCGATGAACCTCACGCGCCTATTTATATCGATCCTACTTGCCACTGCCCTTACTTGCGCCGTTGCGCAAAACAGCACACGGTCCGACCAGCACAAAGACATCCCGCTGTCCACCAGCAAGAGACTGTACGAGCCCGTCCCCGGCGCCCCGCAGCCCACCAACAGCCTGCCCGTCACCGCCGCGCTGAGCCCTGATGGCAAATATCTGGCATTGCTGAATAACGGTTTCGGTTCGGCCGAATCGAACTATCAGCAGTCCATCGCCATTCTCGATGTGGCGACCAATCAGTTGCGCGATTTTCCTGACTCGCGATTGTCCACGGGCGCCAAGCAGACTTACTTCATCGGACTGACGTGGAGCGCCGACGGCGGCGAACTCTACGCCTCGATCGCGTCGCTCACCGATCCCGAAGCGAAAAAGCCCAAAAGCACCGGCAACGGAATCGCTGTGTATAGCTTTGCTGACGGGAATCTGGCGCCGGCGCGATTCCTGAAATTGCCGTTGGTCCCGATTGTCCATGGCCGCAAGATCACCTATGGAGCGAAGTACGTTCCGGCGGGGCAAAGCATCTCCTATCCTGCTGGAATCGCGCTCGTGAAGCGCTCCGGCGGAGACGCCCTGCTGGTTGCTGAGAATTTAGCCGACGACGCCGTGCTGATTGATGCGCACGACGGCCACATCCTGCAGCGCTTCGACCTGGGACGCGGCAAGTCTGTCCCCAACACCTTTCCCTACACCGTCGTTGTAAATAGCAAGGGCACTCGTGGATGGTGCTCGCTCTGGAACGGCTCATCGGTCGCTGAACTCGATCTGCAATCTGGAAAAGTTGTGCGCGAGATTTCGCTCCTGCCGCCCAAAGAACAAACGGAAGCCTCGTCGCATCCCACCGCGCTTCTGCTCAGTCCCGATGAAGACAAGCTCTACGTTACGCTGGCTAACCGCGACCGCGTTGCCATCATCAACACCGCGGACGGCAAACTGGATCGGTATCTCGACGCCCGCCTGCCTCACCAGATGTACGGCGGTAACTATCCAATGGCTTTGGCGCAATCCGCCGATGGCAAGACTCTGTATGTCGCCGACTCCACATCCGACGCGGTGGCTGTTTTCGACCTGCGCGAATCGCGCGGCACTCATTCGCAGGCCAACGCCGACCGCGCTTATTACTACATCCCTACCGAGTGGTATCCATCCGCGCTGGCCATACACGGCACCGACCTGTTCGTGGCGACGGGTAAGGGAATTGGCACTGGCCCGAACTCTGGCACCGAGGCCGTTGCGCTAAGCGGCAACAAGCAACAGCATCCCTACATCGCATCACTGATTCGCGGCTCGCTGGCGCGCATCGACCTGCAGCAAGCCGAGCGCGAACACGAAACACTAACTGCCGAAGTCCTCAGCAGCAATCTCATGGAGGGCCGCACGGACGAAATCGCATTCGCAAAATCCGGCAATCCCATTCGTCACGTTATCTACATCATCAAGGAAAACCGTACCTACGATCAGCTCTTCGGCGACATCAAAGAAGCCAATGGCGACGCCGCGCTCGTGATGTATGGCGAAGACATCACTCCCAATCAGCATGCGCTCGCGCGCCAGTTTGGTGTGCTCGACAATTTCTACGACAGCGGCGAGGTCTCCGGCGATGGCCATCCCTGGTCCATGGCGGCCATCACCACTGATTACAACGAGAAGGCGTGGCCCATCGCCTACCGCGGCGGCGAGCGCGAGTACGACTCCGAAGGCACCATCGGCGACGGTGTACCCTTCGACGAAGGTGTCCCCGATGTCAACGAGCCGGCCACGGGTTACATCTTCGACAATCTGGCGCGCCACAAAATGACCTACCGGCATTACGGCGAATACATCGAGACGCTGTGGTGCGAGGAACTTGAGCAGAAATACACTCCCGCCACCACGGGCGCGCCCACCGGCGCTCCGCCCAAATGCGCGCGTAACGACATCAAGCCCGGTGAGGACCTGCCCGTCACAATGGGTAGCGGCAAGAGTCCCTATCACTACGTCATCCCGCTAATGGCGCAGAACATTCCCACCAAGGCCGATCTGCGCGGCCATTTCGATCCCCACTTTCCCGACTTCAAGGTTGAGTTTCCCGATCAGTTCCGCGTCGACGAATTCCTGCGCGAGTTCGCGGGCTTTGTCGATGCCCGAAAGACCGGCAAGGGAGAGCAGTTACCCAGCTTCGCCATGGTTCGCTTGCCCAACGACCATACCGCGGGAACCAAAGTTGGCTCGCCCACTCCCAATGCCGCCGTCGCCGACAACGACCTCGCAGTCGGCCGCGTCGCCGAGGCCATTTCCAACAGCCCGTACTGGGACGACACCGCCATCTTCGTCCTCGAAGACGACGCGCAGAACGGCGCCGACCACGTGGACGCTCATCGCAGCATCGCGCTCGTGATCAGCAAGTATTCGCCGCGCGCCCCGCAGCCCTTCTTGGACCACAACTTCTACACCACGGTCAACCTGATTCACACCCTGGAGACGCTGCTTGGCCTACCGCCGATGAACAACAATGATGCCCACGCAGCCGTGATGGCCCCACTGTTCACCGGCCCCGGCGACCAACCTGCGTTCAAGGCCGACTATCGTAATCGCGACAACAGCATGATCTATCAGGCCAACACTAAGACGTCGCCCGGCGCCAAGGAGTCGGCCTCCCTCGACTTCTCCGTCGCCGACGCCGCCGATACTGAAACGCTCAACGCGATTCTCTGGCGTGCCGCCAAGGGCAACGTCCCCATGCCCGAACCGCGCCACACCGTGATTCCCGCAGCCGAATCAGACAAGTAGTTCGCCGATCACCCTGGGTCACCGATTATCTCTCACGCATCCGCTCTTTCGATCTCATTGATTCGGCGCAGGTAACCGCGTGAAGTAGCAAGGAAGTGCACCTCCGCATGCCCCTCTTGGGTGATGGCACATTCTCATTCTGGATTAGAATAGTGGTATTCGACGACGCCTCGGGGTATCGCGCCATCAGCAACGACCATCAAACGAAAAGTAATGACACGGCCAGCGCGCCGTCGCCTATGGATGACGTGACCTCCGAGCCTTCGCGGGCAGATCAGTCTGTTGCGACGCCGGAGCAAGACGAGCGCCCCCCGGCTTCACATACCTTTTCTGCGCAGACCCCCGCGTTCCTGGCACAGGTTCGGAGCGCGGAAATGCTGCGCGAAGCCATCCTCCGACACGTTCGCTACACTCTCGTTCGCCCTACGTCCGATCTCAAGCCGGTTGACTATCTAAATCCCGTCTCGCTAGCTATTCGCGATCGCATTGTCGATCGCATGCTCGACACCGAGTCCCGCTTCCGCCACAAAGACGCCAAGCGCCTCTACTACCTCTCCATGGAATTCCTCATGGGACGCTCGCTGGGCGACAACCTCTCGAACCTGCGCATCGAAGAGCTCTGCGGAGAAGTCCTCGCCGGATTCGGCGTCAGCCTCGACGAAGTCCTCGACAGCGAGTCCGACACTGGCCTTGGCAACGGCGGCCTTGGACGCCTTGCTGCCTGCTTCCTTGAGTCGCTCGCCACGCTGGGCATGCCTGGTTACGGCTATGGCATCGATTACGAATACGGACTCTTCAAACAGGAAATCGTGGGCGGCTTTCAGCGCGAGAAGCCCGATCGCTGGAAGGCCAATGGCACGCCCTTCCAGATCGAACACCCCGAAGAAGCCGTCAGCATTCCGATGTACGGCAAGCTTGATTCACAACGCGATGCCGACGGCAAACTCAAGCAGACCTGGATCAATTACAAAGTCGTCCTCGGCATACCGACCGACATGCCCATCGTGGGCTATCTCGGGCACACCGTGAACTGGCTGCGGTTGTTCACTGCCCGCGCCTCAGAAGACTTCGACATCGATATCTTCAACCGCGGCGATTACATCCACGCCGTCGAGCAGAAGATCGCTAGCGAAAACATTTCACGCGTGCTCTACCCATCCGACTCCGCCATCGCAGGCAAAGAGCTTCGTCTGGTGCAGGAATACTTCCTTGTCGCCTGTGCCATCGGCGATCTCATGCGCCGCTTCCGCCAACAGCACGACAATTTCGAACTGCTGCCCGCCAAGGCCGCCATTCAGATGAACGACACTCATCCCAGCTTGGCTGTTGCCGAGTTGATGCGCGTGCTCATCGATCAGAACGGCCTGCCTTTCGAGAAAGCGTGGGACATCACCGTCAAGACCCTGGCCTATACCAATCACACGCTGCTGCCCGAAGCGCTCGAGAAGTGGTCAGTCCCGCTGATGGAAAAGGTGCTGCCGCGCCATGTTCAGATCATCTTCAGCATCAACGAACGTTTTCTGCACCAGATTACCGATTTGCCCTTCATGGACGCCGAGAAGCTGCGCAAGATGTCGATCATCGAAGAAGGCTATGAAAAGCACGTGCGTATGGCGAACCTGTGCATCGTCGGCAGCCACTCGGTCAACGGCGTGTCGGCATTGCACAGCGATCTGCTGGTGAAGAGGCTGGTTCCGGAATTTGCCGAGCTGTGGCCAGAGAAATTCAATAATAAGACCAATGGTGTCGCCCCGCGGCGCTGGTTGATGGAAGCCAATCCCGGCCTCACTGACCTGATCAGCCAGGCGCTCGATGAGCAGAAATGGATCACCGACCTCGGCCGCTTGCGCGATCTCGAACCCTTCGCCGACAAGCCAGACTTCCGCGCTGCCTTCAAAGAGGTCAAGCGGCAAAACAAGCTTCGCCTCGCCGAATCGATTCAAAAGCAGCTCGACATCACTGTCGATCCCGACTCCATCTTCGACGTGCAGATCAAGCGCATCCACGAGTACAAGCGCCAGCTGCTGGCCGTGATGCACGTCATTCACGACTATCTGCAAATTGTCGACCACGGTGAGACGCCGGTCGTCGGCCGCACCTATGTCTTCGCCGGCAAGGCCGCTCCCGGATACTGGGCTGCCAAGCAGATCATCAAGCTGATTCACAACGTCGCCGACGTGGTGAACCATGACACGCGCGTCAAAGACGCCATCAAGGTCACGTTCCTGCCCGACTACCGGGTTTCGCTCGCCACGCTCATCATTCCCGGCGCCGATGTCAGCGAACAGATTTCCACCGCCGGCATGGAAGCCTCCGGCACGGGCAACATGAAGTTATCAATGAACGGCGCCCTGACCGTCGGCACCTGGGACGGCGCCAACATCGAGATCGCCGAAGAAGTCGGCCTCGACAACATCTTTATCTTCGGCCTGCGCGCCGAAGAGATCCTTGAGATGCAGCAGAAGGGGACCTACAACCCTCGCGAGCGCTACGACAACGATCCGGTGGTGAAGGAAGTCATGGACGCCCTGGCCTCCGATCGCTTCTGCCCCAATGAACACGGGCTGTTTCGCTGGATCTTCGACGAACTCGTGCACCGCGGCGACAAGTACTATCACATCGCCGATTTCCCCAGCTATGTTGAGATTCAGAAGCGAGTTTCCGAAGAGTACCGAAATGACGAGGTCTGGTGTCGCAAATCCATCCTCAACGTCGCGCGCATCGGCAAGTTCTCCAGCGACCGTACTGTAATGGAATATGCCCGCGACATCTGGCACATCGGCCAGTTTGAGAAATCGACCCCCGGAGCGAAAGCGACAAACAAGAACCATGTCGCTACGCCAGCCCAACAACCGGTTTTGAATGGAGAAGCGATCCCGATCGTCGAACTTACTCCCGAACCTGAACCCAAACCTGTTCCGGAGTAATGCAGAGCAGTCACCAAACCGCGAAAAATGGGTTAGACAACGGACTTGCGTCAGGGCACGACTTCAGTCGTGCCGCGCAAGCTCTTATTCTTGTCATCACGAGGCGGCTTCAGCCGCCGAGAGATCCGCTTTTCTAACCACCAGCCACTAACCACTAGCCACTGCCTTACGCCACGCCTCCCGCCAGCGATCCCTCGGTTCCCGCAGCCTCCACCGGAGGCGCCACCTCTTCCAACGGATAACCCAGGTCCTTCCACGCGTGGTATCCGCCTAGCAGCGGTCGTACATTTCGGATGCCCAGCCTCCGTAGTTGCAGCGCCGCACGGGCGCTAGTGGCTTCGTTCGGTCAAGTGCAGAACAGCACAATCTCGCCATCGCGAGTAATTTCGCTGTGGCGCTGTTGCAATTCCTCGGGAGAAATCCGCAACGCTCCTGGCAACGTGCGAGGATCAGGCAACAGATCAAGCGGATGCCGCAAGTCAATGATGGTCATCGCCTCGCCCAACTCCATCTTCTCCCGCAGTTCTTCGGGAGCGATGCGTAAGCCTGCCACCTGCTTCATAAAACGATGGCGCTGATAAAACTTGTACGCAATATATCCCGCAATTGATGCCACAACGAGCAGTACCGTCCACGAACCGAACCGTGCAACGTCGTCCGCAACGCGATCGAGTTGCTTGCTGAACGCCAGACCCAGTCCGGCAAAAGCGCTCGCCCATAGCAGCGCGCCCAGCCAATCGAACAATACAAACTGCGGCAGACCGATACCCGCTGTCGCGGCCAATGCCGGCGCGGCAGTATTCAGTCCGGGAATAAACTTGCAAATCAGCAGCGTCCGGTAGCCCAACCGGGTAAACGTTGACTCCGTACGCCGCACGCACGAATCCGGCTCCAGCGCGATCTTGCACAGCCAGCTCAACACCACCGTGCCCTTCCGTTTGCCGAAGTGGTACCAGAAGAGGTCGCTGACCAGCGAGCCTGTGGCGGCTACAAGTAGCACCAGAGCGAACTTCAGTTGGTGCTGCCCCGCTAACGCTCCCGCGGCCAGCAGCAGGGGCGACGCAGGAATCGGCAAGCCTGCCTGCTCTGCCAGCACCCAGAAAAACAGCAGCACATACCCGTGCTGCACTACGAATTGAAGGGTCTCAGCCATGTGGGTGGAAACAACAACCTAGGCTACTAAGATGCGCTATTCCGTTGAAAGTTTCCTCACCGCTGGTATCAAACCTGCGAGGTTTTGAAGGGGCACGGCTTCAGCCGTGCCGTTAAGCATTCATTTGTTATCGGCCGAGCGGGCGTCAGCCCTCGAGGCACGGGCACCCGTGGTATTTCCCTCAACCTCCGCCGCCACATAATCCCTCACGACCTCGCTCGGTTTCCACTGGTTGCCGGAATACACCTTCACGATTTTTCCGTCGGCGCCGATCAGCACCGTACGAAGCGTGTGCACGATCTGACCTTGGTTCTGGTTATACGAAAGCCCAAAGAAGTCCGCAGCGCGCCGAATCTCCTGCGGTGTTCCGGTCACAAACTCCCAGTGCTCGAAGTTTGGATCGACGTTGCCCGCGTACCGCTTCCCGTACTCACGCAAGACTGGCGGCCGGTCGTATTCCGGATCAATGCTGATGCTCATCAACTGCGTCTTCTCGAACGTTGGCGTCGCCTGCAATTCCCGCAGCACCTCACTGAAGTTGTTGCTCATCAGCAGACAAAAATCCGGCACTGGACAGCGCGTGTAAATAAACGTCAGCAGCAGCGGCTTTCCACGGAATTGGCTCAAGTGCACCGTCTTGCCCGACTGGTTCACAAACGTGAAATCGGGCACCACATCACCCGGCTGCGGAATCCGCACTTTCGACGTGCCGTCGCTTTCCGTGTCGCTGGTTTTGGTGAACGAGATGTCCTGCAACTCGGCGTGCTCGCTGATCACCAGCGTGGCATGAATGTGATCGCCGGGCGCGATCTTCCCGAAAATCCAGTCCTCGTCATGTGCCACTTGGAATGGCATCGTCATCCCCGGCATCAATCCCGGAATATCTTCATGCGCAACGGTGATCTCACGGCTTCCGGAATCCACCGCCACCACTCGCCCCTGCAACTCATAGCGCTTCCCAGCAGGCTTCTTCGCGCATCCCGCCAGCACCACCGCTACGCAGAAAAGTGCGGTTGTTGCCACCGCGGCGCCGCTAGATTTCTTAGTTCTTGCCATCACCGGTGTGCTCTTGAACAACTCCTGTGTTGCCCTGACGATCCCGCGAAAGTACCTTCGGGCGAGCTACGCTGTCTCCCTGCGAGCCGCCAGCCCGTAGGGCGGCACAATAATAGCCCAGGGTGAAGCGGGCCCCCGATTCACGCCGCTCTTGCCGTGAATTGGGGAAGCGGAACCCTGGGTATGCTTCATCTATGAATTCCGAGTCGGTTTTAACCGACGGCACATCCTGCGAGGGCGTAAGCCCGAGCACTGCGCCGACGCTCGCTGGATACGGCAACTCCTTAACAGATCCACCGTCGCGAGGGATCTGCTTTTCCTCGCCACCCATCACAGCAACTCGCTCGACCGGCCTAACTCGCCGCACACCGCCTCCGCGGCCCGCCGCCCCGCCAGCATCGCGCTATTGAGCGACGCCGTCCCGCAGTGATCGCCGCAGTAGTAGAGTCCTGGCTTGGCCGTCACGCCCGACATCTTCACTCCGCCGTGCTCGAGCGATTGGTCCAGCAGAGCGTGCTCAATGTGATACGAACGCAGATACTCCCATCCATTCGCCTGCTCGCCGAACCAGTCCAGCAACTGCTCGCGCACGTCGCGAATCAAGTGGTCCTCGCTCAGCGGAGCATGCAGCACCGTCACCGAGACCAGGTGACATCCCCTCGGCGCATAGCCCGGGGCAACTACGCTGGGCACGCACAAATTATTTATCGGGCCTTCACCATCTCCATTCAACACCAGGTAGTGCCCGCCGATCGGCGGATCAGCAGCGGCAAAATACAAACAGCGCACTCCGCGCATCGCCGTTCGGATTCCCGCCTCCGGCAGCAATCGCGCCGCCCTCACCGGATCGCAAGCCACCACTACCGCCGCCGCAAATGACTCTTCGCCACTCTCCAGCCGCACGCCGCCTTCCCAAACTTGCTGTACCGGCGTGTTAAGCCGGATGCTGCCCCCGTTCAAGTGCGCAGCCAATTGCTCCGGAATCGCTTGCATGCCGCCGTTGGGAATAGCCGCCGTCCCTTGCGCGAACATGCGGTACACAAACTGAAACATCCTGCTCGACGTCGCCAGCTCAGGGTCTAGAAAGATTCCACCCAGGAACGGCCGATAGAATCGCTCGATGATCTTCGGCGAGAATCCGTACTCCCGCAGCGCCGTCAGCGTCGAAACTTCCGGCGCGCTGAGTACCTGGTCGATCTCCGTCTCCAGCAACTCGCCACGCAACTTAGCGATCAGCAGTTTGTCGTGCAGCGTCCCAATCGGAGCCACCGCCGACGGCACCGCTTTCCCCGGTCGCCGCATCGGATCAGAAATGGTGTGGAACTTCCCCCGGCAGTAAACGATCGCCCCAGGCTCAAGTTCGCGCAGGTCGAGAGCCTTGAAATCCAGGCACCGTCGCGCCTCAGGATACGCCGTCAGCAGCACCTGAAAACCGCGGTCCAGCAGGAACCCTTCAAACTCGTCGGTGCGCACCCGGCCTCCCACATTGTCAGAGGCCTCTAGAACCTCCACCGAAAATCCGCGCCGCTTGAGCTCGACCGCTGCCACCAACCCGGATACGCCTGCGCCCACCACCAGAACATCAGGATTCATACCCATCAAGTTTACGCGACACCCGAGTCCGCTGGCATCGTCGCGCCATCACCGCGAAGTATCGAGCGAAATTGCGGAAGACGAAAATACGCGGTGGCTGTCTCCCCCAAGCCAGCCACCGCAATCGGACCGCGTTAACTCGGTGCGCCACACTGCGGTCCATGCAATCGCGACTTGCAAATCACAACTCACGATTACCCTATTGACTATAGCTAAAAAATATTTGACTATCTGGAGAAACCGACGGCCGCCGAAGTCGCTTTGCACCTCGCGAAAATTACTCGGCCTCCGTTTGCTTCACCTGAAAAATCGAGGTCCACCATGGTTAATAAGACAATCGACGACAATCTTCGCCCCTACCAAATCGGCCCGAAACTGCGCGCCCTTCGTCTCAAGAAAAGCATGGGACTCGTGGAACTCGGCAAGCACACCGGACTCTCCCCCGCGCTCCTCTCCAAGCTCGAGCGCGACAAGCTCTACCCAACCTTGCCGACCCTCCTGCGCATCTCCATGGTCTTCAGCGTCGGTCTCGACTACTTCTTCACCGACGAACGCAAGCGCCACATCGTCTCCGTCGTCCGCAAAGACGAGCGCATCAAGTTGCCCGAGCGTCCCGGCAGCCCCGAAGTTGCTTACCATTTCGAGAGCCTCGACTACAAATGCAATGAGCGCCGCACCAATTCCTATCTTGCCGAATTTGAGGCCGTCGACCTCGAGAAGGCGAAGCCTCACCAGCATCCCGGTTCCGAATTCCTCCACGTCACCAAAGGCAAGCTCGGCCTGAAGATCGGGCTCGACGACTACGAGCTCGATGCCGGTGACTCCATCTACTTCGATCCCACCGTGCCACACACTTACCGCCGCATCGGCAAGTCGCCATGCCAGGCGATGATCGTCACCGCCGGATAATGTCGAAGTATTGCTACACTGCTCTCGCACGCGCGATGGATTCGCGACAGAAGCCGCAGCGCGCGGTCTTGATTTCTGATTCGTATTTTTTCTCTGTGTCTCTGTGCCTCAGTGGTGAAATTAGAAGTTATTAGGAGACGACTTGTGCACCACGCTGCCGCTCTACTATCTCTAATCATGTTCGCATCGGTTTCTCTCGCTGCGCAGAACGGTCCGCGCGCTCGCGATCTCGGTATCCCTTTCGACGGCGCTCCCGGCCCGCTAAACGCCATCACCGACGTCGCCGGAGTCGAAGTCGGATTCACCACGCTCATTTCCGGCTCCGGCAAACTCGTGGTCGGCCAGGGCCCGGTGCGCACCGGAGTCACCGCCGTCCTTCCTCGCGGGAAGGGAAGCGTGAACGATCCCGTCTTCGCCGGATGGTACTCGCTCAACGGCAATGGCGAGATGACCGGAACCACCTGGGTCGAGGAGTCCGGCTTCCTCGAAGGCCCAGTCATGATCACCAACACCCACAGTGTAGGAGTCGTGCGCGACGCCGTAATCCGCTGGCGCATTGAGCACGGCGCTGCCGACACCAGCGGCTATTGGTGGTCGCTGCCCGTTGTCGCCGAAACCTGGGACGGCCGCCTCAACGACATCAACGGCTTTCACGTCACGCCTGACGACACTTTCCACGCGCTCAACACCGCCGCGTCAGGGCCAGTCGCGGAAGGCAACGTCGGCGGCGGCACCGGAATGGTCTGTCACGGCTTCAAAGGCGGCACCGGAACCGCTTCGCGCAAACTCGACGCCAAAGCGGGCGGCTACACTGTCGGCGTGCTGGTGCAATGCAACTACGGAGTGCAATCCGAGTTGCGCATCGCCGGAGTTCCCGTCGGACGCGAACTTCCTCCGGGCATTCCGCACAAAGACGACACCGGCTCGATCATCGTGGTCGTCGCCACCGACGCTCCGCTTCTGCCCTCGCAACTCAAGCGCCTCGCGCGCCGCGTTCCTCCCGGCCTCGGACGCCTCGGCAGCTACTCCGGTGACGGCTCCGGCGACATCTTCATCGCCTTCTCCACCGCCAATCCCGGCTCGTGGGGCAGCGAAGGAGGCACCAAGCGCGTCGCCATGCTTCCCAATGAGGATATGAATCCGCTGTTTCTCGCGACTGTCCAAAGCGTCGAGGAAGCAGTAGTCAACGCCCTCATCGCCGCAAAGACCATGAAAGGCATCAACGACTTCGAAGTGGACGCGATCCCGCACGCGGAGTTGCAGCTGGTGTTGAAGAAGTACAACCGTTTGATCGAGCCCGCGAAGTAGAGACGCGCAGAAGCGGCACTCTCGTTTATTGCTCACGACTAATTGTTTTGCAGTAAGAAAAAAGGTCGGGCTCTTCACAAAGTAGTTGCGCAAACCTGCAACGTTACCGCCGGCTTCGAAGTCTCTCAAGTAGGCGTGCCGAGCGGCCCCTCGACGACTTAGTCCTCCGCCCGCGCGCGACACAATTTTCCGAAGGAGACTACATATGAAACGAGCCTTGTTCCTTTCAACCGCGGTGATGCTGTTCCTTGCAACCGCCGCTCTGACCGACGCATCTGCTTCCGCCAAGTACAGCGCGTCGAGTTCCCGCGCGACTGAAGTCACCGGATGTCTTCAGCCGGGCCCAGCCGCTCAGGAATACATCGTTCAAGCCAGCGACGGCACTACATGGGGCATCAACGAGAAAGACCTCATGTTGAACGACTACGTCGGAAAGACCGTGACCGTCGCCGGCGATCACACCCGGGCGTCGTCGGAGGAGCGGCAGTCGGACAACGCAAGCCACTACCTGCTCGCGCGCGACGTGGTCGTCGACAGCCGATCCTGCCAACAATAGGCCGAGAGGTACCCGCTCTACCGCCCGCTCGATGGCGGTAGAGCGTGTGGTTGTATGGCTCGTTCTCCGCGTGACAAAGCACCCCCTCCCCTTGTGTAAAGTATCCAGATTCAATGACTTAGAAGGAATTCCTTCCAAAGTATGATAAACAAAAGAGTTATAGGTAAAGTCGTCAGCCGTAAGGGGTTGCATGGCTATACCGGATACTTTTTCGGATGGCGGAGAGCCGTGGTGGCCTGCTGGATGTCGAACAAAACGCGACCGGCGCGCCGGTTCGAGATGCTGCCCGCGGCGAGGGCCTGGACGACCTCATTGAGAGCCGCTCGGATGTCGTAGAGAGATTTCATGGGTGGGAGTTTGGGGCCGAGTACATCGGCGCGGCGGATGGCGCTGCCGATGTTTTGTTGGCGTATGTGATCGCGATGGTGGTAGAAACACAGCTTCTTGCCGGTTAGAGCGGGGGAACTGCAGGGGAGGCCGTCAGCTTTGGGGAAGTTGCAGATGCGGTAGGGCATGGGTGGCTCCTAAAAACGGGCTGTTAGCCGATGGCCGTCAGCCTTCAGCTGTCAGCCATCGGTGAGTTCATACACGCTGCCGGTATGCCGACAGCAAGGTCGAGCAAGTATCCCGAAGGGTAACCTCGATATGGTTACCGTGGCACGAGCGGATGAAGGAATGCAAGAGATTTCTGGGGAAATTGTGGTGACGTTCCCGATTCGGGAATTTTGTTTGTGCGCTGCGGCCTTCAGCCTACGCGCAGGCCTTCGGCAGAGTGGAATGGGGCTTTTTTTGTTTACCAACCGTTGAAACGGTGGCCTATCTTTTGCCATCCCACAATGTGGGACTGGAGTGTCGCAGGTTAGGGATCGGTGGATGTCCCCGGTCTGCGGAGCGCACCCACCTGTCGCTGCGCGACAAGGGTGGGGCCCGGCATGCAGATGTAGGCCACCAAACGAACGACGAAAAAATGTTGGTTTAAGTTGACGCTGTAGAAATCGGATGCCAAGATGCAGCTACGCGCAAGCGGATGAGCACCTCGAGTATTTGTTCATACGAGGAGCACTATGACCGAAGCTTCCCTAGATGCTGATCCTGTTAATCGAAGGAGAAGATAAGTGAATTTTGCCGAATTACCCAAGGCATTTCCGACCGTTTCTGGAGTTTACGAACTTAAGCGAACGATTGAATTTAGCGTAGGAAGCAGGAATTACCGCATAGAGGTTTATCTGAACTATATGAATGCGAATGCTCCTTCGCATGGTCGCGTTTACGAAGAGGTTGACGAACGCTGGGAGAAAATACCTGAGTTTCCCTGGATTGATGAGCGTGATGAAGACTCTGCGATCCGCTCCGCATTGACGTTTCTCGAAGATCGCGCAGAAGGCCGGCCATAGATGGTGAAGGGCATTTGCAAAATGTGCCTGATCGAGAAGAACCTTGTGCGCAGCCACCTCATTCCGCACGCCATTTACGCATACTGCAGGGTGAACGGGGCGACGCCAGTGTACGTCGGAAATGGTATCGTTTCGGCTTCAGATCGAGAGACGCAGGACTACCTGCTTTGCGTGGAATGCGAAGACATTCTCAGCAAAGGTGGCGAAACGTGGGTAAATTCAAAACTAGCGCGCATGGATCCTCGCAGCTTCCCCCTGTACGACATGCTCGTGAGGGGGCCGGCGGCTTACGCTGATGACACAGGTGGCATTTACTACGCGAGGGACAACCCTGAGATTGATACCAATAAGCTGATTCACTTCGCCCTCGGGATCTTTTGGAAGGCGTCTGTGCATTCATGGACGCGGAATAAAACCGATCCGATGATCGATCTAGGAAACCAGTCCGAGGCTGTACGAAAATGGTTACGTGGGGAAGGGACTCTTCCTCGCGATATGTCGCTGCATATCAGCCTTTCGAAGCCGGACCGCGCACAAATCATCCTGTTAGGGCCTTCGGCGAAGGCTCCGCGGCCGTGGAAGACCTTCTGGATGCACGTCCCTGGCGTGGCGTTCAGTTTAAACGTTGGGCCCGAAATCCCTGTCGAAATGCATATGCTGTGCTTCTGGAAGAACTCGGCGCACGTAATTGTGGTGTCAGAAGACATAACGAGTGTTCTGGAGGAGAGATTTGCTCAGCAGTTCGCTGAATCGAGGAAGACGCGCTCTTATCTAGCGTCCAAGGCAAGGAGAAGGCAACCCGCGAGCGAGAATGCCCAAGAAGACACTAAACCCAGATAAATATGCGCTTGACGGGGAATTGTGGCTGACGCATGGGACGATCGTCTATCAGGCAGCGCGCGCATTGTTCGGCGCGGGGGAACAATGATCCAACGCTCTACTTTCCTGCTGCGACCCTGGCCCACACCTCGCTTGAGTCTCCTCATGAAAGGAATTCTCATAAGTGGAGGGATGGTGAGCTTCGATCCCAAACAGATAGCTCGGCTTCCGAAAGGTATTGCGATCAAGAGGCAGGATTGCGTCTGGGGTCATTCACTGCTTGACTTGGCGAAGAAACTCGAGCAACGCACGGATTTCGACCTTTCGGAAGAGATGGAGCACCACAATATCCTGTTTCAACCACCGTTCCCGATCAGCAGAGCGTTGGAGCATTTTGAACCGTTTTTCTCTGAATTACGCTATCCGCATGAATTGGAGCACGTGACGGGCTTCGGAGGGGGCGACGAGCTGATTCTTGGCGCTCAAGACAGACTGATACGTTCATGACGTCGGTTCGCTCCCCCATCGAACTCTGCGGAGCAGTTCATTATCTCTCGTAGACTGGGCGGGTAGAGTGTGGCCTTCCGAAGCCATCCGTGGCATCGCGGAAACAAGCGAGGTCACGCGGGCATGGTCGGTTGTCAGTTGTCAGCAAAGTGAAAGGATCCCGCTCACGCAAAACCGGCTTGAGTGGGACACCCGCCGGGGCTAAAGCCCGTGTTCATGGTTGGGCTGTGTTCACCGGACTAAAGTCCGGTGCTTCCACCGAAAATCAACAGTAGGTCCTTCGACTCAGACGCGCGTCTTTGGGCGCGTCTTCGCTCAAGATGACAACGTAAGAAACAGCAGATCCCTCGCTTCGCTCGTGATGACAAACTTACAAAATGTGGGGGAAGCGGCTTGGGTCAGCGCCCGATGACGTTTCCAGTAGTCGAGACGGGAACCTGTTCGACGATCTCGATGCCGAAGCCTTCGAGGCCGGCGACTTTGCGCGGATGATTGGTAAGCAGGCGGATGCGCTTGAGGTTCAGGTCCGACAGGATTTGCGCGCCGATACCGATTTCGCGCTGGGTGCGGCGCTGGCTTTCGGGAAGAGTCGGCAGGCGCTGTTCGTGATGGAATTGCAGCGTGAGCTTTTCGCCGAGCTTCTCGACCGAGTAGCCCTTCGAAGTCTGGTGCAGATAGATGAGCGCGCCGCGTCCTTCGTCGGCGATGCGCCGCATGGAGCCTTCGATGGCTTCGTGGCAGCCGCACCAGGTGGCGCCGAAGACGTCTCCCACTAGGCAATGGGCGTGCATGCGCACCAGCACCGGCTCGTCGCCGGCATGTTCGACGTCGCCTTTCACCATCGCGATGTGCGAGTCGCCGTTGATCTCGGACTCGTAGACGATCATGCGGAAGTCGCCATACGCGGTGGGAACAATCGTTTCTGCGAGGCGCCGCACATAGCGCTCGTGCGCCATGCGATAGCGGATGAGTTCCGCGACGGTGAGCATCTTCAGGTCGTGTTCGCGGCAGAACTCGGCGAGCTGCGGAACGCGCGCCATGGTGCCGTCGTCGTTCATGATCTCGCAGATGACGCCCGCCGGAACCAGTCCGGCGAGACGCGCGAGATCGACGGAGGCTTCGGTTTGTCCGGCGCGGACGAGGACTCCGCCTTTGCGGGCGCGAAGGGGAAAGGTGTGGCCGGGACGCGCGAGATCGTTGGGACGCGTTGCCGGATCGATGGCGACCTTGATGGTGTGAGCGCGATCGTAGGCGGAGATTCCGGTGGTGACGCCGTCGCGCGCGTCGATGGACTCGGTGAAGGCGGTGCCGAAGTTCGAGGTGTTCTCGGCCGACATGGGGAGCAG
This sequence comes from uncultured Acidobacteriaceae bacterium, assembly GCA_963749635.1. Classification (GTDB taxonomy): domain Bacteria; phylum Acidobacteriota; class Terriglobia; order Terriglobales; family Acidobacteriaceae; genus DASRAA01. Next base: position 233,213 of record CAVVNW010000011.1, read on the forward strand.
ACGAAGGTAGTCGAGGCGCTCCTCGGTCATGGCGAGACAGACCAGGCCGCGTCCGTATTTGGCCATGAAGTTGATGGCTTCGGGCGAGATCTTCTCGGCGGCCATGGTGAGATCGCCTTCATTTTCGCGGTCTTCGTCATCGATGACCACGATCATGCGGCCGGCGCGGATCTCGTCGAGCGCGGTCTCGACATCGCAGAAAAGGGAAGAGTTCAACATGGCTGACAGTTGCGATTCTAGCAGGCAGTCGCCAGTTGCCAGTAGCCGGTCGGCAGTCAAAACAGAAGCAGCCACGGATTTACGCGGATACGCACGGATCAGATTTGGAACATAAGCGACTGCGGAGTTGGCGGTATTCGCGGAGGTCTCTGTGTCTCAGTGGTGAATTCTTGAGCCGGATCAGGCGGAGTGGTTGAAGAAGCGGATGAGCCAGAAGGTTGCCATGGCCACGAGGGCGGAAGCGGGGATGGTGAACACCCAGGCCCAGACGATGCGGGTGGCGACTCCCCAGCGGACGGCTGACAGACGGTGCGTGGTGCCGACTCCAACGATGGCGCCGGTGATGGTGTGAGTGGTGCTGACAGGAATTCCGGCGAGGGCAGTACCGAAAAGCGTGATCGCGCCGGCAGTCTCGGCGCAGAATCCGCCGACGGGTTTGAGCTTAGTAATCTTGGAGCCCATGGTGTGCACGATGCGCCAGCCACCGAGATAAGTTCCCAGGGCGATGGCAGCGTTGGCGGCGAGAATGATGGGCCAGTGCCACTTTCCCCAGTTGGCCGCGAAGTCGGCCTTGTTCATCACACCCGCGGTGTAGAGCGCTCCGGCGACGATGCCCATGGTTTTCTGCGCATCGTTGCCACCGTGTCCGAGGCTGTAGGCTGCGGCTGAGACCAGTTGCAGCTTGCGAAATAGCTTGTCTACATGGAGCGGAGAGTCTTTCTGAAAAATCCACGAGACGGCGACCATCATGCCGAAGCCGAGGACGAAACCCATCAAGGGTGCGATCACGATGAAGATGAGAGTTTTGGTCCAGCCACCGGGAATGATGACCGAAGGAGCGGTCCTCCAGCCATGAAGGATGGCGGCGCGCGCGAGTGCGGCTCCGGCATAGCCGCCAATGAGAGCGTGTGAGGAGGAGGTAGGCAGACCCAACCACCAGGTGAGGACATCCCAAATGATGGCGCCGACCAGGCCGGCCAAAACGACGTACTGCGTGACGATGTCGAGGCGAATCATGCCCTGGCCGATGGTTTTGGCGACGGCCGTACCCAGCAGGAATGCCGCTAGAAAATTGAACGCTGCGGCCCAGATCACTGCCAGGCGGGGTGAGAGCACGCGCGTCGACACGACGGTGGCAATGCTGTTGGCGGCATCGTGAAAGCCGTTCAGAAAATCAAAGATGAGCGCGGTCAGAACAGTGATGATCAGTAAGACCATTCCGCTGCTCACGATGGTTCGCTCCTCATAAGCACTTGCGGTAGATGCATCGGCAAAACCCTATGTGCCTTTGAGAACGACGGTCTCAAGCACGTCGGCCACGTCTTCGGCTTTGTCGCTGGCTTCCTCGAGGACTTCGAGCAACTCTTTCAGTTTGATCAGCGTGATGGGATCACTCTCGCCCTCGAACAGACGGCCAATCGCCTCGCGGCTAACCTTATCGGCTTCGTTTTCCAGACGATTCACTTCGACGCAGTGCGGCAAGAGGCGAGAATCCTTGTCGAGTAACACCACTGCTTTCGCCAGTTCTTCCGCCTGCTTCTGGATGATTCCTGCCAGCACCTTGGCTGACGGAGAGGGTTGCGTGATCTTGTAGGTTTGCAGCCGGTCGGCAGCGGCGAAAATGAAGTCGAGGACGTCGTCCAAAGACGAAACCAGGAGATGAATGTCTTCGCGGTCGAAGGGCGTGATAAAGGTCTGGTTGAGTTTGATCAGGATGCGGTGCGTCATCTCATCGCCCCGGTGCTCGATGGCAGCGATGCGAGCAACGGCGGCGGGCATTTCGGCGTAATCGTAGTGATGCAGCAGGTCCGACAACGCCTTGGCCCCTTCGGTTACATTGTTAGCGATTTCGGCGAACATCACCAGGAACTTGGGATCGCGCGGTATCAGGCGGGCCATGAAAGATTGCTCTTTTGTTGCACAGAAGTTGGGCATCACCCATTACGGGTTGAGCCTGGTTAAGAGAATGTTACAAAATGAGGAACAGACAACTATGGCACGATGGCTGTGGCGGGGTCAAACAAGGTTCGGGGCAGGAGTCGCCGACCGAGCTGGAATGGCAGTATGTTGTTTAAAGGACAGTTAGTTACGCTTGTCTACAGAATATCTGGGTCGAGATGAATGCGGTCGCGACGAGTGCCGAAGCGGAAGCTCTTCTTCTGCTGCAAATAGTCGGCGACGACTGCCAGAAACGCGTCTGGCGAATCGTGTTGTGGGCCAAGGAGCAGCACCGGGAGGTTTTGACGAACCTGCTTCAGGCGGCCGCGGACGGCGATCTGTTCGTCATAGGTGAAAGTCGAGCTCACGATGGCAAGGTGATAGCGGCCGGAGGAAGCTCGTCGCACCGCCTGGTCAACTTTTATCACCAAGTCGGTCGAGTATCCCGCTTGAGTCAAGAGGTTCGCACCAGAACTCAGCTGAGACACGTCACAGCCAATGGCGAGTATTCGGTAGGAATGCGAGTTGGGGGAGGGCCGAGTCATCAAGCAAACTTTTCCAGTATGTCCGGCTTGCAGAAGTCGTCTATTGACGGCAACTGGCCGAGCCAAATCGTAAGAAAATTGAGATGTGCGCCAGTGTACATCCGCGACCATCTTTTTGTGCAGTAAATAATCGGTTTTGTTTAACAGTTTTTTCGCACAGCGTTTTGTACGACCTAGTCCTTGCGACGAGCACGGTGCTCGCACTCTACGGTATTGACGCAGCTTTCGGCCAGGCGTAAGCGATCTACCGGACGATCACCAATAATGTGCGATTCGACAATCTCTGCCACGTCGCCGAGGGTTACCTTCCCGTACCAAACGCCTTCGGGATACACCACTACCGTAGGGCCGTGCTCGCACTGATCGAGACAGCCGGATTTGTTCGCGCGAACCGTGGCCTGAATGCCGGCCTTCGCCAGCGCGGTCTTGAAGGCGCGCTGTAACTCGCCTTGAGCCGCCGGGTCGCAGCATCCGCGAGGATGTCCGTCCGGGCGTTGATTGGTGCAAACAAAGATGTGTTTTTCGAACCGGGCCATAAAACAAAACTTCCGTTTCCTGGTGGAACTGGGACTCCTGACACAAAAAAACGGGCCGCGCGTAGCGGCCCGCTGACCACCGTATCAGGCTTAGAGCGTCGACTCGATCTCGAAGCCCCACGCTTCCAAAAGCGGCTCGGGGATGTACTTCGAGTTCTTGTTCTTGCGCGCCCACTCGCGGAGGCGGGTCGAACGAATGTATTGATCAGGGGCCAGCTTGAATTCCTTGACCACCTGCTCAAATTCGGTAATTGTGGGGACCACCGGCCCGATCGGCTCAGGCTTGCCCCAGTTCGGATTGCCACGTCGCTTTGCCATATTTAGTTCACTTCCTGCCTGTCGAGATGATGACTTCCAGCCACACCTACACCGGGAGCTACAACTGGACAAAACCGTACCTAACTCATTGGATTCAATAGCGCCCGAATTGCTTCACGAACGAATCAAGCGCATGTCTATCTGGGTGCGGGGACCTGGTGAAACCAAGGCCTTAAGACGCCATCTAGTGTACCCCGGTTTTGCCAGCGAACTCAAGGAAAAATGAATATCCGCTAACTGCCAGTCAGACTGCCATTAATCCGCATTAACACGACGCTATCTGCCTTACTTTGAGACGGTTGAGAGCAGAGTTTGGTTAGCAGAAACGGCAGGGATGTGCCTACAAGTGCAACGAAAGTTGCACTGTGGAAAGTCGCTCTTTCCAATGGATTGGGACGGTAAGTGACTATAAGTCAATAACTTGCGAGCTGAGCCGGAAAACGCGGTGCGGCTGCGTAAGCCAGGCGACTTCGCGCTACTGGGTGACGGTGACGGTTGCCGTGTTGGAGGTGATTCCGCCGGAGGTTGCCGTGATATTGGCGTTGCCGACTGCCACAGCCGTGACCTGCCCGGTCGATGAAATGGTGGCTACCGAGCTGGGGACGGATGTCCAAGTAGCGATAGTTGTGACGTTGGCAGTTGTACCGTCGCTGTAAGTTGCGGTTGCGGTGAACTGTACGGTGGTGGGCCCGAGCGACAGACTGAGTGGTGTCGGATTGGGCGGGGCAATGGTGATGCTGGTGACGGTTTTCTGGGTCACCGTAACCGGGGTGTTGGCAATAACGCCGCCGCTCTGTGCCTGTACGGTCGCTACACCCAACGACACGGCGGTGAGTAAACCGCCGCTGGTGATGGTAGCGACGTTGGTGGGAGTCGTACTCCAGGTGACTGAGGAGGTCACGTCTCCCGTGGTGTTGTTGCCGTAAGTTGCGGTGGCTGTGTACTGCTGGGTGACGCCCGGTTGAACGGTTGTACTGGCGGGAGCGACGGTTAGCGCGGTGATCGAGTTTGCGCCGGGGAAGAACTGTCCGCAGCCAACTGCGGTAGCCAGCAGCGCCAGTATGAAGGAGATCCGGGGGATCGGCCGAAGGTTTTGCACGCTCTCTATCGTACCATTCGGGAATTGGCGAGCGGAGGTTCCGAAAACGGCTCTCAGTCGGAGCGTTGGCGCCCGAATGGCCGTCGCCCCGCCCATCTTTTGTTAGCGTTATGGTGTTGTATAACACTATACAAATTGCTTTTTCACGACCCTTTGAAATCAATGACTTGGCCGTAAATTGTGCACAAGCCATTGATAAATAAACTAGTTATATGTATCCATTAGTGGCCGTAGGGCTTAGGTGCGAAAATCGGGTGTTTTTGTGTGCCATTTTGTCATACTTGTCATACAAGTCATACTGGCTGCTTATCGTACGAGTCGTACAAGTATGACCGCAATTCCCGCCTCGTGAAAGCCGCAAACCGGCCAAACGCCGCCCCAGATGGAACCGTGTTTTGGGAGTTGTCAAGGAGCCGCTTTCGTTCGCTGCCGAGGCGCGAACGGGGCAGAGACACTAATCCCTTGCCTCACGATTGAGTTAGTACACCGCGATCAACCGTGTGTGAAAGGACGTGGATCACGTGAAGGTGTGACAGGTGCGGCGGGTTGGAAGGTTGCGCCTCGCTCCGGTTTCCCGGAATGGGAAAGAGGAGAGAGTTCACCACGGAGGCGCGGAGGACACGAAGGAAGGCGGAAAGGCAACCGCGGACTTACACGGATACACGCAAGACAGAAAAGCGCGGCGCGAACCCTGCGACAAGCTCGGGGCAGGCTCTGAGGCACCCGTTTCCCACCCTTTCCCAAAAGAGGGGAAAGGATGGGGCACCCGGCAATTGTCTGTCGTCCCCGAGAGGACTCCGGGATTTTATTTGACGCCTACCCAGCGTTGAAACGCTGGGCTTTCTTCTGCCGTCCCGCGAGGCGGGACGGGATTGTCGTGGGTTCGGGGTCAATTGATCGGGCCGGGTTGCTACAACCCAATCCGGCAAATCGGAAATCGCAATGGTTGGGGTGCCCAGCCCGTCCTTTCCGCCGCCATCCCACGGAAGTAGCACTGCGAGTTGTGACGTCCGTCACGGCGCGGAGACGGACCGGTCAGCGAATATGAGAGCCGCGGAACCAATGAGGCGTACGAGCAGTCTCGTGGGAATGCGTTTGCGACGTTAATCGAATTCGCAACTGATGCAACTTTGGCAGAAGGTCCGCCAGGCCGAAGAAGCGCCCACTTCCGTTGCAACGAAACAGCTACCCCCCGGCTGTTCAACTTTTTTCGGCGACGAATTTCTCTTTACGAGACATTCCAACACATTCGCCAAGGGTCAGGTGCCCCCAGTCAAGGGCTTCTGGTCGATGACGCTCTACAACGACCGGCACCTGTTCAACCCCAACCCGCTCAAGCGCTACTCGCTCGGCACCAAGAACAAGACGCTGCAATACAACGCGGACGGCTCGCTTACGCTTTACGCGGGCGCAACGTCTCCCGGCAAGGACAGGGAAGCCAATTGGCTGCCCGCACCCAACGGCACGTTTTCGCTCTACCTCCGTGGCTATTGGGCCGACAAGGCGATGCTGGACGGCACTTGGACGCCCCCCACGATCGAAAAGGTGAAGTGAACCAACCTGGGAAACGCAACTAGGAGACGATCATGAAGACTCAACGCACACAAAAACTCATGGCCACAGCGCTCGCTGGCGCGATTGCATTCACAATGGCGGCGACACCTCTGGCAGCGCAGGACGTTCCGAAATCCATTCCGACGCCCGACAAGGTTGCGAGCTCTCTCGGCACACTGGAATACAAAGACGGCGCGCCCAGCCATGCCACCGCCGACAAAGTCTATGACAATCTCGACCTGATGCACGGCGTCGAGGCGTTCGTGAATGCCTACCAGGGCGCATCGACCTACGCGATCTGGAAGGGATTCAACGACGCCGGAATACCGGATAACTCGGTCCTCATTTTTTCGACGCTGATGGATTCTAAGTCGCTCTTCCTGACGGCCAACGCCGACGTTGTCTACTTCTGGAGCAACATCGATCTCACCAAGGGACCGATGGTCGTTGAAACGCCGCCGCTGTCGCTCGGAGTGATGGACGACATGTGGTTTCACTGGGTGACCGACTTCGGACTGCCCGGTCCCGACCGTGGCGAAGGCGGAAAATACCTGCTGCTGCCTCCCGGCTACAAAGGAGATTTGCCCGACAGCGGTTACATGGTGGAGAAGGTACGCACGACGCGGGTGATGATTCTCGGCCGCGAATTCCTTGAGAACAACGACCCGAGCCGTCCGGTGGAACTCGTCAAGAAGACGATGAAAATCTATCCGTATGAGCCTGGCGGATACGGCACTAGCATTGCCACCGGACTGGACGGCAAGGTGCCGCTGTTGCGCAGCCCCGATGGCAAGCTGGATTGGGCGTTCTTGAGACCACAGCCCCCGGCAAAGTTCGTCGAAGGCAGCGGCAAGGTGATGAATACGATTCCGCCCAGCGACTACAGCTATTTCGAGATGATGAACGAGGTGGTACAGCGCGAGCCTGCCGATTCGCTCAGCCCCGAAATCCTGGGTTCGCTAGCGGCCGTCGGCATCGTGAAGGGCAAGCCGTTCAACCCCGATGCCAGGATGAAAAAGATTCTGACCGACGCTGCGGCGATCGGCTCTGCCACGGGACGGACCTTAAACTGGCGCGCGCGCGCCTCCGAAGATTTCGCCTATTATCCTGGTTCCGCGTGGATCAACATGCTCTTCGTGGGCGGCTACCAATTCGAAACCCCGCCGCCGCAAGTCAGCTCGACCGGAGTCATCACACCCTACCCGCCGACAGGCGCGCGCACGCTCGATTCCCGAACCGCGATGTTCTACTACGCCACCGGCATCACTCCGGCAATGTGCATGCGCCTGACAGAGATTGGTTCGCAATACCTTGGCGCATTCACGGATTCCAAGGGCGAATATCTCGACGGCAGCAAGACCTACAAGATAACGCTTCCGGCGAATATCCCTGCCGCCAAATTCTGGTCGTTCACGGTCTATGACAACCAGACGCGGTCAATGCTGGACACTCCGCAGCGTTTCCCTCGCGCTGGTAGCCAGAGCTATCCGACTCCGGCGGCCGTGGCGAATCCCGACGGCTCAACCACCGTGTATTTTGGTCCAACCAAACCAGCAGGCGTGAAAGACGGCAATTGGATTCAGACGGTCCCGGGCAAAGGCTGGAACACGCTACTCCGTTTCTACAGCCCGCTTGAACCGTTCTTCAGCAAGACCTGGCGGCCGGGTGAATTTGAGTTGGTGAAATAGATGGAGCTTCATCGATATGCTTGGCTTTAACCTGACCATCTGGGACTACCTGACCTTTCTGGTCATCATGGCCTTGGTCGGCGCATTTCTCGCCGTGGCCGTGTTCGTTCTCGGGTTACCGGGGAGGATTGCCATCGCCCGCAAGCACCCTGATGCCGATGGCGTGAACATGATGGGATGGCTGGGGTTCCTGGCTGTCGTCCCCTGGATGCAGGCGTTCATCTGGGCATTTAAGCCCACGACTGTGATTGATATTCGCTACCGCTCCAAGCAGGAGCTGCAGAACATTGCGGACGAGATTGCGCGCTTGAAGGGAAACACTGCGTCGGAAAAGAAACCGGAAGCTAAGGACGAGTCGCGGTCCTAGGGACACGCCATGCTGATTGCGCTACTTATTACGTTTCTATTCCTACTTTTTGTTTACCTGGTCTTCTTCCGTTTCAAGTGGCTGAAGTTCAGCATGACGTGGGGAATTCTCTCGGCCTTTTTCGCGGTTCATTTGTTTCTCATCTTCATCATTGGACTGCGCTTCGTTACCCCGTACTCGTCGAATGTGAAGGTGGTTCAGTACACGATTCAGCTCGTCCCGCGGTTGCCGGAACCCACTCTTGTTACCGCCGTGCTGGTGAAGGCGAACACACCGGTCAAGAAGGGGCAGCCACTGTTCCAGTTCGACCGGCGTCCTTATGAATACCAGGTGAGACAACTGGAGGCGCAGCAGGACGCCAATTCTGCCGGCGTTACGACCGCGCAGTACAAGATCAAGCAATTGGAGGCGGAGCTGGCGGGGGCCAAGCAAGACGTCCGCATGATGCAATCGGATGTGGACGCGGCTGCGCAAAAGATTGTGAGGGAACAAAGAGAAGAGACCTACGCGAAGTACAAGTACCTGCTTCTGGAGAATATGGCCGCACAGAATGCCTCTCCCGTGGAAGAAGTGCATCAGTGGAACGCGAAGATGGATGAAGCAGCAGCCAGCGTCAAAGTAGCGACAGCTGACGCCGAGCGTGCCCGTCTACGGTATGAGTCCAACATAGGCGGCGTGAATACCACGGTCGCCAAAACCACTGCTGAGTTGGAGCAGAGCAAGGCCGCGCTCAAGCAAGCACTGGCAACCGGCGAAAGCACGAAAGCTCAACTGGAGACCGCCCACTATTACCTGGACAACACTCTTATGGTGGCACCCGAAGACGGCCAAATCGTAAATCTTCAAGTTCAGGCGGGCATGGTAGCAGGCATCTACCGAGTCGGCGGGATTGCGGCATTCGTTGTCGATAATGACCGCTATCTATTGGCGAGCTACACACAGGAAACGCTCAAGTATGTGAAGGTCGGCCAACCGGTGGAATTCGCCATGGACCTCTATCCAGGCCAGGTCTTCGAGGGAAAAGTACACAGCATCTGGTGGGCCAACGGAGAAGGACAATATCTGCCGAGCGATGAGATTCCGAAGTTCTATCCGGCTGCACCTGATCAACCGCAAGGACTCTTTGCCGTGAAGATTTACCCGAACAACCCGGAACTGGTTGGTCTGCCGATTGGTGCACAGGGCGCGGCTGCAATCTATACAAAGCCGGGTGCTTGGGCGGCCCTGCGCAAGATCACCATCCGGATACATTCATGGTTTAACTGGCTGTATCCTATGCCGTTCTGATGAAACCAATGAATCACCTTACCTAAAGGAGAATCCCACCATGAGAAACCTCATTAAATTCTGCTCTATTTGGTTGGGGTGCGTTGCCGTACTGGCTCTTCAACCGTTCACAGCGACGGCGCAGCAGGCGTCGCACCCTTCTGACAAAGGATTTTCGTTCGCCGTTTATGGCGATTCGCGGTCGATGATGTATCTCCCCTACAGGGAGGACCAGGAGGCGGAAGCTCGCAAGCTCATGGTGGATATGTTTGAACTGGTGCTGCCGGTGAAGGTTGCGCCGGAAGTGGTCGCGAAGGACGTCAAGCTGATTTATGACCCCAAGACCAAGGAACTGGTGGAGATGGTCATGCCTTTCGATACCGCCAGCGAAATTACCACGCTGAAGTTCGATAAGGGCTGGGTCACCGAGGCTTCGGTCGAGGATGTGAAACTACTTCCGGGGGTGAGCCGCCAGATGTTCCGGCTGGAAGGCGGCGACTGGGTGGCAAAAGAGGTAGTGAGAGACATTACGGACGGACGGGCCAAGTTCCTTGTCAGCACCGGAGACCTGGTTTGGTGGGGCAAGCAGGGCGGCAAGCCGTCGGACAATCCGTATTGGAAGTTGGTGAACGAAGAAGTGCTGAAGCAACTGCCGCCTCCGGACAAGGAAATGAAGGCTGCTGGGCTGCCGGGCCGCGTCTTTCCTGCAGTTGGAAATCACGAGGTATGGGCCGACTCCGATGTTGAAGGACTGCTGGCGTCCTTTCCCTATCTGAAGGAATTCGGCGTGTCTGACAAACAGCTCATCTACAAGTTCGATTACGAGGGCGTGCGTTTTATCTTCCTCTGGACCGGTGCATATGACTACCGCGTCCCGTCGGGTTGGGGCGCGACCCGGCCTCCGTACGAAGCGCAGATCGAGCAGATGCAGAAGTGGCTGGATGAGGCCAAAGCCAACGGCACGAAGAAGGTTTTCATTTCGTTTCATAGCCCTGTCTTCTGCCGCTCGGGTATGGGAGCCATCCCCGCCGATCAGAATCCCCACAAGGCGATTGCCGCTTACGCCAAGGACCTCGACATCGTGGTCTTCAACGGGCACGTACACACCACCGAGCTTTATCAAGTGGACCGGGTGAAGTACCTGCTGCTGGGCGGTGGTGGCGCGGAACAGGATCCAATCCTTCCCGGCAGAACGCATATCAAGGTTCCCGACGGTTATCCGCCCGACTTGTATTGGAAAGGCGCGAGCCCGATCGAGGAATACAACTATGTCCTGGTGGACGTGAAGCCGGGGCAGGCGACGAAGTTCACACTGAATCGCTTCCGTCCGGGATCGGCTGAGCCGTTCGCGACAGTTGAGCTATTCAAGTGAAGCGGCGTATCGCGCTTCCTTTGCCCGGGTTCGTGCTGAATCCGATCACAGCGCTGATCGTCGCGGTGGTGCACGTTTACCTCAGCTTTGGTCATCTGGCCAAGCTGTTCGGGGGCGATGTGCAGTGGACGCACATCTGGAAGGGCTTCGGCGCGCTGGCGGGTGCGTATGTGTTCGCGGCACTGGCATCGCGCGGGTTGGCGCGAGTCCGCCCAATTGAATCCGGAGGCGAGGAAAGCGAACGGCCTTCCGCGCGTCACGGCTTGGTTCACAGCGGCGCTGCCATCAAGGAGGAATAAACGCTGAACTTAGGTGGCAGGCGCTGCAAGACAAGGAGCATTTGAAATGAAAACTCGGCTAGCAATATTCTCATCGCTCTTCTTGATTCTCACCCTTGTTGGTTGTACCAATAACCCCACGCCCGCTACTCCGACCGCGGGCCAACCGGCGACCACCGCTGCCGCTGATCCGTTACCTTCGTGGAACGATGGGCCGGCGAAGCAAGCGATACTCGATTTCGTCAAAACCACCACCGACAAGAGCAGTCAGAAATTCGTGGTGCCGGAAGACCGCATCGCGACGTTCGATCAGGACGGTACGACCTGGGTCGAACAGCCCATGTACTCGCAGATTCTGTTTGCCTTCGATCGCGTGGCTGAAATGGCGCCCCAGCATCCGGAGTGGAAGACCAAGATGCCGTTCAAAGCCATCGTCACCGGTGATCGGGAAGCCATGTCGAAGTTCACGATGAAGGACATCGAAGTTATCTTCGCGGTCACCTCGACCGGCATGACCGCTGAGGAGTTCCCGCCGATCGTGAAGGACTGGATGGCGAAGGCCAAGCATCCCAAATTCGATCGGCCGTATCCGCAGATGGTGTACCAACCGATGCTGGAAGTCATGAAGTATCTGCGCGACAACGGCTATCGGACCTACATTGTGACCGGCGGTGGGCAGGCCTTCGTGCGTGCCTATGGCCAGCAGGTGTATGACATCGCGCCAGAGCAGATCATCGGGTCGGCCCTTGACACTAAATATGAATACAACAAAGAGGGGCAGGGCATCCTGATGCGCGACCCGAAGCTGCTGTTGAACAACAACAATGCGGGCAAAGCGCAAGATATCTACCTGTTCATCGGAAAGCATCCCAAGGCGGCGTTCGGCAACACGGAAGGCGACCGAGAGATGCTGGAATATACGCAGGCGAACGGGGGAGCGTCGCTGGAGATGCTGGTGCTGCACGACGACGCGACGCGCGAATATGCCTATGGTCCGGCACAGGGATTGCCGGACACGAAGGTGGGCGCTTTCAGTCAAGCGCTGTATGACGAAGCCAAGGCGAAGGGCTGGACCGTCATCAGCATGAAAAACGATTGGAAGCAGATCTTTGCGTGGGAGAAATGAGACCCCGCGAGTTAATGGGCAGGTCGAGTTAGGCAGTTGGTTAGCCCAGGGTTTTGACCCGACCACCACGAAAGTCGGGGAATTGCTTCGCCAATCGGGGCGAGTTGGTGTAGCTTTTTAGGGACGATTCGTAATGCAAATATCTCAATCATTGATGGGACCCTCTGCCCATTGCAATCCTCCCTCGCGGAGGCCAATCAGCAGCACGTGCAATAGGAGATTCTGTATGGATTTTGGTGCAGGAGTTCGCAAACTGACATTGGGCGCACTCGCCATCTCCAGCTTCATGCTGGCGGGTGGCGCGACCCCGAGCGCGGCGCAAACCACGAAATCGCCTAATATTCTCGTCATCATGGGCGACGATGTGGGCTGGTTCAACATCGGCGCCTATCACCGTGGAATCATGTCGGGCAAGACGCCGAACCTCGACAAGCTGGCCTCGCAAGGCATGATGTTCACCGATTACTATGCGGAGGCGAGCTGCACGGCGGGGCGCGCCAATTTCATCACCGGTGAGTTGCCGATCCGTACCGGACTGACGACCGTTGGCCAGGCTGGAGCCGATGTAGGGATGCCGGCGCAGGCCGTTACCCTCGCTACCGTCCTCAAGTCGCTGGGCTATGAAACCGGCCAGTTCGGTAAGAATCACCTCGGCGACCTCAACAAATTTCTGCCGTGCGTGCACGGTTTCGACGAATTCTTCGGATACCTCTATCACCTCGACGCCATGTCGGATCCCTATTGGTTCGACTACCCGCAAGATTGGATCGATAAGACTGGACCTCGCGATCTGACGCACTGTTGGGCGACCGACAAGGATGACCCGACGGTTCAGGCGCGATGGGGTGCGGTGGGTAAACAGAAAATTGTGGACGAGGGCCCGCTACCGCCGTTCCCGAATATGACGGATATGCAGAACTGGCAAAAGGGGCGCCCGGCCAAGTACGACATGGAGACCTTTGACGAGGTATTGGTCCAGGACACAAACGGTTTCATGGACAAGGCGAAGAAAGACGGCAAGCCGTTTTTCATCTGGCACAACACCACTCGCATGCATGTGTTTACGTATCTCCCGCCGAAGTACCAGGCAATGATGAACGCCCAGGACAACTACAACGTCGAAGAAGCCGGCATGGCGCAGATGGATGAGAGCATCGGCGAAATCCTGAAGCACGTCGACGACATCGGAGAGACTGACAACACCATCGTGATCTTCACCACCGACAACGGAGCCGAAGTATTCACCTGGCCGGATGGCGGGATGACTCCGTTCAGGGCCACCAAGGGCACCGTCTTCGAAGGCGGATTCCGCGTGCCGGCGATCATTCGCTGGCCGGGACACGTCAAGCCGGGATCGGTCGAAAACGGCATCATCTCCGGACTCGACTGGTTGCCTACGCTGGCAGACGCGGCAGGAAATTCTGATATCACTAATCAACTCCTCAAGGGAGTGAAGCTGGGTGATCGCACCTACAAGAACCACCTCGACGGCTACGACCAGATGAACTTGATTACGGGTAAGGGACCGTCGGCTCGTCACGAAATCTTCTATTTCGGTGGCCCTCATCTGGGCGCCATTCGCATCGATGATTTCAAGTTCCAGTTCTTCCAGCAGCCGTGGGGCTGGCCGGGAGAAAAGGTCACCACCGACATGCCGACCATCGTGAACATCCGGCAGGATCCATTCGAGCGCACACCCTCGCTTCGGGGCGAGTCGCTGAACAGTCTTGGCGGTGGCTACATGAATGACTTCTATGCGCGCGAGTTCTGGCGCTTTGTCCTGGTCCAGCAGTACGTGGGCAAGATGGCTCTGACCGCCGTCGACTACCCGCCGATGCAGGCGCCCGCAACCTTCAACCTCGACGCCATAAAAGCTCAAATCACAGAGATGATGAAGGCGCACGAAGGCCAGTAATCCGACTCTCAACCTGACGGGCGGCTCGCAATGGGCCGCCCGTTTTTTGCTGCCTCGCGGAGTCCGGTCGGCTTGTGACTCGTGGTTTTGGGCAGCCCATCCCCCGCTGTTATGCTCTCGCCGGTGGTCTTGGAGTTTGACAAATCCATTGTGGATTTTCCGAACGTCAAACGTTTCCCCGGCGGAGCGTCGAATGATATGAATCCGGATCTTCAGCATCCGAATAACCCTGTGCCGTTGATGGACCTGAAGAAGACCATCTTTGTCATCGGCAGCAGCGACTAGCTCGAGGCTGCAGGCAAAACGCCAGAGGGGGTATGCGACAATTGCATACCCCCAAAGTTTGTCCGCGTAGCGGAGAGGAATGATGTCTATACGTTCGGCTTTGTCCCGCCAGGCTCTGGCACTCGCGGCGTCGTTGTTTGGCCTGCTCTTGATAGGTGGCTGCGAAAAGAAGGAAACGGCTGCCCCGGCCGCTACCGAGCAAGCGAAACAGCAGGTGGCGCCGGCCGCTCCGGTCGTGCAGCCCGACGAGGTTCCTGCACCGTCGGCTGACGTCAAGCTTCCTACGGCGTTCGGGCGACGCACTGGAGACCTGGACGAGATGGCGAAGAAACGCAACATTCGCGCTCTCGTCATGCTCAGTCCTATCGCTTTCTTTTACGACAAAGGGCATCCCAAAGGGGTGATGTACGAGGCGCTGGAGGAGTTTCAGAAGTTCGTCAATCAGAAACTGAAGACCGGCACGCTGGACGTGAAAGTGACGTTCATTCCTCTGCGTCCCGACCAGGTCGAGCCGGCGCTGACACAAGGCCTGGGAGATTTGATCGCCTATGGAATCGTCATCACCCCCGAGCGGGAACAGCGAGTTGCGTTTTCGACGCCGATACAAACCGATGTGACCCAGATCATCGTGACTGGACCGAACTCCGGGACGGTCTCGACGCTTGCCGACCTGGGTGGCAAAGAGGTGTACGTCAATCCTTTGACCACGTATTACACCAACCTGCAAAAGGTGAACGAGACCCTGCAGAAGGAAGGCAAGGCGCCGATCGTCATCAAGGCAGCCGACAAGAACTTGATGGACGACGACCTGGTACAGATGGTGAATGCGGAGCTCATCCCGGCGACGGTCACTACGAAACAAAGGGCGGCGCTGTGGGCGCAAGTGCTGGATAAGATTCAGCCCCATCCGGACCTGGTGATTGCCAGCGGTACCCAGATGGCCTGGGTAATGCGCAAGAACAACCCGCAGTTGAAGCAACTGGTCGACGAGTTTATCTCATCCCACGCTGTGGGATCATCGTTCGGCAACACCCTGCTGCGGCGCTATCTGCAAAACACCAAGTGGGTCAAGGACTCGACTTCCTCGGAAGAAATGAAGAAGTTTCAGGCGAACCTTGAGCTCTTCCAGAAGTATGCCGGAGAATACAGCTTTGATTACCTGATGATTGCAGCGCAAGGCTACCAGGAGTCATTGCTGGACCAGAGCAGGAAGAATCCGAGCGGCGCGGTGGGCATTATGCAAGTGATCCCGAAGTATGCGGCGGCTTCGCCCATCAACATTCCGAACGTGAGTACGGCTGACGGCAACATCCACGCGGGCGTCAAGATGTTGCGCGACATTGATGACCGGTACTTCAACGACCCTGCGATCGATCAATTGAACAAAACGCTGTTTGTCTTCGCCAGCTACAACGCCGGACCGAATCGCATCGCCCGGCTGCGCAAAGAGGCACCCGGCATGGGCCTCGATCCCAACGTGTGGTTCAACAACGTGGAACTAGTGGCAGCCAAGGACATTGGCCAGGAGACGGTCACCTACGTTTCGAATATCTACAAGTACTACGTGGCGTATAAGTTGGCGGTGGAACAGCGAGAGATGAGACAGAAGGCGGAGGGATTGCCGCAGAAATAGCCTTAGCGCGTAGGCGTCGCCGATCACGTCGAAGGGCGCCAATGGGCCGGCACCAGGCGGACATCCGTAAGCGTTTAAATCCGCATCCCGTCCGAGCCGAGCGTTAACCGTACTTCAGGTCGGTGCTCTGTCCGACTTCGATGATATAGCCGTCAGGATCGCGGATGTAACAGCGTATCTCGCCGTACTTGGGTATTGGCTCTGTGATGAACTCGGCTCCTCGACTTTTCCACAGTTCATAGCACGCATGAATATCCGCAACGCGGAAATTCATAAAGCTGTTAATGTGATTCGGGTCGGGGACGCTGAGCGTTACCGTCGGCTTATCCGGGGTCGGCCCGCCCCCAACGTTCAGAATCATCCAGATATTCGCGAGCTGAAGGTACGGAGGCGCGTTGCCGTCACCCATGGTTAGAATGCGAGCGCCGAAGACCTTTTCGTAGTAGCGAGCCGATCGCTCGACGTCGGCGACAGTGAGAAAATGCGCGATGCTGATCCCCTCCCGCGGGGGCATCTCATAACTCTTCTGGTCGATTTGTACGGTGTTCATTGACGACTCCTGTTGAGTGCCGGTAGAAGAAGTTTCAGAAGCGCTTCATCAGAGAACGGGTTCTGACCTGAGATCAGCTCGCGATCTTGAAGGACGTAGCTCTGCCACGGAGCGGCCACACTTACGTCACCGCCCGCCGTACGCAAGGCGAAGTCCGGGTAGAAGAGAACCTTGCCACCAATCTCAAGCGGCTCCCGCTGCTGCTCCTCCGCTGTCGAAAAGATAGTCATCTTATATCCGGAATAGATCCAGCCTTGCGCCTTTGCGTGTGCTCCAGCGGCATCGCCCGCGCTCAGCGCGGCGACCACTTCCGTCGAATTCGGAAGAGCCGAGAGAAGTGAAATCGGGCCATGGCAGAGCACTGCCGTAGGCTTGGATGTTTTATGAAAGTGTCTCATCACGGTGCCAGCGTCGGGATCATCGAGAAGATCGATCATCGGGCCGTGGCCACCGGGGACGAAAACTGCGTCATATTGATCCAAGCCTGATGCGACGACATCCGCGATGCGGGTTGGATCTCTGAGCCCAGTCAGGCCGTCGCGGAATATCATATAGTCCTGAAGCTTGGCCGCGTCCCCACCGAAGAAATCGGCGACCTCTGAGTGCACATCCACTTGGGGCGCGTTGCCTTTGGGGTTGGCGAAAGTGATTTCGTAGCCCTCCTTCATCAGGGCGCGAACCGGAACCGTCAGTTCGTTGAGGTAGTAGCCGGCGCCGGCATAAACCTTGCCATCCTTCAAGGGCAAGCCGCGACCGCTCGATACTAGCACCAGGATTTTTCCTTTTGTTGTCATTTTGTTCTCCTTGTTCTCCTCTCTGAAATCGGAACTAAGACTGGGGACAGACGGGACGTCCCATTCATTGAAATTGGGGAACTCTCCGTCTGTACCCACTGTTTCCCAAAGCGCGCAAAGGCCGGCGGTCGCGGTTGATGGGGGTTATGGCTGCGGGAATCCGAACATCAACCACGACTGATTGGCTACCCAATCCGGGTATAGCGCCGTCATCTGATCGAACAGCTCCTGGTCGGAGGTCGCGGTTTTCTGCACCCGATCGAAGTCCTGCAGGTAACGCTTGGTCTCCTGGATCGTCGAGGGAGAGTCGGGCGCGCCAGTCTTCTTGTGACCGGCGACAACCATCGCCGGGTCCAGTGCCGCTAACCGGTCTAGCGCCGCGATCCAATTCTCTCGGCTCTCGGGCGTAGTGTCGCCGACGTACATGCGGCACTGGTTGTACACAACGTCGCCAGCGACGATGAGGCCGATCGATGGAACGTGTAGAGACGTCGAATCGGGACAATCGGTGCGGCCCTGCTCGATGATGCGCAATTCATGGCCCTCAAGCGTGAAGCTGTCGGGCTTATAGGGCTCCGGTGAGACCAACTTCGTCGGCACTTGCCCGGGAAACAATTGGCGGGCGAATTGGCTCAGCGGAGGAACAAACGACGACTGCATGGCCTCCACCGTCTTCGGCGTTGCTATTGCCCTAGCGCTCGGGAAACGGTCGAGCAGAATGCTCAGACCGTAGAAGTGGTCGAAATGGGCGTGCGTTATATAGATCGTCTGCAGGTTGCGGTTGTGCAGAGCAATCCAATCCGCGAGAGCCTCGGCCTCAGCCACCGTCGTCATTGCGTCTACCAGCACCGCGTCGTGTTCGCCGAAGATTAAAGTCGACGTGATCGGGTCAAAGCCGAACGCTTCGCCGAAGGGCTTTGGCCGCTCGCCGACCATAGCCTTCCCAGGTGCGGTAAAGACGTTGACACCAAGCGCGTTCGACGTGATGGGGGCGGTCATGTGCGTAGTCTCGTTACGTTCATGGATGCTCCTTTCCATGCGTAAACCTAGGGCCGTACGTAAGGTCAGTGCTCCGTCTGACATCACTAATGAACCGTCAGGATCGCGGAGGAGTACATCGGCAACAAAGACGTGATATTCGATGCGCGGTCGAGATGCGAGGGTGCAGTGAAGTAGACGCGGGGAGCGAGTTATGGTGCCGGGAGGGGGACTTGAACCCCCACAACCCTTTCGGGTCTGCGGATTTTAAGTCCGCTGCGTCTGCCAGTAAATGATTGATAATAAAATAGTTATATTTAATACAATGTGTTACTGTGTAACTAACTGTGGAAGTTGACAGATCAATATACCTGACTTTCACCTGGGCGAACCTAGTGCGATGGCATTCATGACCGAAAGGTGAATTATCTCGGCTCTTGCTTTGTTCGCGGCACGTTTGTCCGCCGCAGGCACTTCTTCACCTAGCATTGATCATCATCAAGCCAAACAGAATGGGAAGGTATAAGACACTGGCTTGCGACAGCTCATGGGCCAATCTATCTGACTGACTGCTGTCCCCATTAAGTGCTCGTGCGAAACGTATCGAAAGCAGCAAAAATCCCAGACCGAGAATGAGAGCGGCGGTACTATAGCTGCCGCTTACGATGTGCAAATAAACAGGAAGCAGGCTCGCCGGAACCAGCATCAGCGAACATGCAAGCACAACGCGTCTTGTCCACCGTCCACCTTGCTCCATAACTGGCAGCATTCGCATGCCAACACCTTTGTAGTCGGCACGGTAGAGCCATTCGATCGAGTGGAAGTGAGGCAATTGCCACAAGAAGACGATTGCCGATAGGGCTAAGGCTTCAAGTCCAAGGTGCCCGCGAGCTGCTGTCCAGCCCAGCAACGGCGTCATGGCACCCGCTAGAGCGCCGATCGCCGTGCAAAGCCACACCCGCGTTTTCGCGGGCGTGTAAACCAGGTAGACGGCAGCACCGAGCAAGCTCAGCAGTCCCGTTAAAGCATTCGTCGTGAATGATAGAAACGAGGCGCCCCCGATGACGCATACTATTCCGATTGCTAGTGCTTCTCCAATCCCTATGCGATGTCTCGGTAGCGGGCGTTCTTGGGTGCGAAGCATATGTGCATCGGCCTCGCGTTCAATGACTTGATTCAGCGCCGCTGCGCCTCCGATGACTGAACCGATTCCGAGCAGAGCGGAAACCAAGCGCCAGCCATACGTCGGAAGCTGATTTTGATATGAACCCAAGTAAAAGCCCGCCCAGGCGGTCCCGACAAACAAAGCGGTTAATCGCAGCTTAAGCAGAGTGGCGTAATCCGCGAGCCGACGTGAAGCCAACGAGAACCCCTTCAAGTACGTACGTGTTGTCATTCCAGACATGAGCGTGCACCCCCACATCGAACAATTGGGAACATTGTACGTCTGCTTAGGCGCCGCCCGTCCAGTCTCTACACCTTCCCGGCTGACTTCTCGCCAGCTTTGGCTCGCGATTGCCAGATGAGATGAAGTCCCACCGATTTTGAGCAATTCCGCGTCGCCGGTTTCCGTGCGAGCACTCAAGTTTTTTGCAGGCCCTCTGAGTCTTAAGTCGTTAAAAAGATCCGCCTATGCCGATCCCAAGATCTTGGGCCTGCTCGTTCTCGTGTTCCTGTGTCACGTGCCTTACAGAGCCGGGTTCGTTTTTGTGGGTTTCTTCCTCGTGCTCCTGGGCCTGAGTCGCGGTAGGCCTCGAGACATCACGGCTGAGATCATGCGCAAGTTCGCTTCTGTCGTTCGTATAAATCTGCGCGTCGTATTGCGCACGCGAGACGGACACGTAAGCGAAGCGGCTGTTCACCAACTGTTCACTCTTTTCGGTGTCCACATGGACCAGCACGCGGTCTGCCGTTTGCCCCTGACTGCTGTGGCTGGTCACCGCATAGCCGTGATCGAGATGCGCATGGTCACGAATGTTGAAATGAACGTCCCGGCCTGAGTCCATGCGAACTTCAACGTCGCCTGCATCGTTGATTTTCTCGATTGTTCCCAACTCCCGGTTGGCAACGTGTAGCTCTTTCGACGGGGCCGTAAACTGTACGCGGTCACCTTCGGAAAAACTTCTGTCTATCTCGTGGTACACCGATACACCTGAGAGTCGACGCGGATCGTAGGTCTCTCGTTCGCCACCCTCACGCTCGATCGTGACGCGGTTTTCCTTGGCATCAACATTCTCCACGCGGGCATATTCACCTGGGTCAATTCCCAGTACCTTGCTACCTCGTGTGTAGCGCACAACATCGCCCACTTCGTATTGCCCCGCCCACTGCCGATCTGCCCCAGTCATCTCCTGCCGAGGGTCGAGGACGCGCAATTTGTGCTCCTCCCGGCTGACGTCGCCGCGCTCCTGCATTTCCCTATGGATCAGAGCATTTAACTCGCGGCGTGACTCGTTATCTGGGGAGATGACGAGCGTGCCGCTTGGTTCTCGCGCGTATTCGCTCGCGATCTCTGTTAGCCGTACTGTCCGGTCCGCGACTTCATGTACTCGACCCTGTCGGTCGAGATTACTTATCGCCTCCCACACGTCTCCCCGTGCAAGCTGTTCTACGGCTTCTTTGAGCGTTGGGTCTCTCTGGCGCACTATCTCATCAAGGTGCGAGGTTTGCATTCCTGCCTCTTGTAGCTGTTGGTACGGCTTACCCGCCTCCACGCCTTCATGCTGTCGCGTGTCGCCTACGAGTAGAACGCGGTCGTCATAGTGCAACCGGTGCAGGAACTCGTTCACTTGTTTGGTGCTCGCTAGGCTGGATTCGTCCAATATGTAGAGCCTCTTCTGTCCATCGTCGTGTCCCTTTCCCGCGTAGAGGTGCCGCTGCAGCGTTTCTGACTCGATACCGGCTTCTGAAAGCTTTTGCGCTGCACGTGAGGTGGGCGCCAGGCCCCGCACTTCATAGCCTTCGCCCTCGGCGGCCTCGCGGATGGCAGCTAGAGAGGTTGTCTTTCCTGCACCCGCCCTGCCTTCGAGGCCTGTGATCTTGTCTTGGCTGGATAGGATTTGGTCGACGGCAGCTCGTTGACTTGGGCTCAATCGCGCATGCTTTACTTCGATTTCGCCTCGCGTCTCGGAAGAAACCAGTGTGTCATGGTGGTTTTGCCCGGCACGCATCATTGCGATTGTGTCCCTTTCATACCCGATCATTTGTTCGGTAGTGAATGCACGCGCGGGACCTGCGCTCTCGACTCCTATCAGCCCGCGGGACTCGACACGTTTCTCAAATCGATCCCGCACTTCTGCGAAGCTAGCCTCGCCCATGGAACGCCTCAGTGAATCACGCATGAGATCGCGCTCGTCCACTACTGATTGGCGTTCCAAGTTTTTTCTCGGGCATAGGTGAGTGCCGACTCAATGTACTGCTGCTTCTGCTCCGGGCTTTGTTCCGCCGCTTGCCGATATTGCGCTTCACGGATGACACTCTCTGGCTGATTACCGAACTGAGCCGCCATATCTCGGTGTTTCATCTGCATTTCTTCGTGGGTAATCGAGGGGAGCTTATCGTCGCGGGTCTGATGCGCCGCGATCTGTGCTGCACCCGCGCCGTGAAGGCCATGCTGTTCAAGATGATCTCTGATCTGCTGACTTCGTGGGCTGGAGGCCTCCAGATATTCGCGCGTATAACCTCTAATCTCTGGCTGGCAGCTTTTCCCCTGTTCAATTTCGTAGCCCAACTCCTTCAAACGCAATGCCAATTCGGAGCGATAAATCGCGGTCCCGTATTGCTGCGACCGATACAGTTCGCGCGGCTGCAATGCGCGACTTTCACCTTTTTCGGTCTCTGTAAGGTTGAAGAACACAACGTGAGTGTGCAGTTGAGGCGCGGAGTACCCCTCTACTGGTCTGGCGCTGTCGTGCTCAAAGGAAGCTGCAACCCACTTACCTGTGGTTTCCGCCGGGCGGTTTCCACCCATTCGGGCCTGAACATATTTTTCGAGTTCATCTATCGCGACCCGAACGCTTTCACGATGGGCTTGGCGAACATCAGTCGTCGCCCCCAACCAATGCGGTCAGAGATATGCTTTTGGGGGCGGAGAACGTTGCATCCCAGCCTGCCCGGTGCTCCATTGGTTTGACGGCCTCCCCGCGGGCATCCAAATACTCCCGTGGCACTGTGTGTCGCACCAACTGCTCGCAGCTGGTCGGATGCTGCCCATTTGCTAGGCGCGCGAATTGTTCCTGGTCGACCTCGCCACGGAGGCCCCACTGTTCGGCAAGTTTGCCGTGCCACTCACCCCTTATGCTTTCGCCTTCTGAGTAGTAATTCGCCTGTGCGTTCGCGAACTCCTCTTTGTGATAAATCTCGGCTTGTGCCGCGCTTAGCGCCTTCGAAATTGTCAGCATGGCCTACTCGAAAAAGGGCTCTTGCCCTGCGGTAACTCCAGTTGCTTTGTCAGGTCTGATCTCCTGAACGGGCTGGGCATTCGGTTGCGGCTGTGGTCTCCTGTCGTCGATCACAGCATGATGAGTTTCATCGTTTCGGGCAATAAAGCCGGGTTGGGCTTTTCGTAATTCAACATAGGGGAATGAGAATGGAACGACTAAATTGTCTACCTTTGCGAACGCGTGCATTCGTGGCATTCCGCCAATTTCCGAAGGCAATACAAGGGGCTCTGTACGCCTTTCCGTGTAATAGCTTTTCGATCTCCGCATATGCGGGAATTGTTCCTTGCTTACGGATTCCTTAAGACGCTCGATCTCCACTTCTCCGATCGTGTCCGAGATCCACTTGGCTGCGCGCGGTTCGCTTGTATGTAGAAAAACTTTGGTCGCAGGTTGCGAAAGCATGGCTTCGGCCTCGTGCCCGTACCGCGCTTCAAGCTGGCTACGGCCTTGGAAGCCAATCACTACTGGGTTGTTGGACTTGCGGTTTTCCGTTAAAGCCGTATGCAACTGAGGCAATCGCTGCAGACTCGCGAGCTCGTCCAAAACGAACCACGCCCTGCGCGTGGTCATGTCGCCTTGGTTCATAAGCCGTAGCACCAGGGTATCCAGCCACAGACTGATGAGCGGCAGCAGTCTCTGTCGAAAGCGAGGAGTGGAGGTGAGAAAGAGCCAGCCGGCCTGTTGACGTGACCAATCCACAGTCGTCCACCGCTGGTTTGTGTCCTTCTCCTTTGGCAGCATCTTAAGGCTATCGGCAACCATATTTAGTGCGCCTAAGACTCCTCCGCGCTGCGGGCCAGCTCTCCGGTAAATGAACGTTGCCAGCTCCGTTCCCTGAACTCTCTTGTCCAGTTCGTCCTCGCTGCTCATCCACCACACCAGCTCCTCTGGTGTTGGCTTCAGAGTCAGCAGATAGGCAAAAATCTTCCGTGGTCCTTCGACAAAGAACGTGTTTTCTCTCGGCTTGTCGGGAAACAGCGAAGTCGCCAACGTCAGTGCCTCCGCCTCGTGTACTACTTCGTCGCTCGGTGACCAATAGGGGCAACGGACATCGAGCGGATTCAGGATCAAATCTCCGCGCTCTGGCCGGTAAAACTGGGGAGTGTACTCAAGCGCCGGATCATAGACGACAGCGGTCTCATTGCGTTCGGCGACCTGCATTAGCACCTGCCGCTGGAGGACGCTCTTGCCGGTCCCTGAATCACCAATAATCATCATGTGGCTGCTCTCGAAAGAGCGCGGGATGCGGAGCATTTCGCCGCGATTGGCTGTCATGAAACCAATGCCGTCCGCTCTACTCCATCGATTGAATTCCTTTACTGTGACAATCTGCGGGCCTTTGAGCCTCCTACCATCATTAATCAAGTCACGAGGGACGAAGTTGCGGCGGATTGCCCATCCGATGCCTAAAATCAGCACACAGAGTCCACCTCCCCAGGCTGGCAAGGAGAGTTCTGTGACGGATTGGTCGTGGTAAATCGATTGTGCGAGTTTCTGGTGCATCTGCTCGCTGCTGTAATGAACCGTGTCTACCACTAGGTCGGTGGCGCCTGCCCGCTGCGCCTGAGTTGATAGCGAAAAGGGAACTAGCTGACGCCCATGTCTAGCGGCGGGGACAACTTCGGACTCGGTGGCCAAGTGGCGTTGTCCCCGGTGATCCACAGTATTTAGGATCCAATATTCACCCTGAGCCGCCCGGTACATTTCGGTATTGAGGTATTCGTTCCAGTAGTAGCGCTGCAGGGGAGTCCAGACCTTAGCGTTCAGGTAGGTCCAAATACCGACGCCCACCACAGCCGACACAGCGAGCGCCCACGAGATGGAAGCAAACCAGCCCGGACGTTCCTCGTGACCCCAGAGTCTGCTCACGACTCACTCCACAGACGGAGCTTTGAACTCCGAACGGATATAAGCAATACCGAAGTGGCAAAAAGTCAGGAAACCCTGGTCGGTAAAACCGGCCAGTCAGACTGAGTCTGGCTTTGCAAGGAGACGCAGTCGTTCCGCAGCTTTCTTGATCTTGTCAGCGTCCGCTCGTTCGATCAGCCGCTGCATTTCTTCCGCTGAAAGTCTTTCCCCGTTCGCCTGCTTGTAAATCACGTTAAGCAGGATCGTCCGCAATGCCATAAGCTCGGCCATGAGCGCTTGGAATTCGACACCGCCCGATTTTTGGCTCTCAGGCGATCTTCCGTTGGCGCTTGCCAGCATTACCTCGCGGCACCACTCGCCCAAGGTTTTGGCTCCCGCTTGGGCCGCCTGCTCCAATCGGGAATATTCCTCCTCAGTGACCTTGGTGCCAATCGACTTGGTCCGGAGAGTCGGCTTAACCATACGGCTCGCCTGCTGGGCAAAAGAGAGCAATTCAGTTAAATCAACAAGTTCGCCTGCGCTATCGAAGATTCCGCCATTCCGGTAGCTTTTCTTTGGTAACGCTCGCTTCTTCAATGCGTTCGCCAGCGGTAACCGAAGGTTACCGCACAGCACCCATTCTGGGGTGACGTGTCAATCTCATCCGCTGCGCAGCAGCGCCGTACCAATCGCGGGACACGACAAACCCGTTGCTACAGCCTTAAATCCGCCCGATCAGCCCTCTGCGCGATCTCAACCTGGGCATCGAGGAACGCACGAAACTGGTCTGCCAACTCGATTGCAGGGGGCTCCTTGTAGTCTTCGGTGCCAGGACTCATCAGCAGACCATCCACAAACACCATGTGCAGGTCGGCATCTTCCGGTTCCATCAGGGCGAAAAGGATCATTGTCTGATCTCGCTGGGAAATGTACGCAATCCGATCTCGACGATCTAACAGTAAACAGTGCAGGAGCCTGGAAAGTTCCACCCCTCTCGCATGATCTGCTCAAGCGTTGGACGCTCGGCTTCAACGGAAAAACTTCCATAGAGGGTGGGATATCGACTCTCGGGCAATGTGTAGAAATTACTGGATGGTGCAGAAACCAAAACCACAAGCTCTGGTCCGAAGGTATGTCGTCTCCGCCATCGGAGTACCCGAATTGCCGAGATCTGATGGAATACCCGAACTCCAAGAAGCGCAAATCTCCCCGATACCCGAAAGCACGCTCAAACGTAGGGGGCACTGGAAATTGGAGAGGCTGGGCTCCGATTATCGAAGCAGAAACCTCCGCTGGGTCAG
>CAVVNW010000012.1:0-263171 GCA_963749635.1 uncultured Acidobacteriaceae bacterium
GGTTGAATTTGTCTTTGATGTTCCGGTGGAAGCACCACGCTTTAGCGTGGTGAGAAATGTCAATCTATCTCGCGGGCTTTAGCCTTGGACGCCCAAGGTTTATCCGCGCAATCCGCGGTTGCCTTTGCTCTTCTCTTTAAAGTCCGACGGGAGCGTTCAGCATCTATCCCATGCTGATCGTGGGTCGCAGCCTCTCCTGGCACACCGCCGTCAAGATGTTCACCGCCGTAGCGGTCTTGGGAATCATCGCCGGCGTCGGCACCTCGCTCTTGCAGCGCGCGCTGTAGAGCCGATTCTTATTGAGCGCACCGAGCGTAGGGGCACCGCTTCAAAACTCGCGGGAAGACTCGCTTCGGATCACGTTTTGAAGGGGCGCACCTTCAGCCATGCCGTACAGGTCCCCTATTCCTGTCATTCCTCGCGAGCTTCAGCCCACAGGGAATCTGCTTTGTCTTTTTTTCCGCAGCCGCTGGCCTCTGACTTTTACCCGATTCTTCTCCGTGCCTCTGTGTCTCTGTGGTGAAACTTGTCTTTCTTTATGCCTTAATCTGATCCGTGTAATCCGTGTCAATCCGTGGTTGCTTTTCGCCTTTCGCTTTGCCTAATCCTTCTTCGTGTCCCTGTGGTGAATCTCGCCTTTCGCCCAGACCACGAAAGATTAGTCCAGCAGCACACTCGGATTCTTCTTCGCGATATGCAGCAACTTCAGCGTTGCCTGCCGAGGCTCGCGGATCCCTTGCTCCCAGCTCTCCACCGCATTGGAGCTGACGTTGAGCAGACGCGCCAGCAGCGCCTGACTGGCATTCAGGCTATTCCGCAGGGCGCGGATATCGGCGGGCTTCAACGGTTTGGGTCGCGCCGGCAACTCTGCGGTACGCAGGTCGAGTCCACTCTTCGCAGCCTTGGCCGCTGGCTGCTGGCTGCGCTTCTTCTTATCTTTCTTCTTGTCCTTTTTCCCCACGTCTCGCCCCTCTCCTACCACATTGTGATAGTGCCACAATGTAGGACTTTTACTCCTGCCCGTAAATGGCTCAAAAGCGCCAGGCCCAGCCACCACCTTGCTGCCCGCTCCACCCCTGTATTTACTTTCGGCTTCCGTGTCCTCCGTGTCGCCGTGGTGAATTGTGCTTTTGCCCAATTCTGATCCGTGCCGATCCGTGAAAATCCGCGGCTGATTCGCTTTTGACTTTGCCGAAGTCTTCTCCGTGCTCTCCGTGGTGAATCTTGTCTTTCTTTATGCCTTAATCTGATCCGCGTAATCCGTGTTGATCCGCGGTTGCCTTTGCTTTTGACTTTCGCCTAATTCTTCTCCGTGTCCTCCGTGCTCTCCGTGGTGAATCTTGTCTTTCTTTATGCCTTAATCTGATCCGTGTAATCCGTGTTGATCCGTGGTTGCCTTTGCTTTTGTCTTTGCCTACAACCGCACCGCCCGCGCCACTGGTCGTCCCTTTTCTCCCATTTCCACGTACGCCAGTGGAGTCTCGTGATCGTGTGTGAAAGCCACGAGCCACTTCTCTGGAATCGCCTCCGCATAAAACTTGTGTCGGTTGTCGATGGTAGTCAGCGGGTATAGATCGTATCCCAACACCCAGGTTGGGTCGAGATGATTCGCCGTCGGAATCAAATCGCTGGGATAGCACAACGTCGCTCCCCCACTTCGCACCGTTACCACCTGCATGTCGCGCGTGTGTCCCGGAAACACCCGCACGCCAATCCCGGGCGCAATCTCGGCATCGCCCTCCAGCAGCGTCATCTGTCCGCTGGCCACCAGCGGATCGTAATTGTCGGTCATGTAGCTCACCCGATCGCGTTCGTGCTGCTCGTGCGCGTGCTCCAACTCGCCTTTTTGCGCATAGTATTGGGCCCTCTGGAACGTGGCCACCGGAGTGCCGTCGCGATAATACGTATTCCAGCCGCAATGGTCGAAGTGCAGATGCGTATTGATTACGATGTCGATCTCATCCGGCGCGACACCGGTTTCTTCCAGACTTTTCATCAGCAGCGCCTGGTTCTTGTAGATCGCCTGGCTCTTCTCCGTCAGCTTCGGTCCAATGCCGGTCTCGACCAGCACCGTTTGTTTTCCGTCGCGTACCAGCAACGCGTTGGTACCCACCTTCAGCATGTTGCGCGCGTCGGGCTGCACCCGTTTCTCCCACATCACTTTGGGAACCACGCCAAAAAATGCGCCACCGTCGAGCTCGTAGGTCCCGTCGCTAAGAACTGTCACCTCGAAGTCTCCTACCGTCGTCCTAAGCAATCCCTACTCCTTATCCGTGTCGTCCGTGTGCATCCGCGGTCGCTTTTGACTTTGACCTTTGCCTAATTCTTCTCCGTGTCCTCCGTGTCCTCCGTGTCTCCGTGGTGAACTGTGCTTTTGCCCAATTCTGATCCGCGCCGATCCGTTAAAATCCGCGGTTGCCTTTGCCTTTTTCTTGCCTAAGCCCTATCCGTGTCGTCCGTGTTCATCTGTGGTTGCCTTTGCTTTTGTCCTTTGCCTAATTCCTATCCGTGTCGTCCCTGTCTCCGAGGTGAATTGTGCTATGCCCAATTCTGATCCGCGCCGATCCGTGAAAATCCGTGGCTGCCTTCGACTTTGTCTTTATTGTTTTGGTCTAGAATTCACCCAACGCCACGGGAGGACCCTGATGTTCCCGAAACTCACACTGTGTTTACTGCTCGTGGCCAACGCCGCTGCGCAGCAGCTCACTCTTCCTACCCCACCTCCATCACCTTCGGCTGGCGCCCCCGCCGACCGCACTCAGCAAATGCGCGCTGACCTCAATCAGATGGAAAGCCTCATGAACAATATGCAGAGCGAGATCAACTTCCTGCGTGACCAGAATCTTCAGATCCTGCTCAACACCAACGTCCGCATGTGGACCATCCTCATCCGCGACCTCCGAATGCAACTCGACGACGAGGAGCACCGTCAGATCGTCGCTCCATCGCCAGCCCCAAAACCTCCGGCCCATCCACAATGACCGATAGTCAATTCACTGAAATCTGCTTATAAGGTGCGTTATAACAAATGTTATAACCGCGCCTATTTGCCGGTCAGAGATGTCAGAATCCGGTCGAAATCTTCCAGCGACGAATACTCCAATACGATCTTCCCCCGCCCCTTGCGGTCCTTAATCGTGACCCTC
This sequence comes from uncultured Acidobacteriaceae bacterium, assembly GCA_963749635.1. Taxonomy (GTDB): domain Bacteria; phylum Acidobacteriota; class Terriglobia; order Terriglobales; family Acidobacteriaceae; genus DASRAA01. The sequence continues at coordinate 3,147 of CAVVNW010000012.1, forward strand.
ACCCCGAGCGACCGCTCCAACTCTCGCTGCGCTTCCCGCACATTCGGATCCATCACCAGTTCCGTGAGCTGCTTCTCCATCTCCCGCTGCGCTGGATGGCTCAAGTTGGCTATCGCATCCTCTGTCTGTCGAACCGACAGGCCTTTCTCCACGGCGCGATTCGCAATGGCCATCATGCTTTCCGGCGAATCGAGTCCCAGCAGCGCCTTGGCGTGGCCAAAGCTGAGATGGCCGCCTGCCACCCAAGCCTGCACCGACTCTGGCAACCGCAACAAGCGCAGGAAGTTAGCTACCGAAGACCGTTCTTTCCCAGTGCGCAGCGAAATCTGTTCCTGCGTCAGTCCGAACTCCCGCCCCAGCCGGTCAAATGCCCGCGCCTGCTCAATTGGATTCAAGTCTTCGCGCTGCAGGTTTTCGATGATGGTCATCTCCATCGCCTGCTCGTTCGAAACCTGGCGCACAATGGCCGGAACCGTTGTCTTTCCAGCATGTTGCGAGGCCAGCCAGCGCCGCTCACCTGCAATGAGCTGATATCGGCCCCCCGGCACGGCACGCACAGTGATGGGCTGCAAAACCCCAGTAGCCTTGATCGAATCCGCTAGTTCTTGTAGCGCCGTTTCATCCACATGCGAACGCGTCTGATACGGATTGCGGTCAATCAGCTCAACCGACAATTGGTGGATCGCTTCTCCCTGATGTACGGCCGGAGCCGGCGCGGAGACTTGGCGCGACGGCAATAACGTCTCTAGCCCGCGTCCTAGCACCTTTCGTTTTTCCATCGTGAATTCATCTCAACTCTCATATTTTCTTTAGCTTGCGACCTCGGGCTGCGTCGTGGGCTGCTCGGCCGCCCGCTTCGACCGGGCGATAATTTCGTCCGCCAGTTGCAGATAAGCTTCCGCGCCGCGCGACCGCGGATCATATAAAAGTGCCGGCTTACCATGGCTGGGCGCTTCGGCCAGCCGGATATTGCGCGGAATCGTCGTCTCACACATCAATTCGCCGAAAAATCCTTTCAAATCTGAGGCTACCGACTGAGCTAGGTTGGTGCGATCGTCGAACATCGTGATGACAACTCCCTCCACCACCAGTCCCTGATTCAATTCCAGCTTGATCCGATCTACGGTATCCAGTAGCTCGGTGACACCCTCCAAGGCAAAATACTCGGCCTGCATCGGAATCAGCACCGAATCCGCTGCCACCAGCGCGTTCAATGTCAGCAAATCGAGTGCGGGTGGACAGTCGAGGATTACGTACTCATAATTGTGTCGGATCGGATCCAGCGCGTAGCGCAGGCGGTATTCGCGATGATCCAACGGCACCAGCTCGATATTGGCGCCAATGAGGTTTTTGTGTGCCGGAATCGCCTGTAAGTTCTCAACTTCGGTCGGACTGGTTGCTTCGTGCGCTGTGACCTCGCCCATCAGTACCTGATAGGTGCTGGTGCGGTTGGGATCGCGATTGAAACCGACTCCGCTGGAAGCGTTGGATTGAGGATCGCAGTCCACCAACAAGGTTTTCGCGCCTTTTGAGGCCAAAGAAGCCGCCAGGTTGATGGCAGTCGTGGTTTTACCCACGCCACCTTTCTGATTGGTAACCGCTATGACCCGACCCATGGGATTGAAAGCCTCCGGGAAAGATTAGACCCTGGCTGAGGGGATGGGCAACGCCCGTGCATAGTGCAAGTTCAGTTTCTGGAGGAAAAACTGTGCAATTCTCGCAAGCCGTGGCGGAAGCTGCTGATTCAGAAAAAGCTAGCTCGGGTCGATAGTTGTGCGTATTCCGTGAAAATGTTCCACGTGGAACAATCTGGGTGGGGCGACCGGGAGTGGAGTGCGGAGCCAGCGGGCGATTTCGCAGTCTGGCGAACTCAAATTGTTCCACGTGGAACAATTTGGAGGGCGACTCTGCGCTAGGGCAACCGCTGGAAAATAGGTATAATGGTCGGCGAGCGTATAGGCTCCACGCTCAAGACAACAATATTTCCCACCTAACTCCAAAATTATGACTCTAAGCCAGCTATATTTCCCACCTCAATGAAATTGTGTGCTATCTATATGACCAATAGTCAATTTGATTATGGTCTGCCGAGACAGAAAGGCGAGACAAGCAATGACATCCCCTTAAGAGTCATGGCAACCCCTTCATTGACAACGGAATTTCCCACAATGACACCGTATTGCTCCAATCAGGCGCCCCTCCTTCCCACTAGCACTACCCTTTCGTCGCTCAGGGGAATCGGAATAGGTTCAGTTAGCTGCCAGTTTGAGCTAAGCGATCGCTGAGCGAAGCCGACTTGGCCGACGCCGATCAACAGCCCAACCGTTCCGCCAGGAGTCACGAGACGGACGATCCCCGCCAGGGCGGTCTCGAATTTTTCGATTGCCCGCAGGGTGACGACATCGGCAGTCCGATTCCAGGTTTCCGCGCGGCCGCTGAATACCTCTGCATTCTTTAGATCGAGAGCACGAATCGCCTCGCGAAGGAATGTGGCTTTCTTGTTCTGCGACTCGATCAGCGTGAGGCGAATTTCAGGAACAAACAATTTAATCGGAAGGCCTGGAAAACCTGCGCCGGAGCCGACGTCAGCCAGGCTGATTGGAGCGTTATCCGAGGGCGTGAAGGTGCCGGCATCACGAAGTACACGCGCGGCGAAGAGCGATTCTCCAAAGTGGCGCGTGACGATTTGCTCCTGGTCGCGAATGGCGGTCAGGTTGATGCGAGCGTTCCAGCGCAGCAGTAGTTCGAGATAAATCTGTAGCTGGTCCGCGAGTTCGGCGGACACGGGCGCGATGAATGGTTCGAGTAGAGTGGCGATGCGGGCGGCGTCGAGCATCGCAAGTAAGGATAGCAAGAGCGAAAGCAGCCGCGGATTTCCACAGATCGACACGGATCAAATTCAGGGCAGAAAGACCAAGGCAACCGCGGATTACGCAGAGGACGCGGATCGGAAAAAGCTAAAAGGAAAAGCGACGACGGATTTGCACGGACGATCGATCTGAGCCCTGAAAAGCTGCCGCGCTGCACTACCGCGCTATTCCATTGCCTCGAGGGCAGCCATGGTGATGATGCCATCCCACAGATTCTGCAGGCGGATGTTTTCGTTGAACGAGTGCTGGTTGTTGTCGTAGTTAGCGATGGGGACGGTGATGGTATGCGTGCCCACCGCGTGCTCGATAACTTCAAGTGGGACACTGCCGCCCATGGTCGGCAGCTTGACGACCGGGCCACGCGCGCTTTCGACCGCGGCGATGACATCTCTCGCGATGGGCAGGTCCATGGGCGTGCGCACCGCGTTGTAGCCGACGGTGTCGAGTTGAACGAAGGCGACTTTCGGATGCGCGAGCAGCATAGTTTTGTCGGGCGGCGCGTTGGTAATGAAATAGCCCTGCGCGGTGATGTAGTCGACGACACGCTGCTGCTGGGTTTTCCAGTCGAGGCCTTTGACCAGGCGTAGATCAAGATCGGCGGTGGCAGTGGAGGGCACAACATTATTGGCCTTGGCGCCGGTGCGGGCCGAGGCGAAGCCGTCGATGTTGAGCGTGGGTTCGTTAAGCAGTTCGAGCAGGGGCTTGCCGCCGCCGTTGGCGTGACCGAGGCCGAATTCGTGCATCAGCATGGCTTCGTTGCGCGGGGCCTCGGCGATAGCCTGTTTCTCCAGAGGACTGAGCGGAACTATTCCGTCGTAATAATGAGGTACGAGGACGTGGCCGGTGGCGTCTTCCATGCTGCCGAGAAGTTGCGCCAGCATCATGGCGGGATTGGGCGCCCAGTTGCCGTAGTGTCCACTGTGAAGCTCGCGGTTGGGACCGTAGAGCGTGATGGCGAGATGGGTGACGCCGCGCGCGCCGAAGACGACGCTTTGGCGTCCGCTCTGATCGACCGGGCCGTCGCAGATGAGCCAAACGTCTCCACCAAGCTGGTCGCGATATTTCTCGAGCACGGCGCCGAGGTTGATGGAGCCGGCTTCTTCTTCGCCCTCCCAGACAAAACGGAGATTGGCTTTGATGGGAATGTGCGCGGCTTGCAGGGCATCGAGCGCGGTTAGTTGGGCGACGATGGCGGCTTTGTCATCGGAAGCAGAGCGCGCGTAAATGCGCGGCTCGCCGTTGACCGTTTTCGTCTCCGGCGTGAAAGGCTTGGTGGCCCATTCTTCAGGAGTGACGGGCTGTCCGTCGTAGTGGGCGTAAAAGACGATGGTGTGTTTCGCGCCGGGCGTTTTGATTTCGCCGTAGACGACGGGATTCGAGCCGGCCGCTGTGAGGAGCTTGGCGGCAACATGCCGCTTCGCTAGCAACGCGGCAAGAACCTCGGCGTTGCGCTGGATGTTCGTCTTGTCGCTGGCGACGTTGGGGATAGAGAGAAGCGCGGTGAACTCCTGCAGGATTTGTTGTTCGTGCGCAGCGCGCCATTGATTGGCGGCTTGCTTGGGGGTTTGTGCGCAGAGGGTGGATGCCAGCGCGGTGAGCAGAACTATCAGGCGTCGCGGAATCATGCGACGAATATACGCGAGGGGAAAGGCGGAAGCAGACGCGCATTTTCACGGATAAGCACGGATCAGAAATTAGGCAAGAACGATTTCACCACGGAGGCACAAAGGACACGGAGAAAACTTGAGCAAAATGCAAAAGCAAAACGAAAGGCAACTACGGATGCACACGGACGACACGGATCGGAAATTAGGCAAAAAACGAGTTCACCACGGAGGACACGGAGCGCACGGAGAAGAATTGGGCAAAAGGCAACAGCAAAAGCAACCACGGATCAACACGGATGACACGGATCAGAATTGAGTCACAAGAACAAAGGCAATCGCGGATTGCGCGGAGGAACGCGGATCGGAATCAGGGCTGCGGTTGGGATGGTCTTTTGTTTCCCACCCTTTCGCAAAAGAAGCGAAAGGATGGGGCACCCGCGATTCTAGTGTCCGGGAAAGAGCCCCTCGTTTTGTATTTCCGTCTTGTTGTCTTTGTTCTTGTCTTTTCCCCACGTCCAGTACATCCCCACGTAGGCGTAGTTCTCAGTTTGGCCGGCGACAGAGTGACCGTAGCAGAAGAGGAACTGCTGGCCCGGATGGTTCTTGAAGTGGTAGTACCCGCCGACGTCGATAAGAGTGGAAGCCTCGGTCTGCGGCGTTGCGCTGCCTTCCGCGCCATGCGCGAACACTTCCGCACCCAGTTCGAGCCGGTCGCTGAGTTTCTTCTTCACCAGCCATCCGGTATAGAGAAAGTTGCGATATCCGGTTTGCGGCACCACCTCATAGCCAACGCCGCCGTCAAAGGTCCATGTCCCAACGTTTTTTTGCAGCCAGATCGGTAGTTTGTACCAGACCTTGCCCACACCCAGGCCTTTGCTGGCGTTGCCTGTGGGCAATTCGAACATGGTGAAGCTGCCGATCTGGGGAACGTATTTACTCTCTTTAATAAATGCAATCTTGACGCCCAACTCCATGTCCGTGAGGCCAAACTCAGTGGGCCCGGTTCCGCTCGGTAGATATATAGGGTTGTTCGAGGGTGCCACCACGCCCCAGGGCAAAATCGCGTGCACTTGCACCCTAGGCAGCGCACCCCAGTTGAACTCAAAGGCTGGACCTGAAGAGTCCATCTCCACGGGTGTTCCGTCGGCCGCACCAAAGATGTAGAACTCGTAATGGTGCAGGTCCACGGGTACGGGATCGTCGGTCTGGTAGGGCGGCCCCTGCGCCCACAATTTCGGCCCGGTCAGGATGACGAGGAAGAGAAGTGCTGCGGTGAGTCCATGGGGGCGAGCCTTCATCAGAACAGGTCGTGGCATGAAACGGGTTAAGCAACCGCAGATGGCGCGGAGGACACGGATCGGATTTGGGCAAAAGGCAAAATCAAAAGCGACCACGGATCTCCACGGACTACACGGATAAATCTTAAGTCAAAGGCCAAAGAGCTTGGATGCGCTTCGTCGAGTTTTCGTTACGAGAAGACATAACGAGTGGCGCCGACTAGTCCCGCGGCAGCGATGAGCCAGGCGGAATTTAGTTTGGGGAAGCAAAAGAGCAGCACGGCGCTGGAGAGCGCGAGGGCGACGGTGATCCAATCGACGAGGGCGGAGCGCGCCAGTTGCCAGGTCACGAGCGCCATGAGCGCCAGGGAGGCGACGTTGACGCCGTCGAGTGCGGCACCGGCGACGCGGGAGGCGCGAATCTTGGGGATCAGAGGTGCACTCACAGCGACCAGCACAAACGCAGGTAGGAAAATGCCGACGGTGGCAGCGATGGCTCCGGAAGTACCGTGCAGCAGGTAGCCTAGAAAGGTTGCAGTGGTGAAGACAGGACCGGGAGTGACCTGGCCCACAGCGACGGCGTCAAGGAGTTGCTGCTGGGTGAGCCAGGCATGGCGCTCGATGAGTTCGGAGCGGAGAAAGACAAGCAGGACGTATCCGCTGCCGAAGACCATCGCGCCGATTTTGACGAAGCTGAGGAAGATGGGCCAGAGACCGACGGCGGCTGCGGCGGCCATGGCTGCTTGAGGCTGGAGCGTCGCCAGGAAAGCGGCTTTGCGGCGCGACGCGTCGAGCGAGACTACCACTCCCAGGAATGCGCCGATCACCAGCACTACGAGTGGGCTGACGCCGACCAGGGCCAGAAACAATGTGACCAGCGCGACTATGGCCAGCCACGTACTCTTGATGGCGGTGTGGCCGAGCTTCCACAGGGCGTGCAAGATGATTGCGATCACGACAGGCTTGACGCCGTACAGAAGACCCGAAACGGCGGGGAGCGAGCCGTAGCGGACATAGGCCCAAGCGAGGATCCCGACCATGAGCGCGGCGGGAAGGATGAAGCAGGTGCCGGCGACCAGCAGTCCGGGCCAGCCGCCGCGACGTCGGCCGATGTGGATGACCAGTTCGGTTGAGGTGGGACCGGGAATGAGGTTGCTGGCGCCGAGGTGATCGAGGAATTCTTCCTGGCTGATCCAGTGGCGGCGTTCGACGACCTCCTGCTGGAGCATGGCGATATGGGCGGCGGGGCCTCCGAAGGCGGTGGTGCCGAGCTTGAGGAAGAGTCGGGCAATGTCCCACAATGTGGTAGTTTGGCTAGCTGTTGCCATGCTTACGTAAGTTGCATGATAGCGCAGGCGGAGAAGCGGTTGAGTTTCGGTATTCAGCCGCGGATTTTCACGGACCGGCACGGATCCGTTTAGGCAAAGCAAACCCAAAAGCGACCACGGATCAACACGGATGCCACGGATCAGAATCGCGCAACCGCGGATTGCGCGGATGCCGCGGATCGGATTTGGGGCAAAACCAAAATCAACGCCGACCACGGATTTACCCGGATGGGATTCAGGTCAGTTTTTACGTGACTGGTCCGCCGGTATCGTCAAGGCGCGCGTCCAGAGAGAGGTTGCCTGCGCCCGTGATTAGCAAGAAAACCAAGCCAAGCAGCATGCAGTAGTCGGTGCGGGCCTCGTGCATCATGGCCCAGAAGCCGGATTTGGCGAGCATAGGGAGTTTGGTGGTGAGGATGGCGACGCAGATGTCGATGACCAGGGGAATCGTGGCTAAGCGGGTCAGCAGGCCGACGATCAGTAGGGTTCCGCAGACGATTTCGACTACGCCGACGAATGGAGCAAAGAACGCGGGGTCGGGGATGCCGATTTTTTCGAAGCGACCGACGCCGAGAGCGGCGGGATAAAGGAATTTCTGGATGCCTTCGGAGAGAAAGACCCAACCGACCATGAGGCGGACCAGGAAGACGGCGGCGGGGGCGTGCGAATTGAAAAGCCATGGACGCGAGAACATGAACGTCCTCCTTCGAATGCGGCTCCGAGTAGAATAATCCGACGAGGAAGGGAACGACAGCGCGCAAGGCGCGCATCTCGGATTCGCATGGAAACTATGAAAACTTATCAAGGAATGACGCTGCGTGGACTGCCCGTGCGAGTGGAATTGCAGTGGCCGTTTCACCGCTCGGAGGGTGGAAGCGACTGGTATGTGCTGCATGGGAGGCTATGGCTGGCCGACGGTGGCGAATTGCATGCCGACTTGGCGCTGAATCTTTCACAGAGCATCAACGAAGTGTTGCCGTCGCGCGATGGCGAGATGGCGTTGTGGGTTGCGATCAACACGGCGCGTAAGGCGCTCGACGACAAGCAACTGCAACTGCTGAAGTCGGGCAAACGGCAGCCGGTTCCGCTATCGAGCCGGTGCTACAGTTTGCGGCGACAACAGTTCACCTTCTGGCACGTCGAGCCGGAAGAGCTGGAAGAGTTTGTGGCGCGCAAGGTCTTTTGGGCGGGAGGAGTGGAACGGCAGCCGGTGCTGGTTGCTGACCCGGTGGATGCGCTGTACCTCGATGCGGCGGATGAGCAGATGAAGGTAAAACTATTGGCCGCGGCCAGGAAGCTGGCAGACCAAGGGCTGCTAGAGGTGTGGGGCGACTCGGCCCGCGCCACCGATGCACTGATCGGCCGCGCTGAGGAATTTCATGCGGCGAAAGAGAAGGCGCTGGATGAGTTGCACGCCAAGCACGCGTTCGAGAGGGCGTAAGCAACAATCAGCCGTGTGGACTGGAAAGGCAAAAGCAACCACGGATGAACACGGACGACACGAATAGAACAGGGAATAAAATCGAGGTCCTTCGGCTTCGCCGCGCTAGCGCTCCCACCATTTAAGTCGCAGAGACCTGCAACACTCAAGTAGGCCCCTCGACAATACCAACGTGGGTTCGTCCCCAAGCGACAGTGAAGTGACTGTCCATAAACATGCAAATTTCTGCAGCTGCAATCCAGATGACCAAAGGTTTAAGTAATAAATTCAACAACCTATAGCAGTATCCGTTGGTCATAAAGTTGCACTGACAGAAGTAGCAGTACTGCGCCAAAATTGGTGGTTTCTGTGTCAAGGAGAAAGAAAGCGATGAGAAATCTGGCCCTCGGATTAGTGTGCTGTTGTGTTTTGATGGTGGCTGCGGCGAATGCCGACACCATTGCATTTTCGTATAGTGGCCCCGGCGTTTCGGTCTCGGGAACGTTTTTCGCTACCGACAACAACAACGGAAGCTGGTCGATCACCGGGATTAATGCCCTCTACAACGGCATTACGGTAACGCAGATTGTTCCCCTGGGAACCGATCCTAACTTCATTTACGACAACCTGTATTTCTATCCTGCAAATCCGACGTATTTCGACAACGCGGGTGTGCTGTTTAATGTGCCGACGGTAGGACAAGTCAACTTGTGCTACGTGGGCGCAGCCCCCTGTGGCAGCGGCGGATATACGTCGATCGTGTGGGACGGGAGCGGCTATACCTTCACCAGCGTGACCAGTTCATCGTTCGGGGCGCCCGTACCGGAGCCATCGAGCATGCTGTTGCTGGGTAGCGGATTGTTGGCGGTAGCAGGAGCGGTGCGCCGCAGATTGATCGGGTAACACGTCGAGGATTGCGGACCCCAAGAAACACGCGAGGGGATTGCTGACTCGCGAGGGCCACAGATTCAGGGAAAGCCGGAGCAAGGCGCTCCGGCTTTTTTTCGTTCGAGCGATCAAGGTTCCGAGCGGTTTGCCGATGGTTCGGGTATGAAGACGCACGTGCTTGTGATAGCCGTGTTGAGCTGCGCCATGGTGTTGAGCGGCGCGGCTTACGCGGATGCGATACCGTTTTCGTACAGCGGGCCGGGAGTTTCGGTGACGGGAACTCTCTTCGGCAGCGACAACGCCGACGGCTCGTGGAGCATCTTCGGTATCACTGCAACTTACAACCAGATCGAAGTGTCGGGCATCGTGGCGACGGGCCTCGATCCGCACTTCGAATACAACAACCTGTATTACCAGTCCAACTCCGCGCCGTATGCCGTGGATTATTACGGCATTGTGTTTAGCGTGCCGGGTGTGGGTGATGTCAATCTGTGCAGCTATACGGCGGCGGGCGGCTGCGGTAATGGCGGCTACGCCTCCATTCTTTGGAATGATGGCGGCTATCAGTTCACGCAAGTCAGCCAGTCAAACTTTGGTCCGGCAGTACCGGAGCCGGCCACATTAGCCCTATTGGGCGGAGGACTGGTGGCAGCGGGAGCGGCAGCGCGCCGTCATTTGTCAGGCTAGAAAAGCATTGCCGCGTCGGGAGGTGAAGGCGCGGCAAACTTCGCTGATGTATTCGTCGACCGGAGCACGGTGCTCCGGTTTTTCTGCGTCTCGCGCTATTTCGCGTCGGCTGGTTTAGCGGGCTCGGCAGGCTTTGCCGCGTTCATCTTGGCGAGAGATTCGTCGACCCGCTTTTTGAAGTCACCCTTGTCATTGTGTTCCCATCCGCTGTAGTTCGACACGACTTGCATCTCACAACCGGTGCCCTTGGTCACCAGCGTGACCTTGTTGGTGCGCTGCAGGACAGTGCCGGAAATGTTGACGTGAGCGGAGTGCTTGACGTCGTAGGAAGACGTCATCTGGGCGTCGTCTGTCGAGACGACGGTGTAGTTGTCCGGAACACTTAGCGTGTCTTTGACCGCGGGCCACACCTGGTTGCAAGGAATGGAATAGCTGGTCTTGTAGGTCATGGCGAAGGCCGGCAGAGCGAGAAAAAGAGAAACCAAAGCGATCATTGCAATTTTCTTCAGCATCATGACAGATCCCCCTGGGTTGGATGAGCTCCACGAGAGCTCATGCCGAGTACGGATTTTTGTTGGTGAGAGCAGCTTACATCCGCAAAATGACGGGATCGACGATGCACAAGAATTGTGTTGTCGCCAATCCCGAAAGGGGAAGGAGGAGTAAGAACGGCTCTGCGGTATATCTCTGGTGCAGCTGCTTATGACGGGCTAGAAGGCCTTTGGGTGGTGCTGCTCACTGGCTTTAGGTACGAGTTCGAAATAGATTTGCTTCGACAGGTGCGTATCCCAGTGTCCGCTGAGCTTCGCGTAGCCGACGAGGCCAAAGAAAATGATGGCGATGGCGGCGGCCATGGACCAAGCGGGAATAGCGCGGGTGCGCGGAGCGGCGATGACGAGCGCGTCTTTCGCGGGACAAACCGCTACACATTCCAGGCATCCGGTGCACTCGGCGGAGCGGATCTGGATGAGCTTGTCGACCGGCAGCGAAGCGGGGCAGGCCTTCGCGCACTTGGCACAATCGATACAGGCGGGCTCGCGGCGAATGATGCGCAGGGGACTGGCCAGGGCCGCTAGTCCGAGGAACGCCCCGTAGGGGCAGAGATAGCGGCACCAGAAGTTCTGGATAAAAATGGAGGCGACGACCAGGCCGAGAACGACGAATGCGGCGACTCCTCCGAGGTAACGGAAGAAGTTGAGCATGCGCACGTCGACGATGAGGCCGTATGGGGTTGCGAGGAATTCAGCGATGGCGGCGGCCGACATACTGAACACCGCGAAGGCGAAGAAACCGAACAGCAGGTATTTCAGGCCGCGCAGCGGGATGTCGAGCCAGCGCGGCAGAGTGAAGTTGCGGCGGAAGGTGGAGCGGCCGAGCTTCCAGAGATATTCCGACATGGTCCCAACGGGGCAAAGCCACGAGCAGAACGATTTGCGCAGGAGGAACGACATCAGGAGAAAAGAAGCGAATAGAAAGAATCCGGCGGGATGGATACGCGGCATTTCGCGAGTGAGCAAGACATACTTGAACTGCATGAGGCCCGCGATGGGAAGCCAGCCTTCGACGCCGGCAGGTCGCGCGACTTCGCGGGTAGCTCCGGAGGTCTCGGCCCAGCGCACCCAGTGATAGAACTGCAGGCCAATCCAACCGTTGAGGGCAAGGAACGCGAGTTGGAAACCCAGGCGCAGACGTTGCGAGTAGTCGCGGGCGGTGCGGCGGACGAGCTTTTTACGGTGCGTCGCGGCGACGGGTGCTATGCGAGGTGATGAGCCGGGAGGGTCAATCCGCGCGGGTGAGGCGCTGTTTACGGTCTGTGGTGTGGCGAGCACTCCTTCTTAAAGCTAAGCGCGGGGCGGCGACTGAACTATGACTTCAGTCACAAAACCGAACTTTCCCGCGGGGTCTGGCGCTGGCCGCGCCGGGCGCGACCGCGAAAACAGGTTGGTTCCGGGTGCGCGGGCGTGTAAGATTCGGCTTAAATCGCACCCCGGACAGTTCGCCCGCCCCCCGGGGCGTGGGCTGCGGCAAATTCAAAATGCGAAAAATGCCCGGGAGAAGACTCGAGGGCACAAGGAGAGACACAGATGAACCGGAGATGGTTGGTAATTATCGCGATGGTTGGATTGATGGTTTCGCTTGGGGTAGGCCAGGTGATGGCCCAGGCGGCGTCCTCGACGTCGACGGCAACCGACACGACGGCCACGACCACGAAGAAGGCGAAGAAGGCAAAGTCGGACACCACGGCGGCCACCGACACTACCGCCGACACAACGAAGAAGACGAGCAAGAAAGCTGCGTCGGACACGACCAAGGCAGCCGATACGACTGCGGCTACAACTGCCGACACAACTAAGAAGACTTCGAAGAAGGCAGCAGCCGATACGACGAAGGCAGCGGACACGACGGCAGCGACGACTACTGACACGACCAAGAAGACCAGTAAGAAAGCAAAGGATGCTACCACCGCGGCGACGACTCCGGCGCCGGCTGCTGCGCCTGCTCCGGCAGCGAAGTCAGCACCAGCGCCTGTGGCCAGCAATCCAGCTCCGGCAGCGGCGGCGACATCGAACGCAGCTCCGGCGGCAAAGCCGGCAGCAGCCAAGGCCGCGACGACCGCTTCGGCAGGTCCGCCTCCGCAGAAGGGCATGGTGTGGGTGAACACTGACAGCGGGGTTTACCACAAGGAAGGCACTAAGTATTACGGCAACACGAAGCAGGGTAAATATATGACCGAGGCCGACGCACAGAAGGCCGGCTATCACGCCTCCAAGTCGAACAACTAGAAAACTGCGAGGTCCGACAATGTAGGAGCTCCCCGGAGAGTCGGGGAGCTTTCTTATTGGAGCGCGAAAATCAAGGACCAGCCGCGGACTTTCACGGATCGGCACGCCTCGGAAATGGGGAAAAGCAATTCACCACAGAGACGCGGAGTCACAGAGAAGAATCGCGCATACGTCAACGGCAAATCAAATTGGTCAGTACACCTCAGTAGCACCGAAGTGCTAACTGAGCCGCGCAAGAGTTAACCATTCGTGCAGACATTTTCCCCACAAAAGTATTGACACCCTCAAGCAGGCCGTAGCAGGATTTCAGTGGCCTTGGCCAGGATCGGCAGCGCCCCCGAGCAACTCGCCAACACATTCACCCTGCCCCGTTCGCGCCCCTTCTCTTCCTTTTTCTGACAATTCACGACCTTGCGTCGAGGAGGAATGAGATGAACTTGCGTATCGCTAAGACCTTCCTGATCACAACCCTGCTGGTGTCGACCGTGGTTGCACAAAACGCGCAACCGGTCTCACACGATAACGGTCCGAAGAACTACAACGAATGGACGGTGGCGCAACTCGAAGCCGCGATGGCTGCGGGAAGACTCACATCCGAGCAGCTTACCGACTATTACATTGACCGCATTTTGGCGATGGACCAGAACGGTCCAGGTGTGAACTCGGTGATCCAGCTCAATCCCGACGCGTTAAACATAGCGCGCCAGATGGACCAGTTGCGGCGCCATGGCCATGTGCTGGGGCCGATGCACGGAATCCCGGTGCTGCTGAAAGACAACGTCGATACCGGCGACAAAATGCAGACCAGTGCGGGATCGTTCGCGCTGGTTGGACTGCCTGCGGTGCAGGACTCGACGGTCGCGGCCAACCTGCGAGCAGGCGGCGCGGTAATCCTTGGCAAGACAAACCTGTCCGAGTGGGCGAACTTCCGCTCGTTCGAGTCGATCAGCGGATGGTCAGGCCGCGGCGGACAGACCAACAATCCTTATGGCATTGCGCGGAATCCCTGCGGATCGAGTGCAGGATCGGCGGCAGCAGTGTCATCGAACTTCACTGCCGTTTCGTTCGGGACGGAGACCGATGGCAGCATCGTGTGTCCTGGTAATGCCAGCGGCGTGGTGGCGCTCAAACCGACTGTGGGCTTGACGAGCCGAGCCGGCATCGTGCCGATCTCACATACCCAAGATACGTTCGGTCCACACGGCCGCTATGTAGCTGATGTCGCGGTTGCGCTCGGCGTAGTGCAGAGCCGCACCTGCGATGGACGCGATCCGGCAACATGCGGCGTGCCGCTGGGATGGCAGGGGACGGGGAAGACGCGACCGACCAACATCCCGACAGACTACACGCAGTTTCTCAACCCGAACGGCCTGCAAGGCGCGCGACTAGGACTCACGCGCCTGGGACTTAACGGCTTCGATCCGAACTATCCGACGCCTCCGGTGGTGGAAGCAGTATTCGAGGCGGCGTTCGCGGCGTTGACCTCGGCGGGCGCAACCGTCATCGATCTGGATGCCGCGGGCTTCACCGGGTTCGGCGGCGGAGGAGGTCCGGGTGAGTCACTGGTGTTGGACTTCGACTTCAGAAACGACGTGCAGGCGTACTTCGCCACGCGGGTAGGCGTGCCGGTGGCGGGCGGGACTCTGCAGACAGCCATCAACTTCAACCTCGCTCACGCCGACGTGGAGATGCCTTTCTTTAACCAGGACATCTGGCTGCAATGCGAATCTCTGCTCCCCGGACCGGATGACCCGCAGCCGGTGTTCGGCGGCATGACCTACAACCAGGCGCTCGCTGCAGATCATTTGTACGGCGTGAACGGCATCGACGCCGCACTGAGCCAGTTCAATCTCGATGCGGTGGTGAGCGCCACTGACAATCCCGCATGGGCGACGGATTTGCTCTATGGCGATCACTTCCTCTACGGCACATCAAGCCTTGCCGCCGCTCCGGGGTACCCGATCATCCAGGTGCCGGCGGGCGAGGCGTTCGGCGCACCGATGGGCATCAGCTTCTTCGGGACGGCGTTCAGTGAGCCAACGTTGATCAAGCTGGCGTCGGGATTCGAAGCGGTGACGCAAGCGCGAGCTAACAACCTGCCGACGTTTGCGCCGACTGTGCCGGACTACGGTATTCAGGGCACAACCTTGAATGGAATGCAGAACATTACGGTGCCGGCGGCAAGCAGCAACAAGGCGCCGGCCTCCAACAAGGCTACAGCAACGCCAAGCAAGGCGCAGAAGGCGTTGCATAACTTGTAAGGTGCGGTAACTTCCAGAGCGTCCGGACTCTGGTTCGGACGCTTTTTTATTGCGCTTTTTTATTGGGCCGGCGAAGTGGCCTGCGCCTGCTGGCGTGATTGGATTTCGATGAACACATTGATAAGGGACACGGCGGCGGGGGTGACGCCGGGGATCCGGCTGGCTTGGCCGAGCGTGCGCGGACGAACACGCGTAAGCTTCTCGTTCATTTCGCGCGAAAGACCCGACACCTTGGCGTAGTCGAACCAATCGGGGATGGAGCGCTGTTCGGACTTCTTCAGTCGCTCGATGGACTTGGTTTGTTGATCGAGATAACCGGCGTATTTGATTTCGGTCTCGACAGACTTCAGTTCGTTTCGTACAGAAGTGGATAGTGGATAGTGGATAGTGGATAGCTCAGGCGGGTCACTGGTTGCTGGTAACTGGTCGCTGGAAGCTTGTTGACGCTCGAAGAACATCGGCATCAAGTGCGCCAGCAGCGGCGCGAGGTGTTCTATCTGGACTTCCGGGCGCTTGAGGACCTGGGACAATGTCAAACCTACGCCGGTATTCCCTAGCGATTCGAGAACTTCAAGGGCGGCGGGATCGTCTGCGGCGCGAGCGGCCAGCTCAGCGTTGATACGCGTGCGGTCCAGGAGGTCGCGCATCTGCTGCATGCGCTCCTGCTTGGCGAGGTGGTCGGCCCAGGCAACGTCGTTGATCAGCCCGACTCGACGGCCATGCGGAGTCAGACGGCGGTCGGCATTGTCGATACGCAGGTGCAACCGGAACTCCGCGCGCGAGGTGAACATGCGATACGGCTCGTTGGTTCCCTTGCTGATGAGGTCGTCGATGAGGATGGCGGTGTAAGCCTCGGTGCGATCGAGAATCAGCGGCGGCTCGCCTTTCACCTTGAGCGCCGCATTGATGCCCGCCATGATGCCCTGGCACGCGGCCTCTTCGTAACCGCTGGTGCCGTTGATCTGTCCGGCGAGATACAGGCGCGCAATCTTCTTGGTCTCGAGCGTGCGCTCCAGTTCGGTCGGGTCGATCGAGTCGTACTCGATAGCGTAGCCGGGGCGCAGCATCTCGGCGGTTTCGAGGCCGGGAATCGACTTGATGACCGCAAGTTGTACTTCGATGGGCATCGAAGTGCTCATGCCGTTGACGTAAATCTCGTGGGTGTTCAGGCCCTCGGGTTCGAGGAACAGCTGGTGCGTTTCTTTGTCGGGAAACTTCGCGACCTTGTCTTCGATCGAGGGACAATAGCGCGGGCCGATGGACTGGATTTGTCCGCTATACATAGGCGAGCGCATCAGGTTTTCGCGGAGAATGCGATGCGTCTCGGCAGTCGTGAAGGCGATGTAGCAGGGGACCTGCTTGTCGTGATGAGCGACTTTTCTGGTGCGGAAGCTGAAGGGCGTGGGATCTGCATCGCCCGGCTGCACAGCGAACTTCGACCAGTCGATGGAGCGTCCGTCGAGGCGGGGAGGGGTGCCGGTCTTGAGGCGGCAGCCGCGCAGTCCGAGAGCCTTGAGTGACTCGCCGAGCAAGATCGCTGCGGGTTCGCCGCTGCGTCCCGCGGGATATTGCTGCTCGCCGCAGTGAATCAATCCGTTGAGAAATGTTCCGGTCGTGATGATGACCGCCTGCGCGCCTGCGGTTCGGCCGTCGCGCAGCTTGATGCCCCGTACGGTGCGAGTGAATTCTTCGGACTGGTGGCTTGCAATGTTTTCAACGACAAGTTCGGCTACTTCGGCCTGCTTGATGTGCAGGTTGGGCTCGGACTCGAGCACCTCGCGCATCTTAAGGCGGTACTGCTGCTTGTCGCATTGCGCGCGCGGCGACCACACGGCTGGTCCGCGGGAGGTGTTCAGCAGGCGGAATTGGATGCCGACGGCGTCGGTAATTTCGCCCATGATGCCGCCGAGGGCATCGACTTCGCGGACGAGGTGTCCTTTGGCGATTCCGCCAACGGCCGGGTTGCAAGACATCTGCGCGATGAGATCAACGTTGAGCGTGAAAAGCGCGGTCTTCAGGCCCATGCGAGCTGCAGCCATGGCGGCTTCGCATCCGGCGTGACCGGCTCCGACGACAACAACGTCATAAGTTTCAGTGAACTGCGACAAGCGAATGATTCCCCACGAACGCCGCAAATGCGGCGGATGTCTCTATTTTAGCGGGAAACACGGGGCGGCCGCGGATTTACACGGATCGGCACGGACAAGACTAAACCAAGAGACAAGATTCACCACGGAGACACGGAGGACACGGAGCAGATTTGGGCAACAAGACAAAAGCAATTGAGGCCGCAGATGCACACGGACACCGCACACATGATCGGGTGTTCATCCGCGGCTGGACTTCGGCGTCACACGCTGACGACGGCGTGGTTGCCGTTTCCGCTCCGGCTGCCAACGAAGCGGCCATTTACACGGCTCCTGTAAGCATGTTTCGCAACGGTTCGGCGCTCATGATCGCACCGCCGCCTGGTGTGCCTGCTCGAAGCGCTCAGCCATCAACTTCCAGATGTCGTACAGCAGCTTGGCCAACGCAATCACGGCTGCGATCGTCAGTCCAAGGCGCGTCCCGTAATTTATGGCGCCTATCGCCGGCTGCAGCGCCGGATTGTTCGGGTTAACCACAAAGAGCGCTTGTGCACGGATCAGGAAAAACATCGCGATCAGGCTGAGGCAACGTGGAACCAGTCCGAACAGCAAGTGTTGCCTCGACGCATACGGTTTGGCGAACTCGAAGGCGTGGCGGGCGATCTCCGCAATGCCGAGCGCGACCCACACGGGATACAGCTTGAGCCACACCGGAGCAAACGTGAGAAACATCACTCCCGGTCCCATGATCAGGAATGGGTTGCGTAATCCGACTAGCCACCAGACCGTCGCAATCGCACCGATCACCAGGGCGGCGATTAATTCCGTACGGCTCTTTCCGCGCTTGGTTTTCACCAGTGCCGGCAGCTTGCGTGGGTCCCACTGCTCGGGAGACTGGAACTTCGCTCCGAAGTAGTGGAGGGCAACAAACGTCAGCGTTACCCAGGCAAAGGTGGTAAACGCCGCACTGGGATAATTGAGGATCGGTGCGAGGCTCGCCAGCAGGGAACGTCCGGCGGCAGCGGTGACGATCGCAGCGATGACCTCTACCAGAAACACCAGCCCCAACGCCGCCTTCAGCACCTTCCAGTAGATGGGCATCACCGTCGGCCCAATGAGGCCCTGCTGCTCGCGATAACGGCTCGCCAGCTTGTCGGGGCTACCCATCTTTCTGAGCAGCTCCACGACTTCGTCTTCCGTCAAAGGCCGCCCGAGTGCAGCTTCTTTCTCCTCCACCTGCGAGAGGACGCTGTCATTCAGCTCCTGGATGATGTCGTCGGGACTACCCTTGGGCAACGCGAATTTGACGGCTTGCAGATAACGATCAATGAGTTCCATAGCAGTTAGTCCTTTGGCGAGGCTTCCACTGGGGAAGCTTTGGTCGATTCGCTGGGGGTGTCGGATTTTGGTTGTTGCAAGATCGCCCGGAGCGAGGCTGACAGGTTTTCCCAGTCCAACAGCAACTCGGTAAGAACGACGTTTCCTTGAGGTGACAGAAGATAGAAGCGCTTATTGCGCTTGTCTTGCTCGCGCCACTCGCTGGCCAGCAGACCTTGGGTCTCCAGCCGGCGCAGGAGGGGATAGAGGGTGCCTTCGTCGATGGCTATCCCGTGCTCTTCCAGTGACTTACGCAGAGTGTAGCCATATTGCTCGGTGCGCAGTTCGGCGAGGACGGCGACGATCAGGGAGCCCCGTCGAAGCTCGGAACGGAGGTTCTCGAGAACTTCTGGAGTCGGATTAGTAGCCGTGTGCGACATAGTAGCTGATACATAGTGTGTGACACACAGTACGGTTTGTCAAGGACAAAATGCCGAGCGATTGAGGGAATCGTAGAAGAGCTTGGAACCGGCTCGACCCCAGCTTTACCGGTGACTTATAACTTTCGTTATAACCGAGAATTTCAGTGGATGCCGTGACCGGAACCGTCCGGATCCGTGGCTGTTTTGTTTTCGGAGTGGTCACGAT
This sequence comes from uncultured Acidobacteriaceae bacterium, assembly GCA_963749635.1. Classification (GTDB taxonomy): domain Bacteria; phylum Acidobacteriota; class Terriglobia; order Terriglobales; family Acidobacteriaceae; genus DASRAA01. The sequence continues at coordinate 22,320 of CAVVNW010000012.1, forward strand.
AATCTCGCAGCATGGCGAAACCAGTTCCTATCGGCACGCGTGGCGAAGCCGAGACCACTGTCCAACTCAAGAACACGCTGACTGCCTGGAAGGAGCACCTGCCTCCGGTGTACTCCACGCCCAACATGATCGGCATGATGGAAGCGGCCGGCTACAACGCGCTGGAGCCATTCTGCGAAGGCGATGAAGTGAGTGTGGGTACGGCGATCAACATCGTGCACCGCGCGCCCTCGGTCGTGGGCATGAAGATCAAGACCGAAGCGGTGCTGGAATCGTTCGATGGCCGTTTCTATACGTTTAAGGTAAGCGCGAGTAACGGAATCGAAGTTATCGGGCATGGGACTATCGCGCGCGCAATCGTGAGTAAGGCGAAGTTCGAAGAAAAGCAGCGGCAGAAAGCAGCACTCACCACAGAGACACAGAGGCACTGAGAGTAGACGGCCGAGAGAATCAAAAGCTTCAGAACGAAATTGAAGTCAAAGGATAATAGAATGCTGCGTTACGAGGCACCAACATGAACAAGCTCCGTACGCAGTTCTTGCTTTCCTCACTCTTGATCGCAGTGTCTCTGTGCGCAACCACCGGTCAGGCGCAAGCCGGGTCACAGCCCGCAAGCAAGTTCACACCCCAGGACGGCGAATACATCCTGCGCGATTTTCATTTCAAGTCAGGTGAGACGCTGCCCGAGTTGCGCATGCATTACATGACGCTGGGCAAGCCCGCGCGCGATGCAAACGGGAAGGTTACGAACGCGGTGCTCATCCTGCATGGAACCGGAGGATCGGGCCGTCAGTTCTTGGCTCCGCAGTTTGCGGACGCACTGTATGGGCCCGGGCAGCTTCTGGATATCAGTCGCTACTTCGTCATCCTGCCCGACAACATTGGACACGGAAAGTCGAGCAAGCCAAGTGATGGCTTGCACGCACACTTTCCGCAATACGACTATGACGACATGGTGCTGGCGCAACATGACTTGCTGACGCAGGGGATGGGCGTCAATCATCTGCGGCTGATTCTCGGCACTTCGATGGGATGCATGCACTCGTGGGTCTGGGGCGAGACCTATCCCGACTTCATGGACGCCATGATGCCGCTGGCGTGCTTACCGGTAGAGCTCGCCGGGCGCAATCGCGTATGGCGCAAGATGGTGATCGATGGCATCCGGCAAGACCCGGATTGGAAAGGCGGCGAGTACACGACGGAACCGCGGGCGGCCTTGCAGATCTCAGAGGACTTTCTGATCATCGCCGGCATCTCGCCTATTCCCGCGCAGAAGAACCTGCCCACGCGCGAAGCGGCGGACAAGTATCTGGACGAAATGATGAAGCGGACTGCGACGCTGGATGCCAACGACTTTCTTTATGCGGTGAGTTCGTCACGAAATTACGATCCGTCGTCGAAACTGGGAACGATCACCGTGCCGGTGATGTTCGTGAATTCGGCGGACGATTTCATCAATCCACCGGAGTTGGGGATCGCGCAGCGCGAGATCAAGAATGTCAAGAAAGGCCAGTTCGTTCTGATTCCTGCTTCTGATCAGACGCATGGACACGGCACGCATACCTGGGCCGTTTTCTGGCAGCAATATTTGCAGCAGTTGCTGGAGGAGTCGAAGTAGGGAGTGGGCAGCGCATCCAAGTTTTGGTAAGCGGATTTCATAAGCGAGGTCAAGCGGTATGTGCCGGAACATCAAAACGCTGTTCAACTTCGATCCGCCGGTGACCGAGGAAGAGACGCGCGCTGCGGCGCTGCAGTACGTGCGAAAGATCACGGGCTTCAATAAACCGTCGAAAGCGAATGAGGCGATCTTCCTGGCTGCGGTGGATGATGTGGCGGCAATCTCGATCAAGCTGCTTAGTGCGTTGGAGACGAATGCTCCACCGAAGAATCGGGAAGAGGAAGCTGCGAAAGCCAAAGCTCGCGCGGCCGAAAGGTTTGGGCGGTAGCTGCGGCGTTCCCAGAATTGCCAGAGGAGGGCAATTCTGGGCCAACCGCCAAACGCGGCAGCGTTACTTCGCCGGTTTGGCGTTCTCGCCGGTACCGATGGTTGCAGGCTGCGCCGTCTGTGGCTTGATGATGTCAGCCAGCAGATCGGGCTTGGCGGAATCGCGCACAAGATGGGGATAGCGCTCGCCGTCGTGATAGTCAATTTTTACGGTCTTGTAGAACTCGACATTCTCCACCAGCAGTTCCAGCGGCCCGCCGTTTTTCGTGCCCCTCAGCGCTTCGAGGAAGAGCTGCCCGGAAAACTTGCGCGAATTGACAGCGATAATCTTCATGCCGGGGACGATGCCCGCATTATAGGCGGGCATCCCGATGATGGAGTCAACGACGCTTGCGTTTTCGTCGAGGATGAGTCCAATGGAATCGCGGGCAGTCGATACTTTGTAATGTTCGTTCACCATGCGCTGCAGGTCGGACTGCTTATCGGTATACACGAGCAGCCATCCGCCGTTTGTGATGCCGCCGAGCGGCGCTTCGGGGGCGACTTTATAAATGCGCGTGTTGAGAAACTCCTGCCAATCGTAAGGCTGGACCTGGTTCAACGTAGCCACCACGTCGTCCACGTCGTAGGTCTTGACTTCGGGCGAGGTGTTGCCACCGCCATAGAAAATCTTGCAGAAGTCATCGAGAGACTTAGCGCCGCCACTCTTCTGGCGGATGACGGTGTCGGCCTCGAGCCAGATAAGCGCGCTTTCGTCATAATAGTCACCGCCGCGCCGCCAGGACGACCATGCCGCCGCGCCTCCCATCTGTACGCCAACGGCAGTGTCCTCCAGATCGCGCCAGGTTCGTCCGGGGCGATGGCTATACTGGGCCGCGATCATGGCGTAGTAGGCGCGAAACTGTTCCGGCGTCCAAAGCTGGCTGCGCGCCGTCAATACCAGGCCGTAATACTCCGTCAGTCCCTCGTACACCCATAGCAGATTGCCCTTCATGGGCTCTTCGTAGTCGGGCGTGGCGAGACCGGCGGGACGGCGATACTTTCCGTTCCAGGAATGCACGTATTCATGCGGCAACAGATAGGCAGATGCTACGCGGGGTGATTCGTCGAGCAGGCCGCGCTCGACGATGCGGCTATCGTTGGACTCGTGATGCTCGAGCCCGTAGTGAGCGACATGGTCGCTGGCGGAGAGCAGGAAGTGATAGTCACGAAAATGCCGCGAGCCGAAGAGCGCGTAGGCCTCGTTCACAAGGTTGTCGTAGTGGGCTTTTTCGTCATCCGGCATCTGCAAGGCTGCTTCGCTGTCGGCTGCGATATCCATTTCGTGCACCGGCTTTACGTCGGCGGCCAGGGGAACGACGCGGAAGTGGGCCCCGGTGATGACAGGAGAATCCACCAGCAGCGTGAGCGAGGTGGGAGCGAAAGAGATTTCTCCGGCAGCCTGATTCTGCACGGCCAGCGAGGTGCCGAACTTCCAGCCGGCAGGAAGCTTGATGCTGGCCTGGTAGGTGAGTTGGTCGGAAGTGAAACCCTTGGGATAGAGAAGCAGCTGGTTCCAGTCAACCACGCACAACTGGTCGGTGGTGGATAAGTCGGTGGGGGCGACATAGTCCATGTGGACTTCGAGGGAGTTCACGCCCGCCGGCACATTGACGTGGAAGGTGAACATATCCAGCGAATCGCGAACCCAGGGAATTTCCTTGCCGGCGGCGAAGAACTTGAGGCCGGTAAAGTTCACGACCGGGCCGTCAGGGCCATGCGCGCCGGGAATCCATTTTGGGTAGTAGAAAGTATTTTCACCAGGCTGCACTGGCAGGACTTCTTTCGCGTGGAAGAACCGGTGAGGAGCGTCGGAGGCGTCCACGGCAATGGTGATGGCCGGAGTTGTGGTGGGATGAGTCTGCGCCGTCAGAACCGAAGTTAGCGCGGCTAGCAGTGCAATGGCGGCGGTCAGACAGCGAGGTAGCGAGGAGAGTCGCAAAGAGCTTTCCATTGGGCTTTCCTGTCACTCCGAATTTACGTCTGGCGGAGTTGGTTTAGGAGAAGGAGAGTATCACGGCTGCTCGCGCCAAGGTAGAGCAGACGAATATTTCACGACATTGGCTCCCGTGAGTCTGGAATTGAACTGGATTCGCTCTGTGCTTGAGTAGGGGAACGTCGGCGTCCCGCTACAATCGATTTTTCATGTCTTTTCGCTTCGAGATCGATGCTACTGACGGCCAGGCGCGGGCAGGGCGGATGTTTACGCCGCATGGCGTGGTGCAGACGCCGGTGTTTATGCCCGTGGGCACGCTGGGGACGGTGAAGGCCGTCGCGCAGGACGTGCTGGAAGAGCTGGGCGTCGAGATTCTGCTGAACAACACTTATCACCTATATCTGCGTCCAGGAGTCGAGATGGTGCGCTCGCTGGGCGGGGTGCAGCGCTTCATGGCGTGGGACAAGCCGATCCTGACCGACTCGGGCGGGTTCCAGGTGTTCAGCCTGAGCGAGTTGCGCAAGGTGACGGAAGACGGCGTGGCGTTTCGCTCGCACCTGGATGGGTCGTCGCACATGTTCACGCCGGAGAGCTCGATTGCGGCGCAGATCGGGCTGGGCGCGGACATTATTATGGCGTTCGATGAGTGCACGGAGCATCCGGCCAGCCGCGAGAGGGCGCGCGCGTCGATGGAGATGACGCTGCGGTGGCTGAAGCGGAGCCGGGATTATTTTGAGGCGCACAAGGAAGAGGTGGTGTGGCACACCTCAGGGGCTAAAGCCCCTCAACTTTCTGGAGCCGATTACGGCACGGCTGAAGCCGTGCCCCTTCAAAACAACACCCGTGAGGGTGATGATCCCACCCTTTCCCAAGAGAAGGGAAAGGATGGGGCACCCGATGTGCGCGGACTAAAGTCCGCGAGGAATATCAATACAAACGATCCTTACGGCACGGCTCAAGCCGTGCCCCTTCAAAGCAACGCCCGTGAGGGTGACGGTCCCACCCTTTCCCAAAGGAGGGGAAAGGATGGGGCACCCACATCGCTTCCGAGTGTCGAGCCGGGGCAGACGCAAGCGCTGTTTGGCATTGTGCAGGGAGGGATGTATCCCGACTTGCGGCGCGAGTCGGCAGAGAGAACCGTCGCGATTGACCTGCCCGGTTACGCGGTTGGCGGGTTGAGCGTGGGTGAGCCGCGTCCCATGACATTTGAAATGGTGGATGCGGCGATGCCCTACCTGCCGCCCGACAAGCCGCGCTACCTGATGGGGGTGGGGACTCCGGAGGAGATCGTGCATTACGTGGCGCAGGGCGTGGACATGATGGATTGCGTGCTGCCAACGCGGGCGGCGCGGCACGGATTGCTGTTTACGTCGGAGGGGAAGCTCACCATCAAGAACGCGCGATTCGCAGGCGATGAGGGGCCGATCGATCCGAAGTGCGGTTGCAAGGTGTGCGGGCGGTATTCGCGGGCTTATCTGCGCCACCTGTATGCGTCTAACGAGTTGCTGGCGCAGACCTTAAACACGGTCCACAATCTGGCCTATTACCTTGACACCATGCGACGCGTCCGGCAAGCTATACTACTTGGGGAGTTCGCGACTTTTCTGTCTGGTGTGAAACCACCGCATCTGAGTGTCCCCTAGCAACACCCGGCGGTACGCTGCTGAAAGAGCCTGAGATTCCCGGACGTAATCCCAGCTTGGAGCTTTGATGCAATGCGGTGGGAGTGCGTCGCTGTGGAAAAGCAGATTCCTCGCGGACTGAAGTCCGCTCGGAATGACAAGAATAACGCGGCTTTGCGGCACGGCTCAAGCCGTGCCCTTTCAAAGCGCGTCGCAAGTGGAGTTTTATCCAGGGCTAAAGCCCGGCAGATTTTAGAGAGCGCGGGACGCTGGCCTGAAGGCCAGCTCTACCAGCGAAAGTTAACGACACATGCTGACATTGGCAGGGACTTATCTACAGGGAATCGGCGCCGGAGGTATCGGGCCGATCGTGATGATGGTTGCGATCTTCGCAATCTTCTATTTTTTGCTGATCATGCCGCAGCAGCGCAAGCAGAAAAAGTGGGCAGCGATGCTGACGGAGATCAAGCCGGGCGACACCGTGGTGACCAGCGGCGGTTTGAAGGGCATCGTGATGTCGGCCAAGGACGATTCGCTGATCCTGCGGATCGCACCTGACAATTTGAAGCTCGAAGTGGCGCGCTCCTCCGTCGTGTCGCTGACTACCCCGGAGGATAAGCAACTTAAGTCTTAGCAGGGTTGCAGTTACTCATGACCAATAAGCTCACAGCAAAAGTCCTCATTATTATCGCGGTGCTGATCTTCTTTCTGTTCGGCATCTTCGGCATTCCCAAGAGCTTTACTCCATCCGGCCTGCTGGCTGCCTTGCAAGACCGCATTCACCTGGGGCTCGACCTCAAGGGTGGCACGCACTTGATTCTTCAAGTGCAGGTGAATGACGCGGTCAACGCCGACAGCGATCGCGCGGTCGAGCGGCTGAAGGACGACCTGGCGACGAAGAAAATTACCTACGCAGAGATCGCCAAGCCCGATCCGCAGCAGCATCCGGAACTAATCATGGTGAAGGGCGTACCGCCGGAGTCGATCGCAGACTTCCGCAGCCTGGTGTCTGACCGGCTGCCGGATTACGACCTGACGTCGGGCGCGGACAACACCTTCACGCTGACCATGAAGCCGAGCATTGTGAAAGACACGAAAGCCAAGGCGCAGCAGCAGGCGATCGAGACCATTCGCAACCGAATTGACCAGCTGGGTGTCAGTGAGCCGGTGATTCAGGAGCACGGTCTGGGCGATTACCAGATCCTGGTGCAGCTGCCCGGCGTGGACGATCCGGCGCGCGTGAAAGAAATCATGCAGTCGACCGCGATGCTGGAAATCCGGCAAGCGATCGGCGGTCCCTACACCAGCGAGCAGGAAGCGATGCAAGCCAACGGCGGACTGCTTCCGGCGAACGCGCTGCTGATGAAGGGCAAGAACATCGGCGCGCAGGGACAGGAAAATTCTGACCAGTACTGGCTGATTAGCCGGGCCTCGGCAGTAAGCGGCGGCGATCTGCGAACGGCCGATGCGGGCCGCGATGAGAATGGGCGTCCCGACGTGAAGTTCACGCTGACGGGTGAAGGTGGACGGCGCTTTGCGGCGTTTACCGGAGCGCACGTGGGCGAGCGTCTGGCAGTCGTGCTCGATAACAAGGTGATGGAAGTGGCCACCATCCAGGAACAGATTCACGATGAAGGCCGCATCACGGGAGCGTTCACCGAGCAGCAGACGCAGGACCTATCACTGACGCTGCGTTCGGGCGCATTGCCGGCGGGTATCAAGTACCTCGAAGAGCGCACGGTCGGACCGTCGCTGGGTGCGGACTCGATTCGCGCTGGCGTGCGGGCCGCTCTGTTCGGCATGATCGCGGTAATGCTGTTCATGCTCTTCTATTACAAGTTTGCAGGGATCAATGCCGACCTCGGACTGTTCTTGAACCTGGTTATCCTGCTGGGATTCCTCGGCTTCACCAGCGCGACCCTCACCTTGCCGGGCATCGCCGGTGTGATTCTTACGATTGGTATGGGCGTTGACTCGAACGTGCTGATCTTCGAACGCATTCGTGAAGAGCTGCGGCATGGCAAGACGCCTCCGCAGGCTGTAGACCAGGGCTTCAGGCATGCGTGGGTCACAATTGTTGATACCCACGTGACGACGATCGTGTCGGCCATCATCCTGTTCCTGTTCGGAACCGGGCCGGTGCGCGGATTCGCTGTGACCCTGAGCTTTGGTCTGGCAGCGAACTTGTTTACGTCAGTTTTTGTATCGCGCGTGATTTTTGACGCCATCCTGAATCGCCACCAGCGTGGCGAGGCTTTGAGTATCTAAGGGGCTAGCGGTGGAGTTATTTCGTAATACCAATATCGATTTCCTGGGCAAGAAGTGGTACTTCCTTGCCTTCTCACTGATCTTCAGCGTGGCCGGGCTGCTGTCGATTTTCTTCTGGCACGGCATTCCGTTCGGTGTCGATTTCAAGGGTGGCACGCTGGTCTATGTAAAGTTCGCGCAGACGCCGAACTTGAGCCAGATCCGCGCGGCCATGGACCGGGCCGGACTGAAGGACCCAAAGATCCAGAGCTTTGGCGATGCCGGCAACAACGAAGTGCTGATTGCGCTGGAACAGCGCGAGACCAGCGAAGCGGCGCTCGACCAGGGCAAGAACACCATCATTAAGGCGCTCGAGTCCAGTAGTGAGACCCAGGCCGGCAAGCAGGACCTGAATAACACCGGACCGTCGAGTATCCAGCAGTACTTGCTGTCGAAGGACCCGTTGCATCTGGGCGGCATCGATTCGGCGCAAAAGTACCTGGCGATTGCGCAGCAGATCGACGACTTCCGCAACAAGCAGCACGGCGGCGTACTGACTTCGGTGGACCAGTTAAAGGGTGTGGCTCCGCCGGAAGTGGTTTCGACAATGGAGCAGGACTTCTATGCGTCGAACTTTGCCGTGCGGAACGTAGAGATCGTCGGCCCGCAGGTCGGCGGCCAACTGCGCAAACAGGCATTGTGGGCAACGCTGTATTCGCTCGCCGGAATGCTGGTGTATTTGTGGTTCCGCTTCGAGCTGATTTACGGCATTGGCGCCGTGGTGGCGTGTTTCCATGACACCATCATCACTATCGGATTCTTCTCGCTGCTGAATAAAGACATCACGCTGACCGTGATTGCAGCCATCCTGACGCTGATCGGCTACTCGATGAACGACACCATCGTCGTTTACGACCGTATCCGCGAGAACATCAAATTGATGCGCCGCGAGAAGCTGGCCGACGTGGTCAACAAGAGCATCAATCAGACGCTGAGCCGGACCATTCTCACTTCAGGCTTGACATTCCTCACCGTACTCTCGTTGTATGTGTTCGGGGGAGAGGTGCTGCGCGGGTTTTCGCTGGCACTGGTCATCGGAATTCTGATCGGAACCTACTCTTCCATCGCGGTAGCGGCACCGATGTTAGTGGCCTACCAGGAATGGCGGTCGAAGAAGACCGGCGCTGCTACCCTGCCAGCGGTGAGGGCCAGCCGGGAAAAGGTAAAAGCGAAGGCATAATCGATTTTCTTGGCGACACAAACCGCCTGTCGAGGTGTATATTCAAGTCCTTCGGGTGGGCGACGGGGTTTTGCGGGTTGGGATAAGGGGTCGCCTGGCGATGACCGGATGCAGAAATGCGAAGCCCGGGAGCAAAATATTGCAAGCCGGTGTCTAAGTAGTCAAAGCGTTCTACGGAGATAGGGCTATGTTTGAAGACAGCCTCATGGAATCTGGGGGCAAGCTAAAGAATAAGCAGGGCGCAACCACTGCTATTTCATTTATCATCCAGATCCTCCTCATTGGCGTTCTAGTATTGCTACCGCTGGTATTCACCGAGGCGTTACCGAAACAGCAGCTCATGACTTTCCTGGTGGCGCCGCCTCCGCCGCCTCCACCACCTCCGCCGCCGGCCGCTGTGCCTGAAGTCAAAATCGTGAAGCCCCGGCAGAGTGATCTCGATAACGGCCAGTTGCGCACCCCAACAGCAATCCCGAAAAAAGTCGCCATGATTAAGGAAGACGAAACGCCACCGCCATCGACCGGCGTGGCTGGAGTCGTGGGCGGCGTTCCCGGCGGAGTTCCGGGCGGTGCTATGGGCGGAGTGCTGGGCGGAATTATCGGTAACTCGCCCACTGTGGTACCGAAGGCCGCGACCCCGCAGCGCGTACGCGTGTCGCAGGGCGTGTCCCAAGGCCTGCTGGTGCACCAGGTAAGGCCGGTGTATCCGGCGCTGGCGCGGCAGGCGCGAATTCAGGGAACGGTGATTTTGCAGGCGGTGATCAGCAAGGACGGCTCAATTGAGGGCCTGCACCTGGTCAGTGGTCACCCCATGCTGGCCCCGGCGGCGATTGAAGCCGTGAAGCAGTGGAAGTACAAACCCTATTTCCTGAACGGTGAACCCGTCGAGGTAGAGACCACGATCAACGTGAACTTCACCCTGGCTGGTGGATAGAAATTTGCGCATTTGCGCCTTGCCCTTCGACTCTCGACTACGTCCAGCGATAATGCGGTCGTAATCGCAGCACAACACGGCGGACCGAATTTGGTTCGGAAGTGGAAGACGAAGAAGACAGGCGTTCCCGGTGGTACGTTGCCGGGCGAACAGGTTCTGGACCACTCGCGGTAGCGAACGGGTTCAGCAGTAACAAAAGTTCCCGAGGAGGAGAATTCGACTCATGCTTTTAGCTAACGTTGCAACTTACGCTCTCAGCCACGTGCCCAATGTCGCTGTCTGGATGTTCCAGGAAGGCGCAGTGGGATGGGATCCCGTCTCGCTATGGAAGCAGATGGGCGTCCTGGCAAAAATCGTGGTAATCATCCTGTTCATCATGTCGGGCTGGTCCATCGGTGTGATGATTGACCGCGCCATGGCGTTCAGCGCCGCCCGCAAACAGTCGCGTGCGTTCGCTCCCGCCGTTGCCGGCGCGCTGCGCGAAGGCAAGATCGACGAAGCCATCAAGATCGCCGAGCGCAACAAGAAGAGCCACCTGGCGAAGGTCGTCACTGCCGGACTGCAGGAATTCCGCGCGCACGGCGAATCGGCCGACATTCCGGGCGAACAGATCGAGGCCTCGAAGCGTGCCCTGGAGCGCGCCGAAGCCATCACCCACGCCGAATTGAAGCGCGGACTCAGCGGACTGGCCACCATCGGTTCGACAGCACCGTTTATCGGTCTGCTGGGCACGGTGGTCGGTATTCTGAACGCCTTCAAGGAAATCTCGACCCAGAAGGCAACCGGCCTGGGCGCGGTCGCCGGCGGTATTTCGGAAGCGCTGGTGACCACCGCTATCGGACTGTTCGTCGCCATCCCGGCCGTCATGATGTTCAACTACTTCTCCAGCAAGGTGGAAGCCTTCGACGTGGAAATGGACAACAGCTCGAGCGAGCTGATTGACTACTTCCTGAAGCGTCGCGGAGCCGTCCGCCGGTAGTCGGTCAGGTGCATTCGTGCACCGCCGATTTCCGACGCAACGGGGAGGTTGAACAATGGCGTTAGCGAAACGCGACGAAGGCTCGAAAGTAAACTCAAACATCAACGTCACGCCCATGGTGGATGTGATGCTGGTCTTGTTGATCATTTTCATGGTCATCACGCCGATGCTCCAAAAGGGCGTTAGCGTAGACATGGCTAAGGTCAACAGTCCGGTACCCATGCCCGACGCCGACAAGGAAGATGCTCTGCTCATCTCGATCATGCGCGATGGCAAGATCTACTTTGGCTCGGACCGCGTGGACGCTGACCAGCTTACGCAGAAGGTGAAGGACCGCCTGGCCAACAAAGCGGACAAGCGTGTCTTCATCAAGTCAGATGCCCGCGCCCGCTATGGCAACGTGGTCGATGTAGTGGACAACGTCCGCTCGGCGGGGGTTGACGATGTGGGTTTACTGACTGAACAAAACAAGACGGGTCCGGCGGCGCAGGCACCACCTGCAGCGCCCACCCCGTAACGGGAGTCAATTATGGGAATGCAAATGGGGGGCAGCAAAGGCGGCCCCGCGGCTGATATCAACGTAACGCCGATGATTGACATTCTGCTGGTGCTGCTGATCATCTTCATGGTGATCACACCGCTGACGCCCAAAGGTCTGGACGCACTGGTTCCCCAGCCGCCCAAGGACAAGCAGAAGCAGCCAGAGTCGGACGAGCGCACCGTGGTGGTGCAGTTGTTAAAGGGCTCCGGCGACAAGGCGAACCTGAAGATCAACCAGGACGACGTGACGTGGGACAACCTTGAAGGCCGTCTCAACGACATCTTCAAGACTCGCGCCGAGAAAGTAATGTTCGTCAAGGCTGATCCAGACCTGACGTTCAATGAAGTGGCACAGGTAATCGACATCGCGCATTCCGCGGGTGTCGACAAGGTCGGACTGATCACCGCCAAGATCGAAGCCGGCCAGTAGCAAGTCGTGTATTAGGAACGTGAATCGGGAAGCACTCCTCCTTCTGGGAAGGCGGGACATCGCAGTGTGCGGTGTCCCGCTATGCCATGAGACCCCGAAAACGCGTAAGGGAGAGTAATAGCACACATGAATAAGAGCGGACGGGTACTAACGATTCTGGCGGTACTGCTCGCATTGCTCTCAGCGGTGGGTTGCGAAAAACTGAGAGCGCGCGACCAACTTAACAAGGGCGTTCAGTCTTACAAGAACGCACGCTACGAAGAAGCCATCGAACATTTTAAGAACGCGGTGCAGCTCGACCCCAGCCTCACCAACGCGCGTCTTTATCTGGCTACCGCGTATGCCCAGCAATATATTCCCGGGGCTGACTCGCCCGATAACAACAAGTATGCGGAAGAGGCCATCGACGAGTTCAAGAATGTCTTGGCCAACAATCCGCCTAAGGAGCAGCAGATCCACAGCTTGAAGGGCATTGCTTCGCTGTACTTCAACATGAAGAAGATGGACCTGGCGAAGGAATACTACGAGAAGGTGGCGGCGCTCGATCCCAACGATCCCGAGGTGTATTACTCGATCGCCGTGATCGACTGGACGCAGGCCTACCAGCCACGCCTGGAAGCCCGCGCCAAGCTTGGCCTGAAGCCGACTGACGACATCAAGGACAAGAAGACCTGTGCCGACCTGTTGAAGGCCATCAGCGCCAACCAGGCCGTGGTCGAAGACGGTATCGCCAAGCTGCAGAAATCGATTGAGCTGCGGCCTGACTACGACGATGCCATGGCCTACTTGAACCTGATGTATCGCGAGCGCGCCGATCTGGAGTGCGACAATCCTGACGCCCGCAAGGCCGACCTGAAGACCGCGGACGATTGGGTGGACAAAACCATGGCCACCAAGAAGGAGAAGGCTGAGAAGGCCGGCCCTTCGGGAATCGTGACCACAGAAACGCCGTCGAAATAGCCTCCATAACGCTTGTGCGGAGCGCCCTTCCCCTTGGGAAGGGCGTTTTGCTTTGCCCTTGGGAGATCCGTCACCAACGATTGTGACAGCGTCACTGGCGAGTCGTTAACGTTGCAGTACAATTCTTGCTTTGGCGCGAGCTATTTTGCGCGGCCAGGGATATCCCTGCGTTGCCGCGGAATGCCTTTGCGCTAAGGGCGCATTCATGTTCAAGCGAATTCTTATCGCCAATCGTGGCGAAATCGCCGTCCGCATCATTCGTGCCTGCCGTGAGATGGGCATCGAGTCCATCGCCGTTTTCTCTGACGTCGATCGCAAAGCCCTCCACGTGCGCAAGGCCGACCACGCGTATCACATCGGCCCGGCGACGGCCAGCGAGTCATACCTCAACTTCGACAAGATTCTCGACGTCGCGCGGCGCAGCGGGGCAGAAGCCATTCATCCCGGCTACGGATTCCTATCGGAGAACGCCCGGTTCGCCCGCGCCTGCCGCGACGCCGGGATCAAGTTCATCGGGCCGACTCCCGAGTCGATGGAGATGATGGGTTCCAAGACCAGCGCTCGCCAGCATATGAAGAAGGCGGGCGTGCCGTTCGTTCCCGGCTCCGAAAAGGGCATGGAGTACGAGGCCACCGAGCGGATGGCCGAGCAGGTGGGCTATCCCATCATGCTCAAAGCAGCGGCCGGAGGCGGCGGCAAGGGCATGCGGCTGGTGCACAAGCCGGAAGACCTGCGCTCGGCCTTCGAGAACGCGCGCAGCGAGTCGCAACGCGCCTTTGGCGACAACGAGGTGTACGTCGAGAAGGCCATCCTCAACCCGCGCCACGTCGAGATGCAGGTTTTCGGCGACGAGCACGGCAACGTCGTCTATCTTGGCGAGCGCGAGTGTTCGGTGCAGCGCCGCCATCAGAAGGTGCTCGAAGAATCGCCCTCGCCCATCGTCGATGACGACATGCGCCGCCGCATGGGTGAGATTGCCGTGCGCGTGGCCAAGGCCGCCAATTATCAGAACGCCGGTACGGTCGAGTTCCTGGTCGATCAGGACCGCAACTTCTATTTCCTCGAGATGAACACGCGCTTGCAGGTGGAGCATCCCGTCACCGAATTCGTGACCGGACTCGACCTGGTACACCTGCAGTTTCGTGTAGCGGCGGGAGAGAAACTACCGTTCCGGCAGGAAGACATCAAGCTGCGCGGGCACGCGATCGAGTGCCGCATTTACGCCGAGGACCCCGACAACAACTTCTTTCCCTCGCCCGGCCAGATTACGCGGCTGATTTCGCCGTCCGGACCGGGCATCCGGCGCGACAGCGGCATGTACGAAGGCTGGACCGTGCCCATCGAATACGACCCGCTGCTGGCTAAGCTGGTCGGTTATGCCGAGACGCGTGACGAGGCCATCGACCGACTGCTGCGCGCGCTGTACGAGTATTTTGTCGGCGGCATCAAGACCAACGTTTCGCTGTTCCGGCGGATTCTGAAGGACCCCGATTTTCGCGCCGGAAAAATCGACACCGGATTTCTCGAGCGTCTCCTGGCTCACCCGGCGGTCGAAACCGATCCCCGGCGCCCTATCATCGCAGCGGTTGCGGCGGGCATTTTCGCGGCCATGGACCCCAAGGCAACGTTCCCCGGCGTCAACGGATCGCCCGCTTCGACCAATGGCAGCGCCGCCGCCCGAGCCCAGCAACTGGCGTCGGACGGCGCGCGAAGAAGGGATCGGATCGCGATGAACGTTGCGACTAAGGAGAAGGGTCGCCGCATCATCGATCGTTGGTGCTGAGTGCCAAGAGCGAATAGCGAGAAGCGAAGAGCGATGCTGACTACTGACAACCGACAACTGGCGACTGGCAACTGCTTATGACCTACGACGTAATCGTTGACGGCACGACCCATCGTCTTGAGCTGACCCGCCGAGAGAACACCTGGCTGTGCGTGGTCGACGACCAGATGATCGAAGTGGATGCCGCGCTCACCGCCCGCGATATTCTGTCGTTGCTGGTCGGCGGCGATGCCTTCGAGATCAAGCGCGAACGCTCGCTCTCGGGCGAATTGCATCTCATCATCGGCAGCGCGCGCTATGCCGTCGAAGTGCAGGACCCGCGCTCGTTGCGCACTCGCCGCGCCGCCGGAGGAGCCGAAGCCGGCCCGCAGAAAATCACTGCTCCCATGCCCGGCAAAATCGTGCGCGTGATGGTCGCTGTCGGCGACGAGGTCAAGGCCGGACAAGGTGTCATCGTCATGGAAGCCATGAAGATGCAGAACGAAATGAAGTCGCCCAAAGACGGCAAGGTGCAGAAAATCACGACGTCGGAAGGATCGACCGTGAACCCCGGCGACATTCTGGCGATCATCGAGTAGCTACCTTGGAGCCTGGCTTTTCTGGGTGGAGGCATCGCGCTTTAGTCCGGTGAATCGGACGCCTCACTGTACCCGCCTGTAAATCACGAAATCGGTCGGTTCGGCTTCCTGACCCTCAACGGGCTTGAACAGGCGATTTACGCGGCTCTAAGACGGCTGCTGCACGATACGACAAATGCGAACTCCTAACCTGAAGGTTTCTTCATCCAATCATCAGTAAAGCAAAACTTGCAAAAAGTCGCAACCGAATTACAGGAGAACAGAATGACGAAACAGATGGAGCTGGGTGGCAGCTTTACGCTCACGGGTACATCGCTGAGCTTGAAGCGCATGGGCTATGGAGCAATGCAACTGGCCGGCCCGCAAGTGTGGGGACCGCCGCGTGATGTGGACGCTGCCATCGCGGTGCTGCGAGAGGCAGTCGCGTCGGGCGTGAACCATATCGACACCAGCGATTACTACGGACCATATATCACCAATCAGTTGATCAAGCGGGCGCTCCATCCCTACCGGGATGGTCTGGTGATCGTGACCAAAGTGGGCGCGCGCCGGGGTGCGGACAAGTCGTGGCTGCCTGCGCTGTCGCGCCCGGAGTTGAGTGACGCTGTTCACGACAATTTGCGCAACCTCGGCCTGGAAAGCCTGGATGTAGTCAATCTGCGAGTCGGAGGATTCGCCGAGCCATCCGCGGGATCGATCGCAGAACCGTTGACCGTGCTGGCGGAACTCAAGCGTCAGGGACTGATTCGTCACCTCGGTCTGAGTAATGTCAGTCCCGAGCAGTTGGCAGAAGCTCAGGCGATCACCGAGATCGTCGAGGTGCAGAACTTTTACAACGTGGCCAATCGGAACGACGATGGTTTCATCGACAACCTCGCCGGGCAAGGCATTGCGTATGTGCCGTTCTTCCCGCTCGGAGGTTTCACCCCCTTGCAGTCGACGGTCCTCGACGCGGCGGCGGCGTCACTAGGGGCGACTCCGATGCAGGTTGCGCTGGCGTGGCTCTTGCAACGGTCGCCGAATATCGTACTGATCCCGGGCACATCTTCAGTTGCACACCTGCGCGAGAACCTTGCGGCTGCTGAACTCAAGCTGCCACACCCAATCGTCGAGCAGCTAGACGCCATCGCAAGATCGAAAAGCAATACGGAACTTACGGCTAACTGACAAAAAATGTTTAAGCAGTACACGGAGAATTGAAATGCGTGTTTTCGTAACGGGAGCAACGGGATTCATAGGTGCAGCGATTGTTCGCGAGCTAATCAACGCGGGCCATCAGGTGGTTGGACTCACGCGCAGCGATGCGGGCGCCAAGTCTCTTACCGACGCCGGTGCGCAGGCGCATCGAGGTGATCTGGAAGACCTGGAAAGCTTGCGCAGTGGCGCAGCCATGTCGGATGGCGTGATCCACGCGGCCTTTAACCACGACTTCTCAAAGCTGGAGGCTAGCTGCAAAGCCGACCAGAGAGCCATTGAGGTCCTCGGCTCCGCGCTCGCAGGCTCCGACCGCCCATTGGTCGTGACCGCCGGGGCCGCGCTCGTTGCGCCGGGGCGCGTCGCGACCGAGGATGACGTGCCTCCTGCCAATCCCGCGTTTCCCCGAGTTTCGGAGGAGACAGCCGTTTCGGTGGCCGCGCACGGCGTACGGGCGTCGGTGGTGCGGCTGCCGCAGGTCCATGACACGGTCAAGCAAGGCCTCGTGACCTACCTGATCGCCTTGGCTCGCGAGAAAGGTGTCTCGGCGTATGTCGGTGAGGGACTCAACCGTTGGCCCGCGGTGCATGTGCTCGATGCAGCGAGTCTCTACAGGCTTGCGCTGGAGAAGGGCGCTGCTGGATCCCGATATCACGCGATCGCCGAAGAGGGCGTGCCGCTGCGAGAGATCGCAGAGGCAATAGGCCGGGGCCTGAATGTGCCGGTCGTCTCCAAAACGCCCGAAGAGGCAGCCCAGCATTTTGGATTCCTTGGGTTCTTTGTGGGCGCCGACGTTCCGGCCTCAAGCACGCTAACGCAGGAACGGTTGGGATGGCGCCCAACGGCTCAGCCTGGGATGATCGCCGATCTCGACCATATGCGCTATTCCGAAGCTGTCTGAGGTCACTCCGTCCTCGGAGAATTAGGCAAGAAGTTCATCCAAATAGGCATCTCCACAAAGCGTCGGCGGACGATACTGGGAATGTAAGCAACGAGGGGATGGCGATGTGAGCGTCCCCTCGGACGCTGGAATCATTCGTATTCGAAGGAGAAACAATGCAGAAGCGCAAACTTGGAAAGAGCAACCTGGAAGTCTCGGCCATCGGGCTCGGCTGCATGGGCATGAGCTTTTCTTACGGTCCGCCCAAAGATAAGACGGGGATGATTTCGCTGATCCGAACAGCAGTCGACCGCGGCATCACCTTCTTCGACACAGCCGAGGTGTACGGGCCGTTCACGAATGAGGAACTGGTTGGCGAAGCGCTCGAGCCCATGCGCGACAAGGTGGTCATCGCCACGAAGTTTGGGTTCGACCTCGGCGGCAGCGACAATCGGCCGGGAGCGCCTGGGCTGAATAGCAAGCCGGAGCACATCAAGGAGGCTGTCGAGGGCTCGCTCAAGCGGCTGAGAACCGATGTCATCGATCTGTACTATCAGCACCGCGTTGACCCGAATGTGCCCATCGAAGACGTGGCAGGAGCGGTGAAGGAACTGATTCAGGCCGGCAAGGTGAAGCACTTCGGACTTTCCGAAGCCGGCGCACAGACGATTCGCCGCGCGCATGCCGTGCAACCGGTGACGGCGCTGCAGAGCGAATACTCGCTGTGGTTCCGCGAGCATGAGAAGGAAATTATTCCAACCATTGAGGAACTCGGAATCGGCTTGGTTGCCTATAGTCCTCTGGGCAAGGGCTTCCTGACAGGCAAGATCGATGAAAGTACGACGCTCGACAGCACGGACTTCCGCAGCACGCTGCCGCGGTTCACGCCCGAGGCGCGGAAAGCGAATCAGGCGCTCGTCGACCTGCTGGCTAACATCGCGGAACGGAAGAAGGCGGCTCCCGCACAAATCGCGCTCGCCTGGGTGCTAGCGCAGAAGCCGTGGATCGTTCCGATTCCAGGCACCACGAAGCTGCATCGGTTGGATGAAAATATCGGAGCGCTCGCCGTTGAGTTGACGCCCGCCGATTTGCAGGAAATCGAAACTGCCGCCTCGAAGATCGCGGTGCAAGGCGATCGCTATCCCGAAAAACTGATGCAAATGGTTGGTCGCTGAAAGGTATATTCATGTTCAAAGCCAAAGCTTATTCCGCTGCCAGTGCGACATCGCCGCTGGGTTCCACCACGATCACGCGGCGTGATCCAACCGAAAACGACGTGCAGATCGAGATTCTCTTCTGCGGCATCTGTCACTCCGATTTGCATCAAGTTCGCAACGAGTGGGGCGAATTCATGCCCACTGTCTATCCCTGCGTGCCTGGCCACGAAATCGTTGGCCGCGTTGCCAAGGTTGGCTCCGCGGTCACGAAGTTCAAGGTCGGCGATCTCGCAGCGGTCGGCTGCATGGTGGACTCGGACGGCACTTGCCCTGAGTGCAAAGCCGGCCTCGAGCAGTTCTGCCCAAACCCAACCTTTACCTACAACTTCCCGGATAAACATCTAGGAGGCGTTACCTACGGCGGCTACTCGGACAGCATCGTCGTAGACCAGAGGTTCGTTCTGCACGTCCCGTCGAACCTCAGTCTCGCCGGGGCCGCTCCTTTGCTTTGCGCGGGAATCACGACTTATTCGCCCATGCGCCACTGGGGTGTCACCAAGGGCAAGAAAGTGGGCGTGGTCGGACTCGGCGGACTGGGTCACATGGCCGTAAAGTTTGGCCACGCGTTGGGAGCGCACGTTGTTGTCTTCACGACTTCACCGCACAAAAAGGATGATGCAGTAAGGTTGGGAGCAGACGAGGTCGTCATCTCGAAAAATGCCAACGAGATGGAGAAGCATGCCGGCAGTTTCGACTTCATTCTCGACGCTGTCTCAGCCGATCACGATATCAACGCCTACATCGGTCTTCTGCGACGCGACGGCAATATCACGCTGGTCGGCGCTCCGCAAAAGCCTCTCGCGGTGGCGGCCTTCAACCTGATCATGGGGCGACGCAGCCTTTCCGGCTCGCCCATCGGCGGGATTCCCGAAACCCAGGAGATGCTCGACTTCTGCGGGCAGCACAACCTCGCTGCGGATGTCGAAGTCATCCCTATCCAGAAGGTCAACGAAGCTTACGAGAGACTGCTTAAGTCGGATATAAAGTATCGCTTTTCGATTGACATGGCGTCCCTCAAAGCGGAGTAAGGCGATCGCTTCGAGAGCCGAAGCCGGGAAGGGACGCTCTTTAACGACGGAGAAGCATCCCGTTCGGTGCATCGAATCCTTTGTCCGGGAGTTCTAAGCTATGAGCAAGTGCGGGAGACACACATGCCAGCGAAGAACGATGCTCTAATCGACCGCCTGTCGCGGTATCGCGAGATTAAGATCACCGTGACCGGCAGAAAATCGGGACGTACGATTTCGAACCCGGTCTGGTTTGTATTCGAAGACGACAAGCTTTACCTGCTGCCGGTGCAGGGGTCCGATACGCAGTGGTACAAGAACGTGCTCAAGAATCCGAAGATTAAGGTCGATGCGCGTGGCACTGAGGCCGAACTCAAGGCTGTTCCCGTCACTGAGCCTAAACAGGTCGCGTTGGTGGTGGAGAAATTTCGCGAGAAGTACGGGGCCGGCGACGTGAAGAAGTACTATTCCAAGTTCGACGTTGCGGTTCTCGTACAGGTTCACTAGAGGTCCTATGTCAGACCAAACTCTCCTCGCCGCTCTGCTGGACTCCTGGGACCGGAACAACGCCATCCTGGTCAACCTGCTTCGCGCCGTCCCAGAGGGCGGCCTGGAGGCAAGGGCGATGGAGGGCAGTCCGTCTGTCGCGGAGATGTTCACACACATCAATTATGTGCGCCTTGTGTTTGTGTCGGAGGACGCCCCCGAGTTCGCCGGAGACGGGCCCAAAAGAGAGACGCCCAAAGAAGAGTGGGCGGTTGAGTGGGACCCGGACCGCATCGCGCAGATGCTGAACGAGAGCGCCCAAGCAGTGCGGGACGCGGTAAAAGGCAAAGTGGAGACAGGCCGAGATATGGACCTTCACTATGACCATCCAATCGTTCTGCTGCAGCACATGATCTGGCACGAAGGCTACCATCATGGCCAGATCAAGTTGGCGCTCAAGCTGGCAGGACGGCCGATAACCAATAAAGAAGCCGGGCCACTCACATGGCGCGTGTGGATGAACAAGACGGGTGCTGTTCCGAAGCCATGAGCGCGGGCATGATTGCAAAAGAGGTATTCTCGAACCGGTGAAGACCAACGGCAAAGTCGTCCCTTTGCGGCAAGCGCGCAACATCGAGGGCGCGCACGCACCCGATGTTGCCAAGCTGGCGCGGTTGCTTGCGGCCTATGCTCCGCATGACGGCAGCTTTGAGCTGCGGATCCCCGGATTACACGCCACTCGCTTTTCGCGAACCAATAAGCAGTGCGTGCACGGACTTGGGCTGCCTTGCTTGGCGATCGTTGCCCAAGGAGCGAAGACCGTCATCGTCGGTCAGGAGGTCTACGAGTACGATGCATCGCGGATGCTGGTTTACTCGGTTGCGCTGCCGGTTGCTGCCCAGATCACGCAAGCCAGTTATTCCGAACCTTATCTGGGTCTAAGGCTCGACATCGATCCGCACAAGATTGCTGAACTCGTCTTGAAGGTTTTCCCGCTCGGTCTGCCTCCGGTGCAAGAGAGGCGCGCGGTTTACATCACGCCTGTCGATGCCAGCATCGTGAACGCGTCGACACGGTTGATGGAGTGCTTGGCGCAGCCAGGAGATGCGGAACTGGTCGCTCCGCTGGTGGTGGACGAGATCCTGATCCGGCTGCTGCGCAGTCCGATTGGAGTTCGCGTGGCACAGATGGGGTTCGCCGAGTCGAGCGTGAACCGGGTTGCGAAGGCGATTTCGTGGCTGCGCGCCAACTTCTCGCAGCCGATGAAAGTCGAGGAGTTGGCCGAGCTGGTGCACATGAGCGTGTCGTCTTTCCACGACCACTTTAAGTCGGTCACGTCGATGAGCCCGCTGCACTATCAGAAGGTGCTGCGCCTGCAGGAAGCGAGACGGTTGATGCTGTCCACGATGATGGACGCGGGTTCGGCGAGCCAGCACGTGGGCTATCTCAGCGCTTCGCAGTTCAGCCGGGAATACAGCCGCTTCTTCGGGTGCGCCCCCACCAAAGACGTTGCCCGGTTGCGTAGCGATGCGCAAGCCTGGGCGTGACGGCGCGGATTTCGCAGAGGACCAAACCTTATGTTTCCCCTCGTTAGGAAGGTGCTGCCAGTCTTGTTGCTCGCGGGGACGATGGCAGCGGCTGATTTCACCGGCACGTGGAAACTGAACCCTGAGAAGTCGAAGCTCGGCAACCGCGATATAGCGCAGGGAACGCTCACCACCAGGCAGACCGGGCCGGACACGTATACCAGCACCCTCGATTTCGTGACCAGGGCGGGCGCGAAGCGGCATGAGGAGAGTGTGCGCCTGTGCGACGGCAAAGAACATAAGGCGCCGCATGTTGACCCGTCGAAGTTCTCAACCGTGATGTGCGAAGTAGGACCAGGTTCGACACGGAAAGTCGTAGAGAAGGAAAACGACAAAATCGTTGTGGAAATGACTTCGACGGTGTCGGCCGACGGAAAAGTCCTGACCAATGTATGGAAATACGAGGATGGGGACGTGGTCTTCGTGTTCGAGAAACAGTAGCTACGCCTTACAGGCCTGGGCCGCCGCCAGCTAAACGTGACGGCCACTCAGCGGCACTCGGCTATACTTGCGCACGCCACTGCCGGACGGCCGGCGCGACGCTGAAAAGAGGAACGCATGTTGCCACTTCGAAACTTCTCACGTTGGATCGCTGCTGTCATGCTGTTGGCGGCCGCTGCCACGATGAGCGCCCAAACCTGCCCGACGACGGTGAAGGGCAGTAAGATCCCGTCGAACAACTGGAAAGCCTCGTCGACGAAAGCGGGGTACTACGCCCTGGACTCAGCCATCATCAACGCATTGAATACGCAAGATGTGGTCGTGGGCTCGGCGTCGTATGCGACGGTGAAAAGCTACATGGGTTCGAGTTTCGGCGACGCCATTTTTACTTCTGTCGGATCGCCAGGGACTTCGAGCCAGTTGGGTCCAAACGTCTATCAGTGCACGTACGATGGTCCGCGGTTTCACCACAGCGGCAAAACGATGGAGGCTACGATCGTGGTGAATTGCACCAAGGGCGCAGCGTGCAACTTCTAGGGTCACTAGGCCACCAGCAGCGCAGCCGTCAGTGGGCGGGCTGGGACATTCGGTTAGTGATGAAATCGGAGATCCGCCTGGCTGCTGGAGGATCCATGTTCGCCAGCACTGCGACGACATATCCGGGCGCGGGACAGATCTGGAGGTCGCCGTTCATTCCAGGCGCGCCTCCGCCGTGTCCGAAGCAGCGTATGCCATTGACGACCTTGTCCTCAAAACCGTACGCGTAGTATCCCAATCCTTCGTCCACTTTTCCGGTGGTCAGCAGCTCGGTGTAGTGGGCATCGAGCAGCTTGTGTTGCTCGAGAGCGTTGGCGAAGTTCAGCAGGTCTCCCACTGTGGAATAGCCTCCGCCGGCGGAGGTTCCGCGATAAGGAAGCGTGTCGATGTTCGGCTTCCAGTCTGTGTTGCCGGGTGGCTTCATGTATCCAACACTGCGGTTGGCAACCGTCTTGTCTTCCGGCTCGGAGCCCGAGTCTTTCATTCCCGCGACTTCATAGACGTGAGTGTTCACGTAGTCGTAATAGCTTTGGCCGCTCACCTTCTCGACCACCAAGCCCAGCAGAATGAAGCCGTAATTGCTGTATTCCCACTTGCTGCCCGGTGGAAATTCGGCGGCACGGTTGCCGTAGAGCTTCACGTAATCCTGCAACGTCTTGAGCTCATTGCGGTGCGTATCGAAGTCAGGTCCGAAGATGTCGCCGGTGCCTCCGGTATGGGTCAGCAACTGGTGAAGCGTCACCTTCGATGCGAGTTCCTTGTTGGGATAGTCGGTAAGGTAGTTGCCGAAAGGGGCGTCGAGCTTCAACTTGCCTGCCTGCGCCAGTTGCAGGACGGCAACTGCCGTGAACATTTTGTTCATCGATCCGATGCGGAAGCGAGTATCGAGCGTGTTGGGCAGCTTGCGCTCGCGGTCGGCCATGCCATAAGCGTGTTCGAAAATCGGCTTGCCGTTTTTCGCCAGCAGCACCGCGCCGCTGAATTGTCCTGCGTCCGCGTCTTGTTGCAGCTTCTTCTGGAGCACAGCCACCAGCTCGCTGTCGCTCAGCTGCTTCGGGGCGAATTCTGCCGGAGTGGGGATGGCGTTCAATTCGACCCGGCTCATGTTGTGGGGCTCAGCCGCATCGACCACGAAGGTCATGCGTACGAATTGCTCGGTGCCGCGTTCTTCGACAATGGCAACCACTTCGGTCGCGGACGATGACTCAACTTTCTTCAGGTCAAGGCCTCCGGTGCGACTGCGGAAGTCCATCGCTGAGTCGAGCCGATCCAGCCGTGCAGGGGAGTACTTCTCGAGGAAGGCGCGGTAGGTGTCGCGGTCGCCACTGTTGAAGGCCTGAAGCCACGCGGCGCAGACCTGGCCTGATGGAGTGTCGGCCGGAAGCTTTGCCTGACCGAAGCAGGTGGACAGGCAGAAGGCAAGGACGATGAGACAGGGCAGGAGCCTGCGAGTGAGCATGTTCTGTAGACGAGAAGATCGGCCCAAGGTCGTCGTCTGGCGAGATAACCACGTCGGCTGGGCATCCCTGGCGCCCGCCAAAAGTCCCACGTTTGCCAACGGCAGGTCCAGTCCCCGACATCCTTTACAGAGCGTCCCAGAACACCCTGAAAAAGGATGTCAGGGGACTGAACAAACGAAAGGCAAATACGGCACGGATACGTGGGCCACGATCCGAAGAGCATATGCCGTCCCTTCGCCGGTAAACCGGCTCCGGGACTCGGGAGCTACCCGCCGCTTACCCAGTGCTAAAAAGCACTGGGCTTTGATATATCGGCCCTCCGGGCCTCTGCCGAGGTGCGATAGTCAAAATAGGGATTCAAGTTCCCGGCCCAACGTTAGCCAAAGGCAAGCAGATATGGGCCGCCCGCGGCTGTGATATGCTGCGCCAAATCCTGGACCCTAAATGGAAATCCTGGTTACGAAAGGACCGGCCATGAAGCGCAAAAGCAAGCACACGATTGCGATAGCGACGGCGGTGCTCGCCGTCCTCGGCGTCGTCCTCGTTTTGAGGGCCGATTCCGCGCAGGACAAGTACTCACTGAAATCGCCGAGCGGAATCGCGTTCGCGGACTTCAGGGGATACGAAGACTGGTCGGTGGTGTCTTCCGCCCGGACCGACGAAATACTCAAGGTGATCGTCGCCAATCCGGAAATGATCAAGGCCTACAAGGCCGGTGTTCCGGGCAATGGCCAGCCCTTCCCGGAGGGTTCCAGGATCGTGAAGCTGCAATGGACGCAGAAGAAGAGTACAGACGCTCCCTTCCCCGTGGATGTGCCAGACGCCTTTAGCCAGGCTTTCGTGATGGAGAAGGACAGCAAGAGGTTTCCGAAAACCGGCGGATGGGGATACGCGGTGTTCAACTACGACGCCGCATCGGACAAGTTCAGTGCCGATCCCAAGAGCCTCTCAGACTGCGGACAAGTGTGCCATGTGAAGGTGAAGGCGAAGGACTACATCTTCCATCCGTACCAGAAGCGCTGAAGCGCGGGAAGAGGGGCGTCGAGTGTCAGCGCAATCCGAGCAGGACAGCGATATATTGACGCACCCGGCTGACCAGCGCGGGTTCGGCCTTGGAATGGAATTTGGCGCTGCGGCCCGACCAATCGAGGCTCTTGAGTTGGTCCACGAGCACCGCGCCCTCAACCTGGTCGAGCGTAATGGGGAGGGCAAAGGGGTAAGGCTTGCGCTTGCTGGTCAATGGGCAAACCACGGCGAGGCCGCTGGCACGGTTGTAACGCTGATCGGTGAGCACCAGGGCAGGGCGGCGCTTGGCCTGCTCGCGGCCAACCTGAGGATGGAAGTCCATCATCACGATGTCCCCAGCTTGGGGAACGTATGGGGTCACCATTCCACGACTTCCTTGCCGACTTCAGCGCCCGTCGTAACCTCGGCATAGCGGTTTTCGGCAGTGATCTGCGAGACCAGGGTGGCCAGGGTGGGCACCTTGCTGGCACGGCGCAGTTCCACTCGGCCGTCCACGACCTCGATCTCCAGGGCGTCGCCTTCCTTCAGCCGGGCCTGCTCGGCCAGAGGCTTGGGAATACGAACTGCGAGGCTGTTGCCCCACTTGACCATCTGTGCCTTCATGGCGCGGTTTCCTCCTGACTATACGCAGGATACACTGGTGTATCTACAATGTCGATACTGAGGTAAAAGGCAGCAGGATGTGCGCCATTCGCTTATCGGCCGATCCAGTCCAAGTCGAGGTCCGCAATCGAACGAAGCTCGGGGTCTCCGGTTAGCAGGGGGCAGCGATGCTTTTGCGCGAGGGCCGCGGCGAATGCGTCCGCATAGGCGATGGGATATTGTCCTTTGAGCAGGGCCGCATCCCAGATGTCGTCGGCAGTGGGCACTTCGATGGTTGCAGGCAGCGTTCGCGACAACTCCCGCCATGACTCCGCCAGCTTTTCACTATGCTGCTTGCGCAGGCAGTAGTACACCTCGCCGACATTCATGGCGCTCATGAATAGGCGCGTGGTGCCCGCCTCGGACTCCGCGAGGAGGGCCGCGACCGCATCAGTCGCGGGTTGCCGGCCTTTGATCCACTCCACGACGGGCCAAGAGTCAAGAACGCGAGTCTTCAAGTTCGCGCTCCTCTTTTCTGAAGTCGGCGAACTCCTTCTTTATATCGCGACCGGCCCCCTGAAGCCTTTTCCAGTCAGCTCCCTTGGAAAGGACAATCTCCTGCCCGCGGACTTCGAGAGTGAGCTTGGTGCCCTCGGCAAGGTTCAGAGCGTCGCGAACCTGCTTAGGGATGGCGATTTGGCCTTTGGACGAGACGGTAACTTTATCCATAGATGTATCTTACCATAAGTAAGATTAACGGTTTCCCTTTTACTGGTACGGATTGGGATCCAACGCTGGCATGTACGAGGCGGACGGTACAAAGTTGCCGCCCAAGGAACATTGGGCATTCGCTCCTGTGAGCGTGAACCTGCCATAGAACACCGGACACTTGCAGGTTGCGGTCGAGCCGCCTTCGTCGAGCGTGCAGGGTGCGGTCATGCAGCCGGCAAATGGCGCTTTCGAACAGGTGGTAGTGGGAGACTGGCGGTTCAAAGCGTTCACCAATGTCTCTTGCGTCGAAGGGTCGTACGTCGAAATTACATTCGCGCCTGGGATGAGGGCCCCGCCGGGAAGGTATTGGCAAACCGGGGCCGTGTTGGTCCCGGTGCAGGTGTTGGTGCCGGTGCTGTTCGCAAAACAAGCCTGAATGGTTGACTGGTACACCGGATAATTCAGAATTGCAGTTGACAGCACGAAATTGGGCTTGTTGTAGACCAGGCACTTGCAATCGGCGGAGTGGCCGTCGGGAGAGAGCGTGCAAGGCAGGGGCGGCTTGCCTGATTCAAAACAAAGCGCGAACTGCGAAGAACACGCTAAGAATTGCGACCCTTTCTCCGCTGTGTCGCGATAGGCAGGCCCGAAATTCGTAGTCCAATGCTTGGAATCGTCCCAGAACAAGGGCGAGTCAGGCACAAACTGCTGCTTCCAGTTCAACGGATCGCTCCAGTAGGACGAGGTGTTGGGTGCGGAAGAAGCCTGAGGGTTGATGGTTTGCGCCGCCATTGGGCATGCCAGGCGGCAGCCCAGGAGCATCAGAAGTACGCAGGCCAGAACAGGTTTCAGTGGACGCATAAGATTCTCCTCTAACGTCGAGCCCAGTCTTTAGGGTCAGTCTGGACGGCGGAATCATTAGCCGGAACGGGGCAGCAAGTCAAGCAGATTTGTTGTTCGTCCATACCCCGCCCCCTCCCCCCCCGTAAATCCTTGTTTTCATGGAGATACGCGCATTTTGTGCGCAACCGTCAGCAAACAAAGAGCTTACTGGTAAATTCGTCTGAAATAAGGAGTTAGGTGCTGATTTTAGGGATCGGAAGGGCGCTGGCGGGCGGGTGGGAGTCGAACAGATACCAAAATCATGCCAAGACATGGCCAAGTCTCACAGTTCGGTTGCGGATGCAGGTAGTGTCCGGCTGTCCCTCTCGTTGGAGACAGCTCTCCCTCATCTTCGAGTCGCGAGTGTAGGACAGGGCGGCGGCCGAAGATAGGACGCCGGTCACGTCTCGATGTGATAAAGGGGGTCCCGCATGAAGGGAACACCGCGTCACTGGTGCGTTAATTCTTCGGCAGCGTCAGGACATTTGCCTTGCCGATTTGTCGGCGCTTCCACGCCGCAACGGGTGATTCGATTTGGACGGAGCCGACTTCGCCGAACGCGTAGTGGCGGTAACTGCCCCAGGGCCAGTCTTCGGGCTTTTCTACAAGATCGCGATGGACGGGGTTTCGGTGGATGTACTTCAGTTTCTCGACGCGCTTTGCTGCGGTGAAGACATTGAAGTCGTAGTAACGGGTTTGCCAGAATCGCCCGTTGGGTGCCTTGAGTTTTTGGGAGACGGATTGCTTCAGTGCCTGTATGGCGCGAGCAAGAGTTGCCCGTTCGGGTTCGCTCAGGAGCAGGTGGACGTGTTCCGGCATCACGACGTAGCCGATCACGTTGAAGTGATAACTGCGACGGGTTTGTTCGAGAGAGCGCTCGAAGACTTGCTTGGCATGGGCTGTGTCGAGGAAGGCTTGCCGCCGGTAACAAGTGAAGGTGATGAAGTGGAGACAGTGAGATTGCTGAAAACGAACAAGTCCCCAAGGCATGGGGAGAGAGTATGGCCTTGATAAGTGCCTCGTCAGTGATGGTGGTTACGTGAGCTTGTGAAGTGGGTGGCCCATCCGGGCTGGTTTTGCCCGGGTGGGTCTTTTGTTCTCCGGGCATTGTCGTTAAACAAAACGAAAAGCCCCACCCCGCCAAAAGAAGGCGGGATGGGCCACCCTCTCATGTAAGTTTATTGCTATCAATAGTTTGACGGGGTGGGCCACCCGCCGCCCATGAATCTGATATAATGCCGCGCCCTGCGTCCCCATTACTGGATTGAACAGTCTACAAAGGAAGGTCGATTATGCGATTGACTCACAAATCGCTATTTCTGTTAGCGATTTTTGCACTGGCTCTCGCTGTCAAGGCCGCTCCGGGCCAGGAACAGGTACCGCAACGCACGGCCACCTATACTCCGGCGCCGTGCCCGAACCCGATCTACGGCAACATCGTCCTGGGACCTGAGTACAAGTGCGGATACCTCACTGTCCCCGAGAATCGGAACCGGGCGGCAAGCCGGACCATTCGGCTCGCCGTCGCCACGCGGAAGGCGACTGCAGCATACGCGAAACCCGACCCGATCTTGTTCCTCACTGGTGGACCCGGCGGCAGCGGGCTCGGGGAGGGCCCGGGTGTCGCCGAGAAGTGGCATCGCGATCGTGACGTCATCTTTCTGGATCAGCGAGGCGCGTTGAAGTCGGATCCGTTTCTCTCGTGCCCCGAGATCGACGCCTTCATGGAGTCCACCGTCGGCCTGTCGTGGAGCGCCCCGGCGACCCAGCAGCAAAGCGCCGCGATCACGCGCGCCTGCCGAGACCGGCTCGCCAGCGCTGGTGCAGACCTGAGCGCCTATAACTCAACCGAGAGCGCGTCCGACGTCGCGGACTTACGGATCGCGATGGGCATTGACCGCTGGAACATCTATGGGATCTCCTACGGAACCGATTTGGCCTTGCAGGTGCTGCGCGATCACCCCGAAGGGATTCGCAGCGTGGTGATTGACGCCGTTCTCCCGCCCAACATCAACCCCATCGAGACCGGTTGGCGTGCCGCGAAGGAGAGCGCAATGGCCATCTACGAGGCGTGTGCGGCCGAGCCCGCCTGCCATGCCGCTTTCCCCAAGGGGCGCGCAGAATACACCCAGGTGATCAACGACCTCGCCGACAACCCGCGTACCGTGCACGTCACCACCAAGACTCACCAGGACGTCACGGTCGTGATCGACGCGTACAAGCTCAGTTACACCGTCCAGTTCGACACCCTCCTCGGGCGGGCGCCGAGAATCCCGTCCATGATCCATAATCTCGCAGTTGGCGACGGTACCGAGGCCGCCGACGAGGTCCTCGCCGGCGTCTTCCCGCCTGCGTTCAACAGCTACGGATTGCAATGGGGCGTCCTGTGCCGCGAGATGGTGGGCCGCACTGACCCCGCACGCGTCGCCGCTGCGGGCAAGTACGAACTTCCCGACTTTCCCGTCTCCGTAACGTCCAAGCCCTCCATGTTCCCCTGGGCCTTCACCGACTGCGCGGCGTGGGACGTGCCTGCTGCGTCTGAGCAGGTGACGAGGGTCGTCACGAGCGACGTTCCGGTGCTCTTGGCCAGCGGCGGGTTCGACGGCACTACGCCGCCCAGCTACGCCGCCGCAGCCGCGATGACGCTGAAGAACTCCACGAACCTCGTGTTCCCGGGCAGAGGACACGGCGCGTCGCGCTGGGCGCCTCTCTGCTTTGCAACCATCATGGCGAACTTCCTCGACCAACCCAAGGGCTTCGACGACAGTTGCCTCGCAGGCCTAAAGATCCCCCCGTTCCTCACGCCCTGATACCCATCGGCGTTGGCGGGTTTCGACTTTTTCCGCAGCCTGTAAAGCCGTGCCCCGATACGAAGCCTTGATAGGCGAGAATTTTGGCAGTTGCTAAAACGTCGCCGCCTTCGTCTCAATCAGCTTCTTCACCCGCTCGACGAACGCATCCACCGGCACCGAGCCTTCGGCTTTTTCCTGGCCCCTGACGCGGACGTTGACTTCGCCGGCTTCCATTTCGCGGTCGCCTAGCACCAACTGGAACGGAACCTTCTGCATGGCGTGCTCGTGGGTGGCCCATCCGGGCTGGTTTTGCCCGGGTGGGTCCTTTTGTTCTCCGGGCATCGTCGTTCGACAAGCGAAAAGCCCCACCCCGCCAAAGGAAGGCGGGATGGGCCACCCTCTCATGTAAGTTTATTGCTATCAATAAGTTGACGGGGTGGGCCACCCGCGGGGTGGGCCACCCGCGTAAGTTATTTGTTATCCATAAGTTGACGGGGTGGGCCACCCGCCGTCCATCGGTCTACGCTTATAACGGAAGACGCTCATCGACGTATCTGCAGAAAGCCACTATGTCCTCGATTGCAGTATTGAGCTTTTCGGGAGTCAACTGGATTGCGACTGGCTGTGGATAGTGAAGCATGCTCCAGAGTGCTCTCTCGTGCTCGTCAGCATAGAAAGCGTTTGGAAACCGGTCGCAATATTCCTTGCTCTGAACCTTCAGAAGTGCGTGAGCGTCATAAACACCGTCAGGAACGTATACGCCAGGGCCGTGATCCACTTCGCCACCATGTTGGACACAATTTCTGGCGAGCGTCAGCTCCTCTATTCGACCTAGATTGACGCCAGACGCATCCCAGTCGATGTTTAGCTCTTCCAGAAACCACTTCTTATAGTTTTCGAACCAGTTGCCCTTACGGGCGGGTCGACTCTGAGGGTGCTGGCGAACAGTCTTATCTAAGAACTCGCGCAAGGTGCGCTGGATCAAACCAAGACATAGTTGCTCTTGTAGTTTCAACAATTCGTCCGCTTCGAGCCATTCGCTTAGAAATGGGGGCTCATCATACCCGTACTCACTCCAGACCGGTATATATGGTTCTTCCTTTCGCTCAATCTTGCGCTTTATCTCTCGAAAGGGCTCGGTTGTTTGGGTGTAGAAGCTGCGAAGGAATGCGAGCTTAGTTTCGAGAATGCCAAAATTGATCATAGATTGTCAGGACGGGTGGCCCACATTTCCCCTGCGTTGGGAAATGTGGGAGCTGCGATTTTTCGTGCCCGGGGCACTAGGTTCGCCCGTCTTTTGGGCTAACCTGGGCATTCACTAGACTTCAATCCTAAACAATATACCCTTAGTCCGTGGGCAGTATATGACCCTTCCCGTGGGTGGCCCACCCGGGCTGGTTTTGCCCGGGTGGGGGTTTTTCGAAAAGCCCCACCCCGCCAAAAGATGGCGGGATGGGCCACCCAATTTTGTAAGTTTATTGATTACAGGATTTAGCGGGGCGGGCCACCCGCGGCATGGAAAAAGAGTACGCCTCGCAGCTTCCTGCGCTGTGATATGCCCGGGTTAGCCCAAAAGAAGGGCGAACCCGGGGCACCCCATGGATTTTAGATTTGGTACCTGGGCCACCAGCCCACCCGCGGGAATCAATTCAGTCTGTTAAACCGCCGGAGAAAAGACCCTAACATACCCAGCGCTCCAGTACCGAGTAGTAAAAAGGTGCTCGGTTCGGGGGTTGCGAAGTTATAGGAACTGATAAACCCACCATTCGCATCATAAAAATTAAGCGACTGCGTAAATGTACCCCAATAGTCAATAACCCCGGAGCCGGGACTATTGGGTATGGTGATGGCGAACTGGGCATCCATAAGGAAAACTGCGGATTCTCCGGGGGTGAGGGGAAAAAGAGGCGACATACAAGTTTGATAGCCCCCATTTAAGACAAGTTGACACGACCCATTTCCCTTATAATCCCCGACTTGCGCGAATGCAGTCGCCATGACCGACGCGTTTCCCGTAGACTGTATGCCCGAGCCATTTCCGATCAACCCAGTTCCCGCGAAGTAAACGTTCGCAGGAACGGTAAAAAATAGTTCTACATCGCCTTCAGCAAAGACTCGCTCGTCGCTAACGAAACTCGTTCCTCCCGTGAGAGAGGCGGCCGCGTATAGAGCGAGACCGCTCGTATCAGTACGCGATTTTCCAGATTCGGTGTACGTTCTTCCGTACTGATCGACGCCGCTGCCTGAAATCGATATAGGAACGAGAGGCGGCGGAGCTTCTAAGATGATGTTACCCGAATTCGTCGTTTGTAGGAGTTCAACAAGGTTGTAGCTGTCAGCGAAAGCCCCAAAGGAACTCGCTAATATTACGCAGATCATCATTAGGCTCGTTCTGAAACTGTTGAGGATACGTTGACCTGGCGACCAAAAATTACTCTTGTGCAAGTCGGTCCTCCGAGTGTTTGTGCGTTGGAGCTAACACGATTGACGATAAGCCCACCGTGAAGTATTGTCTACGGTTTATATGACGCCAAGGCGTCTCGCGCTTTCTCCCGCACCGGAGCCGCCCGCTCTTCGGTGATCGGCACCCACCTTGGCCCCAGTTCCGGTTCCCCGCACGGTTCCAGTCTCAGCTCCATAAATGCCTCCGTGGCCCCCAGGGTGTAGCAAAATCCCCTCAATGCGTATAACCCCCTCATTCGGATGACCCGTTCCGACGACCGCCCTAACATTGCCGCCAACTGCGCGAACTTTACAGCGCCGCCGCCTTCGTCTCAATCAGCTTCTTCACCCGCTCGACGAACGCATCCACCGGCACCGAGCCTTCGGCTTTTTCCTGGCCCCTGACGCGGACGTTGACTTCGTGGGATTCCATTTCGCGGTCGCCTAGCACCAACTGGAACGGGACCTTCTGCATGGCGTGCTCGCGGATTTTGGCGTTCATCTTTTCGTTGCGGGCGTCGACGTGGACGCGCACTCCGGCGGCCTTGAGCTTTTCGCCGACTTCGTAGGCGTAGGCCTGGTGCTTCTCGCCGATGGGGATGATGGCCACCTGCGTGGGTGAGAGCCAGACGGGGAAGGCTCCGGCGTAGTGCTCGATGAGCACGCCGAAGAAGCGCTCGATGGAGCCGTAGAGAGCGCGGTGCACCATGAGCGGCTGGTGGCGCTTGCCGTCTTCGCCGACGTACTCGAGCTGGAAGCGCTCGGGCAGGGTGAAGTCGAACTGCACGGTGGAGAGCTGCCAGAGGCGTCCGATGGCGTCGACCAGCTTGATGTCGATTTTGGGGCCGTAAAACGCGGCTTCGCCGGGGATGGTCTTGTACTCGATGTTGCGGCGCTTGAGCGCGTGCTCGAGCGAACGCTCGGCCAGCTCCCATTGATCGGGGCGTCCGGCGTAGGTCTTCTGGTCGTTCGGGTCCCAGGTGGAAAGCTCGACCTGGTACTTGTCGAATCCGTAGACGCGCAGGACTTCGAGCGCGAAGTCGATGCAGCCGACGACCTCGTCTTCGATCTGCTCGGGAGTGCAGAAGATGTGGGCGTCGTCCTGGGTAAAGCCGCGCACGCGCAGCAGGCCGTGCATGACGCCGGAGCGCTCGTAGCGATAGACGGTGCCGAGCTCGCCGTAGCGCGCGGGCAGATCGCGGTAGGACTTGAGCGAGTCCTGGTAGATGAGGATGTGGAACGGACAGTTCATGGGCTTCATGCGGTATTCCGCGTCGTCCAGTTCCATGGGGGTGAACATGTTCTGCGCGTAGTAGCCGGCGTGGCCGGAGGTCTTCCAGAGGTCGGTGCGGGCGACGTGCGGAGTGAAGACGAGCGAGTAGCCGCGGCGGAGATACTCGTCGCGCATCCAGTCTTCCATCTCTTTGCGGATGAGGCCTCCCTTGGGATGCCAGAAGATGAGGCCGGGGCCGGCGAGCTCCTGAATGGAGAACAGGTCGAGCTGCTTGCCGAGCAGGCGATGGTCGCGCTTCTTGGCTTCTTCGAGCTTGTTGAGGTAGTCGTCGAGCTCTTTCTTGGAGTAGAACGACGTGCCGTAGATGCGCTGGAGCTGCGGGTTCTTTTCGTCGCCCAGCCAGTAGGCTCCGGCGATGTTGAGGAGTTTGAAGGCCTTGATGCGTCCGGTGGACGGGATGTGCGGGCCGCGGCAGAAGTCGGTGAACTTGCCGGTCTTGTAGATCGAGATTTTTTCATCGGGCTGGGTGAATTGCTCGATGAAGTGACACTTCATGAAGTCGCCTTCGGCCTTGAAGCGCTCGAGGCCTTCGGCGCGGGGCAGAAATTCGCGCGCGTAGGGCAGGTCGGCCTTGGCGAGCTCCTGCATCTTCTTCTCGATGGCGGCGAGGTCGTCGGGCGTGAAGGGCTTCTCGCGGTAGAAATCGTAGAAGAATCCGTTCTCGGTGGCGGGGCCGTGTCCGAGCTTGGTCTCGGGGAAGAGTTCGAGGACGGCGGCGGCCATGAGGTGCGCGGAGGAGTGGCGAAAGACTTCGAGGGCTTCGGGATCGCGCTCGGTGAGCAGGCGGAGTTCGACGTCCTGCTTCGAGGGGGCGGGTGAGGTCGACGAGCTGCGGCTTGTTGCCGTTAGAAGACGGCTTGATTTGGGCGGCGAGTGCGGCGTCGGCGAGACGCGGGCTGATGCCCTTCGCGATGTCGAGGGCGGTGGTTCCGGAGGGAACTTCTTTGACGCTGCCGTCGGGCAGAGTTACGTGGATGATGTCAGACATGAATTGATTCACCTGTTGCTACGGGTAATGTTTGATTTTAGAGCACTTCGGGAAATCTTGTGACCTCGAGAAAGTAGCTGTGCCGCCGGCTAAAGCCGGCTCCAAGGATCACAAAAAAACCGCTGTGACGCCGCGCTGAAGCGCGGCTCTACCCGGGAGGGCGCTATGTTCGTGTTCGGCGGGCGCGGACTTCGAGCATCAGAGCGCCGATGAAAGCCACGCATCCGATGGTGATGGCCACGGGGATGGCGAAGTGCAGGTAGGCATTGCGCATGTCGGGCTGAACGCCGCGAACCAGCCCGTAGGTGACCATTCCGATGATGCCGAGAAGCAGGCCGAGCCCCATGCCTCCGGCGGTGAAGATGAGGGTGGTGAAAAGCACGCGAACGGTGGAGGTGAAGAAAATGGAGAGCTTGCTGCGCTGCTGGGCGGCGGCTGGAGCGGCGGCGGACATCACGCTCTAGGGTATAACGAACGGCGCACGCTCGCATAACGGCGGCTGCAGCGATTGCGTTACAATCACCATTCATGTCGCAAGCGTCACAAGCGATTACGCGAACGCCCGCAGAAGTGGTGCGGATGGCTCCGGTTACCCAGGCCAGCAACGGCATTTGCTATGCCGTGATGGGCGAGGTCACGAACGGCGCGCGCGACGTGGAGCGCATGGTCACGGCCGTGCCTCGCACCGTGGCGGCGGCGCTAAGCCGCAAGGCGTACTACTTCGTACCGCTGACGCTGAATCTCGACGAAGAGACGATGATTGCCGACCGCTACGACGTGCAGTTGGCCGACAGCGCGATCTGCCATCGCAACCACACGCTGGGCGACTCGCAGTGCGTGTTCATCTCGACCCGGCTGATGGAAGACAGCTTCGCCATCGCGTTCGAGTTTTTCATCAACGTGGGACACAACTTCGTGGAGAAAGTCGGCGTAGCGCAAGAGTTTAGCGACCTGGCGTGGAAGCAGGTCGAAGACAAAGTGCGCGGCGAGACCTCGATGGACGCCTACGAGCTGCGCAAAATCGCGACCAGCACGGGCCCCGAAGCGGAGAAGGCCAAGCACGAGTACCTGATGGCGGCCTTTGCCGACGCGATCGCGGTGTACACGCTGTCGCTGTTCCTCGACGTGGACTACCAGGAGCTGAGGGAGCGCGACTATCCGCTGCTGGCTCCGGCGGCGCTGGCAGAGCGGCTGCGCAAGATCAACGAGCTGTTCCCGCCGAATCCGGGGTATGAGTTTGCGGTGTACCACCGGAGGAGGCAGTAAGAAAACAGTGGCTAGTGGGTAGTGGATAGTGGTTAGACCGAATCATGCAGGCGCGGCAGGCGTTTAACTATCAACTACCCACTATCCACCTTCCACTGACATGATTGCGCATCTTCGCGGACAGCTGATCTCGAAGCATCCTAACCAGGCCATTGTTGAGGCGGCGGGCGTCGGCTACGACGTCACGATCACCGTGCCGACGTTTTCCGACTTGCCTGCTGCTGGGCAGCGAAGTGGCGCTGCACATCCACACCCACGTGCGCGAAGACGCCATCGCTCTGTTCGGATTTCTGCGAGCGGACGAGAAGCAGCTCTTCGAGAAGCTGATCACGGTCAGCGGCATCGGGCCGAAGCTGGCTATTACCATCCTGAGCGGCATGGCGACGGCTGACATGGTGAGCGCGATTCGCGGCAATGATTTCGCCCGGCTGACGCGGATTCCGGGCATCGGCAAGAAGACCGCCGAGCGCATGTGCGTGGAGTTGCGGGACAAGCTGGACGCGTTCGGAGCGCCACAAGCGGCGGTGAGTGTCTCTGCGATCGAGGAGGACGTGATCTCGGCGCTGACGAATCTTGGCTACCAGCGGGCGCTGGCGGAGAAGGCGGTTGAACGAGCCGTGGTCTCGGCAGGGCGCGAGAATTTCGACGCGATCTTCCGGGCGGCATTGGGAGCGATGACCAAGTAGCAAAACCATTTTCACCACGGAGGCACGGAGGACACGGAGATTGTCCAAGTTGCTTCCGAGGATAGTTTCGAAATCGAAACCCAGCCTCAGCGGGTCGAGGTTAATTCCAGTCGAGCAATTCATGATGCGCGGCGTCGGCTGCATCGCGGAATTGCGTGTGTTTGCAGGCGGAGCACTGGGCGCGGATCGACTTGAGATCGATGGCGGGGAAAATCATGTCCTGCGACTCGGTGCCACCGGGAGTTTTCTCTTTGAACAGTGATACCGCGGGCTCGCCGCAGCGCGAGCAACGAAACACGTAGACGTTAAGGTGCGCCATGGCAGCTGTCTCTCTTTCCAGTGGATGTGACGAGTATATGCCTGGTACGCGGCAAATCTGCTACTAGTTGCTTCTTCACTTTCCGATGCAGAAGGAGCTGAAGATCAGGTTCAGGATGTCGTCCGCCGTTGTGGCGCCGGTGATTTCGTCTAGCGGACGGAGCGCGCTGTAGAGATCCATTAGCAGCATTTCGTGGGGAGTCTTGACCGGCACGGCTGCGGCGGCTTTGTCGAGAGCGGCTATGGAGGCTTGCACCAGCTTCTGATGACGGACGTTGGTAAGGAAGCCGGTTTCGGGCTGACTGCTGCCGTCGCCTCCCGCGAGGTGCAAGATTTTGGAGCGCAACTGGTCAATGCCCTGACCGGTTTTGGCGGAAGTCATGACGACCATCAAGCCGCCGTCGGGCATAAAAGGCACGGTGGCGATGGCGTCAATTTTGTTTTGCACGACGATGGCCAGCCGCCGGGTGACCAGCGAAATCAGTTCGGTGTCGCGGCGACGGGCGGCGTCATCGTGGGCAGGATGCGAGGCGTCGAGCACGACCAGCACGATGTCGGCGTCGGCGAGGGCCTCGAGCGATTTGCGAACGCCGATGCTCTCGGCTTCGTCGAGTGAGTCGCGAATGCCGGCGGTATCCACCAAACGCACAGGAATTCCACCGATGGAGACGGTCTCGCTGACCAGGTCGCGGGTGGTGCCGGGCGTCGCGGTGACGATGGCGCGCTCGTGCTCGACCAGCCGATTGAACAGGCTCGATTTGCCGACGTTGGGGCGGCCGACGATGGCCAGCGTCAGGCCTTCGTGCACGACCTTTCCGTAGGTGAAGCTGGCGAGAAGTTGTTCGAGCGGGGCGTGGACTTCGGCGATCCGATCCAGTATTTGCTCGTCGGGAATGACGGAGATGTCGTCTTCGGCGAAGTCGATGCCGGCTTCCATGATGGCAATGAGATCGACGAGCTTCTGCTTGATGGGCTGCAGCCGCTTCGACAGTGCTCCTTCGAGCTGGCGGGCGGCGACCTGCGCCTGGTAGAGCGTCTGCGAATCGATGAGGTCGCGGACGGCCTCGGCCTGCGTGAGATCGATGCGGCCGTTGAGAAAGGCGCGCATAGTGAACTCGCCCGGGTCAGCCAGGCGTGCGCCGCGGGTGAGAGCCATCTCCACTACATGGCGCAAGACGACAGGTGAGCCGTGGCACGAGATCTCGACTACATCGTCTGTCGTGTAGGAATGTGGCTTGGCGAAAAAGGTGACAACGACTTCGTCGATGCGGTCGGACGTCGCGGGATCGATCAGCTCGGCGAAGTGCGCGTGGTTCGGCTGGAGTTCTTGCGCGTGGGCGAGACGCAGCATTGGCTTCGCGATCGCAGTCGCTTCTGAGCCGGAAAGACGCACCACGCCGATGCCGCCGCGGCCGGGAGGAGTGGCGATGGCGACGATGGTGTCATCGAGATGCATGGAACACATTATTCACTAAGGCCATTCACCACGGAGGCACAGAGAACACGGAGAAAAACAATTCAGATGACAAAAGAAACACGGAATCGGCCTGTGCAGGCGCCACTGCTACCGCAAGCTGTTTCGCCACGGGATATGAGGAACCGTCAATCGCGAAGAATACAAGACCAGAGATCTTCTCCGCGTCCTCCGTGCCTCCGTGGTGAGATTTATCTCCGCCGCGGCGAGGGTGCTGGCGCGGGCGCTTTTCCCTGGTAGTCCTTGGGATAAACCACCACGTAGCGTTGCAGGGATTCGCCTGCGCTTTCGGTGCGCAAGTCTTCTATATCGCGAAGTGCCAAGTGCACCAGACGCCTCTCGCGCGATGACATGGGCGCGAACGCGTACGGCATGCCGCTCTGGCGCACGCGGTCGGCGGCAACGTTGGCCGAAAGCCGCAGTTCCTGCTGGCGGGCCGAGCGAAAATTCTCGCAGTCGAAGACAACCTGGTCGTGCTCGTCGGGCGCAAGGCGCAGCATCTCGAGTGCGACGTGCTCGAAGGCGCGCAGCAGTTCACCGCCGCGTTCCTTCACCAACGGGCTGTCGGAGCCCGCGAGGTCCACTTTGATCACTGGCTTGTCGAAGTCGTGTTCGCCCGACGGCGGATCGATCATGATCTTGTAGCGCAAACGGAAGTCGCCCGTGGCAATGATTCCGTTGAGCAGTTCGCTGATTCGTTTGGCGGCGGCAATCTTGTCGGTTATCGGCATGGAAGCGTGTCGGTGCCCCTACTTTGCGGCCTTGCGGGCGCGTTTTTCGGCCTCGGCGCGCATTTCCTTGCCCAGGCCGGTGTGGTTCATTACGTATTGCTGCACGATGGCGATGCAGTTGCCGATGACCCAGTACAGGCTCAGTCCTGAGGCCAGCGACCAACTGAAGAAGCCCAGCATCAGCGGCATCATGATGGTCATCATGCGTTGCTGCGCCGGATCCATGCCCGCGCTGGGCGTCATCTTCTGCACGAACAGCGTGCTGAGCACAATCAGGACCGGAAGGATAAAGATCTTGTCGGGCGACGACAGGTCGTGCAGCCAGAGGAACGGCGCCTGGCGCAGTTCGATGGCGACGCCGAGCATGGAGTAGAAGGCGAACAGGAACGGCATCTGGATGACCAGCGGCAGGCATCCGCCAGCGGGGTTCGCGCCATGCTCCTTGTACAGCGCGGAGATCTCGGCGTTCATGTCGGCGCGCCGCGGATCGCGCAGCGGATACTTCTTGTACCGCTCCTGGATGGCCTTCATCTGCGGCTGCAGCTTCTGCATCTTCAGCGCCGACTTCATGCTGGTGATGCGCAGCGGCAGGAGCGCCAGGTTAATGATGACGGTCAGGATGATGATCGACACGCCCCAGTTGGCGGCGATATGGTCGTGCGTCCAGAGCAGCCAGAGGAACAGCGGGCGGGCGATCAGGCTGAAGAAACCGAAATCCACAACGTGGGTGAGGTCCGGACCGTCGGTCTGGCCGTTCAGCGTGTTGGAATGAACAGTGTTCAGAACATCCAGGGCTTTGGGGCCGACGAATAAGCGCTCGCGAGTGGCGCCGTCAACATCGCCGACTGCCGTACCCAGGACGTCCACTTTGACGAGGTTATTGGGATCAGGCTTGGCCGGATCCTTCGGGACCTGGATCTGATCGTGGAAGGTGACCATCGCGGCCTGGGTGGGAGTGTCGGGCAAGAAGATGGCCGCGAAGTATTGGTCCTGCGCGCCAGCCCACATCAAGGGACCGCGGACGGTGTTGCCGCCGCTGATCTTTTTTGCCGCCAGGCGTTCGACTTTGTCGCCAGCGTAGTAGTCGACTCGTGCGGACGCGAACGATGGCCCAGTGCCCTGATCGCCAAATCCCGCGGGCCATGCCGGATATGCCTGCACCGGCTGCCCATTCACGGTGACGACCGTTTCCAAAGAAATCACGTAGGTGCGATCGAAGCGAAACGTCTTGCGGACCGTGACCGCGCCATCGGAATAAACGAAGCCGAGCTCACCCGGCACGGTGACATCAGCGGTCGATTCACCGGCGGTTGGGACGTACAACGCCGAATTGATTTTGGTGCGGAGCGCTTCGTCGTAGGTGTAGAGGCTCAGGGGAAGTCCAAGGCTGGACGACGCCGGATTCACG
Source organism: uncultured Acidobacteriaceae bacterium (assembly GCA_963749635.1). Taxonomy (GTDB): domain Bacteria; phylum Acidobacteriota; class Terriglobia; order Terriglobales; family Acidobacteriaceae; genus DASRAA01. The sequence continues at coordinate 62,961 of CAVVNW010000012.1, forward strand.
AGGTCGAGTGGATGGCCTTTTTCGTCCTTGTACTTCTTTAGGATCCACGACTTGGCCTGCGCGCCGCGATTGGTGAAGACAATGCGGTAGAGGTCGTTTTCAACCACCTTCTCGGTTTCGGCACTTGCGGCTTGCGCCGGGACCGCGGGATTGGACGCTGACTTGGCGGTGGCGGCTCGCGCGACGGCGGGCGGCTGAGCCTCAGGAGCTTTGGCTGTTTTTGCCGGCTGCGCCGGTGGCGGAGTATTCGGCTTATTTTTGAAGAATACGAATTGCGCGATGAGGATCAGCGCGAAGGCTGCCATCATCACGAGCAGCATGTTGCTCTGGCCGCCGGGCTCTTGTTGGGGATTCTTATACTCGGGCAAATTTAGGTTCCATTCAGTAACGGCGGCTTACGGATTCCGGGGCAGCGCCCATCGGGGCAGACTCAACACTATCGCAACACGACTTCGAACTGTTGTTCGCCGACGGTACCGGGTCGTAACCGGCCCGCGCCAGCGGATGACAGCGCAGCAGGCGCGTCAGCGCAAGCCACGAACCGCGTAAGGCACCGTGGCGCTCCACGGCCTCCAGCGCATACTCGGAACAGGTGGGCACGAAGCGGCAGGCGTGCGGTAGCATCGGCGAAATCCACCGCTTGTAACCGCGTAATCCAGCCTGCATTACCGCTTTCATTTGTCTTTCACCTGCACCTGCACCTGCACCTGATTTGCCGGGTTCGCTTCGCGGGCGCGTTGCACGGCCAACTGCAAACCGCGAGCCACTTCTCTCGCTACTTCGGCAAACGGCAACTCGAGCACTGATTTTCGCGGGTGGAACACCACGTCCACCGCTGCTTCCGCCTCCGGCCACGAGGTCCGCACCGCTTCCCGCATGCGGCGCTTGATGCGGTTGCGTTCGACGCTACCGCCCAGGACCTTTCCCACGGTGAATCCTATACGCAGCGAGGAACCATGGTCCGTCGCTGATTCTGGTGCGCGCCGCAGGAAAAACACGGTCATGTTACCGGTGAACTGGCGGCGGCCCAGTTTGTACACACGCTGAAAGTCCGCGTGCCGTAATAGACGCTTCGACTTCGCAAATGCACGGTCAGGACTGGTCACGGCAGGCATCGGTCAACAGTTACCAGGCCGCTCATTACCCTCAAATCGGAATCCCGTAGAGGCTTTTCGCTGGCCCGACTGCTTTGGCTGAACTGGTGACGGTGCGTACACGGACGAACGGCCTCCGCTATTCGCGGAAACCGGCCTTCACGGCGACGCGCTTGCGACCTTTGGCGCGACGGCGCGAAATCACCGCACGTCCGCTCTTGGTCTTCATACGGGAACGAAATCCGTGCGTCTTTGAGCGGCGACGACGGTTGGGTTGGAATGTGCGCTTCGGCATGCGAAACTACTGCTCCTCACTGGTTAAAAGTTAACAGGGACAAACTCAAAGTATACCGTCTGGCTTGGCTTAGCCGCAAGCGGCGCGGATTGCATCGATTTCGATCGTAACCTTCGTCCGCCACATGAGCTTGCTATCTTGCTCCATAACGCAGAAATTTTGCTCCTGCGTCGATTTGCACCACGAGCGTTGCAGCAAAATATTTTTCTGCCAGTAACATTCACGAAATCAATCACTCGCGAAGACTGCTGCCCGCGCATGGTGCAACGTCATCTTGTGGATATGTTTTTTCGTGCTAGGATGCCATGCAGCCACAGAGAAGACATTTCACGCACTCTCTCATGAAATGCGGATTCTTGCCGTGGCCTCTTCGGTTACGGATCTTAACTATCTCCTGAATCGTGCGGTGGATTGTGGCTTTGCTGGCACTCGTCCCCCCTGAATACTAGTGGTTCCGATTCGAGGCATCGACTGCCTCCAGGTTATTTTGCTATGTCTTATTTCGGATCGACCTCTCCCAATCCGTGGGTCCTCGTACTCGATGCGCTGGAAAAGAAAGTCAACCGGCATTCCTACGAAACCTGGCTCAAACCAACCCGCTTCAGTCATTCGGCCGGACCGACTCTCTTCGTCAAGGTCCCGAACCCTGACTTCTGCCACATCGGCGAGAAGTATGGCGACCTGATCAGCGAGGCCATCGAGAACCTCGGCCTGGAATACCAGGACGTTGAGTTTGTTACCGATGTCGAGCAGCGCTCTGCCAAGCCAGAGCGCGGTGGCGAGGTTCGCAACGGCGAGCCTTTTGCCGAACCGGCTGGTTCGAATGAGAGTAGCGCCGCTGCTGCCGCGCGACAGCAGCGCTTCGACTGGGACGGCGCCTCGCAACTGAATCCCAAGTACACCTTCGACGGATTCGTCATCGGCTCGGGCAACCAGTTTGCCCATGCGGCGGCGCGCGCCGTGGCTGAGCGCCCGTCCAAGGCTTACAACCCGCTCTTCCTGTACGGCGGCGTCGGCATGGGCAAGACCCACCTGATGCAGGCCATCGGACACGAGATCAAGAAGCGCGAACCGCAGATGGCCATCTGCTACATGTCGGGTGAGAAGTTCACCAACGAGATGATCAACGCGTTGCGGAACAACAAGATGACCAGCTTTCGCGACAAGTACCGCAATATGGACGTCCTGCTGGTGGATGACATCCAGTTCCTGGTAAGCAAGGAGCGGACACAGGAGGAGTTCTTCCATACCTTCAACGCCTTGCATGAGTCGATGCGCCAGATTGTGATCGCCAGTGACCGTCCGCCGAAGGAGTTGGCCGAGATCGAGGACCGCTTGCGCAGCCGCTTCGAGTGGGGACTGATTGCCGACATCCAGCCGCCCGACCTTGAGACCAAGGTGGCGATCCTGCAGAAGAAGGCCGAGTCCATCCCGGTGATGCTGCCCACGGACGTGGCGCTCTACATGGCGTCGAACATCCGCAGCAACGTGCGGGAGTTGGAAGGCGCGCTAATCCGGTTGGCGGCTTATGTGTCCCTGACTGGCGGCGAATTGAGCATGCTGACCGCGCAGGAGGTGCTGAAGAACCTCATCGACTCGCAGATCCGCAAGGTAACCATCGAGTCGATCCAGCGCGCGGTGTCGGACCAGTTCGGGTTACGCCCGGCCGAGATCAAGGCCAAGAACAACTCGCATTCCATCGTCTATCCGCGCCAGATTGCGATGTACCTGGCGAAGCAGATGACAGAGGCTTCACTGCCGGAAATCGGCCGTCAGTTCGGTGGCAAGCACCACACCACGGTCCTGCATTCGGTGGAGAAGATTACCGAGTTGCGTAAAACCGACAAGGATTTAAACAGGCTGCTGAACAAACTCACCGAAATTCTGGGTGGGTAAACCGCGCACATCGCGCGGTTTTTCACTTTTGGAAGCCGTTTTCCTTGACCAGGGCTGTGGACGGATTGTGAATGGCGTGCAAGAGGCGGAACAAACTTTTTTGGGGCCCCGGTTCAGCACAGTAGTCACAAAATCGGGCCAACGTTTTGGTGGTACGGGAATGAGTTGAAGCGCTTTCAGGCTGCGGTTTTGCCGCGCTTTTCCACTTTTCCAGTGTGTCTACTGTTACTACTGTTTTATAAGATTCTTATTTGATATAAGGAAATGCAGAAGTCGCGGGTTCTCGCACCATCCTGTCATGCGCCACCGTGAAGGTTCCGGCGCCAGGACGCGACTCCAAGGTGGAACTTATGGCTGCGGAAGCAACTGGAGCGATCCAGGGAACTGCGATGGAAATCAGCGTCAGCAAGTTTGAGTTGCTCAAGGAACTGACGGCCACGCAGGGAGTGGTCGAACGCAAGACGACGATTCCCATCCTCTCCAATTTTTTATTTGAAGCCGCCAACGACCGGCTGACGATTACTGCCACCGATCTTGACCTGAGTCTGCGGACCTCGTGCGCGGCCAAGGTCAAGCGCGAAGGTGCCTGCACCATTCCAGCACGTAAGCTGTACGACTACGTAAAGTTGCTGCCCGATGGCGACATCTCCATCAAGTTGCTGGAGAACCATTGGGTCAACATTCGTTCGGGCCGCTCGAACACCAAGATGGTCGGCATGGCGCGGGCGAATTTCCCGGGTCTGCCTGTATTCCCGGCTACCGGCAGCGTGAAGATTCCCGCTCAAACCCTGCGCAGCATGATTGGCCGAACGATCTTTGCGATTTCCAACGAAGAGTCGCGCTACACACTGAATGGCGGGCTCATGGTGCTGAAGCCTGAGTCGATCACCATGGTCGCGACCGACGGGCATCGCCTGGCGCACATCGAAAAAACTGGCGAGACATTCGACGTGGCAGGCGAGAACAAGACGCTGGTCCCGAAGAAGGCCATGAGCGAGCTTTACTCGCTGCTGCAGAACAGCGACGTCGAGCAGGTTGAGTTTGCCAAGGACGATTCGACGCTCTTCTTCCGCATCGGCGAGCGCCTGCTGACTTCGCGCCAGTTGACCGGGCAGTTCCCCAACTACGAAGCGGTGCTGCCGCGCGAGACCACCAAGTCAGTCGTCGTTCACGGCAACGATCTCAACACCGCGATCCAGCGCGTGGCCCAGTTCGCCGACGAGCGCTCGCGCGCCATCCGCATGAAGCTCGACAAGAACGAGCTGAAGATTTCGTCGTCGTCCACCGAAGCCGGCGAGTCCGAGGATTCGATCGAGACCGCCTACACCGCCGATCCCGATGACAATCGGGTTCAATTCGGAGTACCTGATCGACTTCCTGAAGGCCCAAAGCGCTGGAGAGGTTCGGTTGGAGTTCAAAGACGCCCAGTCCGCCGGCCAGATGCGCCCTGAAGACGGCAGCGACGACGGATTCAAGTACCGGTACGTCGTGATGCCGATGCGGATCTGAGGAAAGCTGTCAGCCGTCAGCTATCAGCTTTCAGCGAAACCAAGAAGGAATGCCGGACAGAGTGTCCGGCATTGTATTTGTGCGGTCTTAACGCAAAAACCTATTCGTACGCCAGCGCGTCGATCGGGTCCTTTTGTGCCGCCTTGAGCGCTGGATAAATCGCTCCCAACAGCGACCCGATGATAGCGATGATGGTCGCCCGCACTAGCCACTCTGAGGTAATCAAAATGGGCAGGGTCTGGAACTTCTGGTGAAGCGCCGTTCGTGCCGCGTAGCTCACCGCGATCCCCAGGATGATGCCGCCAATCGAGATTAGCAGCGTCTCGCGCAGAATGACGTTCACGATGTAGAGTTTGCCCGCGCCCAGCGACTTCAGGATGCCGATTTCGCGCGTGCGCTCCATCACCGCGGCGTACATCGCCTGGAAGATGACGATGAAGCCGATGACCATCGAGATGCCAATGACCACGTCGATGAACGTGGAGAGCCCTGGGATGCTGCTGGAGCTCATCAGGCTGAGGTATTCCTTGAGCGAGTGGACGCCGTATTGCTCCATGCCGGGAACGCTCTTGATCTCGTGCACCACGGCATCGGCGTTGTTGGGATCGTCGAGCTTGACGTAAAAGATCGAGGCTTTACCTTCCGCCCCGATAGCGTCTTGCAGCGTGGCGATGGGAAGGAATTTGCGAGCGCCTTTGCCGTGTTCGACGATGCCCGAAATCCGGAACGTGTGGTTCAGGGTATCGATCGTGTCGCCGACCTTCAGCTGCTTCGATGAGGCTACGTAGTCGTCGATGAGCATGTCATTGGGCCCAGTGAACGCCCCGCCTGAGATGTAGCGGAACGGCCCGCCCATCGCCTCGAAGGACTCAAGGTCGATGCCGTCAATCACTTCGAGGGTTCCGCCCGTTGAAAGCTGGGTGACGACGGGCGCCACGGCCACTACGTGGTCGAGCTTGCGCAGGACGTCAGCCACCTTGATGGAGACTGGCGCGCCGCTGACGCCCATCAGGAGCGACGAGCCCGGCGGCTGCACCATGATGTCGGCGCCGATGCCGACCTGACGGTTCTTGGCATCGTTGAGCATGCCGATGGAAAGACCGACGATGAGCAGAATCAGGGTGACTTCCACCGCGACCGCCACCACGCTGATGATGGTGCGGAACGGCCGGTGCACCAGGTTGGCAAAGATCATCTTGTTCATGAGTCCTTTTGATTGTATCGGATGCGAGCACTCTAGCGGGCTGAGCCGACAGGCTGGCGGCAGCGCCGCTACAATGAAACTCATGGCGCAATCAGCCTCCACCTGGAACACGGAGCTCTATCAGTCGAGCCATGCTTTCGTCTGGCAATTCGGCCGCGACTTGCTGACCATGCTGGCGCCACAGGCAGACGAACGCATTCTGGATGTCGGCTGCGGCACCGGCCAACTCACGGCTGAGATCGCAAAGTCGGGAGCTGAGGTCGTCGGGCTCGACCAGTCTGCGGAGATGATCGCCACCGCCCGCGAAGAACTTTCCAGAACTGCGATTCGAAGTCTCCGATATCGCGACGGCGAACTACGACAACGAATTTGACGCCGTCTTCTCCAACGCGGCGCTGCATTGGGTGCGCGATCAGGAGGGTGCCGTCACAGCCATGGCTCGTGCGCTGAAGCCGGGTGGTCGCCTAGTGTTCGAGATGGGCGGACGCGGCAACATCCAGCAAATCTGGATCGCCGCGATACAAGCGCTAACTGACATGGGAGTGCCGAATCCCGAGAAACTTTCGCCGTGGTTCTATCCGTCAATCGGCGAATATGCGCCGATGCTGGAATCGCGCGGACTACAAGTGACATTTGCCGTGCTGTTCGATCGTCCGACGCCACTCGAAGGTGGGGAGCGAGGTCTGCGCACCTGGCTGGAGATGTTCGGCATGTTCGCCAGCAACGTGTTGCGGCCGGAGCAGCGCGAAGAACTCATGCGCCGCATCGAGGACCTGGCGCGGCCTGCACTTTTCCACGACGGCGTATGGACGGTGGACTACAAGCGCCTGCGCATGATCGCGGTGAAACAACCATAACCCGTTCGCATGCCTACCCAGCGCCTCGCCGATTCAGTCACCCACACCGCGAAGTCGCTGCGCGCCGCACCCCTGCTTGCCTCGCGACTTCTTCGCTCGTGACGCGGTCACGGTCGCTCGCGAATTGCTGGGCAAACTGCTCATCCGCCGCGACGGCCGTCAGCTGCTGGCTGGTCGCCTTGTCGAGGACGAAGCCTACCTGGGCGCCGCCGATCCCGCCGCCCATGCTTTCAGGGGACGCACGGCCCGCAATGCCGTTCTGTTCGGACCGCCTGGTCACGCTTACGTGTATTTCATCTACGGTAATCACTACTGTACGAACGTCTCCTGTACGCCTGACGGCAAAGGTGAGGGCGTCTTGTTCCGCGCCCTCGAGCCTGTGTTTGGATTGAAGGAAATGGCTGAGGCTCGCGGAATCGAGCTTTCACCCGAACCGGGCGTCGCACAACTGCGGCTAATCTCCAGCGGGCCAGGAAGAATGTCGGAAGCGCTGGACATCACCCGTCCGCGCGACAACGGAAAGGACCTGACGGATCCTCGCTCCGACCTGTGGTTTGCCGATGACGGCTATCGTCCCAAACGGATCGCGGTCACGGCGCGTATTGGCATCAAGAAGGCCATCGACGAGCCCCTGCGGTTCGTGATCGCGGGCAATCCGTTCGTGTCAGGACCGCGCGTTCCGTAGTCGCTTACTCAGGATCGTGCCAGCCGCCGATGTCCGCCGCGAGTTCGCGCGCATCTGGAGGCCCCCACGTACCAGGCTCATACGTTTCCACCGGGCAACAGTCGCCCAGGATTGGTTCGACGATCGCCCACGCGGCTTCCACTGCGTCCTGGCGAACGAACAGCAACTGGTCACCCTTCATCGCGTCGGTCAGCAGGCGTTCGTAAGCCTCCATCTCGGCACTGGCAGCAAACTTCACGGCGGTGAGTTCCACGGGCATGGGGACCATCAGCGGCCCCGGACGCTTCACCCGTGCTCCCACGCTCAGCTCGAAATCGGGGCCCAGCCGGAAGCGATAGTAATTGCGCCCATCCGCGCCGGCTTTGGCCAGTGGCGCCTTACGCAATTTCACGAACACTTCGGTCGCCGTAATCGGCAGTTCTTTGCCGGCGCGAATGAGGAAGGGCACACCCGACCAGCGCCACGAATCAACCTCCAACCGCACAGCCGCAAAGGTCTCTACGTCCGACTGCGGACTCACACCAGGCTCTTCCCGATAGCCCTTGAACTGCCCGCGCACGATGTTGGCCGGGCTCAACGGCGGAATCATGCGAAATACTTTTACCTGTTCGTCGCGTACCGAGTCGGGGTACATGGCGGTGGGCGGCTCCATCGCCAGGTACGACACAACTTCAAGCAGGTGGTTCTGCACCACGTCTCGGATCGCGCCCGCTTCTTCGTAGAACTTTCCGCGGCCTTCCACGCCGAACGATTCGGCCATTGTGATCTGCACGCTATGAATGTAATTGCGGTTCCAGATCGGTTCCAGGAAGCTGTTGGCAAAGCGGAAAATCAACAGGTTCTCCACCGCCTCTTTGCCGAGGTAGTGGTCGATGCGGAAGATGTGGTCCTCGGGAAACGCCTGATGCAGCGTGTCATTGAGCTTGCGCGCCGACACCAGGTCGCGGCCAAACGGCTTCTCGATGACCACGCGCGCGTTCTTCGTGCATTCCGCGGCCTCCAATCCTTTCACTACGACTCCAAACATGGTCGGAGGGATCGCGAGGTAGTGCGTCGGCGATTGCGCGCTGCCGAGTTTAGCCCGTAATTGGGTGAATGTGTTTGGGTCCGTGTAGTCGCCGTCGATGTACTGCATCAACTCACACAGCCGCTTGAACGCAGCTTCGTCGACGCCCCCCCCGAACTTGGTGATGCCGTCGCGGGCGCGCTCCTGCAGTTGTTCAAGCGTCCAGCCCGACTTGGCTACGCCGATGATCGGCACCTCGAGAAAGCCGTGCTTGATCATGCTTTGCAGCGCCGGAAAGATTTTCTTGTGGGCCAGGTCGCCGGTGGCTCCAAAGAATACAAACGCATCAGACACATTGGACGGCATAATTCCCTCGTATTGATGAATGGCGAACTACCGCACCAGTGTAATCGCACCCTAGCGCGAGAGGGTAGCCTCGCGTGAGCTTGACCGTGAACAAACTATGAATCCGCCGCGGGGCAGAAGTGTCACGCGCTCTGCGTTGCTCCTGTACGATTAGTTGATTTTCGATGACGGTTCCCGAGGCCATCCCGCACACCAGCGAGCGCGTGCTCGAGTTCGATCACCTGCGCGAACTGCTCGCGGCCTACTCCGCTTCTCCGCTGGGCCAGGCACGGATCGCCGCTCTTGCACCTTCACGCGACCGCAATTGGATCGAGCGCCAGCAACAGCTCACCGAAGAGATTCGCGGATACCTTCGCAACGGCGGCCGCTTCGATTTTCACGGACTGCTCGATCCCACTCCGCTGCTACACAAGTCGCGAATTCAAGGCGCGGCGCTGGAGTTGACCGAAATCCGCGATGTGCTGCTGCTGGCCGACCGGGCCTCGGAGTGGCGTGAAATCGCTTTTCATCCGCCCGTGGCTATCGAGGCGAAGTGGCACGCGGTCACCGAGCTTTCGCAGGCCATCGCCGACTTCACGCCCCTGCTGCGCTATTTCCGCAACAAGATCCTTCCCGACGGGACGCTCGACGACCGCGCCTCTCCCGAGCTGGCGCGCATCCGCCGCGATATCGAGCGGCAGCGGCGTTCGATCCAAGAGTCGCTGCAGTCGTACCTGCGGCATTTGTCCGATGGTGGCGCCGTGCAAGACGAACTCGTCACCATCCGTGGCGAGCGCTTCGTCATTCCGGTGAAGGTCGAGCAGCGGCGGCGCGTGCAGGGTGTCGCCCATGGAGCGTCCTCCAGCGGCCAGACCGTCTTCATCGAGCCGCTCGAGACCATCGAGCTGAACAACGAACTGGTACGGCTGCACGACGAAGAGCAGGCCGAAATCCACCGCATTCTTCTGGAGATGACGTCGCAGATTGGCGAGCAGGCGGTTGCTCTCGAGGCCGCGGTCGGCGTGCTGAGTGAGTTGGAACTGCAGTTCGCCAAAGCCCGCTTCGCCCAGGACTACGACTGCGTGGCCGCGAAGTTCATTGGCGGCGATTCCCCGGCGCCGGATTCGCCGCTGGAAGTGTTCGTTCTGCGCAACGCGCGCCATCCGCTGCTGCAACGCACGCTCAAGCCCAAAGGCGTCGCGGTCGTACCGCTAAGCGTCGAACTCGATGACCAGCACCGCCAGCTCATCATCAGCGGACCCAACACCGGCGGCAAGACCGTCGCGCTGAAGACCATCGGCCTGATGGCGCTAATGGCGCAGTCGGGGATTCCGCTTCCTGCCGAGCGCGCCGAGCTGCCCATCTTCGACGGCGTCTTCGCCGACATCGGCGACTACCAGTCGATTGAGCAGAACCTGTCCACCTTTTCAGCACACGTGACCAACATCGATTTCATCTCGCACCACGCGACCCGCGATTCGTTGGTGATGCTCGACGAACTTGGCTCCGCCACCGATCCCGAAGAAGGCGCTGCGTTGGCCGTCTCGATCGCTGACTTCTTTCGCCGCACGGAATGTGTGAGCATCGTCTCCACCCACCACACGGCGCTCAAGGTTTATGCCGCGAACACGCCGGGAGTGCTCAATGCCGCGGTGGGCTTCGACGAGCGCACCCTGGCTCCCACGTTCGAGCTGCGCATGGGCGTGCCGGGCGCGTCGGCGGGAATCAACATCGCGCAGCAACTCGGACTGAATGCGCAAATCGTCAGCGAAGCGCGCGAAAAACTGAGCACCCAAACCCACGACGTATCGCGCTTTCTCGATCGCTTGCATGAACAACTGCGCGAACTCGATGCAGAACGACTGGCGCTGCGCACGAAAGAACAGGAACTGGCACGAGAGCGCAACCATCTCGAGCTGCAAGGCAAGAAAGAGCAGCGCGAAAAACTCAGCGAGCTGGAAAAGAAGGTCGACAGCTTGCTCCGCAGCTTCGAATATCAGGCGCGTGAGACCGTGAACGCCGTGCAGGACCGCGCGCAGGCGCTCAAGCTCTCCAAGGACGCCGAACGGCGCATCGCCAAGATGCGCCGCGAATTCCGCGAGCAATTCGATTCGACGGTTGTCGCGCACACTACAGGTTCTGACGCGGGCGATCGCAACGCGCAGCCGCACGTGGTGCAGAGCGTCTCGGTCGGAGACACTGTCCGTTTGCGCTCGCTGGGCAGCAATGCCAAGGTGCTGCGCCATCTCGACGACGACTCTTTCGAGGTGTCGGTGGGCGCAATGAAGATGAAGGTCCCGCGTGACGACGTAGCCAGTGTGGTGGTCAGCGCCGGTGCCAATCCCGTGGCGGCTGCCCGTTCTCGCGGCATCGGCGTATCGCTTTCGCGCGAAGATGAGAGCGTTCCCACCGAGATCAACGTCATCGGCCAGAACGTCGATGAAGCTACCAGCGCGGTAGAGAAGTTCATCGATCACGCGTTTCTTTCCGGCGCGATGCGGGTGCGCATCGTGCACGGCAGCGGCATGGGTATCCTGCGCAAGGCGCTGCGAGAGTTCCTTAAGTCTCACCCGCATGTCGCCACAGTTGCCGAGCCTCCCCAGAACGAAGGCGGGGGAGGAGCAACGGTAGTGGAGCTACGAACCTAGCTCGGTGGGCGTCCGTTGGCCATTCTGATTTCCACCCGAATAGTTAGGGTCTTCCCTCTGTGACGAGGGGTTCTTCCTCGGACGCATCATCGTCCGAGGTGCGGGACGGCCTTCGCTGAATCCAGCGATTCAGAAACACGACCACAGTCACCGCCAGTACAAACTCGAGGAAGGAGCCAAATAAGGTATCCCAGCGTATGGGGTTCGTGCTGGCGGCCGCGAACAGCACAGATTCCGTACTGCCGTGAAGAACCTTGCCGATCACAGGGATTATCAAGTACCAAGTGATGGTGCCGACAAGCCTCAAGAGGGCTTCTGCGAGCACCACCGCAAGCGCGATCTGCCCGATTCTCTTCTTGAGAACGGAAGTTCGCAGTTCTCCGAGCAAGCCCTTTGGTGTGTCGTCCATTGTGAGACTGAGTCTATTTAGTTCGAGCGGGGCGCTCAATAGCAAACCGTTCGGCGCGCCCCGCTTTCTTGCGCTTGTGCGGTCCGCTCTCTAAACTTGTTTCAGCGATGGGCAAAATCTCTCAAACCATCAAGGGCTACATCTGGTGGATGTATCCGCGCGGCAGCGTTCCCTATGACGTGATGGTCACGCTTATTCTCGCCTTTATTTTCCTCGCACCACTGTGGATCAACTTCCGCGACAAGCCGGTTGAGCGTTCGCCCTATCAAACCGAGGTCGTCGTCAAACCGGAGGGCAACGGCTTCCTCTACAAGGTGGATGCCACGGCCATACAGCCCGGTAGCGATGACCAGGTGCGCGACGAACTTTTGCGTACCATTGAACCCATCGCAGGCGAGATCCGCATCGACCGTTACGAAGCTGTTCGTGACAGCAAGCGCAATATCGTCGCCTACAACGTCTGGGGACACCGATAGAATATTGCGGTGTTAAGGAACGAACCGTGATGAAGAAGATTCCCGCCGTTGCATTGCTATTGTTCGTCGCCACACTTGCGGCGCACGCCCAGAACCTGGAGGCCGTGCTCAACTCCATGGACAAGGCCGCAGCCGGCTTCCGCACCGCGCAAACCGACTTTGTCTGGGACCAATATCAGAAGGTAGTGGACGAGCACGACATTCAGAAGGGCACTATGTACTTCCGGCGCCAGGGTGGCGACGTGCAGATGGCCGCCGATATCACTTCGCCCGACAAGAAGTACGTGCTGTTCAGCGGCGGCATGGTAAGCGTTTACCTTCCCAAGGCCGGACAGGTCACCGAATACAATGCCGGCAAGAACAAGGCCGATTTCGAGACCTTCCTGGTGCTGGGGTTCGGCGGACGCGGCCACGACCTCACCCAGTCGTTCGACGTGAAGTACGACGGCATGGAGCAGGTGCAGGGCATCAACGCCGCCAAGCTCGAGCTCACGCCCAAGTCGCAGAAGGTTTCCAACATGTTCCAGACCATCACGCTGTGGATCGACATGGCGCGCGGGGTGAGCGTGCAGCAGTTGTTCAATGAGCGCTCAGGCGATTATCGGCTGGCGAAATATAACAACATCAAGCTGAATGAAAAGCTCTCGAACGATGTGTTCAAGCTGAAGACAAGCGGCAAAGTGACCTACGTTAAGCCAAACGGCTAGAACTTTCCTACTGACCTGTCGGCTGCGCCGCTGGAGTTGCGGGCGCGCTCTTCATCTGCGACGAGTTCTTGATGAAGAGCACGGCTTTCCAGATGTCATCATCGGAGAGCACGCCGTCCCAGCCGGGCATTCCAGTCAACTTGGCTCCATACTTGGTCACATAGAAGAGATTGGCGTCGGGATCGTCGGGCGTATGGTTCATGAGCTGTGGCACCGGCGGATAAAACTTGGTCTTCATGGGCGAGATCGGCTCCTTCAGTGTGCCATGGCAGAGGGCGCAATGCTTGTCGTAGACCATGGAGCCGTCCATGATGTTCTCCGTGGTCGGCTTGAACGGGTTCTCCTGCTTGGGAGCATGCGCGTCCACCCACTCATCCATGGAATGGTTGGCGGTCCGCCGTTCAAATTGGCCGGGCCCGTTAGGGACGGCGCGGGTATCCATTTGTCCCGTGTATATGTACCAATAAGCGCCGCCGAAAACCACCAGTAGGGTGAGAATCACACCTAGAAGAAATCCGCGCATGTTTCTCCTTCAAACTTTCTGAAAAGTAGTAAAACTCAAGGTGTACAGATTAAATCACGTGACCAATGTACACGTTAAGAAGAGTGACGATTTGCATACAAGTTGCAAGGTTTGCCTACCGCTATCAATAACTCCGTAGCCGTCTCGCCTCCCGCACCACATCTTCGACTTTCGGCAGGAACGCGTGCTCCAGCGGAGGCGAGAAGGGCACCGGGGTATCGGCCGAGGCGATGCGCGCGATCGGAGCGTCGAGCGCGTCAAAGCACTCTTCGTTGATGATGGCAGCGACCTCACCCGCGATGCCGCCGGTCTTGGTGTCTTCGTGCAACACGATCACGCGGTTGGTCTTCTCCACCGTCTGTCGAATGGCCTCGCGATCGAGCGGCAGTAAGGTGCGCAGATCGATGACCTCGAGCTCGATGCCTTCTTTGGCCAGGATTTCCGCGGCTTCCAGTGCGACATAGACCATGGCGGCATAGGTGATGACGCTGACGTCGCGGCCTTCGCGGGCAACACGCGCTTTGCCGATGGGGACGGTGTAATCGTCGGCCGGAATTTCTTCCTTGATGCGCCGGTAAAGAAATTTGTGCTCGAAAAAGAGTACGGGATTGTTATCACGGATAGCGGACTTGATCAGGCCCTTAGCGTCGTAAGCGGTTGCCGGGCAGACAACCTTGAGCCCCGGCGTGTGCGCGAAATAAGTTTCGGGATTCTGCGAGTGAAATGGTCCACCATGAACTCCTCCGCCCGAAGGCCCACGCAAGACGACCGGCACGGGTGCGCCCCAGCGATAATGCGCCTTGGCCAGCAGATTGACGATCTGGTTGAAGGCGCAACTGATGAAGTCCATGAACTGAAATTCAGCGACGGGACGCATGCCCGTAAGCGCGGCCCCGAAGCTGGCGTTGACGATGGCCATTTCGGAGATGGGAGTATCGATGACGCGCTCGGGACCGAAGCGATCGATGAATCCGTCGGTGACCTTGAAGGCGCCGCCGTAAATGCCGATGTCTTCGCCGATGCAGAAGACGGAGGGATCGCGCTCCATCTCTTCCCAGATGCCCTGGCGGATCGCTTCGAGATAGGTGACAGGTGGCATGGTTGTCCTATGCAGCTGCGCTTGACGATTCTATCTGCAAAAGTCGTTACTTTGGCGCATTCGGCGGTGGCGACTTGTCGCCGGGTTTCTGCGCCGGGGCAGAATTGGTTGCTGGCTTCTTCGCGGGCGGTGGCGCGGGCCGCGCGTCTCCGCCATCAAACGGAGCGGGACGGAAACGCTCCAACTCCGGGTCCCAGGTCCAGACGACATACCGAGTGATGGTGGTCTTGTTGTCGGTCACGACCTGTTTTTCCAGGATGCGGAACTGTGCGACTGCGTTGGGCGCGGACTTCAGCTCGGAAAACGTCGAGGTCTGCGTCTGCAGGAGATTGTCGGTTTCAGAGGGACTGCCGTTGGTAAGCGTGATCTCGCTTCTTTCCGTCGTGTCGAGAACGACGGCAACATGGTCGTGCAGCATCTTGAGCACCACGAAGTCTTGCTGCTGCGCGGCGCCGCTGTCGCGCGTGGCCTCGTGGTGCACCAGGATTTCGGAGACTCCGGGCTGAATCAGCGCAGAGAAGGTAATCTCCGGCTGCTGGTCGCGCGAAGGCAGACGAACGGTTTGCACGTGCCGCCACTCGGATTTAGGAGCCCTGTCGAAAATCGCGACGTAAAGGGAATCGCACTCGCTGGAATCGGCCAGCAGGACCACGTTGTCCGCTCCGCTCCGAAGCTTCACCGGCCGCTCCTCGACTCTGTGAAAAGTGACGCACGGCGAGTTCGAGTCGGTTCCCGGCTTCGATGGGTTAGGCGCGAGAATGCCAAGCTCGAGAGCTAGATCATTGCGCTGCACGGGCGTCCCACTGCGCAGCGTATTGGCTACGTCGTCGGGCTTGTGGGTGGTGAACTCCTGTGGCTTCTTCTTGAACGGGAGTTCGGCGGCCGCCGTTGCAACCAGGCCCGCAAGAAGGATGGAAGCGAAGAGAATCTTCATTGCCACTCAAGGAACCCGTAAGAATGACCGGCGACTCGGAAGCGGCGTGAGTTACTTGCGATGCGCAGGAAGGGAATCATTTCAGATGCACCGCGGCTTCCGTAGATTTTGGTCCCGATGGCGCAGACTTGCGAACCGCGACTTTCGGCGGTCCATATATGGGCTTGATCGGGTGGCACGACGAATCGCAGTACACGTCCTGATGCGTCTTGTCAGTTTCGGGGTCGGGCATGGGCGACGCCACCGCCGCATCGCGCTCGATTTCCAATTCGCGCTCGACATCGTCGATGAGTTCGTGGTTCTGGTCCGTAGTCAGCCAGCGCTTCACGTTGACCAGGTAGTTTTCGAAGCGGGCGATAGGATCGCGGGCGCGCCAGTACTCAAACAGCTTTGCCGGAACATACTGCGCGGCGTCGTGAATGGCGTGTCCTTTCATGCGCATCATCTTGGCTTCGATCAGCGTTGGGCCTTCGCCACGACGGGCCCGCTCGCAGGCCTCGTGCGTAGCGTCGTACACCTGGCAGGGATCGGTGCCGTCGACAATGATGCCGGGGATTCCGTAGGCGATAGCGCGCTCGGCGAGGTCTTTCACGCAAAACTGCATATCGCTGGGCGTGGAGTAGCCCCAGAGATTGTTCTCGACGATCAGCACCAGTCCGAGCTTCTGCACGGCCGCGAAGTTCAGGCTCTCGTAGGTGACTCCGGTGGACTGGCCGCCGTCGCCGATGTATGTCAGGCCAGCGATGTTGCGGCCTTGCAGGCGCGCGCCCAGGCAAACTCCGGCCATGACGCCGATCAACTCGCCGAGCATCGAGATGGGCGAGCAGACGTGACGGCGCTCCCAATCGCCGAAGTGCGAGGACGCATCGCGCCCGAAAGTTGGCGAGTCGGCCTTGGCCATGTACTGGCGCATTACATCGCGAGGGGTGAAACCGCGCACCAGCACGGATCCCTGGTTGCGGATCATCGGGCCAAGCCAGTCGTCGTCGCGAAGCGCGAACGCCGAGGCGCACGAACAGCCCTCCTGGCCGAGCCCGAAGTACACCCCGCCGACGACCATGCTCTGCTTGTACAGGTTCTCCAGTACGGCTTCCATGCGACGGTTGAGCAGCATCCAGCGATAGATGGCGATGCATTGCTCGCGCGAGAGGTACTTCGAGTCGCGGATGGGCGGCGCCGCGGCGCTCAGGTCGCCTTCGACTTTGTATTCGACGCTGGAGCCTTCGCCCGATTGATAGACACGGAATTCAGGGCGCTCGAGGCGGTAGTCTGGGATCTCGTAAGTGCGAAGGGACGACGAAACAGCTTGTTGGTTCGAACGCGTCGTCGCACCAACAGGCTTGGTCCCTGCGGCTGGCGAGAGTTTGCGCTGGTCGGTTCTCGGTTGCGGCTTTTTCGGGTGTTTCTTCTTCGCCATAGAGTGCACAGGTACGATAAACGGCTTACAGAATCACATGCAAGCCGAGACGACTTCCCCGGGTCTATCCACTATCCGCTGACCACTATCCACTACTGCTTTGTATCCAGCGGGTGCTGCGATTTTTCGAAGAACTCGTTTTGCAGCTTCAGCGCCTGCTGGTCGGCCTTCACCCCTTTGATGGCCTCGGCGATCTGGCTCGACCACGTCTTCTGATCGAACTTGCCGAGCTCCTTGGTGGCCGCCGATCCCACGCCGGAGTAGTGATCGGGAAATTTCGCGTACCACCAGATGCCGGTATACACGTTTTCTGGAAGCTGCAAGCGGTTCTGGTCGGCGCCGGACTCGCTGTCGGCGCGATCAAGGTGCACCAAATCGGGCCTGGCGACCATCATCGCAGAGGTTTCGGTCTCGCCGGCGTGCATGCCACCCGTGGTCTTCAGCGGCGGACGTCCAGGGACGTTTTCGCGGGGCAGCCCGAAAACGTAAACCACGTAATCGCGCGGGGTGGCCAGTTGCGCCTGCGCGAAGAGAGGCAGCAGGCTCTCGTTGCCGCCGTGCCCATTGACGATGAGGACTTTCTTGCAGCCGTTGCGCGCCATCTCTTTCACCGTCTCCTGCAGGAGCGTGAGCTGGGTGTTGAGGCTGTAGGCAACGGTACCGGGCTCTTGCTGCGCTTCGAAAATCTGGCCGAAGTAGTACTCGGGAAAAACGACCGCATACTCCTGCTGCACGGCGTTGAAAACAGCGAAGCGGACGTCGAGCAGGTCGGTGCCAAGCGGAAGATGCGGGCCGTGCTTCTCGATGATGCCGATGGGCAGCACGCACACTCCCTCGGACTGGTGGACGGCCTGCACAAAGTCGGCCGCGGTGAGTTCCTCCCATTTGGGGGAGAGCGTTTGCGCATTGATAGACATTGCCTGCCAGCAGACGATTGCGACGATTGCTAGACAACGGAACATGCAGACCTCTTTCATGAAGGCTGAAGATGACTAGAACGAAAATATCAAAGACCGCTCGGGACAGCCGGTCAGTACCATTTGTCCGGTCTCTTGACGCTTCTGAGGTCAACGGATACATTTCCGCTCGCGAGGCTCACTACGTACCACTGCCTTGGAAAGCGTAGGCTTTCTTTGGCGGCCTCTTGCGGCGATTGAGCATTGAGGTAAGTAGCGCTGGCGGAAACCAGAAGGTTCCTGCAATCTGGCGACATCGCGACGGCCCGCACTTGAACAAAGTTCCCCAAATTCGCGCCGGTTTGATGCTCATACGTCGGGACAGCGTCGGCTGCAACTTGAGTCGATTTCATCGTGGGTAGGTCAACCGCCACGAGTCTTGTCAGCTTCGTGGTGTAGCCGTCTTCCAGAATTAGCATCTTGCACTGACTAACTACTGCGACAGAAATCCCGCGTCCGTGGTGATAGAACTCGCGTGGGTGCGGCTCACGCGGATCTCGAATATAGTCGCGGCGCTGGCCCGTCTCAGCATCGAGGATTTCAGTTAATTCATAGCCATCCACGTGGAAAATTTGTCCGGGCGTCATTCCCAACCAGGTCAATTCGTGAGATTGGGGAGAGGCTTCAACTTGGGCAAAAGCTCCGGTAACACCCCACGTGTTTGCGAGCGCAAACACCACAAGCAGGATAGGAAGAGGATTCCCCGTTCTCATAGGTGGGCCCCCTTGACTCTACGCTATCTCGCTGCCGTCGCCATGCATCTCGCGCAACTCTTTGGGAGGACGCGCGGGAGTGTCCTGGTTGATCGGGCTTTCCGGAGCGGACGCGACCGCTGCCGCTTGGGCAAGCAGGTCGTCGAGCGACTCCAGCCACAGGATCTGCGAGTTGAAGACGCGTCCGAAGTTGCGTGAAGCCGAGGTAGCAACTTCTTCCAGCGCGACCGTCTTCTGCAACTCGCGTTCCATCGAGGTGACCGGCTTACCCGTAATGCCACAAGGCACAATCAGCGAAAAGAAATCGAGATCGGTCGAGACGTTTAAGGCAAATCCGTGGGTAGTGACCGCACGTGAGATATGCACTCCAATGGCGGCGATCTTGGCCTCGGGCTTGTTGCGCAGAGCGTAGGTCCAGACGCCGGTCAGGCCTTTGATGCGCTGAGTGCCGATACCGAAATCGCCGCAGGTGCGGATCAGGACCTCTTCCAAGCGGCGGACATACTCGACTGCGCCGACCTTGGGATCGAAGCTGCGCAAGTCGACAATGGGATAGGCGACCAGTTGGCCAGGGCCGTGAAACGTCACATCGCCGCCACGGTCGATTTCGAACAGCTCGACTCCGCGCTGGGCAAGAAATTCGGCAGGCGCCAAAACATTGGCCAGGCGGGCATTGCGGCCCAAGGTGATGACCGGCGGATGCTCCAGCAAAAGCAGCGTGTTCTGAATGCGGTCAGACTTGCGCATCTCCAGCAGCGTGCGCTGCAGGTTCAGCGCTGTTGCGTAGGCGAGGCGGCCGAGATAGAGGACGTTGGTGACCATCATGCGTGAACTTTGACAGTATTACTAACATTCGATGACGGCGCACGTCGATTCGGACCAGAGGCACCACGTCGGCAACGGGGTGGCCGCTTTTCCGGTGCTATCCTGAACTCGTATTTCCCCCATGAACCGAGACGTCCAAGAGCCTACCGTTACCTCTCAGCCCGCTATCGGCGCGGAAGGCGGAGTGAAGTACGTCAAGGGCTTTCTGTTTGGACTGCTGGTTCTGCTCGCTGCTGCGGCCGGAGCCATCTCAGGCATGGTGCTGGTATATTCCACCGACCTGCCGCAAGTCACCGAACTGGAGCAGTACCGGCCGAGCACCATCACCGAGCTATACGACGACCAGAACCGCGTGATCGGGCAGTTTGCGCTGCAGCGGCGCGTAATCGACAAGTACGACGACTTCCCCAAGGTGCTGCGCGACGCGATCATCTCCACCGAAGACAAAGATTTCGAAAGCCACTGGGGCGTGAATGTGTGGCGCGTGTTTGGCGCCGCCTATCGCGACGTCTCGGTTGGAGGCCGCGCGCAGGGCGCCTCGACGCTGACCATGCAGCTTTCGCGCAACCTGTTTCTCTCGCCCGACCGCAACTTCCGCCGCAAGATGCAGGAGGTGATGTTGGCTATCCAGATCGAGCGGCGCTTTACCAAGCCGCAGATCTTCACGCTCTATGCCAACCAGATCTATCTTGGGCACGGCGTCTATGGATTCGAGGCCGGAGCGAACTATTACTTCGGCAAGAAGGCCAAGGACCTGACGCTGGAGGAGGCCGCGGTGCTGGCCGGGTTGCCCAAGGCTCCGAATGCTTACTCGCCAATTACCAATCCCGAGCGCGCCTTGCATCGCCGCAACCTGGTCATCAACAACATGCTGGAGGACGGCAAGATCACTGCCGAAGAGGCCGAGCGCGCCAAGAATTCGCCCATCCGGCTAAAGGTACAAGGCGAGCCCAACAGTGTGGCTCCGTATTTCGTGGAAGAGGTTCGCCAATACCTCGAGAAGAAATACGGCAGCGAAGAGGTGCACGAAAAGGGCTTGCGAGTATATACGTCGCTGAACCTGGAGTTGCAGAAGACCGCCAACCAGGCAGTGCTGGATGGGTTGGCCACGTATGAACACCGTCATGGATGGAAGGGCAGCCTGCTGAACGTGGTGGCCAACGGCGAGTCGCTCGAGTCGTACCGGCACGTGGACTGGGATGGCGACATGGTGCCAGGCGATTACGTGCACGCGCTGGTGACGAGCGTCAGTCCGCAGTACGCGACGTTGAAGTTTGGTACTTATGGAGCGGAGCTCGGGCCCGCGGAAATCAAATGGACGCGCTACACCTCGCCGCAACAGTTCCTGACGCGCGGCGACCTGGTGTATGTGAAGATCGTAGAGCTGAATGGGACGCAGAGCCGGGTTTCGCTGGAGCAGGAATCGGGCGTGCAGGGAGCGCTGCTGGCGCTGGACAACTCCACTGGCGACGTGAAGGCCATGGTGGGCGGGCGCAGCTTTGAGGAGTCGAAATTCAACCGCGCGACCCAGGCGCTGCGCCAGGTGGGCTCGTCGTTCAAGCCGTATATCTACACCGCAGCCATCGATGAAGGCATGACGCCCGACGACACGGTACTGGACGCGCCGGTCAGCTTTCCCGGCGGACCCAGCGGCCCGTACACACCGCACAACTACGACGGCAAATTCGAGGGATTGATCACGTTCCGCCACGCGCTCGCCGAATCGCGCAACATCCCGGCGCTGAAGGTCACCGAGCGCGTAGGCGGGATCAAGACGGTCATCGAGTACGCGCGCAAGTTCGGTATCACATCGCCAATGCCGGCGTACCTGCCGGTGGCGCTGGGCGCGGCCGACATCACGCTTTGGGAACAGACCGCGGCGTTTGCCGTTTTTCCCAATGACGGCGTACGGGTAGCGCCGCGCATGATCCGCAAAGTCGAAGACTATGACGGCCGGGTGTTGGAAGAGAACTATCCGGAAGTGAAGGACGTGGTCAGCGCGCGCACGGCGCGCATCATGGTGGGTATGCTGCGCGAAGTCATTTTGCATGGCACCGGTGCGGCGGCGGCCCAACTCAAGCATCCGCTGGGAGGCAAGACCGGAACGACCAATGACTTCACCGACGCGTGGTTTGTGGGCTTCTCGCCGTCGATTACCTGCGGCGTGTGGGTCGGCTTCGATGAGAAAAAGACGCTCGGCAACAAAGAAACCGGCGCAGTCGCCGCCCTTCCGATTTGGATGGACTTCATGCGCGTGGCATTGCAGGGACGCGAGTCGGAAGACTTCGCCGCTCCTCCGCCGGTTGCACCCAACGCGGTCGCGCGCAAGCTGGATACGCCTGACCAATCCGCCGGCGACGGAGAGACGCACTGATGCGCCGCTTTTTTCGCTGGGTAGTACGGGCGCTGATACTGGCCGTCGTCTTCATGGCGTCGCTCCTGACCGCAATGCGTTTCGCAATCCACGGGCGCCAGACGGCGGTGCCGAAGATTATCGGCATGACTCCGCATGACGCGGAAACCGCGCTGGAGGCGCACGGACTGGTTCTGGATAGCACCGACCGATTCTTTAGCGCGGAGATACCGGCGGGGCGAATTGTTTCGCAAGCGCCATCGCCGGGCGAGCAAGTGCGCCGCGGTTGGCGGGTGCGTGCGGCTGAGAGCATGGGTCCACAACGGGTAACGATTCCTGATCTTACCGGCGACAGCGAACGGTCGGCGGAGATCAACATCAAGCGCCGTGGCCTGGAGATGGGGACGATGGCGGTCGCCGATATTCCCGACGCCGCGCCTGACCAGATTGTCGCGCAAAGCCCCCCGGCCAACGCGACGAATGTCTCAGCGCCTAAAGTCAGTGTGCTGCTTGCCGCCAGCGAAGAGCGCAAGTCATACGTGATGCCCGACCTGCGGGGGAAGACGGAGGACGATGCCGTCAGCGCAATCGTTGGTGCAGGGCTGAAGGTGGGCAGCATCAGCAGTCAGCCCGCGCCCGGCGCCGACGAAAATTCTCCCGAGACGTTGCCCGCTGGCACGCGGATCGTGACCAAGACGGTTCCTGCTCCGGGACAGAGAGTGTGGGACGGGCAGGGCATCGCGTTGGAAGTGACGCGATAGCCGTTAGCTATCAGCCTTCAGCCCTTATAGCGCGCCCGTCGATTTGAAAGGGCACAGCTTTAGCTGTGCCGCACGAGTCCTTTATTTTTCGTCATTCCTCGCGGACTTTAGTCCGCGGGGAATCTACTTTTCCGATAACCGCTGCGAAGAAGCCATCGCAGGGCCGCACTCCCGGGATGGTTCGCAGATAGGGCCCATCGAGTAATGAGTCGAGATCGCGTGTGGCGAGTTCGCCTTCACTGCGCAAGCGTTCGAGTTCGGCGCGGCAATCCAGCAGATTGAAATTCGAATCGCCCGCCAGAATTTCTTCCACTACCGCTTGGTTTTCTTCCGGTTCGAGCGAACAGGTGGAGTAAACCGCGCGGCCACCGGGCGCGACATGTTTCAGCGCGGCACGCAGGATAGCAACCTGCTTGGTGTGCAACTCGCTGAGGGCTTCTGGCTTGAGTCGCCACTTGATTTCAGGATTGCGGGCCAATGTTCCGATGCCCGAGCAGGGAACGTCGGCCAGCACGCGATCAAAACCGCCTTGTAACGGCAGTTCGAGCGCGTCGGCGGTGACGACCTTAACATTTGCCGCGCGAACCCGGCGGCGCAAAAGCTCGGCGCGGTGAGGATGCAGTTCAACGGCGACGATCTCTGCTAAAGGATTGCGTGAGGCAATCGCTGCCGTCTTGCTGCCGGGTGCCGCGCAACAATCGAGCAAGCGCGAGCCACCACTCACGAGAGCTGCGACGAGCTGCGAAGCTTCGTCCTGTATGAAGACGCGGCCTTCGCGGTAGGCGCGAGTCTGCGTGACGTCGCCGCCGGTGACGGTGCGGGCCGACGTCAGCAATGCTCCCGGCGCGAGTTCAATGCCTTCGCCCTGCAATTCGCGCGCGCCTTGGTCGCTGTCGAGGCGAATCGAGGTCGGCGGAACGTGCTGATCATGGCGGCAGATGGCTTCAGCTTTCGCAATGCCATAGTGATTGACCCAACGCTGCACGAGCCACTCAGGATGGGCGAATTCGGCGGCAAGTTCTGCGGCGGTCGTTGTTTCGCGCGGCGGCTCAGGCTCGACATTCGCAAGCTTCCGCAAGACTGCGTTCGCGAACGGCGCTGCCGAAGTCTTCTTTGCACGCTTCACCAACTCGACGCTCTCGTTGATGGCGGCGCGCGCGGGAACGCGAGTCAAGAACAGAAGCTGGTAGGCCGCGATGCGGAGCGCGATGAGTACCTGCGGGTCGAGCTTCGCCAGCGTGCGCGATGAGCTCACGGCAATCGCGCGGTCGAGACGAGACTGCCAACGCAAAACGCCCATCACAATTTCAGTCGTGAGCCCACGGTCGGCGGAACTGAGTTTGTCGAGGCGCTCGGAATGCAGCAACTCGCTGGCATAGGCATTCTGCTGCGCGACGCGAAGCAGGATGTCGAAGGCAGCGGCGCGGGCGGCTGAAACCGGCATCGGGATTACGCCGTTGCCCCAACGGGTTCATCGCTACGCGGGCGATAGCCGTTGATGAAGTCACTCGCACTCATGCGCTTCTTGCCTTCGACTTGCAGCTCAGCGATTTCGAGCGCGGTGCCGTGCGCGAATCCCAGCAAAAGCCGGCCGTTTTCAATTGTGAAGTGTGCCGCCTTCACGACAGCTACTTCAGGAGCCGGCACGGCGGCATGAAGTTGCAGCGTCTTGCCGCGGAACGTAGTGAATGCGCCGGGCCAGGGCTGAAATCCGCGCAGCCGGTTCCAGGTCTCAGTAGCGGTGCGCGAGAAATCGATCAGGCCGTCTTCGCGCTTGAGAATCGGAGCGAGAGTCGCCCGCGAATTGTCTTGTCGCTGGGGTTGGATCGTGCCTTCGGCCAGCCCGGCGAGAGTGCGAATCATCAACTCCGCACCAGTGTGAGCCAACCGCGGACCGAGCGTCAGCGCACTGTCATCCGGTCGGATGGGCTCTTCCGCTTGCAGCAGAATGTCCCCAGTGTCGAGTCCCGCATCGATGCGCATGGTCGTCACACCACTGACGGATTCCCCATTCGCAATCGCCCACTGAATAGGCGCCGCGCCGCGATATTTCGGCAGCAGTGATGCGTGGAGATTAAGGTTGCCGAGCTTCGGCAAGTCGATCATCCACTGCGGAATGATGCGTCCGTAGCCGACGACGATGATAGCTTCCGGCGCGATGCGTTCGAGGTCGGCGCGGAACTCTTCGTTGTTCTTGATCTTGTCCGGTTGGATCACGAGAAGTCCCAGCTCGAGCGCCGCGCGTTTGACGGGAGAGGCGGCAACCTCCATGCCGCGTCCGCTGGGGCGGTCGGGCTGCGTGACGACCTGTCGCACGCGGAAACCAGCAGACACCAGCCGTTCCAGCGTGGGGACCGCGAACAGCGGCGTGCCGCAAAACACCAGGTCCATCACGGCTTCATAACCATTCGCCGGCCTTCATCAGCTTGCGGATTTTGCGTTTCATCAAGTCACGCTTAAGCGCGCTGATATGGCTGATGTAGAGCTTGCCGTTCAGGTGGTCGGTTTCGTGCAACAGGGCGCGGGCCAGCAGGTCTTCGCCGGTGACCTCGATGGTCTCTCCCTCCAGATTTTGTGCGCGCGCAGTGACCTTTCGCGCGCGCGTCACCTTCTCGCGAAACTCCGGCAAGCTCAGGCAACCCTCGTTAGAGGTGATGCGGCCCTCAACGTGGACAATCTCCGGATTGACCAGCACGATTTTGGCCTCGGGGTCTTCCTTGAAGGTGACATCGATAACGGCAATGCGTTTGCTGATGCCGATTTGCGTTGCGGCCAGGCCGACACCGTGCGCGGCATACATGCTTTCGAACATGTCGTCGACGAGCTTTCGCAGCTCCGCATCGAACTTGGTGATGGGCGCCGCAGGCTTCTCCAGGACCGGGTCACCGAACTTGACGATAGGATAGATCATTTAGAAATTTCGCAACTGTTGGCAATAGCCTTCGAAATTACGACGCAGCTCCAGCAGCGAATCGCCGCCGAACTTTTCCAGAGCGAAACGGGCCAAGGTGAGCGCGACCATAGCTTCGGCCGCAACACCCGCCGCCGGAACTACGCACACGTCCGAGCGCTCGTAGGCGGCCTTGACGGGCTCGCGCGTGGCGAAGTCCACCGAACCCAGCGGTCGACGCAGAGTTGAAATCGGCTTCAAGTAACCGCGAACACGAATGTCCTCGCCATTCGACACGCCGCCTTCCAGTCCGCCGGCATGATTCGACGCGCGGGTGAATCCGGTAAATGAACTGCCCGAAGCATAACCAATCTCGTCGTGCACGGCTGAACCGAGCGAGGTAGACGCGGCGACCGCGTCACCAATCTCCACGCCCTTCACCGCTTGCAACGACATCACGGCGGCGGCGAGGTGCGTATCGAGTCGCTCGTCCCAGTTAGCGTAGGTGCCGAGGCCGGGCGGAACGTTATGCGCCACGACCTCGAAAATGCCGCCCACTGAATCGCCGGTACGCAGAGCAACGTCCACCTGCTCTTTCATGCGAGCTTCGGAAGCGGCATCGATACAGCTCAGCAGAATCTCTTCTTTCGCCGCGACCGCCTGAAGTGCTTCCCAAGTCACGGGGACGTCCAGACGGGCGCTGCCGACGGCAATAACATGGCTCAGGACTTCGATGCCTATCTCGCGCAGCAATAACTTTGCTAATGCTCCGCCAGCGACCCGGGCAGCGGATTCGCGCGCAGAAGCGCGTTCCAGCACGTAGCGCGCTTCGGTGAAGTTGTACTTCACCGCTCCCGCAAGATCGGCGTGGCCGGGCCGCGGAGAAGCCACCCGCTTGTGCTTGGCCGGATCCCCCTCCTCGACCGGCAACGACTCGGTCCAGTTCTGCCAGTCGTTGTTGGCGAGCAGCATGGCGATCGGAGAGCCAATTGTATGACCGTGGCGTACGCCGCTCAGGATGTGAGCAGTGTCGCGCTCGATGCGCATACGTCCACCGCGTCCGTAGCCCTGCTGCCGGCGCCAGAGCTCGCGGTTGACGAACTCTATATCGACGGGCAGGCCCGAAGGCATGCCGGAAAGCAGCGCCACCAGCGCTTCTCCGTGGGACTCACCAGCTGTGGAGAACCGTAGCATAGGGAATTTTCGATTGTAGCTGATGAGGGAGTCAGTGAGGCCTTTTCGTGCGGCTACAGCCAGCTACTCGACCACGATCTCTTCGTCCACCAGCGCCTTGTCTTCTTCCGTTGTTCCAATCAGCGCAAACGAGTTGGTCACGGCAGCCTTGCCTTGCTCCACGCTGGTGATGACGTAGGAACAGCCAATCCAGTGGGCTTCCTGGAAGTCGGTGGGCGACCAGCGCGCGGGATGATCGGGATGCGAGTGATAGAAGCCGACAATGTCCAGGTCGCGCTCGCGGGCCTCGCGCTGCACGCGCACCAGCTCGCGCGGGTCGATGTTGTAGCGGTTTTGCGGCGAGTCAACGCGGGTGTTGCCGCACCGCGCGGTCGCACGCACCTCGCGCGTGTCGTCGTCGATAGCCCCCAACAATACTCCACAGCACTCGTGGGGATAGGTTTCTTCGCCGTGGCGGCGAATTTCGGCGAAATCGGCTTGTCGTAACTTCAACATGGGTGTGTGGGTTTACAGGCTGCTGAAAAAGTGGCTTTCGCGACAGTTTCGTATCATGGCATGACTTTTTAGTCATGCCGCAAAGCGTTCAAAGTAGGCGACGGGCTTTAGCCCCTGTCGTCCTTTCCGCCCTCAGAAAGGACATTTTCAGCAGCCGTTAAGTCGCACCTAGATCTCGTATTCCGGCTTGGAGCCTTCGTCCCAGAAGCGCTCGCTGAGATACTTGTCAGCACCGTCGCAGAAGATACATACCACAACTGAGTGTTCGAGTTCGCTGTCGCGGGCGACGTGCAATGCCCCGACCAGCGAAGCCGCTGAGGAAGTTCCGACCAGCAGGCCTTCTTCGCGGGCCAGCCGCCGGGCCATGGCGTAGCAGGCTTCGGTGCTGATTTCCAGGTTGCGATCGGCGAGCATCGGGTCGTAAATCTTGGGCACGATCGACGTCGGCATGTATTTCGCGCCCTCGATGCCATGAAAGGGCGAGTCGGGCTGAAGCGAAACGCACTGGATCGCCGGATTCAGCTCCTTCAGCCGACGGGTCGTCCCCATAAACGTACCGGAAGTGCCCAGCACGGTCACGAAATGGGTGACGCGACCGTGAGTCTGCTCCCAGATTTCGTTGGCAGTGCCGTGGTAGTGCGCCAGCCAGTTTGCGTCATTGGAGTACTGGTCGGCGTAATAGTAGCGACTGGGATGCTGCGCTACCAGCTCCTGCGCTTTGAGGATGGCTCCGTCGGAACCCTCTCCGGGATCGGTGTAGATAATTTCCGCGCCATAAGCCTGGAGGATGCGCTTGCGCTCGACCGAGACGTTGGCGGGCACGCAAAGGGTCACTGCGAAATTGCAAGCCGCGCCCAGCATGGCGTAAGCGATGCCTGTGTTGCCGCTGGTGGAGTCAAGCAGCCGCTTGCCGCCCGACATCTTGCCGCTCCGGAACGCCTCCTGCACGATGCCTGACGCCGCTCGATCTTTCACCGAACCGCCGGGATTGGTCCATTCGGCCTTGCCGTAAACTTCGGCGCACGGCAAATCTGCGGTAATTCGTTCCAGTCGCACAAGCGGCGTGTTGCCAATGCGATCCATGATCGAAAGCCCGATTTTTGTGAGCGCGCCGGCGGGGTTCATGGTGAATTCAAGGGTGGTTCGGTTGCCCGTTAGCCAGACAGTGTGCGACAGTGGTGCTTTCCGGACCCGACGGCGAGACGTCCACGTTTCCACGCAAATCGTGGAAAGCTACCAACTCCCGCCCCAGGGCATGCAGTCATACTAAAAGCAATTCGATGCCAAGGCGGAAGTTTCGATTCCGCCCCGACGGAAGAGAGGCGGCCGCGGAGCGGCCGAAAAGTTGAGTCAATGGCGAAGAAAATCAAGTCCAAGAGTTTTGAAGATGCAGGGAGCTGGTTCCGCGAAAATGGCTTCGACCTGACCGAGGCCCCGGGCACCAATGGCCGCATCTTCCTGAAGAAATACAACGTCTCGGCCGCGATTGAGCGCGCGCCGGACGGCGGAGTGAAGATATTCGCCTATCCTGGATACCTGTTGGGCGGCGAGATCTCCAAGCTGGTCGATGAGGGATATCAGAAGAAGCTGAAGACGACCAAGACGGAAATTGCCGCGAGCGCCGACCACTTGAAAGCGCTGCACCAGTTCGCCGAAGAGATGAAAGAGGGCACCGGCGGCATCAGCCTGTATAACGAGTCGCTAGGCACGGTGAGCTCGGAATACAAATACGACCGGGTGCGCAACCGTGATTTGCCTGAGGCCGAGCGTCCCAAACGGCCGTGGCAAAAGCCGGCGGCTAAGCGCCCAGCGTAGCCTCCAGAGGCGCGGAGCGCCGACGAGCTTGTAGGCGTGGCCGTCAGGCCGCGCTCCACGTCCCCTCCATATCCCCCAGCCGCGGAGCGGCCGGTGAACTCTGCTCTTCGACTCTTTCCGCAATCTTTTGAGCCGACGACGCGACTCCGGTCTTATCACTGCCCGCTGTGTCCTGCGTCCTATCGCTGTGCTATCCTCTCGCGTATTCATCACTGGATGAGGTCAAGGGATTTGTGTCCCCACTCACACCGTGCCCAGCGCGCGGGAATATTCGTTCTCTGACAATCTTCTCGGAAGCGGCGAAGAGATTTCCTCGGCTGGCACCATCTGGGGAAAGATAAGGTTTAGGGTAGCGCCGGCCTTCGGGCCGGCGGCAAACTCAACAACCGCCACACGCGTGTATGTAAAGAAAGAATCTTCTGCGCATACAAGTATGTAAAGTATGTCGCGATTCCGGCCAAAAACCCTCCATTTCCCTATCTAAGTCCCACGCCCACTAATGGATACATATAACTTATTTATAATCAATGCGTTGAGAACAATTTTCCCCCAAGCCATTGATTCTAAAAGATCGCGACTTTTTTGTTTTTATATGTTGCAGCGTTGTAGTGCACTACATCACAGCGGTTCCAATGGGGAGGGCGGAATGAGGAAGCTTTCGCGAAGTGTCGCAGTGCTGGTGATCCTGGCGACAGGGCTGTCGCTGTCGGGCCGGGGCCAATCATCACCCGCGCAGACCCACGAAGACGTCGCTGCGATTCGAGCCGTGCTGACCGCGCAGGTCAAGGCGTGGAACCAGCACGACCTGGAAGGCTTCATGGCAGGCTACTGGAACTCGCCCGACTTGACGTTTTTCTCCGGTGCGACCGAGACCCAGGGCTGGCAGGCCACACTGGAGCGCTACCGCAAGAAATACCAGTCGGCGGATGCGGAAATGGGTAAGTTGGAATTCAAGGACTTGCAAGTTCAGATGCTGGGACCTGACTCTGCGTTTGTCCGCGGAAAGTTTCTGCTTACGTTGTCCACCGGCAAGCAGCCCCATGGGTTATTCACGCTGATTTTTCGCCAGTTTCCCGAAGGCTGGCGGATCGTTCACGACCACAGCAGCGGGGAATAGCGAGTGATTCCCATTTTGGGAAAATCTGTGCCATCTATCCTGAATCAAGGAAATTGCTGGCGACCGACTAACTCGCCGGTGTAACATTCAATTGGCCTCGCAGGGGCTATCACAAGACCCTGTGACAAGGCCAACAGGTGGTATCCGCGATTGCGGAACTGCACTGGAGGACATCGTGAGCATTACCAGCGGCGACTTCCGCTCTAAAGTCACATCTTCTACCCTCCTCGAGAAAAAGCAGAAACACGAACCGATCACGTGTCTGACGGCGTATGACTACGCCAGCGCGCGACTGGTCGACGAAGCCGGCATCGACATCGTGCTGGTGGGCGACTCGCTGGGTATGGTCATGCTGGGCTACGAAAACACCTTGCCAGTGACCATCGAAGAAATGCTGCACCATACCCGGGCGGTCCGGCGGGGAGTGAAGCGCGCGTTCCTAATCGTTGACATGCCGTTTGCGTCGTACCACGTGAGTGGCAAAGAGACGGTCCGCAACGCGGCACGCTTTATTAAGGCGGGCGCCGAAGCAGTCAAGATCGAGGGCGGCGAGAAGCGCGCGCGACTGGTTGACCGCCTGGTCGACGCTGAAATCCCCGTGGTTGGACACATTGGGCTGACGCCGCAATCGCTGCACGCCATGGGCGGATACAAGGTGCAGGGAAAAACGCTGGCAGCGGTGGAGCAGCTGATGCGTGACGCATTGGCCTTGGAACGCTGCGGCGCGTGCTGCGTCGTGCTGGAAGGGATCCCGCGGGAAGTGGCGGCGCTGATCACTCAGGAAATCGAGATTCCCACCATCGGAATCGGCGCGGGACCAGATTGCGACGGGCAGGTGCTGGTTTATCACGACTTGCTGGGACTGATGTTCGCGCCTCCTGCCAAGTTCGTGCGGCGATATGCCGACTTGGGAGCAGCGGTCACCAACGCGGTGCAGGCCTACAAAGACGATGTGAAGTCGGGCAGCTATCCGTCGGACGCAGAGTCGTATCATTTGCCGAAAGACACGCTATCGGCCCTGCAGGCCATTGCGGAACGCAAGCGCGCCATGACAGTCTAGGAGCATGCGGGTTTCTTGCCGGGCTAGGATGGTCGTTGCATTGTGGATCGCATCGAGTGCGATAGCTAGCGCACAAACTGGAGCCAAGCCGGCACCCAAACAGCTTCCGGCGAAAAAATATTGCCAGGCGCAGGGCGGCTTCTGCTTCCGCTATCCCTCGACGTGGGAGATGTTGGGCGAGATCTTAGGCGGCAACGGCATCGTCGTCGCACCCGCGCAAAGCCAGGCGCGCGAGGACTGGGACGAAGTTACGGTCGCGCTCGTGATGCCGGCCCCGCAAGGTGATGAAGCCGCGGTCAGCATCGATCAGGCGATTGCACGGGCGGTTTCGCAGGTACGCGAGAGCGGCCAGGACCTCGAAACCATGCAGCGCCAGCAACGCCGGGTGGACGAAAAACCCGCCGAGTTGTTGAAGGTGCGCTACACCGACAAGAACAGCGGGCAGAAGTGGGTCGAAGAGTTGGTGTTTATCGAAGGGCCCGACTCGGAAATCTATTCCGTCGGACTGAAGTGCGCTCCGTCGTCGCTGGCCCGCATGGAGCCGCAGTTTTCTAAGATCGTCGAGAGCTGGACCTTGCCGGAGGCAAAGCCGGTTCCACCGGATGAGAAGTCGCAGAATCCAATCCCACCAAAATCCTAGTCTGAGAGAGACAAGCTTGCGACAAATCGAAACCATTGCGGAAATGAAAGCCGCGTGCCGAGGTGTCACCTGCGGGGGTAAGAAGCTTGGACTGGTGCCGACGATGGGCGCGCTGCATGAAGGACACCTGTCGCTGGTGCGAGCGGCCGCAGCCGAGTGTGACGCGGTGGCGGCGTCGTTATTCGTCAACCCGCTGCAATTCGGGCCGACCGAGGATTTCGAGAAATATCCGCGCAGCCTGGAGCGCGACGCTGAAATGCTGGAAACGGCCGGAGCAACTCTGCTGTTCGTGCCGTCGATTGCAGAGATGTATCCGCCGGGAGCCACGACCTACGTCGAAGTGAGCGATCTGAGCAGCAAGCTCGATGGCGGCTCGCGGCCCGGACATTTTCGTGGAGTGGCGACTGTGGTTAGCAAGCTATTCGAGATCGTACGCCCCGACCGCGCGTATTTCGGCCAGAAAGACGCGGCCCAAGTGGCGCTGTTGCGCAAGATGGTCCGCGATCTCGATATGGACGTGGAGATCGTGGTGTGTCCGATCGTGCGTGAGCCGGATGGCTTGGCGATGAGTTCGCGCAACGCGTATCTCAACCCGGAGCAGCGAAGGCAAGCACTCGCGCTGAGCCGGTCGCTGAGAGAAGTAAAGTCGGCAGTAGGCGCAGGCGAACACGATGCGCAGAAGCTGGTTGCGATTGGCACGCGATTCATTGCTGCCGAACCCGGCGCCAAGCTCGATTACTTTGTCGTAGTCGATCCCGACACGCTGGAGGCGGTGAAGAATGTGTCGCAAGGGACGCTCGTCGCGGTGGCGGCGTGGGTGGGGACGACGCGACTGATCGATAACCTCGTGCTGTGATTACTGCTAAAGTTCCGCGCGTCGCCAGCGCTTCCAGCCGGAGATCCATGCGCCGCCCAACAGCAAGACGACAGGGAAACACTCCAGCGTGTAGCGAGGCTCGGGGTTTTCCATCGTTCCCAGAAACGCCGAGCGCAGCAGCACGAACAACAACATCATGCCGAGGTAGAGCGGACGCGGGCCGCGAATTACTCCCATGGCGGCGGCCAGCAGGAACGCGAGGTTCAGCGCGCCCCAGAGAGTTGCCAGCACGCAGTCCTGGGTGTCGTCGGCGTATTCCCACCATCGCGAATCGAGAGGGAGCATTTCGGTGCGCGGCCGCAACCACATGTCGGCACTGCGCAGAATGGGCAGCCAAACGTAATAGCGGAGCGGATTTCGGTGAATACGGGCCTCGGCCAATTGGTCGAATCGGTCATTCAACTCGGGTCCCACAAAGTGGGACTTGGCGTAATCGTCGAAGATGGCGTGCGTCTGCTGCCGCTCTTGTTCGCTGTTGAAGGCCCGCGAAGGCAGCAGGCTAAAGTCAACGTCGCTACCGGGAACCTGCCAGTAGACTTCCTCGGTCGACACATAATCCACGATCCAGGTGCGCATCCAGCGATCGAAGCCGGAGGGCACAAATTCGTCGGGATCGCTGGCATAACGGGGCGCGAGCGGCTCGAAGCGATGGAAGTCGCGCCAGTTGCGAACCGTCCAAGGGACGAGCGGTGCGAGAGAGATCACGAGCACAAGCGCTCCCGCCCAGAACAGTGCGGTCCGCTCTGAAGGTTGCCGAACCATGCGCCACAGCAGGTACAGGCCGATGGCTGCGAGCAGAATGCCGCCATCGGGACGCAACAGAATCCCCGCCGATACGGCTACGCCGGAGCAAGTCCACGCTTTCCACGAAGGGGAGCCATCTTCGAGCGCCATGAAACCGGCGACCGCGCCATCGAGCGCGACCGCTGTGAAGAAAATACTCAGCGTCTCAGCCAGGGGAGCGACGGTGTAGTTCGCGGTGAAGGGGCAAAGTGCCGCGAGGGCAAAAGCGAACTGGGCTGCCCGCGACGAGACGGTACGGCGTGCCAAGTCGGCAATGACGAAACATCCGGCAACGTCGATCGCGATCTGGAGCAGCAAAACAGCGTTGTAGTGCTCACGTCCAAAGAGCTTGAAACAGAGCACCAGAAACGCAGGGTATCCCGGCAGGCGAATCCAGGTCGGACGGATACCCTCGTCGTGGGTGAGCCCAAAGATGCCCTGATCGAGCCAGTTTTTGGCGATGTCACCATAGATCAGCGAGTCGCCGGTGACGTGAGGGAACTTGAAATAGAAGGCCAGGCGCAGCGCAAGCGCAGCCAAAGCGAAGAGAAAGAACCACTGGCGATGCTCCAGCAGCAGCCGCCAGAAAGGCAGCGGCTCGAACGTAACTGTCACGTTGCGTTCAGGTTCGGGCACGAGGCGAATATAGCATCCAGCAACGGAAATGCCGGTTAAGCGGCCGGCGAGTCTTTCTAAGCCGAAATGGGTTAGATTTAAAGAAGATGAGAGTTTAGTTTAGCGCCGCACCCGCCCGGTTGCCCCTGACCTCTACATAAAGCTACGATAAGTTCGCTCCCGCACCATGCCTAGTAATAAACCGATATTCTTCGACCCGGAAGGCAAGCGCTGGCGCCGCCTGCGACTGATCCTCGATGTCAGCGTGCTGGTGGTCACGCTGCTGGTGGCGTTCTTCGTCATCACCGTGGTCCGCGGATCGTCGGTGCCGGGGATGAATCTGCCCGACGTCAAGAAGCCCTACCACGCCTTAAAGGACAACCAGAAGCACAAGACGGTTCGCGCGACCAACCAGCATCGTGCGACCAAACAGCCACCGACCCAGGTGGTATTGAACTCGCTCGAAGGCATCCGCGGCGCGTTTTACGTGCAGTGGGATGCCGCCAGCTTCGCCTCGTTGAAAGAGTATTTCCCGCAGATCGACTTGCTATTTCCTGAGTGGCTGCACGTGCTGACCGCAGACGGCCGGCTGCAGTCGGTCACCGAAACCAATGTGCTATTTGACCTGATGGATGACAAGGGCAAGCCGCGTCCGGTCGACGACAAGGTCATGCCGTTCCTGAAGTCCGAGAAGGCGCAGATGGAAGTGCTGCCGCTGGTCAATAACTTCGACCCCATCAGCAATCAATGGCGGCCGGAAGTGACCGCCAAGTTTCTGGCTGATCCGGCGGCACGCCAGCGTTTTCGTGATGAGCTGCTGACCTTCCTGGACACCGACCAGTACCGCGGTATCACTCTCGACATCGAAGCTTTTCCCGACAACTCGCGTGGCGATTACAAACAACTGGTAAAGGAGCTTTACGGAGACTTACAGTCGCGCGGACTGAAGCTCTACATCGCCGTCCCGGTAAACGACAAGCAATTCGACTATGCCGGTATCGCGCAGTTTTGCGACGGCCTGATCCTGATGAACTACGACGAGCACTATCCCGGCGGAATGCCCGGGGCAGTGGCTAGCCAGGATTGGTTCGTCAAAAATCTGGAAGACGCTCTGGCAGTGATGCCGCGCGAGAAAATCATCGCGGCCATCGGAAATTACGGGTACGACTGGGCGATGAAGCCGGGACAGAAAAAGGGTACGCCGCCCGAGGCGGTGCACAACGTCTCAGTGCAGGATGCATGGCTCGAGGCCGAAGAAGCCGAGTCCGATGTGGACTTCGACGACGATGCGATGAATCCGCATATCGCCTACCTCGACGAGAAGAACATTCGCCACGACGTGTGGTTCCTCGACGGCGTGACAGCGCTGAACCAGATGCGCGCTGCGCAATCGCTGGGCATCGACACTTTCGCGCTGTGGCGCCTGGGCTCAGAAGACCGCTCCTTGTGGGCGATCTGGGACAAGCCGGGCGAAGCGGGAGCGACCGCCAAGCTGAACGTTGTGCCGCCAGGCCAGGATGTCGACATCGAAGGCGAGGGAGAAATTCTTCACATTCAGTCCCGGCCGGCGTCTGGGGAGCGGCAAGTCACGGTCGATCCGACGACGAACCTTGTCACCGACGAGATCTTTAAGACTATGCCTCAGCCGTACACGGTGGACATGTACGGGAGCTCTCCGAAGAAGATCGCGATTACCTTCGACGATGGGCCCGATCCCGAATGGACGCCGAAGATCCTCGACGTTCTGAAGGAGAAGAACGCTAAGGCGACTTTTTTCCTGATCGGGGTGGAGGCGGAAAAGAACGCTAGTCTCACCAAGCGGATTTATAACGAAGGCCACGAGATCGGCAACCACACGTTCACACATCCCGATATCAGCAATGTCTCCAAGCGATATTTCGAAGTCGAGCTGAACCTGACGGAGCGGTTTTTCGAAGGCAAGCTCGGCGTAAAGCCGGTGCTGTTCCGGCCTCCGTACTCGATCGACCAGGAGCCCGATACGGCCGACGAAGTGCGTCCGCTGGAACTGGCCCAGCAGCTGGGTTACATCACCATCGGCGACAAGGTTGATCCCAACGACTGGCGCGACAATCCGCGCCGGCCGGCGAACGAGATCGTGGCCGATGTGATGAAGAACCTGCCGCCCTGCGATCCGGGTAACCTGTCGTGCGGCAACATCATTTTGTTGCACGACGGCGGCGGAGACCGCAGCGAGACCCTTAAGGCACTGCCGCTCATTATCGATGGGCTTCGACAACGCGGCTACGACATCGTGCCGGTGTCAGAGCTGCTGGGCAAGACACGTAACGACGTGATGCCGCCGATCTCCGCCAATGAACAGTGGGCATCGTGGATCGATGGCTTGAATTTTTCGCTCTTCGGGCTGATTTCGTCGTTCATCATTTTTGTGTTTTTCGTAGGCGACGTGCTAATGAGCGCGCGCCTCGTCCTGGTTGGCGCGCTGGCTACCTTCGATCGTTTCCGGCGACGCAATGACGTGGTCGATCCCAGTTACCGGCCCAGCGTCGCAGTGTTGATTCCAGCCTACAACGAAGAGACGGTCATCGAGCGGACAGTGCAGTCAGTACTAGAGTCGGACTATCCGAATCTGCGGGTGATTGTCATCGACGATGGTTCGAAAGACCAGACTGCCGCAGTGACACGCAACGCCTTTCGAAAGGAAATTGCCGACGGCCGCGTGGTCGTGCTGAGCAAGCCCAATTCCGGCAAGGCGGCTGCGCTGAATTATGCGCTCGAGCATGTTACGGAAGAGCTGTTCGTGGGCATCGACGCCGACACCATCATTGCGCCCGATGCTATTTCCAAGCTGGTGCCGCACTTCCGCGACTCGCGCGTGGCCGCGATGGCTGGCAACGCAAAGGTCGGGAACCGGGTGAACTTGTGGACGCGCTGGCAGGCGCTGGAGTACATCACCAGCCAGAACTTCGAGCGCCGCGCGCTGAATACGCTGAATGCGGTGAGTGTGGTTCCAGGAGCGATCGGCGCATGGCGTACCGCTGACGTGCGCGCCGCCGGCGGCTATCACCATGACACGGTGGCGGAGGATGCCGACCTCACCATGGCCCTGCTACAAAGCGGATATCACGTGAACTACGAAGACCGCGCGCTCGCCTATACCGAAGCTCCCACCACGCCCAATGGCCTGATGCGCCAACGTTTCCGCTGGTCGTTCGGCATCATGCAGGCGGTGTGGAAGCACAAGGCTGCAATCAAACAGAAGGGCGCCCTGGGCTGGGTGGCGTTGCCCAATGTCATGATCTTCCAAATTCTGCTGCCGCTGGTGTCGCCGTTTATCGACATCATGTTCGTGGTGGGCGCCGTCTCCTACTTCGTCAACAAGTACTTTCACCCTGAGTCCGCGAATCCCGCTGACTTCCGCCGCCTGGTAATTTACTTCGCGTTGTTCATGGTCATCGACTTCATCGCCTCGACGATCGCGTTTGCCCTGGAGCGCCAGCAGCCCGGACGCAAGCGCGACTTCCTGCTGCTGGGGCATGTCTGGCTGCAGCGCTTCGCTTATCGCCAGCTGTTCTCGATTGTCTTGTTCAAGACAATGAAGCGTGCGATCGAAGGCGGCTCGTTTGCCTGGGACAAACTGGAGCGTACTGCGACCGTGCGACAGCCAGTCGCAGCGGGCCGCCCGGCCGACTAAGCTCCGTCGTCATCGAGCTATCTCTCCACATGTTGGTAAACTGTTCCCGACATGCTCCGCACTCATCTTGTCAGGCTTTTCGCCGTACTCGTGATGGCGACCGCGGCCTTCGGCGCCGCGTATCAGGCTTCGCCCAAACTGGTGGTGATTCTGGTCATCGACCAGTTTCGCGGAGATTATCTGGAACGCTACCACGATGAATTCGGCCCCAACGGATTTCGCACCTTCACCGATCGCGGCGCCTATTTCCCTGCCTGCTACTACGATTACGCCAACACTCGAACAGCTCCCGGACACGCGACCATCGGCACCGGCACCTACACTTCCGGCCACGGGATTCTCGCCAACGAATGGTACGTGGGCAAACGAGTTGTAAGCAGTGTCGAGGATGAATCGACCAAAATCGTTGGCATTGAGGGCGACCAGACAGGCGCCTCGCCGCATAACCTCCTCGCTGACACCATCGGCGACGAATTACGGCTGGCGACCCAAGGCAATTCTCGTGTTTTCGGAATCGCGCTGAAAGATCGGGCTGCCGTTCTTCCCAGCGGATTCAGTGCGAACGGCGCGTACTGGATCGACCAGACCAGCGGCGCGTGGGTGACTTCCACCTATTACGTCAAAGAGGCGCCACGCTGGTTGACCAACTTCAATAGCCAGAGTCACGCGCAGAAATATCTCAATCTCGACTGGAAAGATGCCAACGGCGAAGTGCTGGGCTCGACTGCGCCGCACGATGGCTCCGACGGCAAACCCATCAATTATTACGAGCTAATTGGCCGCACCCCCTATGGGAATGATTACGAGTTTGAGTTCACCCGCGAGCTCATTCAGCAGGAAAAGCTTGGCCAGGGTACGGTGACCGATCTGCTGGTGCTCAGCTTGTCGGCCAACGATCTGACCGGACACGCCTACGGCCCCGATTCTCCGCAGATGCATGCCATGGCGCTGGCGCTCGACCGACAGATCAGCGAATTCCTGACGTTTCTGCAGCAGCAATATGGCAACCACTTCTGGATCGCGCTGACGGCGGATCATGGCGTCGCGCCCACCAATGCCACCAGTCTGAGTCTGAAGATTCCCGCCGCCCTGTTCGCGAACAAAGACCTGAAAAGTGATTTGAACAAGGTGCTGGGGACCATGCTGCACAAGCCGGGCGAATATGTTCGCTCTGCCTCCTTCCCCATCATCTTCGTCAACAGCGACGCGTTTGAAGAAAAAGTCAGTGAGAGTGACGCCGAAGGCTTTGTGGCCGAAGCCATGCGCAGGGAGGGCTTTATTACCGCCTACACCAAGGACCAGCTAGCCACTGGAGAAGTTGCGCCGAGTGCCATGGGCCGCATGTACGCCAACAGCTACTCTCCCTACGGAGGCTGGTGGGTGATGGGTTTGCCGAGACCCTTCTCGCTCTCTAGCAAAGACATCGCCGACCACGGTGAGCCTTACAGTTACGATCAGCATGTGCCGTTGGCTTTCTACGGTTCGGCATTCAAGCCCGGCGTATATCGCGATCAGGTCGAGCCCATCGACCTTGCGCCCACGCTTTCGGTTGTGCTCGGCATCAATAAGCCGACGAACTCCACCGGCCATGTGCTGACCCAGGCGCTGAGCTCACGCAGCGACGCGCCCAATCCAGCGCCGGCGGCGGCACGGCCGCGTTCCGCGCCTGAGAGCCATCCATGACCCCAACTGCCAAGTCCGCACTCGACATGAGCGTATCGGTGGCCGGCATTCAGCTGAAGAATCCGATCATGGCTGCTAGCGGAACCTTCGGCTACGGCGTCGAGTTTGAAGATGTCGTGACCCTGGATCGGCTTGGCGGATTCGTGACCAAAGGTCTGTCGCGCGAGCCGATGCCGGGCAATCCTCCTCCGCGGTTGTTTGAAACTTCGGCTGGCATGCTCAATGCGATCGGCCTGCAGAACATTGGGGTCGCGGCCTTTCTGAGCGAAAAGCTCCCGCTGCTGCGGAAGATCAGCAACATCGTTTTCCTGTGCAATATCTTTGGGCATTCGCAGGATGAGTACGAAGACGTGGTGCGGATGTTGAATGACGGCGAAGGCATCCACGGCTACGAGTTGAACGTCTCGTGCCCGAATACTAAGTGCGGCGGCATTGCGTTCGGCACCGATCCGAAGATGCTGTTCGACGTCGTCAGCGCAGTGAAGAAGATCGCTGCTCGACCGGTGATCGTGAAGCTCTCGCCCAATGTGACCAGCATTCCCCAGATGGCTCGGGTTGCCGAAGAAGCGGGCGCAGACGCGATTTCGCTGGTCAATACTTTCGTCGGCATGGCCATCGACGCCGAAACGCGCCGGCCGAGAATCTCCAATATCACAGCCGGGCTTTCAGGGCCTGCGATCAAGCCAATTGCGCTTCGCATGGTGTGGGAAGCGGCGAAGAGCGTCAAAATTCCAGTCATCGGAATTGGCGGCATCAGCACCGCGGAAGATGTCATCGAATTCATGCTGGCGGGCGCGAGTGCCATCGAAGTCGGTACCGTCAACTTCTGGGACCCCTGCGCTTGCGAGACGCTGGTGGACTCGCTCGCCAAGTGGTGCCTGGAACATCGTATCGAGAAGCTCAGCGGATTGACCGGAGGCCTGCAAGTGGAACCAGCCGCCGAGGCACCGTAGGAGAGTTCTTATAAATGCGATTTGAAAGGGCACGGCTTCAGCCGTGCCGCTTCGGCCATCGTAAACCTCGGGCTTTAGCCCCTGAGGTAAATCGATTTCCCTCGCGCATCATTTGTGAGAGGGCTTTCTGGTCCTGCTCTGCGCCTTAGCCCTTGAGATTTTTTACGCTGGTCATCAGGTCGGGATCGAGCGCCAGAATCCCGTTGGTGTGGGTGACGTGAAACAGGTTGGCGACACGCTCGTTCGATCCGGCCACTCGCATCGTTCCTCCCAGCTGCTCCATTTCGCCGAACACATGCATAAGGACTCCGAGTCCTGCGCTGTCCACGATTTCCGTGTGCGTCAGGTCCACCACCAGCTTGCGTACGCCCTTCTGGATAAGCGTGTTGATCATCGACTCGGTGAGTCGCAGCTGCGTTCCCAGCGTGAAACGCCCCGCGCAGGAGACCACTGTTATATCGGGATCGATTTCGAAGACTTCAGTTTCCAGCATCATGGCGAGTGTCCTAGTTAACAATGGTTGAAAATGGAAGTGACCTAAGCTAGCACGAATCCGCAAGATTTGTGCCAAAGAATCGCCGCCGCGTTGCGTGCTGCTTCTTGGTAGCATCGAAGTGTCTCATCCTCTGGATGCATCCATGGCCGAAGCAATCCTCCGCCCGCCGGGCCCGAAAGGGCGACACTTCGTGGACTCGCCGTTGTTAGGCGGAGAAGGCGCTCTGGTCAACCTGCCGCGCATGGCCAGCCGGTACGGAGACGTTTCGTTCTGGCAATTCCTCCATGTCTCCACCTACTTCTTCGCCCATCCCGACCAGATCGAATCGGTGCTGGTCACGCAGCACCGCAGCTTTACCAAGGGCATCGGCACCCGCGCTAATCCCGAGCTGTTCGGCAACGGTCTTCTCACCAGTGAAGGCGAATTCTGGCTGCGTCAGCGCCGCCTGAGCCAACCGGCGTTTCATCGCACGCGCATCGCGTCGTATGCCGACGTCATGGTACGCGAGGCCGAGCGACGGCTCGACGGCTGGCGCGATGGTGAGGTACTCGACATCCATCGCGAGATGATGGAAACAACCCTAGCGATCGCCACGCGGACGTTGTTCGGAGTCGATCTCGGACCGAAGATGCCAGTAGTCGCCGATGCGCTGGATGCGTTTATTCGCCAGAATGCGGGGATCAGCGTGTGGCGATTGTTCCTGAAGCTGCCTACACCCACCCGCCTCCGTTTTCTGCGCGGAGTGCGCGCGCTGGACGACATCGTTTACGGCATCATCCGCGAGCGCCGTGCCAGCGGTATGGGTGACGACCTGCTCTCAGATCTGTTGCGCGCGCAGGACGAGGATGGCAGCTTTATGACCGACCAGCAGCTTCGCGACGAGGTCATGACCATGCTGCTGGCGGGGCATGAAACCACCGCGTTGGCGTTGTCGTGGGCATGGTATCTGCTGGTAACGCATCCTGAAGCGCAGGCCGAGTTACACCAGGAGGTGGACCGAGTGCTGAGTGGCCGCGCACTGGCGGCAAGCGACGTCGCCCGACTCGCGTTCACGAACAACGTCATTCGCGAGACCATGCGACTCTATCCGCCTGCCTGGCTGATGACTCGCCGCGCAGCTGAGAAGGTAGAAATCGGCGGCTATGTTGTGCCCGTCGGGTCGAACATTATCGTCAGTCCATGGGTGACGCACCGCGACGCTCGTTTCTTTCCTAGCCCCGAGGCGTTCAAACCGGAACGTTGGGCGGACGAGAGGATGCAGGCCGTTCCCAAGTTTGCCTATTTCCCTTTCGGAGGCGGTCCGCGCGCCTGTATTGGAAACAACTTCGCGCTGATGGAGGCATCGATCCTGCTGGCGGCTGTGGCGCAACGCTTTCAGATCAACCTGGTCGC
The DNA here is from genome assembly GCA_963749635.1 of uncultured Acidobacteriaceae bacterium. GTDB lineage: Bacteria > Acidobacteriota > Terriglobia > Terriglobales > Acidobacteriaceae > DASRAA01. Next base: position 105,356 of record CAVVNW010000012.1, read on the forward strand.
AGGCGCGACCGTCGAGCCGATGCCGAGCATTACGCTGCGCCCCAGAAACGGTGTGCCGGTGCGGTTGCGACGCAGGTAGAGCACTGCGATTGAACCGGCTGCGACCAAACTCGATTCTGGGCCGCTTTGCAGGGTCCACAGTCTGTTTAAAACCGGCTTTTTGGAGGAGTTTGTATCAGGGCACGACTTCAGTCGTGCCGGAAAGTCCTTTATTTTTTCATTCTTCGCGGGCTTCAGCCCGCGCGGAATCTGCTTTTCACATACTCCCACAATGTGGGATATGCGTCTTCCTATGGGATGGAGAACAGCTTCCAGCCGCTCTTTTGGTAGTTGAAGATAAAGTCAATCAAGACCTGGCCCGCACACTTCTGATTGTGTACTTCAGCCACCAGAATGGCCTGCCGCACGCCGTTACGCGTGGCCTCGGTGGACGCGGTGCGCACCTTCTCTGATTGCGTAAGCAGCTCACGGTCCGAGCACTGTGGCGCGGGGTCGCTCTTGCTGCCCTGCGAAATGCAAGTCGTATCGAACAGCCGGCAGTAAAGGCCAGTGCGATGGCTCAGCTGCTCCGCGATCTCGTCCCGTGTGCTGTGCTCGGCATCGCGACCCACGTTGACGCCGTCCTCCGGAACATAAGCCAGAAATTGCAATGCGTCTCCGTTGCGGAGGACGGCGAAGAAGTCGCGTTCCAGAGTTGCCGCAGAAGCAGCAGCGCTCGTCGCCTTACCCGCTGATTCGGGCGTCGCGCTCTCCGCAGTTTTTCCAGCGCTGGTTTGGCCGTCCGATGAAATCGATGCGCAGAGCAGCAGGCAGCCGATGGCTGCGACGGGCAATTTCATTTGCGGCGTCCGGACGGAGACTTCTTGGCCTTCGCCGCGCTTTTGCTTCCACGCACGCCAGCCTTTTTTTTCTTCACTGCGACCGAGCCGGCACCCGCAAGCTCTTCCCGCCGCTTCTTCGGCAGCCGCTCCCAAACCAGGCGGTACGACTCCGCCAGCAGATCGCGTAAGTCGTCATCATGCAGCGCATTGAGCGATTGCAACGCTACCCACTGCGCTCGCGCCATGTAAGGAGCAGGTATGACACTGGGCCGCTCGCATAATTCCGCAAAGCTCTCCGGCGTGCACTTGAACGACAGGCACACTGGCGCAACTTCGAGCGGAACCACGGCGAACAACTTACCGTCGACCTTGAAACACAAGTCGCAACCCCACTGCACGTTCTCCGTGGCGTGTGGGAATCCCAGGCAATGCTTGCGAATCGCGTCGATATCCATTGTCAGACAAGCCTTTGTCAGCCGGCGGAGATTAGCGTTTAGCTCTTGGCTTGGAACCCGACACGGCCCAAGGCTCACGACTAAAAGCCAATTGCTAAGAGCTAATGGCTGAAAGCTGATGGCTGACAGCTCTTTCAGTTCTCCGTGAGTGTAAACCAGCCGATGAAGCCGCTAAACCCAAATGTGCTAAGTTGTGTTTTCGCCATGCTATCGGACGTGACGTTATCGCTGGAAGGGAAAGTCGCCCTGATCACGGGAGGCTCGCGCGGCATCGGGGCCGCGACCGTGCGCCTGTTTGTGCGTGCCGGGGCCAGGGTCGTCTTCAACTATCGAAACGCCTCATCCGAAGCCGAACAACTAGTCGCCGAATGCGGACCGTCAGTCTGTCACGCCGTACGCGCTGATCTAACAGGCACCGCAACCGCCGAGGTGCTAGTGAAAGCGACGGTCGACCGATTCGGTGCGCTCGATGTTCTGGTAGGCAACCATGGCATCTGGCCCGCGTCCGACGTCCCCATCGACGCGATGCCCGACGAGCAATGGCGTCGGACCGTCGCCGTAAACCTTGACAGCATCTTCGCACTCGTCAAGCACTCAGTGGCACAGATGAAGCGCCAGCAGCGCGGTGGCCACATCGTCCTGGTCAGTTCTACCGCGGGTCAGCGCGGTGAGGCCGGACACGCCGACTACGCCGCTACCAAAGGCGCGCTGATCAGCATGGTCAAAGGACTCTCCACCGAACTGGCTCCCTTCGGCATTCGCGTGAATTGCGTCGCGCCGGGTTGGGTGGAAACTGACATGTCGGCCGAAGCCCTACAAGATTCCCAGCGAAGCAAACGGATCTTCGCTACCATCCCGCTCGGCCGCGTCGCCACCCCCGAAGAAATAGCCGCGCCGATTCTCTTCCTGTGCAGCAAATATGCGGGTTTCGTTACCGGAGAAGTATTCAACGTAAATGGTGGCGCTGTTCTGGCAGGATAGAGCCGAAAAGACATTTGAAGAAGTGGCCAGAGACAATCTGCGGGTTATGTGGTCGCTTTTGTTTTTCTAGACAGCGACTGCCGAAGCTTCCGGGAAGCGCAACTTGCTTTTTGACAGTGCGCGATCCAGCAGGTCTTCGATCACCGGTTCTTCCGTGTTCTTTGACATCGCCAGCTCGCTCACCAGCAGATAGCGTGAGCGTTCGAGCATTTTCTTTTCGCGGAAGCTGAGCGGTTTGGCTTGCGCCAGGAGTAGAAGACCTTTGAGTACGATGGCTACATCGAGGAGGGATCCGGTTCGCATCTTGTCGGAATTTTCCTTGAACCGGTCTTTCCAGTCGGCGGCATTTTCACACTTGCCATCGCTGAGGAACTCAATGATCTTCAGCACCTCGCCATTGCGCACCACGCGCCGCAGGCCGACGGTCTCCACGTTGTGGAATGGCACCATCACCTTCAGGCTGCTGGCTTTAATTTTGAGGAGGTAGAACTTTTCGACTTGTGAGCCAATCGTCCGGCTGCTGATTTGCTCGATTATGCCGACCCCATGGTTCGGGTAGACGACTTTGTCACCGATGCTAAAGATTAGATTGTTCATGAGGGCCTTACCGCTCCCCAGCAGCCAGGACGAAGCCGAAGCCTATGACAGGTCCCACACCATCTATAACCCGAGTATACCTCCGTTGGCTGAAAACCGTCAATTGGCGCGGATTTCGGAGGAATGGGCCATTGCGCGGAGCGACTGTAGAAAATGAAGCTAGCCGCTTTCGCGTATAATCGTTGGATGCCTTCGGGGTGCTGCGAGTCCGCGAAGTCTGCATTGAAGTATGCCTGAACACATCAAAAGGAAGCTCGAACAGGAAATTCAAGTCCTCGAACACGAGCTCAATCACGAACTACCGAAAGAACTGAAGAAGGCCGTGGCCATGGGCGATCTGAGCGAGAACGCCGAGTACCACATGGCCAAGCAGCGGCAGGAGTTCGTTCGCGCGCGCCTGGGCCAACTCAAAAAGCGCATGGCGGAGCTGTCGTTGGTCAACATGGCCAACATCCCCAAAGACAAGGCCGCAATCGGTTCCACCATCCTGGTATTCGACTCCTCCAAGGGTGAGGAGATCGAGTACAAGCTGGTGACCAGCGAAGAGTCCGACGTTACCCAGGGGCTTATCTCCACTACGTCACCGATCGGCCGCGCACTGCTCGGCAAGAAGGTGGGCGACACCAGTGAAGTGGTCACTCCCAACGGCAAGCGCGAACTCGAAGTGCTGAAGCTGGTCACCATCCACGACGAGGCGTAATGACCTGGACGAGTGCAGTCGGGCGTTCCAGTAAGTGGCTGTTGTACAAGATTGTGCACGGCCTGGCCCTGACCCGCATCTCGCCTAATGCCCTCACCTTCATCGGTCTGCTGATCAACGTGGTCGCTGGCTTTCTCTTCGGTTACGCTAACGCCGAAAACCAGCGGCGCATGTTTGTCTACGCCGGGCTGGTCATCATCGGCGCGGGCATCTTCGATATGGTAGACGGCCGCGTCGCGCGCGCCACCAATCAGGTCACGCAGTTTGGCGGGTTCTTCGACTCGGTCATTGACCGGTACAGCGATGTCGCGTTGTTCTTCGGCCTGCTGGTGTACTACGCCCGCGCCAACCGCTTCTTTTACGTTGTGATGGTGGCCTTCGTGATGGTCAGCTCGGTCATGGTCAGCTACACTCGCGCCCGCGCCGAGTCGCTCATCCCCAGTTGCAAAGCCGGATTCATGGAGCGCCCCGAGCGCATCGTGCTGGTCATCATCGGAGCGCTCTTCAACCGCATGGGGCCAGTACTGTGGGTGATCGCAGTGCTGAGCACCATCACCGTCATTCACCGCATTCGCTATACCTATCAGCAACTAAGCCTCATCGAACCGCGGCCTGTTCCCGTCGCTCCCGATCCCCTCAAGTTCGATGAAGTCGTCGGCTAACTGACGGCGCGTTTTTGGCTCAGAAAATCAGCGACAATCCACGCCGCACCTGTGATCGCCAGATTCTGCGCATTGCCCGCCCAATTGATCAGCTTATGCGGATCGGCGAAAGGCGCCGGCAGCCATACCAACAATCCGAAGCCAACCAGCATAGCGGTCAGTAATCGAGCTGCCAGCAGGGCTGAACGTCCAGAGAGTAAGGCGATGGCCGCGAGCGCCAACGCAATCGTGGTTGTGATCGCCCAGAACATTTGTCCAGGAGGAATCCACTTGGGAACGAAACTCGCCGTTCCAGAAAGGTAAACGAGTTGCTCGAGGGTGAAGGAAACGACACAGATTCCAAAGCAAATGTAGCCAATCCGAGCTAGCGCCGGCGTCCGTTCCCGATCGCTGCGACTAATCGTCGCATAAACAATCAGAGAGCCTGAGACTAGAGAAAACTGTTCGAAAAAATTGCCCCAACGGTCATAGACCAGAGGCTCCGCAACGATGTGCGGCACCCAGAGCAACGCAAAGATGAGATAGATAGCGCCCAGCGCGATAGCTCCGGTTCGCGCCGTTCTACGCCATTGAATTGCTACGCCCCCGAAGATCTCGATGGCCGCTGCAAGGTACACCAAGATCTCGCGGTGCGGAACATTGCCCAGCGCCCTGATCTGTTGCCAGCCGTTGAAGTCATGCCAGACCAAAGTGATGATGCCGAAAGTGACGGCCGCCAATCCATATACGTGACGTCCGAGATAGACTCGCATCACCTCATCCTAATCGAGTAATGGCGGGGTTCACGCCGATCCCGCAAATCCAACCTTTGCTCGGCTCTTCAATGATCTGAACATCGGCGTAACCGGCGTTGGCGAAGAGTTCGCGATGCTCGCTCACGCTCAGGAGTGTCATACCCGCCGGATGAAGCTTTTCGGCCAACTTGGCCGCCGTGGTATTCGCTCCTTTGTAGATTTCCGCGATAAGCACGAGCTGGCCGCCCGGTTTCAGGACTCGCAACACTTCACCCATGCCGCCCGCCAAGTCCGGCCACCAGAAGTGCGTTTCCACAGCTGTGACAAGATCGAAGACGTTCGCAGAAAATGGTAGTTGAGACACCGAGCCTTCCATGATCTCGACCCGGCCCATATCGATCCACTGCTTGTTGGTTCGCTTGGCGACCGCGACGCTTTCCTTCGAAATATCAACGCCGCATACCTTTCCCTGGGTGGCCGTTGCTGCCAACTTACTTACCGTTCTGCCACCGCCGCAACCTACGTCGAGAACTACATCGTGCGGCTGTATCGAAATGTGGGATAGCCCCCAATCGGTGAGCTTGGAATGCCCGGCGTTCATCCTCCGCAGAATCAATCGCCCCAGCCATCCCGTCGGCTTCTGGCATTGATTTACACGCGTAGCGCGGATAGTCACCGTCGGCCTCTTCATCATGCGGGCGGCGCTGCCAGCGCCTTCCCGCAGTACGGGCATACCAAAAAGTCCGGTCTACCGCGTGTCCACACGAACCGCACGTCGGCGAGAGCTCACATCCACACTTCGCGCAATAATGAAATCCTTTCTCCACCCGGTCCCCGCACTTCGGACAATGTTGGATCAGGGGCTTGCGCAAAAGGAAATATGCCAGAAAGCCAAGACAGTTGGGGACCAGCATCACCAGCAGCGTCCACAACACCTGGCCCATGTCGCGCCGCTTCGCGTCCTGGTTCACATAGCCGACCAGCAAAAAGTAGATCGATATCACCACGCTCGTCAGCAGCATCAACAAAACGCGTACCGGAAACGGCGGCGCATGATGGTCGTGCTGTGGCATGTAAACAATAAACAGGCAGAACATTCCGATGAATGCCACGGGCGCAAACAGGTACATGAACTTTGGAATGATTGCGAACTCTTCACTAAACGTCGTCTTACGCTGTGTCATCGGATCCCTCTCTGACGGTCTTTCATAAACAATTGCACTACGCTTCCCTCGAACTTCGATTCCGGAAACGCCACTACCATCACGCCGAGCAAGATGGCCGGCAACAGCCACGACACCACTAGTCCCGGCCCCACGATTACCGATGGCAGATTGAATCGCTCCACCATCCACCCGCCGACCTCCCACCACACCCAGGCCGACATCGTGGAGAACACCACTCCCATGGCAAACGAGATCGCAATCAAGAACCGCCGCGATTCGCGCTCGCGCAATTGCTCAGCCCGAGCGTGGACTCGCGCCCGCGTCGCCTCCACCAGCGACGCCGATGCCATCACGTTGAACGAGCGAAGGGCATGTTCCGCGCCGCTGAGCGCTCGGTCGAAGCTCGCGCACTCCTCGCACTCCTGCAGATGGATCTCCAGCCATCGCGAATCGTCGTCCGCGATGCCTTCCACGTCTCGTCGCGTCAGCAGGTCAATCGCTCGCTCGTGTTCGTGACCGTTCATCGAATTTCTCCTGTAAACGCCGGCCGCAGCGCGATTACGCCCCGGTACAGTCGCGTCTTCACCGTCGCTACCGGAATCCCGATCAGCTTCGATATCTCCTCCAACTTCAATTGCTCCTGAAAGCGCAACACCAGCACCTCGCGAAAGATTGGTGGCAACTGCTCCAGCGCCGCCTGAATGCGCGCTTTGTCTTCTCCCGCAGCTGCCTGTTCAAAGGGCGACGGATCACCCGCCACCGGCTCGAACGGCGCAGCATCTTCGACATCGCGCATTTCGTCCAGGCTAGCCGGGGTCCGCTTGCGCAAGTGATCGATGGCGACGTTATGCGCAATGGTCATCAACCAGGTCGCAAAGCGGCTCTTGCCGTCGTACTGATGGCCCTTCTCCAGCACCCGTATCCACGTTTCCTGGAACAGGTCTTCCGCCGTGGCCTGGTTGCGCGTCATATGCGCCAGGTAGCGCAATAGGCGATGCTGATACTGCTCGATGAGCGCATCGAGCACCTCGGGATCGCGCCGGCGCAGGCCGCTGGCGATTTGGGCCTCTTCGGTTTCCATCATTGCTAACGCACTGAACGCGGAGACGACCATACTAACGGGATATACGGATCAAGGCGGCAAAAAGACTCAGGCGGGGTTAGTCGCAGACTAGCAATGACTTATCGGATGGCAGGCCGGTCCGGGTTATGCGAGTGTAATGGCGATGTTACGCCAGCAATCCGCCTAGTGGGTCTGCGTCGTTACCACCGTGCTCATTCTTGTTCAGACTCGATGCGCCAGCGCAAACAAAGCCGCCTCCGAAAAACAGGGCGAACCGCGCCTTAGTGTGGATTGCCGTACCCGAACAAGAACTGTCATTGTAGAGGGTTTAATATCCATTTCTAACGAGGTCATTTCGGAGGTGGCACAAGTGAAACAGTTCTGGCTGCTGGTTGTTGTTTCTGTTTCCTTCAATTCGCTTTGGTCGCAGGAAGTGAAGCACTCGCCCACGGTCGAGCAGTGTCGCGCTGACCAGAAGTTGTGGTTGTCCAGGATAAGCGACGACGCGAAAGCTGAGGAAGCTGAAGGGTTGCGAGAGCCTGTTGCTGCCTCGATCAGTTTCCAACAGCTAAACTTCTGTAGCTTAGAGATGCATGATTGCGCAAGGATCGACCCCGAATTTAAGAAGGAGTATTACCAGACGAGTGGTGATGCTGTAGGCACGGCTAATAACAGGCTTGTGCACTTTCTTTATCGGCACAACTTGAACCAGCAGTTCCTCGCCGAAGATGCGCAGGGCAAGCGCTAAATAGACAGATAAACCCCAGCCCGCATTTGTCCTGTGCCCCAACCGCCTGGCCGGGTGCCCCACCCTTACCGCCCGATTTTGGCGATAGGGTGGGATCGGACGAAGCCGAGGTGCTGAGGTTCGCGCCCTTCCTCCGGGTGACGAGCTGGTCTTTCAGGCCCGGCAGGGCCGATATATCAAAGCCCAGTGCTTCAGCACTGGGGTGAGTATCTTAAATCCCATAGTCCCGGAGTCCGCATCGCGGACGAAGGACGGCATATGAAAATTGCCGGGGCTGCCCCAGAGCCTGCCCTGAGTCGGTGCCCCATTCTTGTCGCCCGACGTTGGCGAGAGGGTGGAATCGAGCGAAGCACTAGACGGATCTTGCGCCCATCTCATAAATCCAGATTTCTATGACTTGAGGCGTGCACTAGAAGTTCAACCGCCTTGATTTCCCATTTCGGAACACTGGGTTACTTTAGTTTTCTCACCACTCCGTTTTCGCTTGCGGTGCCGCTTCCCAGCGTTCTACAACTGGCTCGGGACGAGGCAGCGCCAAGCCTTGCCCGTCGGCGGCTAGCCCGCAGACGGTGTCTCGCTCTTTGACAATCCCAGGGACCGCCATTCGCCGTGGCTCCGCCGGTTGTATGACGAGTATGATTTGTATGACCCCAAATATGTATGACTTGTATGATTTGTATGACAATAACATAGGCTAAAACCGCTGATTCTGTAGCCTAAGTCTCACGCAGTCAAATGGATACGTATAACTAGGTATAGAATCAACCGTTTGCGAACAATTTCCCCCTAAACCATTGATTTTAAAGAGCCGCCATACAAAAACTTTCGCCGCTCTTTTAACATCGGCTCCCGAGCCTGCATTCTTGTCTTGCCGCTCTATATCGATCCGTGAGAATCCGTGTAATCCGTGGCTGCCTTGTTTCTTCCCCGCGCGCCTCGTGTCCTCGTGGCGAACTCCCCGGCCCCGCTTCCTTCCTGATTTACAATCATCTATTCGTCTAGGGAACTCATAACTCACAATAGAACGGAGCAACACCGTGGCTGACACTATCTACGATGTAGCCATCATCGGTAGCGGGCCCGCTGGGTACACTGCGGCCATCCGCGCTGGACAGCTGGGGCTTTCCGCAGCCCTGATCGAGAAGGACCCTTACCTCGGCGGGACTTGCCTCCACGTAGGCTGCATTCCTACCAAGTCATTGCTTTTCAATGCCGAAGTCTATGACCACGTGAAAGATGGCCTCGAACTGGGGCTGGAAAACACCGCCGGAGTCACCCTGAACTGGCCGACCATCCAGAAGCGCAAGCAAGGCATCGTCGACAAACACGCCAAGGGCCTGCAGTTCCTGATGAAGAAGAACAAAGTCACCGTCATCCAGGGCTGGGGCAAGCTCACCGGACCGGCCAAGGGCGGCGTCCTCACCGTCGAAGTCGAAGGACAGAACGGGAAATCCACGATTAGCGCCAAGAACGTGATTCTCTCGACCGGCTCCACGGCCCGCGTTCTGCCCGGCCTGAAGCCAGACGACCGCATCCTGACCAACATCGAAGTCCTTAGCCTCGATAACATTCCCAAGTCGTTGATTGTGATCGGCTCCGGGGCCGTAGGCGTCGAGTTTGCCAGCATTTACAAGTCGTTCGGCGCGGATGTGACGATCCTCGAGATGCTGCCCCGCTACGTCCCCGTAGAGGACGAAGAAGTCTCCAAGGAACTGATGCGGGTGTACCGCAAGCGCGGCATCAATGGCTTCGTCAACGCCAAGGTTGAAAAGGTCGAGCGCACCAAAGATGGAGTCGCCGTAACCTTCACCGTCGATGGCAAGCAACAGAAGATTGAAGCCGACAAGGTTCTGATCGCCGTAGGGCGCGCGCCTCGCACCGAGAACGTCGGCCTCGAAAAGACCAAAGTCGAGCTCGAACGAGGCTTCGTGAAGACCGACGAATACATGCGCACCGCCGAACCCGGCATTTACGCCATCGGCGACATCGCCATGGGCTACCCGCAACTCGCGCACGCTGGAGCCATGGAAGGCATCGTGGCTGTCACCCACATGGCCGGCAAACCGGCCAAGCCGATCAACAAGTCGCGCATTCCCAACGCGACCTACTGCCATCCGGAAATCGGCAGCGTCGGCCTCACCGAAGCCAAGGCGAAGGAACTGGGCTATGACGTGAAGGTCGGCAAGTTCCCCTTCACCGCCAACTCGCGCGCCAGCATCGTTGGCCAGCACGACGGTTTCGTGAAGATCGTCACCGACAAGAAGCACGGAGAAATCCTGGGCGTCCATATCATCGGACCCACCGCGACCGAGCTCATCGCCGAATCGGTAGTCGCCCTCGAGATGGAGTGCACCGCCGAGGACCTCGCCAATATCATTCACGCGCATCCCACATTGTCAGAGGCGATGCTCGACGCCGCGAACGCCGTCTTCGGCATGCCGATCAACACATAGCGAAGGCAACAAAGGTCGAACGGAAGGGGCGCGGCTTCAACCGCGCCGTACAAGCCCCTTATTCTTGTCATCCCTCGGCGGCTTTAGCCGCCGGGGGACCTGCTTTGCCGGCCAGGGGTGGCCCACATATCCCTGATGTTGGGATATGTGGGTATCGCCTACGCTGCGGGTTTGACCCTCTGCACACGAATTTTGCTTTCCAGCTTGCGGGTGCGCGCAATGTCATAGGAAGCCTGCATTCGCATGAGAGTGTCCATCTTCACGCCGAACGCCTTCTCAATCCGCAGCGCCATTTCGCCCGAAAGATCGGCCTTTCGGTTTAGCAAGCTCGACAATGCGGGACGCGAGACTCGCAACGCCTGCGCCGCTGCCGTCACTGTCAAGCCTGTCGGCTCCACAATTTCCGTCCGAATAAAGTCCCCTGGATGAGGCGGATTCTTCATGGGCATGATTTCCACTCCTAGTGATAGTCCTCAAGATCGACGTCGCAGATCTGCCACTGTTGCCTGTCGATCCAAAACGTCAGCCGTCGATTACGCGTAACCGACAGGCTCCACGTCCCCTCGCGGTCTCCGCTGAGGGTATGCGCTCGCCATGCGGGTAAGCTACGCAATTCGTCTGGGCTCTGGATGTCGTCGAGGAATGCCAGCATCTTTCTTAGCTTGTCTACCGAATCTGGCGGAACACCCTTCTGGTTGTCTTCCTCGTAGAGCCGCTTCAGGCCCTTGTGACTGAAGTTGCGTATCTTCACCTGCACCGACTGTAGCCTGTAACTTTACACCTGTCAATATTCGTGTCCACGAGTCGTCAGTTCTATAGCGGTTTAACAGTTACTGTAACCCGCCCGTCGATTTGAAAGGGCACGGCTTCAGCCGTGCCGTAACGACAATCGCGAAGTCGGGCTTTAGCTCCTGAGGGAGTTCGGGTTACACTTGCCGTGAAAATGCTCTAGTGTTCCTCACTCAGGCTCCTTCGTGGCCGGAAGCCCCATCTGGGCGAAATCGACGTGCGCCTCCGCGGGGGGATTGCTTTTCGTCTTATTAGCTGGCAACTGGCTACCGGCTACTGGCGACTCGTTATCACACTCATCCGTGACCCACGTCCTATGCGTCACCCGTCGACCAGCTCTACTCTGCCCACGGCAGGATGAGGGACAGTTGTCGACACCGATCGACAACCCGGCGTTTCCTTCGTCCCCATAACACTGTGAGCTTTGACCTGTGACTGGTTCTGTTCGTTGTCGGCTTGCTTCTTCTTATCCCGCCACGGCCTTCTTCCAGCCTCAAGCAATCTCGCGTAAGTCCTTATCTCTCGATAATTTGCCTACAACTCCTTTGTTTCTGATATTTTGCACTGGAAATGCTTCGTATCTTCAACAAAACAAAGATTTGAGGGGGAGGGGGAGGGGTAGCCTGTTACACTCCTCCACTTGGCAGGAGAACCATGAATAACCGAAAGCTCGTCACTCTGATAGCACTCTTCATCTGCATCTCCCTCTGTGGTTTCCCGGCGGTAGCGCAGGACAGCACCTGCAAGTGCTCCCCTCCGCAGTCCAACACCAGCTTCGTCGACGAGCACGGAACGACGCACGTTACCCGCGTGGTCCCGCTTCCCGACGATGTCAGCCCCGAGGCGCAGAGGTCGCTCTCTGAGCCCCGATCTGACAAGCCGGAACCATACGATGTGGCGAAAGACCGCGCCCAGGCAGATGCCTGGCAAGCCAATGGCGGCGAGCAGATGCGCAAGGTGTATCCGGTCAACATGACCAAAGAGACCATTGCGGGTGTGCCCGTGCGCATCGTCACTCCTCTGACCATCCCTGCCGGCAAGCAGAATCGTGTGCTCATCAACATTCACGGCGGAGGCTTCAGCGCCGACTGGGGCTCCGAGATCGAGACGATCCCCATCGCCAACCTCACCCAAACGAAAGTCGTCGCGGTCCTATATTCGCTCGCGCCCGAACATCCGTTTCCGACTGCGGTCAACGAAACGGTTGCAGTGTACAAAGAGTTGCTGAAGACCTACAAGCCGCACAACATCGGGATCTACGGAACTTCTGCCGGAGCCATCCTGACCGGTGAAGTTGCGGCGCGCATTCGCCAGCTTGGGCTGCCCATGCCCGCAGCGTTAGGTATCTTTTCCGGCAGTGGAGACCTCAGCAAGTTCGGAGACTCGAGTTTCATCTTCGGATTGTGGGGCCTATCCGGGCCGCTGTTTCACTGGACCGGCAAACACGACACGGAGTACTCCGGCGCTACCAATCTGAAGGATCCGGTGCTGTCGCCGATCTACTCCGATCTGAAGGGTCTTCCGCCGACGTTGTTCCTTACCAGCGAGCGCGACATGTTACTGAGCAACACGGTGAACCTGCAGCGGGCGTTCGTGCACGCGGGAGTCAACGCGCAGTTGATCGTCTTTGACAGCCTTCCGCACGCCTTTTGGAACGAATGGGAGTATCCAGAGTCGCAGGAGACCTACAAACTCATTACCGACTTCTTCAATCAGCACCTGGGGAAATAGACCTTCTCCCAAAATAATACCGCGGACTCGTCATCCGCGGCTTTCACAAATTCGCAGAACCGGTTGAGTTCTAAGCCGGCTTTTGCGCAGGGTTCTTCAGTACGTCGATGGCCTTCTGTAGCTGATTGTCGGGGGCGACCTTTTTGTCCTTCTCAACCTGCTTCTCGTCCGGCTGAGCGTTCTCATCTTCATCCGGAACCTGGAAGTCGTCGCTGCTATCGGCCACCAGGATGTTCGGCGTCACTGCCGTATCCTGCAAGGCCTTGCCGGAGGGCGAGTAATACTTAGCCACCGACAGCATCAAGGCCGCGCCATCAGGCAGGTCGATGACCTTCTGGATCGAGCCCGAGCCAAACGTCTTGTCACCGACCACGTCTCCACGAGCGTTCTCCATGATCGCGGCGGCTACGATTTCGGCGGGTCCCGCGGTTCCGCGGTTCACCAGTACTACCAGCGGGAGGGTCGCCGCCACCGCTTTCTGCGGGTCGGCGTTGAAGGTCTGCTTGGGATATTTCTGTCCCTGCAGAGACGAAATCGTTCCGTGATTCAGGAACAGGTTCGCGGTCGCGATGCCCTCGGTCTCGTCGCCGTCACCTGAGTTGCGCAGGTCGAGGACCAGCTTCTTGGCGCCGCCCTTCTCCAACTCCTTGATCTTGACAGCGACTTCCTGCGAGCGTCCTTTGGGGAAATCGTCAATCTTGATGTACCCGATGCCGTCTTCCAGCGTCTTGTCGCTCACCGGAGGATCGGTCACGATCTCGCGAGTGATGGGCGTTTTCGTCGGTTCCGCCTTGCGAGGACGCACCACCGAGATATTGACGACCGAGCCCGGCTGTCCAGTCAGGATGCCGTCAATCTCAGCCAGCGACATGTCGCGGGTACTCTTGCCCTCGATCGCTTCGATGATGTCACCGCTGTCGATGCCGGCCTTGTCCGACGGACCGCCGGGGATCACCGACACCACCGCGGCGTAGCCGAAGCGCTTCGACAACGTCGCCCCGATGGTGGCCTTGCCGTCGTTCTTGCGCTGCTTGTATTGCTTGTACTCGGCAGGATCGAGGTAGCTGGAGTTAGCATCGAGCGACTCCAGCAATCCGTGCAGGGCGCCATTGGTGACGGCCTGAACATTGGGTTCCTCGACGTACTCCGTGCGGATACGCTGCAATACTTCGCTGTATACGCCAATCTGGCGGTAGGAGTCGTCGTTGCTGGTAGCGGCCTTGACGCCTAATCCGCCGGCTACGACGAGCGTTGCCAACAGAAACGAAAGGCCGAGGACAATGAGCTTGGTAGATTTCGACATGGGTGAAACGCTGTGAATCCCTTGAACATCAGGCGGTTGCGACCACCGCCCGGAGCTGAGTGCCTTAATTATACATCTGCTTGGATGCCTGTTCTGCTTACCGGATGCCGGAATTCCGTGCCACTCAAGAGCACGGATTCCCGCATCCCGTCAGTAACTTGGACGCCCAGGGTTCGAGAAAGTCACCCGCGGCGGAGGGCTTGTGATTCGTCTCACATTGGCTATGTGACCGTGCCTGATATATTCCAATCTTTGCCGTCGGACTTCGTCTTATGCTCGAAGTGCTTGCACAGAAGGAACTTGTCCTCATGGCCCGTAATCTCGATCAGTCCCGCGAGCTGCAAAAGCGCGCCGAAAAGCTCATTCCCGGAGGGGTGAACTCGCCCGTTCGTGCCTTCCGTTCTGTCGGGGGCGACCCGCCCTTCCTGGTGCGCGGAGAAGGCGCCTACGTGTGGGACGCCGACGGCAACCAGTACCTCGACTACGTCGGTTCGTGGGGGCCGCTCATTCTGGGCCATTCCGTTCCTGAGGTGATCGATGCCATCGTTCATGCGGCACGCAAGGGCACTAGCTTTGGGGCTTCGACGCCCACGGAAGCCGACCTCGCCCAGCTGGTTTGCGAAGCTTTTCCGGCAGTCGAAAAAGTCCGCTTTGTTAGTTCCGGTACGGAAGCCACCATGTCGGCCATCCGGCTCGCCCGCGCGTACACCAATCGCAAGTACATCGTGAAATTCGAGGGCTGCTATCACGGCCATAGTGACGCCCTGCTGGTGAAGGCGGGCTCGGGTGTGGCGACTCTCGGGATTCCCGGCTCGGCTGGCGTGCCGGAAGAGTTCGTGCAGTTCACCCTGGCGCTTCCCTACAACAATCTGACAGCGATGGGAGAGGCGTTTGCCAAGTACAAGGGGCAGATCGCCTGTGTAATCGTCGAGCCAGTGGTGGGAAACATGGGCTGCGTGCCGCCCAGTCCCGGCTATCTTGAGGGACTGCGATCGATCACCGAGCACGAAGGAACTGTGCTGATCCTCGATGAGGTGATGACTGGATTTCGCCTGGCGTTCGGAGGGGCGTCCGAGCTTTACAACATCAAGGCCGACCTGTTGACCATGGGCAAAATCATCGGCGGGGGACTGCCGGTCGGGGCCTATGGCGGCCCAGCGAAGATCATGGATCTGGTCGCGCCGCTGGGCCCGGTCTATCAGGCAGGAACGCTCAGCGGTAACCCACTGGCCATGGCAGCCGGTATCACGATGCTGTCGCAGCTCAAGCAGAACCGCCGGCAGTACTATCGTCAGCTCGATGAGTATGCCGGGAAGCTCGTGGCTGGAGTTCTGGGAGCCGCTAAGTCCGCAGGTGTCGCGATGACAGCAAATCGAGTTGGCTCGATGTTCACCTTTTTCTTCACGGACAAGACGGTCACCGATTGGGACAGCGCGGCAACTTGCGACACGGCCAAATTCGGACGCTTTCACAACGCCATGCTGGACGCGGGAATCTGGCTGCCGCCCTCGCAGTTTGAGGCGGCGTTCCTCAGCGTGGCCCACACGCCGCAAGACATCGAGAGGACCATCACCGCAGCCCAAGAAGCGCTGAAGCAGGTTTAAGGGCAAGTTCGCAGGGTCCGAATTCCGCGCGCGTTGTAGTCGCATATAACACTCAAGACACTCTATTATCTGCGACTGTTTAGAATCAGTCGGTTAGCCGTAAATTGTTCGCAAGCCATTGATAAATAAGCCAGTTATACGCATCCATTAGTGGCCGTAAGACTTAGGCGCGAAAATCGGGTGTTTTTACGGGCCATTTTGTCATACTTGTCATACAAGTCATACTAGCAGGTTGTCATACAAGTCATACAAGTATGACAGCAATTCCCGCCTCCAATAAGGCCGCGAACCGGCCAACGTAGCCCGACTGGGAACCGGGTTTGGGGGGCTGTCAAAGAGCCGTTTTCGTTCGCTGCCGAGGCGCGAACGGGGCAGAGACACTAATCCCTTGCCTCAGGTTACCTTTTTTACAGGTGGGAGAGGTGGGGCGAAAGGACGCAGGACACACTGCTTTGTGATAAGCGCGCCCGCGCTTCGGGGTCTCAAAACCCCGGTTCACCAGGGAAGCGCGAGTTGTCTCGGGAGTTTGCACGCGAGCGGCAGTTTAACGGTTCGCCGACTACTCGCTCAAGTGGATTTCCGCCGCGAAATGCACCCAATAGCATTCGCAGACCCCTGACGCATTTTCCGTTACTTAGTGGGTGAAACTTCCCACCAGCCGACTTGAACGAAGCCGCTGTGCGGCAGACGCTTCGCGTGTGCGTGTACCAGCATCAGCATGATCCCGGCATATTGTTGAGTCGCAGAGAAAGGAGATCGCTGTGACCCAACTTCGCAAGATGATGCTCGAAGAACTCGTGCGTCGCAACTACGCTCAGACAACCATCGACTGTTACGTCCAAACCGTCGCGCATTTCTCCCATTATTTCCACCGACCACCCGACCAGTTAGGTCCGGAACACATCCGCCAGTACCAGGCGGCATTGTTCACGGAGTTCAAGTTGGCGCCGAACACGGTGAACCAACGGCTCGCAGCCCTGCGCTTCTTCTACGTCAAGACTCTGAAAAAGGGCTGGAGTACCGCGGAGACCCCTTATCCGAGGAAGGTGTTGAACCTGCCGATGGTTCTCAGCCAAGAGGAAGTCGCACGACTGATCGACTCCGCGCGCACGCCGTTGCACCGCATTCTGCTGATGATTCTTTATTCCACCGGTATGCGCCGCGCGGAACTGACCCGCTTGAAGGTCACCGACGTGGACAGCCAGCGGATGGTGGTTCACATTCACGGCGGCAAGGGGCGGAAAGATCGCGACGTCATGCTCAGCCCCGTACTTCTCGCGGCCTTGCGCGAATACTGGCATGGACTGAAGCACAAACCATCGGACTGGCTGTTCCCGGGCACACGCGGCCATGCCGCTGAGTTTCCCATCTCCGTCAAGACGGTCTACCACGCATGCCAGCATGCTGCGCGCCGCGCCGGTCTCCAACAGAAGAAGGTTCACCCGCACAGCTTGCGACACTGCTTCGCCACTCATCTACTCGAGGCTGGGGCCGACCTGCGCACGATTCAGCTCCTTCTCGGACATAGCGATCTGGAAGAAACCACCATCTACCTGCACCTCTCGCAACGTCATATCGGCGCTACCGCCAGCCCTCTGGACGCGCTCTCTCTTGGAAAAAAACAAGAGAAGTAAATGAAGCGGCAGCAATGGGAGGTGGCCGATCTGATCCGTGTGGCCGGACATGATTTCATCGAGCAAAACCGCCACTGGCTTACAGCACAACATCTGAAGGTGCTGCGCGCCATCGAACGTTGTCGCACCATCGCTCTCGGTGGGCATTTGGATGAGTGTCCCCACTGCGGCTATCGCACAAGCTCGTTCAACTCGTGTCGCGATAGACATTGCCCAAAATGCCAGGGCAATGCCCGACAGCGATGGCTGGAAGCACGCCGTAACGAGCTTCTGCCCACGCCCTATGTTCATATGGTCTTCACCGTGCCCAGAGAACTTACCTCCCTGGCACTGCAAAACAAGAAACTCTTCTACGATCTGCTGTTTCACGCCAGCGCAGAGACACTGCAAACCATAGCCGCCGATCCCCTCCGTCTCGGTGCCGAAGTCGGATTCTTCAGCGTGCTTCACACCTGGACTCAGAAGCTCGAGTTTCATCCCCATATCCATTGCGTGGTTCCTGCTGGCGGATTGTCTTTCGATCACACGCAATGGATTCGTTCTCACTCTCGATTCTTTCTACCAGTCGACGTACTGAGTCCCGTCTTTCGCGGCAAGTTCGTGGCCGGCCTCAAGCGCGCCTTCTCCAGCCACCAACTGGCGTTCCATGGAAAACTGAAGCTACTGGCTGCCCCCAAGGCCTTTGCCGCATTCCTCCGGCCATTGTTCCGTCATCCATGGGTGGTCTACTGCAAACCACCCTTCGGAGGTCCCGAACATGTTCTGAAGTACCTGGGCAGCTACACCCATCGCATCGCCATCTCCAACCACCGCCTGATCTCTTTAGACCAAGACCAAGTCACCTTTCGCTGGCGCGACTCCGCCCATGGCAACCAAAAAAGAACCCTGACAATCTCGCTTACGGAGTTCTTGCGTCGCTTCCTGCTCCACGTACTTCCGCACCGTTATGTCCGCATTCGCCACCAAGGCTTCCTCGCCAACCGACGACGCGCATCCGTCCTGCCCCTCTGCTTCGCCTTGTTGACGACCGCATCAGCACAGGTCCCGACTGCCGCTCGCAACTCTTCGCCTCCCGCATCCTGGACCTGCCCTCATTGCGGCGCCACCATGGTCGTTATCGAACGCCTCACATCTGCCCAGCTCTTCTTGCGCTCTCCGCCGCAACCAATGGTCGGCAAAGCATCATGACGAACCTGTTCACAGCTCGAACCAACTCCGTGTTCCAGCACGCTCCGGCTTCGTGTGCCTCCGATCGCGAAACACCACCCTTGTCACGAGTCTTTCCCTCGAATCCAACCCGCCTATCCGCCCATCCTTCCCGATCACACGCGCCTTCGGCGCACGCTTGCTTCACGAAAACCTCGCCTTTGCTCACAACCTACGTGTGAAATCGCATTGAATACCCATGGGTGTGGAAGGCTTCCTTCAAGTCGCTGTATCAAAAGCGTACCGGCGAACCGCATCAAACCCGCTCCTGCGGCAGCCTGGCGCCGGTACGCTTCCGATACAGCCCTAGGACTTCTGGACAACCGAGGAGCAAACGGTGGCTCGACAAGCGTTGCATCGCGATCGTCCGGCAGATATCGTCCGCATACTCGCTCCTCGTGCACCCGGAGACCGGTAAGAGCAGAGCGACAAAACGATCTGCTTCGGGTTACCACCTCTTCATGGAGAAGAAGCCACAGGCTGCGGCCGTCGTGCCTGATGGGCGTCGGCTATGAGACACTATTTACATCCATATGAAATTTCTCGCACTCCTCGTCCTGTTCACAAGCTCATTTCGTCTATCCCTCTAAAGGGCGATTGATGGCGTCTTCTACCCTGCTCTCCTACAGGCTCGGCCATTCCAGATTCAAAACCGTCCTCTGGATCTCGCTTGGCGTCACTGCACTCTTTGTCTTCATCACTTCAGAAGTTCTTCTCGTCACCGATTACCCGATGTACCACGCCTACCGTCTGCAGGTCATCGCTGATCGCCATCTCCTCATTCCCCATACACTCTGTGGCGTCATCGCTCTCCTGGCGGGCCCCCTACAGTTCTCGTCGCGCCTTCGCCAGACTCACTTGAAATTCCATCGCGTCCTGGGACGCATCTACGTCGTCTCCGTCTTTATCGGTTCCTTCACCGGGATCGCCCTCGCCGCCGGCCGCCCGGGCTTGCCAGGAACCTCCATGCAGGCCGCCGCCTGGATCGTCTGCACAACCGCAGCCTTGATCACTGCGCGTAATCGTCAAATCGTCCAGCATCGCCAATGGATGATTCGCTCCTATGCAGTCACGTTCACCTTCGTCTCCAGCCGCGTGCTCAATCTCTGGCCCCGCTATTGGAGCCACCTTGGCGACACCCTCTCCGCCGTCGGCGTCATCGCGTTTACGCTTGTTTCCCTGCTTCTCGTCGACCTCGGCCTCAACTGGCGAGAGCTCACCACTCGTCGTGCGCCTCATGGTGGCAGGCTATGAGAGCTATCACTACGAAACTATTCGCGCCCCTCGCCCTTGTAGCGCTCCTACGTGCGCAAGACGAAGTTTTCATCCGCAATGGAGGGTCTGCTTAGCTTTTCTGAGCGTCCACCCCGGATTTAGCAACTTCGGAAACGGAAACTTGAATCGAATGAAATTGCAGCAAATTAATATCGGCATCATCGGTGGCGGAATTGGCGGCGTTGCGACAGCCGTGGCGCTCCACCGCGCGGGCATTGAAGCGACAGTCTACGAGAGGGCTAGCGAGTTCCGCGAAGTCGGGGCGGGTATGATGCTGTGGCCCAACGCCACGCGCGTTCTAAAGGAATTGGGCCTGCTTGAACGGGTAGCGGCATCGAGCGGTTCAAGCCAGCATTTTCTCGTTCGCTCCTGTGCGGGTACGGTCCTGATGGATATTGGGCTGGGCCGGTTTGAGGTGCCCGCGCTATGCACACGCCGCTCAGACCTGCTGGATGCATTGCTCTCGGCACTGCCGTCCGAACGGATCCGCCTCGGCCATGATTTCGAATCCTTCGAGCAGCGAAAAGCCGGCGTCAGAATCAACTTCTCCGGGAGTGGGTCAGGAGGAGGTGTCTCTGCGGAACACGACTTCGTTATCGGTGCCGATGGCGTCCGCTCGAGCGTCCGTTCTCAGCTATTGGGAGTCCACGAACCCATTTACCGGGGGTACACCATTTGGCGCGGTCTGGCGCGTCTTGAGGACGCTGTTCCGTCCGGCTCGAACAGCGAGACCTGGGGACGAGGGAAACGCTTCGGCATCCTCAACACCGGCGGCGACCGGTTCACGTGGTACGCCACCGCAAACACCGATCCGGGACACGTCGATTCTTCCGAAGGGCGTCAGGGTGAACTCCTGCGGATGTTCGCGGGCTGGCACGAACCGGTAGAGCGTCTGATCGGCGCGACGGAGGAGGGCGACATTCTGAAAAATGGCGCTTACGATCTCGCACCGCTGAAGCGCTGGGGACATGGGCGAATCATGTTGCTCGGCGATGCCGCCCATCCGTGTACGCCAAATCTCGGATTGGGAGGTTGCATGGCTCTCGAAGACGCGCTTGTCCTGGCAAAATCGTTTTGCAAAGAGGCTTCTCCCGAATCAGCTCTGCGCCGCTACGAATCGCTGCGCCGCAGGCGAACCCGCCATGTGCAGCAACGCTCGCTTCTAATGGGCCAAATCGGGCAATGGGAAAATCGGCTCGTCGCGGGAGGACGCCAAATTGTGACCAGGATGCTTCCGCACGAGATTTTTGAACGCAATTTAAGAAGGGTCTATTCGTATGCGACGTGAAAGAATGAATCGAAAACAGCCAAGTTTTCGTGCGCGGTGCCTGCTGGTTCTCGTGTCTGCCTTGTTTGCCTTGATTTCGCCGCTGGCGGCCCAGCAAACCGAACTGAAGTTGGATCCAGCGAAAACGCGAATCGACTGGACCCTCGGCGCGACCTTGCATGACGTGGAAGGCACTTTCCGGCTGAAGTCGGGCGATATTGTGTTTGACCCAAAGACCGGAGAAGCCAGAGGACAACTGATCGTTGATGCTACGAGTGGTGACAGCGGGAACAAGAAGCGTGATGCTGATATGAACAAAAACGTTCTGGAGAGCGCGAAATATCCGGAGATCGTTTTTTCTCCTAAGCGCGTTACCGGATTCGTACCCGGTCAAGCATCGTCAACGGTCCAACTGGCCGGGACCTTCACGATCCACGGCGCATCCCACGAGCTCACCCTTACAGTGCCCTTCACCGCGAACAACACATCCGTCGAGGCCCACACCAAGTTTTCGATTCCCTTCGTAGAGTGGGGCATGACAAATCCCAGCAACATGTTTCTAAAGGTCGATAAAGTAGTGCAACTCAGCATTACCGCGGCCGGCGAACTGCAATCCGCCACGCAACCATCCGCGGGCCACTAGCCATTGCCAAATGGGCGTGCAACAACCGCGACAAGATGCGCAAGGACTGGGGGGAGGCCTTCTATTTCCCGCTTCGGGTGGCAATGATCCTGGCGAGCTTTCCAAGTTGGCTCTCCATGCCCATCACTGTCCGCTGCGTCCACTCATCGCTATGCATCGGGTCAAGCGTCAGGACCATGCGCACCTTGTCGTCTGCCGCAAAGAAGTCGACCTTGTTGCCTACGTTGTAGGGCTCAACGCCGGGGATGAAATCGGCCCGGTGAGTGTAGGCGATCGTCTTGCGCGGAACGATCTCGGTGTAGGTCAGCCTGGCTTCAGTCGTCAGAGGCATCCCCGCGTTCTTCATGAACTGAACCTGCGGCAGATCGACCGCCGTCATTGCATATACCATCTGGCCACCGGCCCTCAGATCGAGCTCGTGAACCTTTACCGAGAACCCTTCCGGACCCCACCACGATTCGATTCCCTCCCTAGTCGTCCAAAGCTCCCAGACATCCTCGATCGATGCCTCGTAGGTGCGCTCGATGATGATCTTGTGATCGGACCGGTTATTCGCTGTTCCGTTCATGATTTTGCCTCCTTGATGATTTTCTTGTTTCAAGGCCGGACTTTTTGGCGTCGCGTTTGCGCGCGAGGGCTGCGGCGAACTTGTCGAGACGACCTTCCCACAGTTGCCGATACTGGCTTACCCAGGCATCGAGATCTCTGAAGGGCTGGGGGCAAAGTGAGTAGAAGCGCTTCTGTCCATCGGGGCGGACGCGGACGAACCCAGCCTGCTGCAGGATGCGGAGGTGCCGGGATACGCCGGACTGGTCAATATCGACATTCTCGACAATGTCGTTGACCGCAAGCTCGCCGCCGCGCAGGATTTCCAGGATGCGGAGCCGAGTCGGATCGCCCAGGGTTTGGAGCGCCTCTACATGCATTATGGTACATATGTATCATTGTGCATATATCTTGTCAAGGCTGAATCGTTGGGTAAAAGGCCACCTAAGGGACGCAGGTTCGAGCCCGATTCGGGGGCTGGTGCTCAGAGTTTTCAAGAAGCCAAAATGCACCGCGGTCTGGGCGCGGGCCGACTTCGGGCTGCAAGACTCCTGTTCACTACAGAGGAGATTCCGCAACTCCACAATTGCCGGAGGCGGGTGATTGCGAACCACGGGCCCGCTGCGGTCCTGAGATTGGGTGTATATGGCCTGCGCACAGCAACCATTCGCGCGGCAGCCAATATTGACCGTCTGTCGTCCCCAGCAGAACGCCAGTGATCCGTCGCCAATTTGATTTTGCTCCGGCGACGGGTTAGAGTCGCTGCACCGTTTTATTGCCAAACTTTGGGGTACACCTTCGATACATCGGGGCCGAATGGTCTCCGCTTGTTGTTTGTGGGACCAACCCATCGCATCCCTCCCGCGGATGGAGGCCAACCCTGAGCGACCTGCGAGGAGACATCGCGTGAATTCTGCAACCTCAATTCAAAAATTAGCTCTCGGCGCGCTCGCCATATCGAGCTTCTTGGTGGCCGGGAATGTGGCTTCCGCGCAGCAAACCACCGGTACGCCGGGTTCGCCCGACGCCACCACTACGGTTGACAGCCGCTACCTGCCGCCACCGCCGCCAAAATTTGAGGGGCAGATCAGCCTCAACGCCGACCAGTCGAAAACGGCGTGGCCGGCGCGGATCGTCCCACCGAAGGGCGCGCCGAACATCTTGCTGATCCTCACCGACGACGTCGGTTTTGGTGCACCGTCCACCTTCGGCGGCGTCATTCCGACGCCCGCGCTGGACCGCATCGCCAACAACGGGTTGCGCTACACCAATTTCCACTCGACCTCGCTGTGCTCGCCGAGCCGGGCCGCCCTGATCACCGGGCGCAACCATCACTCGGTTGGGTTCGGTGTAATCTCCGAGATCGCGACCGGCTTCCCCGGCTACGACAGTGTGATCGGCAGGGACAGCGCCACGATTGGCCGCATTCTCCTCGAGAACGGCTACAAAACGGCGTGGTTCGGCAAGAATCACAACACGCCGGTCTATCAGACCAGCGCGGCGGGTCCGTTCGACCAGTGGCCTACGGGCATGGGGTTCTCGCACTTCTACGGTTTCATGGGCGGCGACGCCGACCAGTGGACGCCGGGCTCGCTGTTCCGCGATACCACCCATATCGAGCCCTTCCTCGGAAATCCGAAGTGGAACCTCATCACCGCGATGGCGGATGACGCCATTCAATGGATGAATGAGCTCAACGACCTTAATCCAGATATGCCGTTTCTGTTGTACTACGCCCCGGGCGGCACGCACTCGCCGCACCACCCGACGCCGGAGTGGGTCGACAAAATCAGCGGCATGCATCTATTCGATAAGGGCTGGAACTCGGTCCGCGAGCAGATCTTCGCCAACCAGAAGCGGCTCGGTGTCATCCCGCAGGACGCCAAGCTAACGCCCTGGCCGAAGGACATGATCAAGGAGTGGGCCCAGCTCACGCCTACCGAGCAGAAGCTCTTCATCCGCCAAGCCGACGTATATGGCGCATATCTCGCCTATACCGACCACGAGATCGGCCGCGTGATTGCCGAAGTCGAGAGGGAAGGCAAGCTCGACAACACGCTCATCATCTACATTAGCGGCGACAATGGCGCTTCGGCCGAAGGCTCGCCCACCGGTACCTTCAACGAAATCACTGCGTTCAACGGCGTCGAGTTGACGGCCGAACAGCAGATGCCGTTTTACGACGCCTGGGGTACCGACATGACCTACCCCCACTATTCGATCGGGTGGGCGTGGGCGCTGGACACGCCGTACAAGTGGACCAAGCAGATTCCGTCGTACTTCGGCGGCACCAAACAGGGCATGGCGATCTCATGGCCGGCGAAGATTACGGACAAGGGCGGCATACGCTGGCAGTTCCACCATTTCATTGACATCGTGCCGACGCTGCTGGAAGTGACCGGCATCAAGGCGCCCGTTATGGTCGACGGTATCGCGCAAAAGCCGATCGAAGGCGTGAGCATGGTCTACACGTTCGACAAGGCCAACGCTGACGCGCCCTCGACCCACCATACCCAGTATTTCGAGATGCTGGGCGTACAGGGGCTGTACAACGACGGCTGGATGCTGAGCGCAGATCCGATCCGCGCACCCTGGCAACTGTCCACGGCAGCAGTCACCGATCCCGCCAGCGCGTTCAAGTTCGAGCTGTTCCAACTCAGTAAGGACTGGACGCAATACACCGATGTGTCGGCGGCCAATCCGAAGAAGGTGCAGGAGATGAAGGACCTGATGTTCGGCGAATTTGCCAAGTATCAGGTGCTGCCACTGGATTCCTCGGCGTCACCGCGGTTCGTCGCGCCGCGTCCGAACCAGGCAGCGGGCCGAAAGATCTTCAACTATTCGGGTGCGACGGTCAGTATCCCGGACGGCAACCAGCCGAGCATTATGAACACTTCCTACACCATTACGGCCGACATCGACGTGCCGCAGGGCGGGGTCGAAGGCGTAATCGTTGGCGAGGGAGGACGTTTCTACGGATGGGCGATGTATCTGGTGGACAGCAAGCCGGTGTTCACCTACAACCTGCTCGACCTCAAGCGGACCCGCTTTGCGGGAACGGAGGCCCTGGCCCCCGGCAAGCATACGATCGAATACGACTTCAAATACAACGGACTGGGCGAGGCGACGCTGGCTTACAACGTTCTAAGCGGTGTCGGTCAGGGTGGTACTGGAACGCTGAAAGTGGACGGCAAGGTAGTCTCGACGGAGACATTGGACCATACTCTTCCGCTGGTCAAGGCGCTCGACCAGACCTTCAACATTGGCAGCGCCGGCGCATCACCGGTGGATGACAAAGACTACAAAGTGCCGTTCAAATTCACAGGCACCATCAACAAGGTGACCATCGCGCTCGATCCGCCGGTACTGACTCCGGCCGATATTCAGAAGCTGCAGAGTGCCACGCGCTCCGCGTCGGACTAGGCGACTACGCGAACCGAATGGCAACGAACCAAAGCGCGCTGTCGGCCCCGGCTGGCAGCGTGCGTCATGCATGTAGGTGGAACGGGGACGACGATGCGGTGCACCGAGGAAGGGGTCCTAAAGCAGGTCTAACTCCGCCGCCGCATCACTTCTGGGGCACCGCAGTCACCTCGATCTGAAACTGGTGTTTGCTGCTGGGGTCTTCGGCGCTGAACACGACCGTGGGCTTGCCTCGATTTTTATGTCGAAGATCCCGACGGCTACATTCTCTGCTTTAGTGAACAGAACGCGACCCTGAATGACGAGTGATAGGTCGGCATCTCATAGGTTTAGCAGTTAGTGTTGTGGGACGGCCGTGACTTCAAGCTCGAAGCGATGGTGGCTGGCCGGGTCGTCAATCGTGAACAGGATGGTTGGCTTGTTGGGAGCGACGACCGCCTCGGCGTTCGTCTTCACCTGACGAATCGCCGGAGACACGCTGCTGGGTGACGGTTCCGTTGTAGGTGACGAAATCTCAGCCGTGACATCTACGGCGAGACCATCGGGTTCATCTTCGAGGTGGCTGTCGAGGTTGACCCCAAGATCGATATAGCTAAATTTGTCGGGCAGCCCGACCGGAATCCTAGAACCGGCGCGCATGCGTGACGTGTAGCGGTCGCCGGTGCTGCAGGTGAGCACGAAGTCGCGCTGGTTGACCACCTTGCCCTCGTCGAACTCCTTGAGCACATAGGTCAGCTTGTAGAAGTGCCGCGGCGGGGCGGGCGGTTTCGGCGCCGCCTCCTGGGCCAGCAGCGGAAGGGCAGCCAAGAGAAGAGTTGCGGACAGTAATAGACGCTTCATTGATTATCTCCTGAGGTTTCGCCGCCGACGGAGAGCGGCTTGATTTCGATTTCTGCGATGGTGATAGCGGTGTCCGCGTCCGACGCAGTGGGCATGGCCACCGGATCTCTCTGCAAGGCCGCCACGAAGGCCCGCTCTTCCGCCGTCAACGGAGTCGGCGATGGGAAGACCGCGGGCATGACGTGTGTTGGCTGCTCGGGTGGCGCCATCGCCGATGCGGTCTGCCTCGCGGGCTTGGGCCGATGGCTGGCATTCGCTCCGGTATCAGCAACGGCGACGGATGGTACCTGCACGGGAGCAGGTTGAACAGATTCAGGATTGGCTCTAGCAGACGGTGCGGTCGTTTGCGGAGGCCGCCGCTCGAGGCCAAGCCACATGGCGAATGCGATCGCGGCAGCACAGCCAAGAGCAATTGCCCAGCGCAATCCTCTGGGCTGCCGGATAGCCTTTTGCTCCTGAATACGCCGCATCACCCGATCTTCGAGCCCTGACAGCGGTTCGGCGTCACGGTACTCGCTGAGTGCCTGGTCAAGAATCTTTTCGAGCTCTTGATTGTGGTTCATCGCTTTGTTTCCGTCACGGCCAGCTTGTCTTTCAGGATTTGGCGCGCGCGTAAAATGCGTCCGCGCACTGACGATTCGGGAATGCCGAGTACTTCGCCAATTTGTCGCGAGTTCAGTTCTTCAAGAGCGCTGAGCACCAGCGGATAGCGCAGGTCCTCGGGAAGAGCCGCGATCAGGCGGTGAACGCGATCGATTTGTTGCCGGTATATGGCAACATGTTCAGCGTCGGGAGCAGACGCCGCCAGTTCGAGCTCCCCGATATCCAGCGCTACCGGTTTACGCTTGCGATCGATGGCGAGGCGAAAGGCGATGGTTGCCAACCAGGCTGGGACGTCGCGCACGCTGCGGGTACCGCTGCGATGCACACGCAGGAAGACTTCTTGCACCACGTCTTCGGCGTCGTGGGAATTGCGCAGAACTCCGTAGGCAACCTTGAAGACAAAACGCGCGTGCTGGCGAACCGTGAGCTCGAGGGCCGCGCACTCGTCTGTGCCGTCGAGCACCCTTTCGGCCTCCTGCGGGAGGATTGCGAAGCTGGTGGGATTCGCCGCCATTCTTGTCGTCGTGAGGGGCTGAGTTCGCCGTTCTCATCAGCTAAGACGGGCGAGGAGAGGAAAGTGTTTAGAATTCTTTTTGGCAAGCTGGGCCGGGCCAAATAAGCAAGTGATTATTCACTTGACGCAAAAACAGGGTTTAATCTCAGGCCATGTGGAAATCTACCAAGAATGCAGGGCGAATATCGAAGTGGGTTTGGGCGGCGATAATCGCCGCCTGTATTTTGATGTGGGCCTACGACCGTGGACTACTGCATTTCGGGAAGTGAAGCATGGCACGGCGAAAGTATCCCCATTTTCACTTGAGTTCATGTTGTGTCAAGTGAATAATCTCGCAAATATTGAGTTTCGAGGTCATCTACAAGCACGTACCAGCCCGCCTTCCGCTTGCCAAGTTCGCTGCAACGCGATAAAACTGTGGCTCGTAACTCGGACACCTTGGGCCCAGCCTTAGCAGAGCAACCGGCAGCGGAGAAGACAACCGTGGGCACTCTCGTTCCTTTATCCGACGCGTCGCGACGTCCGCAGCATTTTCCTGCCATGACGGCATTGATCATTGTGGTCAATGTCGCGGTATTTGTCATGGAACTAATGCGGGGCGACGTGTTTGTCCTGCAATGGTCGGTAATTCCTGCCAACATTGTGGCCGGTCATGGCTGGATCACGATTCTGACAGCCATGTTCCTGCATGGCAGTTGGTCGCACATTATCGGCAACATGGTGTTCCTGTGGGCTTTCGCACCGGAAATCGAGGACGCCATGGGTCCGCTGCGCTTCCTGGCGTTCTATCTTGCCGGAGGAGTGGTGGCCATGCTGGCGCAGATTGCAGTCTCCCCCAGTTCGACCGTGCCGAATCTGGGCGCTAGCGGCGCCATTGCCGCAGTGATGGGCGCGTTTCTGGTCACCTACCCGCGCGATCGCATGCGCTCGCTGCTGGTGATATTTGTTTTCGTGCGAATCACCTTCATTCCGGCTGCGCTGTTGGTCATCGTGTGGTTTCTGCTGCAACTGGTCAACGCCGGAGCTGTGGCCACCACGCAGAACGGCGGCGTTGCCTACGCGGCTCACATTGCGGGATGCATTTTCGGCGCCCTGACGGCGCGCCTGTTCGAGGACCCCCAGCGCATTGCGGCACGAGGCTGGAGCGACTAATCGATCGTCGCTTTGATATTCCCCATCATCTCCGGAATGGTGACGAACTCGAAGCCTTGCGCCTTGTAGTGGGCGACGATGCGGTCGGTGGCTTCGACGGTGTGGCTGCGGTCGGCGCCCATGCAGGCCTGGTCGCCATCGTGCATGAGGATGACGTCGCCGCCGCGGATCTGACGCTGGGCATGGGCGAAGACCTTGTCAGCAGTGGTGGGCTTCCAGTCGTAACAGGTGACGTTCCACATGACCGGCTCGAGCCCAAGGGCGCGTACAGCGTCTAGCGTGCCGGGGCGGCGGCCTCCGTAGGGAGGACGAAACAATGTCGGCGTTACTCCGCATGCGTCGAAGATGGCGGACTGAGTTTGTTCGATTTGGCGACGCAGTTCGGCGTTGGACGCGAAGATCAGTCGGGGATGGTCCCAACTGTGGTTTCCGATCGTATGTCCAGCGGAGGCAAGTGCACGCACGATCTCGGGCTTCTGCTGGACGAACCTTCCTAAGACAAAAAATGTTGCCTTCACGTTGTGACGTGCCAGCACGTCCAAAAGTTGTGGAGTCGCCGCTTCGTTGGGGCCGTCGTCGTAGGTGAGCGCGAGTTTGCGCGAGCCGGGTGCGAGTCCGATGAACGAGCGGCCGTAGGCGTGCAGCGTTGGCCACATGCTCTCGAAGCCGAGCCAGGTGGCGAGGCCCGCGACTGCGACACCGCCGGCGAGTTCGGCAATCATTGCAACTGATTCTAAACAGTGGATAGTGGATAGTGGGTAGTGGATAGAAAAATCCGCCGCGCAAGCCTTTGCAATGACCCTGGTGCGCCGTAGAGCGGAAGTTTAACGACTTTCCACAGGAGGGCGCTTCGGAGTCATTGCCACGAGTGCGGCGGGGAGATATTCTGCGAAGCGTAACGTCTCATCATGGCAAACCTGTTCGAACCGCCCCGCTATATTGCCGTTGAAGGTCCCATCCGAGTGGGCAAGAGCACCTTGAGCCGGGTCATCGCCGAGACCCTGCATGCGCAGCGCATCAGCGAGCCGGAGAGCAATCCGTTCCTCAAGGGGTTTTACAACGGAGACCGGGGCGCGGCCTTTCAGGCGCAGTTTGCGTTCCTCATCGCACGCTACGAACAGCTGGCGCCGCTGGATGTGAAGCGCAACCCTAACAAGACCGTGGTCGCCGATTACATTTTTGAGAAAGACAAGCTGTTTGCCTGCCTGAACCTGACCGATCAAGAGCTGGAGGTTTACAACCGCTATTACGATCTGTTCCGGCAGAACGTGCCTGCGCCGGACCTGGTGATTTACCTGCAAGCGTCGCCCGAGGTGCTGAAAAAGCGGCTGAAGAAGAAGAACGCTCCGGGCGAGAAAGCCATTAATGACGACTATCTGGAAGAAGTGGTGAAGGCGTATGAGCATTTCTTCTTTCACTACACGTCGTCGGACTTGCTGGTGGTGAACACCTCGGAGATCGACTTCGTGGAGCGCAGCGAAGACCTACAGGCACTGTTGCGGCGGGTGAGCGAGCCGATTCGTGGGACGCAGTACTTCCTACCGCTGGGAAGCGAAGATAGTCACCAGTAGCCGGTCGCCAGTAGCCAGTTTCAAGTCAGGGACTTGATCAGGCCATTCAGGACTCGTCCCAGTTCGCCAGTCTCGTGCAGCAGCGTTTGGGCTGAATCCGGTTTCAGGTAGCCGAGCCGCTCGGAGATCATGATTTGCGTCTCGACTTCCATCAGGGAGCCGAGTGAGATCCGCAGGAAGTGCCTGAATTCTCCGTCGCCCTTTCGGCCTTGGCCTTCGGCAATATTGCTGGGAACTGAGACGGCGACCCGTCGCAGTTGCGAGGTGAGCCCGTAGAGCTCTTCTTTCGGAAAAGCGCCGGTAACTTTGCATACGTCGGTTACCAAGTCCATCGCCTTTTGCCATGCGACGAGGTCTTGGTACGACGTGCCCATGTTGAGCTCCATAGTTAAAGCGAGTTGTCTCTGCTGGCGACCGGCTACTGGCGACTGGTCACTGGCTGGGCGGTACGTAGTCTGCGGGCTTTTCGGCGCCTTCGCCGAAGAAGTAGGCTTCCATCTGCTGGACGATGAATTCCTGGTGTTCCTTCTTCCAGGGTTGCAGACGGTACTCGTTGAGCAGCATCTTCATGTGCTCCTGCCACTGCTCCCAGGCGAGCTTGGAAACGTTGTCATAGATGCGCTGTCCCAGGGGGCCGTCAAAGGGCGGCTCGTCGAGGCCCTCCATTTCGCGACCCATCTTTACGCAATTCACCATGCGTGCCATTCGGAACTCCTGTCACCGCTATGAGCGGGATAAATGCCAACCGACGATTCTACGGGATACTGCGTACGGACTAAAGTCCGCACCGAAAATCAAAGATAAGAGACTTTTCGGCACGACTGAAGTCGTGCCCTGATACGAAGCAGTGCCCCAAGGCGTTTTTCCGGAAGCTGTCGAGCCGTGCCCCTTCAAAACTCTGAAGCTCGCGCCTACGCCAGCGCGTACAGGTACTCGACGAACGAACCCACAGCTCCATCCAGTCCTGAGACCTTCGGATTGGTGGAGTCGATCAAGTAGTACTCATTCGGTGCGTGCGCGCCGGTGCCGTGACCTAGTCCGAAATGCCCTGCCGGCAGGCTCAGCGGCGGGTTGGTGAAGATATAACCGGGCCACGAACCTGCCGAGCGCGGCCACAACAAGGGATCCTGACCGAGCTTCTTGTAGGTCGCCATCTGTGCCTGGATGAGCTTGGTGTCGGCCGAGGTCTGGTTGGGATCGTAGCCTCCGCTCATGTTGACTTCGATGTCGCCGAAGCCTTTCTTCGCCAAATAGTCTTTCAGCAATGCCAGGGTGCCGGAGGCGGTCATATCGGGCACGAGCCGCATGTCGATCTTGGCGACGGCACGATGTCCCAGAACCGTCTTGCCACCCGGCCCGGTGTAGCCGGCGACCAGACCTTCGATGTTGATGGTGGGCTGCGATTCGAGGGCGATCATGGCGTCGAGGTAGTTCTTGTCGCCGGCCCAGTGCTCCACGCCGAGCTGCTGTTTCATGATGGCTTCGCTGCGGCGGGCGGCAACCGCTTTGACCATCGCTACCTGTGCGGGAGTCAGCGGCTTTGCCTTGTCGAAGAAGCCTGTCACCGCAGGGGTGTGACCGTCGGGCTGGATCAGAGTGTTCAACGCCTGAACCAGGTGCCACGTAGGGCTGTCTACGGTAGCTTCCAGGCTGGAGTGGACGTCGTGCTTGGGACCGCGTCCCCATTTTTCGCCGGTGGAAACCAGTTCCAGTTCGACTACGCCTTTGGCGCCGAGATCGATCTCGACGTTGCCGTCGGCCTCCTGTCCTGCGGAAGGCATGAAGACGCCCATGGATTTCTGGAGCGCGGCCATGACCTTGGGATTCTTGACGATCTCGGGGAAGTG
This sequence comes from uncultured Acidobacteriaceae bacterium, assembly GCA_963749635.1. Lineage (GTDB taxonomy): Bacteria > Acidobacteriota > Terriglobia > Terriglobales > Acidobacteriaceae > DASRAA01. The sequence continues at coordinate 137,684 of CAVVNW010000012.1, forward strand.
CGGGGAGCCGATTTCCTCTTCGCCTTCGCAGACCAACACGAGGTTTACCGGCAGCTTTACTTTCGCCTCTTTGAAAGCGCGCAACGCGCTGAGGAATGCGGTCTCGGGGCCTTTCTGGTTGACTGCGCCACGACCGACGCAGATTCGGCCCAAGCCTGCCTTATCGACGATCTTGCCTTCCAGCGGAGGCGACGACCACTCGGCCGGATCAAACTGCTTCACGTCGTACATGAAGTAAATACCGACAGTCGTGGGCGCGCCTGCATTGATGACTCCGAAGACGCCGGGCTTGCCGGAGGTCGGGACTATCTCGACATCGGTGAACCCAGCCTCGCGAGCCAGCTTGGCCATGTACTCGGGGCCCTGCGGATAGTTGCGGTTCTCGGCGGCGATGGAAGGCAGCGCGATCCACTCCTGCAAGTGCTTGACGTTTTCGTCGTGCATCTTGGGGACTTGGGCCAGGACCGTTTGCATGTCGGCATTGCCGGCGGCGAATGACGGGATCGGGATAGCGGCGAGGGCGGCTCCTGCGAGCGCGCCTTGAATGAATTCACGACGATTGAAAGGGTGGAAGTCTGAATCAGCCACAAATATCTCCTTGTCTTGGCGAAGGTGTGTCGTCGGTTAAAGAGGCTGCTGAGTGCGCGGCGCGGACTGAAGTCCGTGCCGGAGGTCAATAGTAAATGGCTTCTCGGCACGACTGAAGTCGTGCCCTGATACAAACCTCTCTAAAGGCGAGTTTCTCAGCAAACTGTAAAGTCGTGCCTGATACAAAACTATGTGAACGCGACTTTTTCAGCAGCCCGTAAAACCGAGTCTGGATTGTAACGTAGGATACGGCGGCTGGGACTATTCGCCCGGCTTCTATTCGCCCATCCAGGCGCCGTATGGCCGCAAGGGCGAGATGTTATCGCAGATGATCTTCAATGCGCCAGTCAGCGGAACGGCCAGCATCAGTCCCATGGCTCCCCAGAGCCATCCCCAGAACAACACTGAAATGGTAACGGCCAGGGGGTTCAACTGGAGCCGCTTGCCCAACACCATGGGATAGAGCACATTCATGGCGAACAGGTGCAGGCCCACCACCACGCAACAGGTGAGGACGAAGGTCGTAGTCGTCAGGTATCCGAGGCCCACAATGACGGGCGGCAAAAGTGCGAGCATCACTCCGAGATAGGGGATTAGGCTGAGAAAGCCACTCATGACGCCGAGGAAGTAGAAATAGGGCAATCCCATCAACCCGAAGGCCGCCATGCTGGCTGCGCTGAGGAACAGGCCAATCATGAAGTTCCCGACGATAAACGAGCGGATCATGGCTGCGATGAGGCCCAGCGTCACGTATGCGGTATTGCGGTTCTCCATGCGGAAGAGCATGACCGACGACGCGCGGACGTGGTCCTGCCAACTCAACATGAAGTAGGCGAGGAAGGGGATGAAGGAGATCGCGAGCAAGGTCTCAGAGAACGAGCTCATGTTGTCGCTGAGGAAATTGCCCAGGCTATTTCGTTCCCTGAACGGTAACGGAGTTCTTCTCCTCAGGCTCGGGCGGGAGGACGTCCTCGGTGGTTTTTTCAAACTGCTCGGCGCGCTGCCCGAATGTCGTTGACGATGTGCTGTACTCGGGTGCGGTATTCGGGCATCTGCGACATGAAATCGAGGGCGCGGGCGTAGGAAAGATAGCCGACAGTTCCGACAACGGCCAGCAAGAGCGATACAGCAAGAAGTGAGCCCAACTGCCGAGGGATGCGAAAATTCGCCAACCCGTCGACCACAGGAGCGAGGACAAACGCCAAGAGTACAGCGGTGAGGATTACGACCAGGATCAATTTGGCGACCGTACATCAGGCTCAGAACGGCGGCGGTGGCCAGGATGACCAGCGAAGCAGTCTGGATGTTCTGGATGCGGTTCGGCTCGCGAAGCGGGTCGGTTGTCACTTCCAATGTGTCATGGGGAACAGGGGTCTGCAAGCCGAGGCCGGGGAAATCCCCCGGCTCGTCTGGCATGCGGATATCGTCGATGAGTGGGTCCGCCATTGGGCCTATCCTACTCGCACATCACTAAAGTGGGAATTAGGATACCCTTGCGGGCATCAATATGGAAAACCTTCCTTCCACTCTGCCGGAAAAGCCGCCAGCCGTACGCATCATGGCCATTGATTACGGCTCGCGGCGCATTGGACTGGCGGTCAGCGACGAGTTGGGCATCACTGCGCAGGGCCTGCCGACTTTGCATCGGACCAATAAGCGGAACGACTTCGACCTGCTGCGTCGGACCATCAAGCAGCATGCGATCGGAGAAATCGTGGTGGGATTGCCGCTGCGCATGAGCGGTGAAACCGGCATTCAGTCCGACAAAGTAGAGGAATTTGCGGAAGAACTGCGCAAACGCTTCAAACTGCCGGTGCATCTATTCGACGAGCGACTGACGTCGGTCGAGGCCAATCGTCTGCTGGATGAGACGTCCATCAGCGATAGAAGGCGGAAAGAGGTCGTCGACCAAATCGCGGCGGTGCTGATCCTCGAGGCGTTTCTGGGATTCCGCGCGGCGCGGCGGAATTGAACCGGCATAACCCTGTTGCGTCGTCTAAACTGCATAGATTGAAGGGCATCCAGCCGTGCGAACTTTCCTGATACTCATCCTGGTGGTGGTCTTGGCGACGGGCGGCTGGTTCGCCTGGGCTGCGCTGGTGCCAGTGAATCCGGGGAGTACCAAATTCGTTCTGCTGCACCAGGGTTGGGGTGCTCGGCACATTGCCGAGACGCTGCAGCACGAAGGCGTCATCCGTAGCGCTGACGCGTTTCTGCTGGTGCATTACGCGATGGGAAAAGGCAGCCTGAAGGCCGGCGAGTACAAGTTTGACGCCCCGGCGACTGCTCTCGAAGTGCGGGATCGAATCTTGCGCGGAGACGTGTACGCGCGCTACGTAGTGGTTCCCGAAGGTTACAACCTCTACGAAATAGCGGCGGTGGTGGAGCAGGCAGGATTGGGGGCTGCGACTGATTTTATTGCAGTGGCTAACCATGACGTGGCTCTCGTCCACGACATTGACCCAAGGGCGCAATCGCTGGAGGGATACCTTTTTCCTGACACGTATCAGTTCACGCGCATCGACACGCCGCATGACATTGCCGCGGCCATGGTGCACCGCTTCCGCCAGACGGCGCAGAAGATCGGTCTGCTGGGCAGGCCGGACATCCATCGCATCGTGACTATGGCGTCGATCGTGGAGAAGGAAACGGCCGTTCCCGACGAACGGCACGTGGTGGCCAGCGTGTATTACAACCGCTTGGACAGAAACATGCTATTGGGGGCTGATCCAACAGTCATCTACGCCGCGCTGCTTTCGGGACGATACCGGGGCACGATTTACCAGTCTGACTTGCAGTTCGATTCGCCATACAACACCTACAAATTCCCCGGTTTGCCGCCGGGTCCGATTGCCAACCCTGGCGCCGGTTCGCTGGAGGCAGCCATGCAACCGGCGGCGAGCGATTTCCTGTACTTTGTGAGCGACAACAATGGACACCATCGGTTTTCGCGCACGGCGGCCGAGCACGACCGTAATGTGGCCGCCTATCGAAAGGCCGTGGCGGCCCAGCATTGAGGATTGCTTTGCAAAACTTAACCCGAAAGGGCGTGCCAAGTCGCCGGACAAATCGTTGAACGGACGATATACTGGTAGGTTCGGTAAGCTCTAATTTCCCTTCCTTTATGAAGTCATCCCGCACGGTCCTTGCGGCAGTAGTCGGTCTGTTGCTCAGCGCTACCGGGTGCCTGTTTCATACCCGTACGGTCGAGGTGCGCGTGAGCAGCGCAAAGCTGCAAACGGCAACCCAGCAGGAGTTGATCGACCGCCTGAACCAGGCTGCGGCCCAGGTGAAGACGCTGAATGCGACCGTGGACATCGACACTTCGGTGGGCGGCGCAAAGCGAGGCAAAGTAACCGAGTTCAAGGAGATCCGCGGCTACATACTTGTTCGCAAGCCCGAGATGTTACGGATGATTGGGCTGTATCCCATCGTTCGGAACAAGGCCTTCGACATGGTCAGTGACGGGAAGGAGTTCAAGCTGTCGGCCGCGGCCACGAACAAGTTCTACATCGGCCACAATCAGGTGACGATTACGGATTCTTCCAGCCCGCTTGACACGCTGCGTCCTGAGGCAATTTATGACGCGTTGCTTTTGCAAGGTATCGATCCACAGAACGAGATTGCCGTTCTTGAGAGCAGCCACGAGTTGGTGGTTGACGCGCAGACGCACAAGCAGGTGCAACAGCCGGACTACGTGTTAGACGTAGTCCGAAAAACCGGCACAGGCTGGAGGCTGGCGCGCAAGGTCGTCTTCGACCGGACTAACCTGGTTGCCCATCGGCAAATCGTCTTCGACGAGCATGGTAACTCGGTTACAGACGCCAGTTATCAGAAATTCAAAGATTATGACGGTGTCCGGTTCCCCAGCTTCATCGACATCGTCCGGCCGCAAGAGGAGTACAACATCATCCTCAACATGGTGAAGCTCACCATCAACCAGCCGATCAGCGACGATCAGTTTGACCTGCAGCAGCCGCCGGGATCGCTGCTGGTGAACCTCGACAATCGCGCTCCCGCGGCTGCGACTGCCAAATAGGTTCTTTCGCGTCGATCTAGCAACTTGAGAAAAGCTAAGGCTCCAGCCCGGTAACGGACTGGAGCCTTTCGAGTCTTGCGCGGGGGTGTGAACTAACGCTTCGACTGGCCGCGTGCCAGCTTCTTGACCTTGCGCTTGGCTGATCCGCGGGCGTGAGTCCGGGCGGCCTTGGGAACCGCCTTCTTACGTGCTGCCCGCTTTACTTTCTTGCGCTCTGTCTTATCTTCGATGCTCTTGGTATTTGCCATGTATGCTGCGTTCCTTTTGATCTTGGGGTGGCCCCGGAGGCTTATGCCTTCTCCAGTTGGGCGTACTTCTCGACCAGCTTTTTCAAGCCGAACTTAGGAAATTGTACCGTAAGCTTGGCGTTTTCCCCGTCTCCCTCGCGTTGATACACCAATCCTTCACCGTACTTGGGATGACGGACGCGCTGCCCGGGGCGGAATCCGGTGCGCCCCGCGGCTTCGGCGGGCTCCTTCTTGGGCAGCGAGAACTTCTTGCCGCGCGACGCGAAAAACTCCGCGATATTGTCGATTGAGTTGTAAGACGTGCCGCCATAGGAGCTACGAGGCTTCGCGGGTGGCTTTGCGTACTGCGGCCTCTGGTCCTCGTCTTCGTACGAGTAATGCGACGGACCCGAGCCTTCGCTGCCGGTTCGAGACGTGGAGCGGCGGGCGGTCCCAAGCTCCTGCAACAGTTCCTGCGGCACCTCTTCCAGAAAGCGTGAAGGGATGCTCGCTTCCGGCATGTCGGTGCCGTAGCGCCGGCGATAGCGGGCGTTGGTCAGGATGAGCGTGTCCATGGCGCGGGTCATCCCCACGTAGCACAAGCGCCGCTCTTCCTCGATGTCGTCGGGTGCCATCAGCGTGCGCGAATGCGGGAACAGTCCTTCCTCCAGCCCAACCAGGAACACCAGCGGGAACTCCAGCCCTTTGGCGGCGTGCAGAGTCATCAACGTGATACGCGAGTTCTCGTCGTACTCGTCGGCGTCGCTGACCAGCGCCGCGTGGTCGAGGAATTCATTCAGGGTCTCGCCGCGGTCGCGTGAATCCATGGCGGCGTTCACCAGTTCGCGCAAGTTCTCGATGCGGGCCAACGCGTCGGGGGTGTCTTCCGCCTCCAGTTGCTTGATGTATCCGGTGCGATCGATGAGGAACTTCAGCAACTCGGCGGTCGAAGCGGCTTCGCCGGGGGCACGGAAGCCTTCAACCGCCTGCCCGTCGCTGTGGCTTGAGGCTCTCGCCCCGTCTTCGGAAGAGGATAATGCCGCTGGATCGAATTCCGTTGCTTCGTCCGCGGTAAACGTCTCCGGCGAGAACTCGATGGCGTGCTGAAAATCGGCCTCGTCTTCCTCGGAAGCAGGAGCGGCAGTTTCCTGCAGATGCTCGACAAACGACCCCAGATACATCGCCCGGGCGTCGTCGATCAGCTGCCTGAAACCTTTCAGCGCAGCCAAGGCACGCGGTGGTAGCAACTCGCGGCCGATCACTTCCTGGATTGCGCCCCACAGAGACAAGTTTGTTTCCAGAGCGATCCGCTCGATCGTTTCCGTGGTGTTCTTGCCGATGCCCCGCGTCGGAGTGTTAATAATGCGCTGCATGGCAATCGAGTCGTCTGGATTCTGGATGGCCTTGAGATACGAAATCAGGTCCTTGATCTCGGAACGCTCGTAGAAACTAAAGCCTCCCACAACGTGGTACTTCAACTGATAGCGACGCATGGCTTCTTCCATCAGTCGCGACTGAGAATTGGTGCGATACAACACAGCCGCCTTGGGGGCGTGGCCGCCCTCGGCACCGGCTTGGGCGAGGTATTTCGCTATGTAATCCGCGGCGAAAAGGGCTTCGTTCTCCCCGTCAGGAGCCTCATAGTAGCCGACCTTCGGTCCGCCGATTCGTTCAGTCCACAGGTTCTTGCCCTTACGTCTGACATTGTGGGATACAACGGATGAGGCGGCCTGAAGAATGTTCTGCGTCGAACGGTAATTCTGCTCCAGGCGGATGATGCGGGCGTTGGGAAAGTCCTTCTCGAATTCGAGAATGTTGCGGATGTCGGCGCCGCGCCAGGAGTAAATGCTCTGGTCTTCGTCACCCACGGCGCAGACATCGTGCTCGGTGCCCGCCAGCATGCGCATCAGCTCATATTGCGGACGATTCGTGTCCTGGTATTCGTCCACTAGAATGTGACGATACCGTTTGTTGTAGCGCTCGCGGGTTTCACCCGAAGCCTTCAGCACTCGGACGGCATAAAGCAGTAGATCGTCGAAGTCGAGAGCGTTCGACTTCGCCAGCTCCTGCTTGTACACCTCGTAAATTTGCGCGACGCGTTCCGTCTTGGGATCGGCGGATTCGAGATAAACCTCCTGCGGATCGAGCATGTGGTTCTTCGCCCAGGAAATTTGCGATAGCACGTTGCGGGGCGTCAGTTGCTTGTCATCAATACCCAGCCTGCGCATGGCCGCCTTGACTACGCTCTGCTGGTCGCTCTCGTCATAGATGACGAAGTCCCTGCGATAGCCCTTGCCTCCGATTTGCAGAGTCTCAATGTCGCGACGCAATAGCCGCACGCAGAACGAGTGGAAAGTTGCGATGAGCGGCTTGGCCAGCGTGCGCGCGCCCACCAGCGACTCCACGCGGCTGGCCATCTCGCTCGCTGCTTTGTTGGTAAAGGTGACAGCCAGGATGGAATCGGGCGCGACGCCCACGTTGTCGATCAGGTGGGCGATGCGATACGTGATGACGCGCGTCTTGCCGCTGCCGGCGCCGGCCAGAATGAGTACAGGCCCGCTGACGGCTTCCACGGCTTCACGCTGCTGGGGATTTAATTTCGAAAGGTACGACAAATCTTGCTTCCTGAACGAACTGCGCTACTGATCCTAATTCTTCGCGAGACACGACGAATTCACCACGGAGGCACGGAGGACACGGAGTTATTTTTTCACTTCTCATTCTCCGTGTACGCTGTGTCTCCGTGGTGGAGAACTTTTGTTGCGACGCGGCTGCCGCGTGCCATCAATTCGGCTTGCTGCCGCTGACTCCTGCTTCCATCAGGCGGCGTTCCTTGCAGTCCTGGCACGGGCAATGTTCGCGCAGAAAGTCCCACGAATAAATTCCATGCTGGTGGCCGTCGTTCCAGGTGAACCGTATAGCGTACTTGCCCACCGGCTCGACCTCGGTTGGACGTGCGAGCGCCTTAAACATTGGCAACGAGCCCGCCACGGGCTTTAGCGGATCGCCCGGTTGGCGGCCGTCTTTGTCGCGCTCTTCCTGGCACAGCGCGCAGGGGCAAGCATCGCGCAGGAACACGAAGCTGTACGAGCTTCGGTGGCCATCCTTCCACTCGATGTCCATTCCGCTGCCCGTGGTTTTGTTGACTTTGACCGATTTTGGGTCCGCTACCAGGTCCATGATTCCGCCGCTTTTCGCATTACTCTGCATGTCTGCTGACACTCTAGTATCGCAGAAAACAGACTGCCCGTTTGGCGGCAGAGCCGCCGCCGGAGGCGCGCGAACTGCTAAGCTGGTAGCTTCGCGCCAACCGCTATTTGCAGGAGAATTATTCGATGCCAGACGTGCGCCGAGGACTCATCATCGTGAACACCGGCCCCGGAAAGGGTAAGACAACCGCTGCCATGGGAACCGCGCTGCGCGCCGTCGGCAACGGAATGAAGGTCCTGATGCTGCAGTTCCTGAAGGGTTCCTGGCACTACGGCGAACTAGATGCCGTTAAGGCCTTTGGCGACAACTTCGTGATCAAGCAGATGGGCCGCGGCTTCGTGAAGGTTGGGGGCGCCGAGACCGATCCCGAGGACGTGCGCCTGGTGGAGGAGGCCTGGACAGAAGCTGAGCATGCCATCCTCTCCGGCGCGTGGGACCTCATCATCCTCGACGAAATCAACTATGCCATCAGCTACAAGATGCTCGATCCGGAAAAAGTGGCCGCGACGCTGAAGAAAAAACCGGAGATGGTGCACGTCATCCTCACCGGACGCAATGCGCATCCCAGCATCGTCGAAGTCGCCGACACGGTCACGGAGATGAAGGAAGTCAAGCACGCCTACACCAAGGGCATCGAGGCGCAGCGCGGTATCGAGTACTAAGCGGCGACAACGTACACACGCGTCAGCTACACTGAAGACCTACTTATGGCATGGTTTAAGCGCGAGCAGGCAGAACTCGACACTTCGGGAGAGAAGCGAGTAAAGACCGAAGGACTCTGGGTGAAGTGCGACCAGTGCCGCCAGATTATCTGGAAAAAAGACCTCGACCAGAACCTCAATGTCTGTCCCAAGTGCGACCGCCATTTCCGCATCGACGCCCGCACCCGCCTGGCGAACCTGCTGGACGATGGCCAGTACAAGACCGAAGACGGCAACCTGGTTTCGACCGATCCGCTGAAGTTCACCGACCTCAAGCCGTACGCCGATCGCGTTGAGACGGGCAAAAACCGAAACCGGCCTGAACGATGCCATCATCAACGCGCGCGGCAAGCTGAACGGCAAGCCCATCATCGTGAGTGCCATGGAGTACGCGTTCATCGGTGGCTCCATGGGCGCGGTCGTTGGAGAGGCCATCACTCGCGCGGTCGAAAAGGCGACGGACGAAAAGATTCCACTGATTGTGGTTTCGGCGTCGGGTGGCGCGCGCATGATGGAAGGCGTGGTCAGCCTGATGCAACTGGCGAAAATCTCAGCCGCGCTGGCGCGCATGGACGACGCCAAAGTTCCTTACATCTCCGTTCTTACCGACCCCACCACCGGCGGCACGACCGCATCCTTCGCCATGCTGGGCGACCTGAATATCGCCGAACCGGGCGCTCTGATTGGCTTCGCCGGGCCACGCGTCATCGAGCAGACTATCCGCCAGAAACTGCCGGACGGTTTTCAGCGAAGCGAATTCCTGCTGGAGCACGGGATGCTCGACGCCGTGGTGCACCGGCGCGATCTGAAGAACTACATCTCCCGCGCGCTGGACTTCATGCAGACCCCCAAGTCCGCATCAAACTAATTCAGCACAGAGACACAAAGGCACAGAGTTTTCCTGTTTCTATTTCTCTCCCTATCTCAGTGCCGCTGCGGCGAAAAATCGCTCGATGTGCGTGGCGTCACCGAGTCATTGGGCCGGATGCTTTACACTCGCAGCGGGAGCAAGCCATGAAAGCTGTCGTCGTTGCACGAGCGGGCGGACCGGAAGTGCTCGAAGTCCGCGAGGTGCCTGAACCAGTTGCACAGCCGGGTGAGGTTATCGTGCGTGTCGGAGCCGTGGGTGTGAACTTCGCCGACACCATGTCGACCCGAGGCACATATAAGGGCACTCCGCCGCCACCGTTCATCACCGGCCGTGAGTTTGCCGGCGTGGTGGAAGGCAGCGGCGAGCGCGTGATGGGATACATGCAGTACGGCGCTGCGGCCGAGAAGATCGCGGTGTCGAAGAAGATGATCTGGCCGCAGCCCAAAGGCTGGAGTTCGGAGCAGTCGGCGGCCTTTCCGGTGAACTTCTTCACCGCCTACCTGGCCTATTGGAAGGCCGGCATCACATCCGACGCCATCGAGCCGGTTTATGTCGAAGGCGACCGCCAGCGCCGGGTGCTGATTCACGCTGTTGCCGGTGGCGTGGGCACGGCCGCCGTGCAGATCGGAAAACTGCTGCGCGTTGAAACCTACGGAACGGCATCGACGGACGAGAAGCTGGAGCGCGTCAAGAAGCTGGGGCTCGACCACGGCATCAACTACCGCGAAGTGGACTACGAGCAAAGCATCAAAGAGCTTACCAACCGCGAAGGCGTGGACGCCGTTTTCGAAATGCTGGGCGGCGAGCATACCGCCAAGAGTCTACGCTGCTGTCGCGAATTCGGGCGCGTGATCATCTACGGCACGGCCACCGGTGAGCGGCAGAAGTTCGACGTGGGCACCATGATGTCACGCAGTTTGAGTGCGCATGGCTTGTGGCTGAGCGTTCTGGCGGACGACCATAGGCTGATGAGTGATTGCTTGAAAGCCATGCAGCCGTGGATTGAGCAGGGCAAGCTCCATCCCGAGATCGGCCACACATTGCCCATGGAGCAGGCCGGCGAAGCCCATCGCCTGCTGTTGGAACGGGCCAACTACGGAAAGATTGTGCTGCTCATCCAATAGCGCGATCGGGTGTGCACGACGCGCGATCGAACTGAAGGTACGATATCTCGGTGGACGCCAAGCCCTGGTTAATGCTCATCCTCTTCCTATTCATTTGCCTCGGCGCGGGAAGCCTCGCGTCTTGGCTCACCTTTCGCAGCGTTAAAGAGTGGTATCCCCAGCTTCGGAAGCCGCCGGGCACGCCGCCGAGCTGGGTTTTCGGACCGGTGTGGACGACACTCTACGTGTTGATGGCCGTCTCCGCATGGCTGGTATGGCGCGACTATGGCTGGCGCGGCGGAGGCTCGGCGCTGCTCCTGTTCTTCGCGCAGCTTGGCCTGAACATGGCGTGGTCGGGAATCTTTTTCGGCGCGCGCCTCCCGGGTGTGGCGTTTGCGGAAATCCTGATCCTCTGGTTCGCCATCCTTTTCAACATCGTGGTATTTCATTGGCTCACGCCGACCGCAGCTCTCTTACTTGTCCCGTACCTCTTGTGGGTGACCTACGCCAGCTACCTGAACTTCGGAATCTGGCGGTTGAATCGCCTGCCGTCGTAACCGCAGGTCAACCATTCGCAGTCCCGAAGAATGCTAAGCTGACCTATGAGTTTCGTGTCCCTTGTAGGCTTTGGCGCGGGCACTCTGTGCACGCTGGCGTATCTGCCGCAGGCGCTGCATTCCTTCCGCACCAAGTCGGTCCGCGACATCTCGCTGGTCATGCTGCTCAGTCTGAACGTGGGGCTGTTACTGTGGGTGGCTTACGGTTTCCTGATTCATTCGCTGCCGCTCATTCTGCCCAACGCAGTCACTTTCTTCCTGGCGTTTCCGCTGCTGATCATGAAACTGCGCTACCACGGCGAAGGCGCCGCTGATGTGGTGAGTGAAAACGGCGGGACTTCCAGCCCAGGCTACTAGTGCCAGATCTGCCGGGCGAAGAAGTAGATGGATAGCGTGAACCCGATCGCAATCACGATGGCGCGAACGTGTTCCGGCTTGGTCTTCTGCGCGAAGTGAGCGCCAAAGTATCCGCCCAGCATTGACGCCACCACCATCAGAATCGTTTCCGGCCAGTACACGGCATGCGAGAAGATGAACAGCAGCATGGCCACGCCGTTCGATACGGTCGTCAGCAACGCTTTCAGGGCATTCATGGTGTGGATCTCGTCCATGCCCAACAGCGCTAGCATGGCCAGGATGAGGATGCCCGCTCCCGCGCCGAAGTATCCGATGTAAAAGGCGATAAAGATCTGGATCGAGACCGCGCGCCAGGTGGCAAATTCGTGATGCTCGCCGCTGGCCGTTCGCCGGCGTACCCACTGCGTCACCCTTCCGCTCATCATGAAGATAAGGGTGGCGGACAACATTAGCCACGGCACCAGGCGCATGAACGTCGTCTGGGGTGTCCGAAGCAGGGTCCAGCCGCCGACGATGCCGCCTAGAACGCCGGTCACCAGCAGCGGTGTCATGGTTTTCAGCGACAGGTTACGGAGTTGTTTTCGGTATGCGCCGATACTGGCAACTTGCCCCGGCCACAGAGCGACCGTGTTGCTGGCGTTCGCGTTGACCGGCGGAATGCCCACAAACAGCATCGCCGGAAAGCTGACAAAACTGCCGCCACCGGCGACCGAGTTAATGGCGCCCCCGGCAAGCGCGGCGAAGAAGAGGATGGTGGCGTGGGAGAGGTTCATGCGGCCAAAGAGCGATGGTAACAGGTGAGGAATCGCCTGCGCCGGTTACGCGTCGGGGCGCGCCATCCGCTGGATATAGGGCATCGCCGCGGATGGGCCGTGTTGCCTAACTAGGAACCCTCCCGAAGGTGCATGGATACAGGCTATCCGAGGTGGGGGCTGTGGAAAACCCGCATAAAATATGGAGGGAACGCTTCCCTCAGGTTCGCCGTTGTTATAAGATACGGTCGATTGAGCACTCTTACCCGCTCAATGATTCAAGGAGGAATTAACCAATGGCAGCAGGAATGACCAAGACACAGCTCGTCCGGCACATCGCCGAAAAGCATTCGCTCAGCAACAAGCAAGTAGCGGCGTTGATTGAATATCTCGCTGAAGTCGCGATCAGAGAGACCAAGAAGAACGGCGTATTCGTAGTGCCGGGCTTGGGCCGTCTGGTGAAATCAGCCCGCAAGGCGCGCATCGGTCGCAACCCGCAGACCGGCGAAGCCATCAAGATTCCAGCCAAGACCGTCGTGAAGTTCCGCGTGGCCAAGGCCGTGAAAGACACCATCGCGCCCGCCAAGAAGTAACTGGGCATATTGGATGTTGGCAGAGGCCGGCGATCGCCGGCCTTTTGCTTTGTCCCGACGGATCAGCGAATTATTTTTTCATAGTGGCAGCGTCAACCGTACCGGCGTCGCGAAACACCCGCCCGTTTTTCATCACGAAGGTCACACGTCCCAACTCTGTGATGTCGGCCAACGGATTTCCCTGCATTGCGATGATGTCGGCGTATGCCCCGGGCGCGATCACGCCAATTTCACCTGGCATGTCGAGCATCTTCGCCGGACGAATGGTCGCCGAACGAATCGCCTCTATCGGAGACATGCCGAACTTGGTCATGTAACCGAACTCCTGCGCGATCGGTTCCGTCCACGGAAACCCTCCGACGTCGGTGCCGAAGACGATGGGCAATCCGGCCTGCATCGCTTTCTTGAACGACTGCTCATGCACCGCGGCGCGCACGCGATCGCGCTTGCCTTCCGGCGTATTCTCGGGCCCCCAATCGGTGTAATAAACCGTGAGCGTCGGACAATACCATGTTCCCTGGCGCTTCATTTGCGCGATAGCGGCGTCATCGAGCAGCAAACCATGCTCGATCGAATCGCATCCGCCGTCCAGCGCCCGATGAAGGCCTTCGCCGTTGTACGCATGGCACGCAACCTTGCGCTTCCAGCCGTGGGCCTCGTCCACAATCGCTTTGAGCTCTTCGACCGTCAGCGTTGGCTGTGAGACCAGGTTGCCGTCTTTATCGACCCATGAGCGGTGGGTCATATACACCTTGATCCAGTCCGCGCCGTAGTCGAGTTGCTCGCGCGCTGCTTTTCGCGCTTCGACGGGCCCATCAACGATCTGCACACCCTTCGGTACGTCGACTCCCGGGGCATATCCCTCCAGCGGATAGCCGCCCGTGGTAGAAATACCGCGCGTCGTGGTGAACATGCGCGGTCCGGGAATGTATCCCTCGTTGATAGCGCGCTTGATGCCCACGTCCCCGTAGCCTGCACCTTCGGTCTCCATGTCGCGGATAGTGGTGAAGCCCTGCTCCAACGCTCGCCGCGCTGACACTGTTGCGCGCGCCGCGCGATACGACGGATAGAACTTCAGCAACTGGATGTCGTACCCGCCTTTGGCTGGGTCTTCACCTTGCAAAAAGATGTGGGTATGCGATTCGATCAACCCCGGGAGCACCGTGGCGTTCGACAAGTCAATGACGTTCGCGCCTTCCGGTACTTTCACCGACGCCGCATCACCAACTGTTTCGACGCGCTCTCCCCGAATCACGATGACCTGGTTGTGCTTCGGCTCGTCGGCCCGGGGATCGATCAGCATGCCAGCCCGGATGACGGTCACCTGCGGCGGCGGCGTTGAAGCGGTTTGAGCGGCGACTCCGACCCATGACGCCAGCAGGACGAACAGCAGCACATATCTTGCTCTCATATCGTTTAAACCCCCTTTGCGCACGCGCCTCACTTCAATTCCGCTGCGATGATCGCGTCGGCTTCGATCTCGACCAGCATCTCGGGCGACACCATCGCAACGACCTGCACCATGGTTGCCGCCGGACGAATGTCGCGAAACACTTCGCCGTGGGCGCGCCCCACTTCCTCCCAGCGGCTGATGTCGGTCACGAACATCCGCGTCCGCACCACGTCCCGCAAATTCGCTCCGGCATCTGCCAAAGCGCGCTCGATGTTCTTGAGCGTCTGCACCGCCTGGGCGTAAATGTCGGTGCCTCCGACGATCTTCCCATCGGGTCCGGTGGCCACGGTTCCCGCCACCGAGACGAACGGCCCAACCTTCACCGCGCGTGAGAATCCTACTCTTGGTTCGTAGGGTGAGTTGCCGGAGATGTTCTGCCGCTGCATAGGATGCCTCCTGTTGAATGCTGAGCATTGTCCCATACGCGGTCATCGTCGTCTGGCCAACGAATTTTGGCAGCCGCTCGACGACGCTGCTAGCACCGCTTATCAACGCGCAAACTCAATCCGTGTTAGCCCCTATAAGCCGAACTTCCTAACCTCACAAAAAAAATCAATGAGCCTCAAACCGCGCGACGTGCGACTATCGACAGCACTTGAGGATGCACCACAAGAGTTAAGGGCGGCGCCGGAAACGCTTGCGTTGGCGACCGAAACGCGTTATCACCCATCCAACGAGTGTGCGGGCAGACAGATGAAACCCGCTCAACTGTGGGGGACGAGCCAAGAACATGATTCCTGAATCACATTCGTTACACACGCTGTTTGGTGAACTGATTCAACACCACTTCGACCACGACATCGCCCTGCGCGACGCCGAAGTGCAGGACTACATCGTCAACATGCTCACCGAATTCTGCGAGGTCGAGCAGGTGTTCAAGATTCGCGACGCCAACCAGCGCCCGTTGAACGATGTGGGCGAAATGCTGCTCGAGTCCGAACCGATTTACGGTCCCGCGCCGTCATTCGATCGCGAGCGCCAAGTGCGCAAGCATATCGGCGACTACACGCTGTTCCTGGCGGGCATGTTCCCCGAGAGCATTAACCGCTTCCGCTTGCGCCGTCAACGGCTGGAGAATTTTGTCGACTTCATCAAGGCGGGCAAGGAGAGTTACTTTATCGTCTCCAAGTTCGATCAGTTCGAGTATGCGCGGCTGGCGCCGCTTTTCGGAAAGCTGTCGCACGAGTTCGAATCGTGCGTTTACGGACTCAACCTGGTGAAAGGCGATCTCGACGAGATGCAGCACCCGATTACTCGTCAGACCCGGCAGATTGTGATGTAGGTGGCCGTCAGCGAGTCTGCTGGGTTGCGGTCTGGTTCACCGTTTGCACCACGGCGTTGGCTGCGTTCATGCCTTCGCGAATACAATCTGGAACGCCGATTCCGTGGTATGCATTACCAGCGAGTTCGAGGCCAGGGATCTCCTTCACGCGTTTCTCAATCCGCGCGATCCGCGCGATGTGGCCTGATTCGTATTGCGCCATGGCTCCGCGCCAGCGATACACACGCTCAAACATCGGACGCGGCTCCAGCTTGACCGTTTCTTTCAGCTCTGAACGCACGATGGAGACGATCTCTTCGTCAGTCAGATTCAGCACCGCCTCATCCCGCGCCCCACCCAGGAAGCAACGCAAGATTCCTTTCTTCGGCGGAGCCCGGTGGGGAAACTTGTTGTGCACAAACGTGCACGCCAGCATGCGACGGCCTTCACTGCGCGGCACCAGGAATCCAAAGCCCGGCGGCAACTGCTTGAGCTGGTCCGTGTGGTAGCCGAGTGTGACCGTGACCGACGAGCTATACGTGATGCCGAGCAGGTCATCGGCCACATCGCGGTCAACTGCTTCGAGCAGCGCGCCCCCGATGTTGGCGGGTGTGGCGACAATCACTGCGTCGTACATCTCGCTACCGCCCATGTCGATGGCCACACGCCACTGCTCGCCTTCGGAGTAGATGCCGCGCACCCGGCTCCGTAAACGAATCGACGCCGGATCGAGTCGCGCCACAACGGCATCGACCATTTGCTGCATGCCGTCTTTCAGCGAGCTGAACAGTGGTCGCGCCGGTGCCTTCCCGGCCATCGCCTTCATCTTGTTATGGGCCGCCAACATAGCTTTGCTCAGGCTGCCGTATTTCTCTTCCATCTCCACAAACCGCGGCAGCACCGCGCGCGCGCTGAGCTTGTTGGCATCACCGCCATACACACCCGACAGCAGCGGATCCGCCAGCCGGTCCACCACCTCGGCACCGAAATGGCGCTCCACCAGCTCACCTACCGTCTCGTCGTCCTCCATGGGCCGCGGAGGATGCAACAGTTCCTTCGCCATTCGCAACTTGGTTTCCCACGAGAACAGCGGCGACAGCGCCGTCGGAACCAGTTTGGTCGGCACCATAAACATCAGCCCGTCGGGCATTGCGATCAGCTTGCCATTGACCACGATGTAGGTCTTACGTTGCGCATCGTTCGAGCCGATGAGCTGATCGTCGATGCCCAGTTCCTTGCACAGCGTCAGCGCCCAGGGCTTTTCGGTGAGAAACGAATCAGGGCCGGCCTCGACGAGGCACCCGTCCACGCGGTCGGAACTCATCGAGCCGCCCAATCGGCTACTACTTTCGATGAGTGTGTAAGAAAGCTGCGAACCCGCCGCGCGGGCTTTTTCCAGATGGAATGCGGCGCTGAGTCCCGAGATACCGCCGCCAATGATTGCGATTCGCTTCATAATGGACTAAGGCAACTTCTCTGCCGCGACTGCTCTCCGACTTGAAACCGCGGTGGCCAGGCGTGTTCGCACGAGGTCGGCGACTGCCTTGGCAAACGTTGGAGAGCCATTGAGCGATTCGGCGCGGTACAACTTCATCCCACGCTCCGCCGCAAAATCGCGAAACAGAATATCAATGTCAAAGAGGATTTCAACGTGGTCGCAAACAAAGCCGATCGGCTGCACGAACACTCCTGTGTGGCCGAGATCACGCAGCTTCGTGATTGTAGCTTCGACCGTCGGGCCCAGCCACTCGCCGCCTGACATTCCCTGGCTCTGGAAGGCGAAGCTCCACTCGCCGATTTCCGGCACTCTCGCGGCGACTAGTGCGGCAGTCTCGCGCGTCTGCGCCTCGTAGGGATCGCCTTCCGCGATAGTCCGAGTGGGCACGCTATGCGCCGTGAACAGCACAGGCAACTGCGTTCCGTGCTCGCCGCAAGCCGCGACCCATCCCGCGCGAAGCTTTTCCGCGAACGCCTCGATCAACAGCGGACTATCATGCCACTCTTCCACGAAATCGATGGGGAACGGCGCGCCTTCGCCCAGCAGAACCTGCTTGTACAGGCCAACGCTGGTGCGAGAATTATGCGGCGCCAGGCAGACCGCCACGGCTTGTCCCACATTGTCAGATGCCATTTGCTTGAGCGTGTCGGCGATGAAAGGGTGCCAGTTGCGCATGCCGACATACACCGGTATTCCCAGTTCCCGCGCCACGCCATCGGCCTGCTCGCGAGTGAGCTTGGTCAGCGGTGAGCTGCCGATGAGCGAATAGCGATGCTGCACTTCGCGCACTACCGCCTCCGGCATCGGACGCCCGCGCGAGATGTTCTGCAGAAATTCGGGAATGTCCTCGACCCGCTCGGGGCTGCCATGCGCGATCAACAGGACTGCGCTTCCGGCCATTACTTCCTCACAGCGCTGGCCGCCGTGCTGAACTCGTGCACGAAATCGGCGAGGTTCTTCACATTGTCCACCGGAGTATGCGGCAGAATACCGTGTCCGAGATTAAAAATGTGACCCGGACGTCCATCCGCCAGCCGCAGAATGTTTTCCGCGCGCTGCTGCACTTCATGCCATGAGGCGAACAGTGTCACCGGGTCCAGGTTTCCCTGCACGGCATGCTTGTGCCCGACGATATTCCACCCTTCGTCGAGCGGCACCCGCCAGTCGAGCCCAATCACTTCGGCCCCAGTCTCGGACATCGACGGCAGCAACGTGGTGCTGTCGGTGCCGAAATAAATGATAGGCACACCAGTCTCTTTTTGCAGCCGGTTCACGAGTCTCTTGGTTGGCTCCAGCGCGTAGCGTCGATAGTCTTCCACGCTCAGGCAGCCGACCCAGCTATCGAAAATCTGGATCACGTCTGCCCCGTGGCGCACTTGCTCAGCCGAGTACTGTGCCAGCACATCCACCAGCTTGTTGACTAACTCCTCCCAAACTTCGGGCGAGTTGTACATTAGCTTTTTCACTTCGACGTAGTGCCGCGAACCGCCGCCCTCCACCATGTAGCTGGCCAGCGTAAACGGCGCGCCGCAAAATCCGATGACCGGGAGCTTGGCGCCAAAATGCTTCACGACCCTACCAACCGCCTCAGCGACGTAGCCTAACTCGGAGGCGCGATCGGTGCGAAGCGCTTTCACCTCAGCAGCAGCGCGAATCGGCTTCTCGATCACCGGGCCCTCACCGGGAGAGAAGTGGAACGGCATGCCCATCACTTCGAGAGGCAGCAGCAGGTCGGCAAAGATGATGGCGGCGTCCACGCCCAGGTATTCCGCCGCGGTGATGGTCACTTCCGCGGCCACTTCGGGCTTCTTGCAGATTTCTACCAGCGAGTACTTCTTGCGGACGTCACGGTACTCTTGCATGTACCGGCCGGCTTGGCGCATGAACCAAACCGGAGTGGTAGTGACAGGCAAGCCTTTGCAGGCTTTTACAAACAGGGAGTCAGGAGCGGACATAAAGATTTACTCTAACATTCCACCTCACGCCGCCCTGTGATTCCAGTCACACGGTCGCTAATCGGCTGGCCTAACGGGCAAATCTGGCGGAAATTTTTTACCACAGAGACACAGAGGCACAGAGCTTTTGATTTTTTGCTTTCCGTTGTTCTTCTCCGTGTCTCTGTGCCTCTGTGGTGAATTCGCCTTTTGTGTCCGCCGTCACTTCATTTGCCTGCCGGTGTTTCTATAATCTCTCGTTGGGTCGCGTCATGAACCCCGTCCAACCCCGGCGCACCATCAATCCGTGGATCGTGACTGCCGCCGTCATGCTGGCGACGTTCATGGAGATCCTCGACACCACGGTGGTCAACGTCTCCGTTCCCCACCTCGCCGGGAACATGGGCGCCACCGTCGAAGAAGGAACCTGGGTGGTGACGTCCTACCTTGTGTCCAACGCCATCATCCTCCCCATGTCGGGATGGCTGGCCAACCGTCTCGGACGTCGCAACATGCTGCTCGCGTGCGTCATCGGATTCACTATTACGTCGGTGATGTGCGGCATGGCGACCAGCCTCGAGTCGCTGATCCTCTTCCGCGTGTTGCAAGGCCTCACCGGCGGAGGACTGCAGCCCCTGGCGCAGGCCGTTCTGCTGGAGACGTTTCCACCCAAGCAACACGGCAGTGCCATGGCGGCCTTTGGCCTGGGCATCATCCTCGCGCCCATTCTCGGCCCCACACTCGGCGGCTGGATCACCGACAATTATTCCTGGCGCTGGATTTTCTACCTCAACCTGCCGGTAGGTGTGATCTCCGTAATGATGATCAGCGCCTTCGTCCACGATCCGCACTACATTGGCAAGAACAAGACCGGTGGCATCGACCTCTGGGGCATCGGCTTTCTCGCTCTCGGCTTCGGCATGTTGCAAGTGGTGCTCGACACCGGCCAGCGCAAAGACTGGTTTGGCAGCCCGCAAATCCGCATCTACGCCGCGCTGTGCGTCTTCGGACTGGTCGCGCTCGTCGTGCGCGAGCTGACCACCGCGCATCCCATCGTCGATCTGCGCGTGCTCAAGGACCGCACGTTCGCCGCCGGCGTCACCATCATGACCATGCTGGGCTTTGTGCTCTACGCCAGCCTCATGTTGTTGCCGATCTTCCTGCAAACGTTGCTCAACTATCCCGCGCTGCAATCGGGCCTTGCGTTGTCTCCCCGCGGCATCGGGTCGCTGTTCATGATGCCGATCGCCGGCCAACTCACCAACCGCTACGATCCGCGGAAACTCATTGCTTTCGGCATCGTCATCGGTGGTTGGACGATGTTCAGCCTCTCGCACCTCAATCTCAACGCCGGTTACTGGGACATCTTCTGGCCGCAAGTGATTCAAGGCGGAGCCATGGCGTTTCTCTTCATCCCCCTGATGGCCACCAGTATGTCGGGCATCGCGAGAGAGAAGATGGGCAACGCCACCAGCATTTACAACCTGATGCGCAACATTGGCGGCAGTTTCGGCATCGCCACCATGACGACGTTCCTTGCGCGCCGCGGCCAGGTGCACCAGAACCAGCTCGTCTCGCATATCACGCCCTACGATCACGGGACGCAGATGACCTTCCGCGGCATGCAAGCCTGGTTCCAGGCGCACGGCTCGAGCTCAGTGGAAGCCTCGCGCAAAGCGATGGGAGCGATCTATGGCATGGTGCAGCAACAGGCCGCGCTGCTCTCGTTTGTCGAGGCCTTCTGGGTCATGGGCGTCATCTTCCTGTGCATGCTGCCGCTGGTGTTCCTGCTGCGCAACGCCCGCGATCTGCATCCGCATGAGAAGAAGCCGGGCGCAGCAAATGAGAACGGCAAGCGGTCTGAACCCGCGGCCGCAGAGCCGGAATTGCTCGGTGCCTACCACTAGCGCCGAATTCTCGCTCTACAATCACCTCCGTGCCCTCTGAGACACCTGGATACCGCGGCCGCCTCGCGCCTTCGCCTACCGGGCTATTGCACGTCGGCCATGCCTGCACTTTCTGGACGGCCTACCAGCGGGCGCTACGGCACAACGGCGTCTTGGTTTTTCGCGACGAAGATCTCGATCCCCAACGCTCCAAGCCCGAATTCGCCACAGCGATGCTGGAGGACCTGCGCTGGCTTGGTCTCCACTGGCAGGAAGGCCCTGACATTGGAGGTCCATTCGCTCCGTATCGGCAAAGCCTGCGGCGGGCGTTCTACCTTGACGCATGGCGCAAGCTGCGCGACTTGGGTGCTATTTACCCGTGCACTTGTTCTCGCAAAGACCTCGCGCTCGCGGCCTCAGCTCCTAACGACGCCGACGACGAGCCTCTCTATTCCGGCCGCTGCCGCACCAAGATCGGCGAGGCTGCAAACTACGCAGAACCGAAAGGCGTGAACTGGCGCTTTCGCGTCCCCGATGGCGAGACCATTCGCTTCGATGACCTGCACCTCGGGCCCCAGTCTTACATTGTGGGACAGGACTTCGGCGACTTCGTCATCTGGCGGCGGGACGACGTCCCTGCCTACCAGCTCGCCGTGGTAGTTGACGACGCGGCCATGCAAATCACCGAGGTGGTAAGAGGCGCGGACCTCCTCAAGTCCACGGCTCGCCAGTTACTCTTGATACGAGCCCTCGGCTTGCCAGTGCCCGCGTACTTCCACTGCGACCTGGTTCGCGATGACACGGGCACTCGCCTCGCCAAGCGTCACGACTCGCTGAGCCTGCGAACCCTGCGCGAATCAGGTAAGACGCCAGCTCAGGTGCTGTCGATGTGCCCTAGTTACCAACCATGAAACACGTTGCGTTGCGTCCCCTAAGCAGGTATCGTTTCGCCGACACCGGAGGACAGCCATGAAAGTGAACTGGGGCGCCGTTGCGCTGGCAGCCGTCGTACATTTTGGTTTCGGAGCAGTCTGGTTCACCACGTTCTCCAAGCCGTGGCAAGCAGGCACTCGCCTGACGCCGGAAGAGTTGCAGACATATATGGGGCATCCCAACTTCTGGCCCTACCTCATCTCGTTTCTCTGCAGCTTGGGAATGGCGCTTGTCATTTCCTGGGTGATGGGCGGGTTCCACAAGTACAACCTATTCCGCGGAATCGTGACCGGATTGATGGTGGGTCTTGTCGCAGCACTCGCTATGCTCACCGAGATGGCCTTCGAATATCGCTCCAGCACTTTCATGTTCATCTGCGCGGCGTACCCGTTGATCGGCTCGGTCCTCATGGGCATGGTCATCGGCGTCTGGAAGCCGAAGCACGCGTCCTCAGCCAGTTGAGTGCTGTCAGCGCGAGAGGTCGAATCATGCAGGGACACCTGCGAGTGAAAGATAGCTTGGACCGTTTGCCCGGCCCCAACGGTGAGCGTTTCGTTGAGCTATTCAAGCGCGGAACGCTGAGTGTCGAACTCTACGCGCCGCACCGTACCGATCCGCAGCACCCGCACTCGCGCGACGAAGTATACGTCATCGTCAGCGGCACTGGTCGCTTTCTCCGCGGATCGGAAGAGGTCATCTTCGAACGGGGCGATGTTCTCTTTGTCGCGGCCGGCGAAGGCCACCGCTTCGTGGATTTCTCGCAGGACTTCGTGGCATGGGTCTTCTTCTATGGCCCCGATGGCGGTGCATACGATCTGCCCACCGGCGCCGCCTCGCTATAATCGTGAGATATGGCGACCACGCCGGAAGCTCCTGTTGCGACGCAGATCCGCTACGAACCGGTCATCGGACTGGAAGTCCATGTCCAGCTTCTGACCAAGACCAAGATTTTTTGCGGCTGCTCGACCCAGTTCGGCAATCCTCCGAACACTAATGTCTGTCCCGTGTGTCTCGGACTTCCCGGCGCGCTGCCTGTGCTGAACCGTCAGGCCGTCGAGTTCGCCGTGCTCGCGGGTATGGCCCTGAACTGCGAGATTCGCGAGAACTCCATCTTCGCGCGCAAGAACTACTTCTATCCCGACCTTCCCAAGGGCTACCAGATTTCGCAGTACGACAAGCCGCTGGCCGAGAACGGCCACATCGAAATCGCCGCTGCCGGAGGCGTCCGCAAGCGAATCGGCATCACCCGCGTGCACATGGAAGAAGACGCTGGCAAGAGCCTGCACGATGGCCTGCCCGACAGCAGCGAATGGACGTCGATCGACCTCAATCGCTCCGGCGTGCCGCTGATCGAAATCGTCAGCGAGCCTGACATCTCCTCGCCCGACGAAGCTTGGGAATACCTGACCCGCCTGAAGGAAATCATCCTGTACACCGGCGTCAGCGACTGCAACATGGAAGAAGGTTCGCTGCGTTGCGATGCCAACATCAGCATCCGTCCGGTTGGCCAGGAGAAGTTCGGCACCAAGACCGAAATCAAGAACGTGAACTCGTTCCGCTTCATCCGCCAGGCGCTGGAGTACGAAATCGCCCGCCACGAACAGGTGCTGCGTTCCGGTGGAACCATCACCCAGGAAACGCGCCTCTACAACGCAGGCGAAGGCCGCACCTACAGCATGCGCTCCAAGGAGCAGGCGCACGATTACCGCTACTTCCCCGAGCCCGACTTGCTGCCGCTAGTCGTCGAGGAGACATGGCGTACGCAAATCGCCGCCAAGCTGCCCGAACTCCCCGAGGCCAAGCGCAAGCGCCTGGTCGAGCACTACAGCATCACAGAAGCCGATGCCGCAACTCTCACCCGCACCCAGTCCATGGCCGACCAGTTTGAAGAAGCTGCCTCAGCCGCAAGGAATCCCAAGCGCGTCGCCAATCTGGTACAGGCCGAGTTGCTGGGCCGACTGAAAGCCAAGAGCCTGGAGATCGAGCAGTCACCCATCACTATGAAAGGCGTCGCCCTGTCGGCTGATCTGGTCGAAACCGGCGCTATCAGCGGCAAGCAGCTCAAAGAACTCTACGACCTTGCCTTCGAGCGCAACGAAGATTTCCCGGCGATCTACGAGAAAGAAAAGCCACAGCAGATCACCGATACATCCGCCATTGAGAAGCTGATCGACGACGTCATCGCCGCCAATCCCAAGCAGCTCGAACAGTACCGCGCCGGCAAGAAAACCGTCGCTGGCTTCTTTGTTGGCCAGATCATGAAGGCCTCAAAAGGACAGGCCAACCCAGCGCTGGTCAACGAACTGCTCACCAAAAAGCTCGACGGCTAACCGTTACGACAGCAGGCGGACACGATTGCCCAATGCCCGCAACACAGACACTGCCTTTGAGTCGAAGGAAACGAGCTCCTCGGCACCAAGCCAGTTGCCTTCATACGCGATGACGCCGTCTGCAAAGTCTCCGCCAGCTTCGAGGACGGCCAATCCTATCTCAACCGCAGGTCGATTTGTCACTACATTAGCGCTGTCGATAAGACGATGAATCGCAATCGAGACATCTGCTGTAGATTTCTTATAACCTCGACGCAGGACCCAGACAAACTCGCAAAGGACTGCGACCGGGACGGCAACAAGATCGGCCTCCTGAAGAAATTTCGCTGCTCTCCTGGCTTGATGTGCGTTATCTTGGACAGCAGCTCTGACAAGCACGTTGGTGTCCGCAGTGATCTTCATCTCCTTTTCGCCCATCCTTCGGCCGCAATCTCATTCATTTCGTCGATCGTCAGCTTCGGTCCTGCTTTTCGCGACAAACAGCCGATGAAATTGGTAATTGGGCCACTGTGCACAGCTGCTCTCACGACGATTTGGCCATCCGGCAACTTATCGACTTCAATTCTCTTCCCGGGGCCGACACCAAGATGTTTAAGTAGGTCCTGCTTTAGCGTTACCTGGCCTTTGGTGGTGATGGTAAGCGTGGTCATCGATCGCCTCTCATTGTTAACACTACGTGGTAAGGCAATATTACCTTACCTCTAATGTTAGACCTATCATGTGCCGGTGCGCAAATCGCAATTTGTTAGGCTGGAAGTTCGCATGCGGCCACTTCTGTCATATCTGTTCGGGTGTCTTTTGTTGGGCGTAACTCTCACGGGCTGCGGCACTCCCGGTGCGCCGCAGTTGCCATCTCTGCAACTTGCCCGGCCGGTTGATGACCTTACCGCCTCACGCAAGGGCAACAAGGTTCAGCTTGACTGGACGCTGCCCCGCAAGAACACCGACCGCACGCTGGTGAAAAGCATTCCCCAGACGCGAGTCTGCCGCCACGAAGGCACTGGCCTCATGAGCGGATGCACGGTAGTCGGTACTGTGCAGAACACCAAACCAATTGATGTGCGCAAAGGCGAAGAGCCTCCAGCGGTGCACATGAAGTATGTGGATGAGCTTCCCACGAAGTTGGGCGACGAGCATCCAGCCGGATTCGTCCGCTATGCTGTCGAGATCCTGAATACCCGCCAACGCAGTGCTGGCCTCTCGAACCAGGTTCTGATCCCGGTAGCGCCCACCATCACGCCTCCTGAACAATTCACCGTAACAGTCGAAGCCGACGGCGTGCTGATTTCCTGGACTGGTGCTGACGTTCCCAACCCGCCTCAGGGCCTCACCTACCGCTATCGCATCGAGCGCGGTCCTGCGGGTGCCAATGCGTATATTGCGGTCGCCGATGTCGAGCCTGCATCCGAGGGTTTTTATCTCGACAAGACTTTCGCCTGGGAGACCAAGTACGATTACCGCATCACCTCGGTGACGCTGGTGCACTCTGAAGGCGTAAACATGGCGGTCGAAGGCGCCGACTCCAACCCGGTTGCGACCTTCACTCGCGACATCTACCCGCCAGCCGAGCCGAGTGGGTTGCAAGCGGTCTTCTCCAGTGTCGGACAGAAGCCGTTTGTCGATCTCAACTGGGCGCCAAACATGGAAGGCGACCTCGCCGGTTACAACGTCTTCCGCAGCGTCGGAGGCGGCGAGCCCGTGAAACTCAACCAGCAACTCGTGCGCGTGCCTTCCTATCGTGACGGCACCGTACTCCCCGGTAAGACTTACATTTATTCGGTCTCGGCGGTCGATTTACGCGGCAATGAAAGTCCGCGATCTGCCGAGACCAGCGAAGCTGTGCCCGACAAGCAATAACGGAGCCTGCCATGCGATTCTGCCGATTTGATGCTCAAGATGGAGCCCGCTTTGGGCTCATCGAAACCGCCGCGGGACAAGACACCATCCGCCGCATTCTCACTGATCTTCCTACGGGAGCGTCTGATTTCGATCGCGGCCAGTCGGTCGAGATTCCGCTGGCATCCGTCCTTTTGCTCGCGCCAGTCAGTCCCTCGAAGATCGTCTGCATCGGCCGCAACTATCGCGAGCATGCCAAGGAGCTCAACCACCCCATCCCCACCGAGCCGTTGATCTTTCTCAAGCCTCCGTCGGCAGTGCTCGCTCCGGGTGGCACCGTTCTTCGGCCGACTGCACTTTCGCAGCGCGTCGATCACGAGGGCGAGCTCGGAGTGGTCATCGGCAAGCGCTGCCATGGCCTCCGCGAGGGCGACGAAGTGCGCGACTACATTCTTGGCTACACCTGCGTCAATGACGTCACTGCCCGCGACTTGCAGAACAAAGACGGCCAATGGTCGCGCGCCAAAGGTTTCGACACCTTTTGTCCGATCGGCCCTGTCGTAGTTTCGGGCTTGGATCCGTGGAAGGGGGTTCGCGTCCAGACCCGAGTCAACGGCCAGATGCGCCAGGACGGAACTACCACTGACTTCCTTTTTCCGCTCGACGTGATCCTCCGTTTCATCTCGCAGGTCATGACTCTAGAGCCCGGCGACGTGATTGCCACCGGAACGCCGGCAGGCGTCAGCCCGCTACAGGCCGGGGATGTCGTCGAAATAACGGTCGAAGGTGTCGGCGCCCTCGCCAACCCTGTCGCCGACGCATCGTAGCCGGGTTCGTTGCTTCAAGCACCCATCTCCCGCTGTCTACTGCCAGGCGCCGATTCGCGTTATCCTAGGCACTGCCATGAGTTCTCTGGGCTATTATCCGATGCTTGCTCTCGGCACTGCGGCTGCCATCGTGGGCTACGCCCTGCTGTCGCGCAACCCGAAGCGCTCCGGAGAGAATTTGGAGTATGAACGCCGCACTCAGCTCACCCAGGGCGGACGCATCATCGAGGGCACGGTCATCGATGTGCAGGAGATCGACGAGTCTCCCACTCAGCGCCAGATGATCCTGCTGATCTACACGTACGATGTTGCTGGCGTTTCTTACGAAGCTTCGCAAGACGTCACCCATCTGCGCCAGTTCATTGACCTGTATTCCTGCCGGCTGGGTTTGCATGCCTCGATCAAGTACGACCCTCACAACCCGGGCGATTCCATCGTCATATCCGAGACATGGTCCGGCTTGCGCAAGTCGCCGATTAGGCCCAGAGTACACCCTGTGGCCAGCTAGACCGTCACCTTTGTGCAGCTGATGCGTCTGAATTAGCGTCTAACTAGCGAGGCACTAAAACTTCCGGGAAGTTACGCTTTAGATAACTTAAAAGCGTTGCTACAATTAGCTTTTATGCATAGTCTTCCTCTTCCCCTTGCAGCATTCCTGGCTGGAATCCTATCGTTCCTGTCGCCGTGTGTGCTGCCCCTGGTTCCCGGCTACGTCTCGCTCATCTCCGGTGCAACCGTAGAAGACTTGCAATCCGACAATCGCCGCCTGCTGGGAACGGTGATGCTGCACTCCCTGACGTTTATTCTCGGCTTCAGCGTGGTGTTTATCGCGCTCGGAGCGGTGGCCACCAGCATCGGCCAGTTGGCCAACGAGTACCACCACATTCTGGCCAGGGTCGCTGGCGTCATCGTCATCATTTTTGGACTGCATCTGACGGGCCTGCTCAAGATCAAGGCGCTCTATGCCGATAAGCGTCTGCACGAGGTCAAAGGCGGCTCCAGCGCCTGGGGATCCTTCGCCGTCGGCTTCGCCTTTGCCTTCGGCTGGACTCCCTGCATCGGACCCATTCTTGCCACGATTCTGGTCTTTGCCGGTGCCCAGGAAACCCTGTTCAAGGGGGTTTTCCTGCTTGCGGTATATTCGCTTGGTCTTGCCGTGCCGTTTCTCCTGACCTCGCTCGGGGTCGATCGCTTCCTGGGTTTTTACGGCAAGTTCCGTCGCCATCTTCATACCGTCGAAGTCATCAGCGGCGTCCTGCTGATCGCGGTCGGCGTACTCATATTCATGAACAACCTGAAGCTGCTTTCAGGCTACCTGGCATTTCTCAATCGGTTTGCGCTTTAGAGAACGGACAATTGTGAAACGTAACGCACTAGTCTTCGTGACCCTGCTCGTTGCCATCCTCGCGATGCTGGCAACGGCTAAGTATTTAGTCCGGCCACGTCAGCACGGCCCCGTCACTTTAGTGGGCGACGTTCGCGGAGTGCCTGCTCCTGATTTTGCACTCACTTCCCTGGATGGCAAGATCGTTAAGCTCTCCGACTATCGTGGCAAGGCCGTGTTGTTGAATTTCTGGGCGACCTGGTGTTCTCCGTGCAAAGTCGAAATGCCCTGGTTCGTGGATCTCCAGAAAAAGTACGGCAATGACGGACTCGTCGTCTTGGGAATCGCCATGGACGACACCGAAACCGACAAGATCGCTCAGTTCGCCAGCGAGATGGGAGTGAACTATCCCGTCCTCCTGGGCACCGACAAGGTTTCGGAACAGTACGGCAATGTCGAGTACCTGCCGACCAGCTTTTACATCGATCGTAAAGGCAAGATCGTTGGCAAGGGCACCGGACTTCTCGGCCGCGCAGAAATTGAAGAAAACGTGCAGAAGGCGCTAGCTTCCCACGTGGTCGGCATCAACAAAGCCGACACCTCCACGCCTACGTCCGAGGCGAAGACGGCCGCGCAATGAGACGGCTGGCACTGCCGCTCGTGGCGCTGCTTGCCGTGGTTGCGTTCGCTCAGGAACCGGGAACCCGAGTTCCGTCGGTTGAGTTGGCGCCGGTTGGTAAGGTGCAGGTCAAGGCCGGAGGTTCGACAACCCTGCAACTCGACTTTCGCGTGGGTAGCGAGTTCCATATCAACTCGAACAAGCCACACTCCGAGCTGCTGATTCCCACCGTACTGAAACTCAGTCCCACGAATCCGGTGGCCGTGGCCGCCGTGAAGTACCCCGACGGCCAGGACATGTCGTTTCCCTTCTCGCCTGACGAAAAGCTGAGCGTGTACAGCGGCGACTTCACTATTGCAGCGGTGATTAAGGCCCCGGCGAACGCGCCCAGTGGCGACTTCCCGGTGACCGGCTCATTGCGCTTCCAGGCATGCGACCGCAGCGCCTGCTACCCTCCGCGCTCGATTCCGGTAAATTTTAATGTGTCGGTTGTCGGCCACTGATTCGTATCAGGGCACGACTTCAGTCGTGCCGACCCGGCCACCTAATTTATTCTCAGCGGACTTTAGTCCGCGGGAACCGTCCTACGGCCACATGATCTCAATCAACAGCACCATCACCTGCGCGATGGCCGCGTTGTCGGTGCCTGTGCCTTCCGGCGTTTTCGCCTTGATCCCGATCCGCTCGGCGTCCACACCCAATAATTTCGCGACGTTTTCCTGGATCGCCTTCGCATATGGCCCGATCTTCGGCGCAGCGAGCACCAACGTGCAATCGACATTGCCCACTGTGTAACCCTTGCCGGCGATCTGTTGCATGGCCTCACGCACGAACACTGCTGAGTCCGCGCCCTTCCACTTCGGATCGTTCGGAGGAAAGTAACTTCCGATATCACCCGCTGCCACCGCGCCGAGTAGCGCGTCAGTCAAGGCATGCAGCAACACGTCGCCATCGGAATGGCCCGCTAATCCGCTGTCGTGCGGCAGCAGAACGCCTCCGATCCGCAGTGGAATGCCCGGCTTGAACTCATGTGAGTCCCATCCGGTACCGATGCGCGGCACGCGTACATCTTGTCTGCTAAATGACACAGATTCTGTCCTGTCAGCCGGTTTTGCGGCGCGATTCCTGCGTCAAAATAAATTCAGCCAACTCCAGGTCGCCCGGAGTAGTGATCTTCAGGTTGCGTGCTGATCCCATGACTACATGCACGGTGCCGCCGGCCCGCTCAATGAGCGACGCCTCGTCAGTTCCCAGGAATCCATCGGCGCCAGCCTCGTCGAACGCTTTCTTCAGCAGTCCAAAACGAAAGCCTTGCGGAGTCTGTGCCATCACCATGCGCTCGCGCGGAACCGTGGCCAGCACTACCGCTCCGTCGGAGGTGCGGTCGACCTGCTTCACCGTATCGACCGCTGGCACCCCGGCAATCGCAGCGTCGTACTTTTTCACCGCCTCAATCACGCCTTCGATGGTTTCGTCGGTAACGAACGGACGCACCGCATCGTGAACCAGCACGATGTCGTCCTCCGATGCGTTCAGCGCCGCCAGAGCGTTCGCCACCGAGTCCTGGCGGTGCTCTCCGCCCTCGACCACCCGCAGCGGCTTATTGATGCCGGCCGCTTCGGCAAGTTTCTGGAAGCCGGCAATTTCGTTCTTGCGCAATGCAACCACGATCTCATCCACCCGGCGATTGGCGGCGAACTTACGCAGCGTGTG
Organism: uncultured Acidobacteriaceae bacterium; assembly: GCA_963749635.1. Taxonomy (GTDB): domain Bacteria; phylum Acidobacteriota; class Terriglobia; order Terriglobales; family Acidobacteriaceae; genus DASRAA01. Next base: position 168,296 of record CAVVNW010000012.1, read on the forward strand.
AATCAGGATTGGCGTTCCCTGCAGTTCCAGGAACTGTTTGGATTTGCTTCTGTCGCCGGCCGACACTGCGGACATTCGCGTGCCCAAACCGGCTGCGGGGATAATCACGATAACTTTCATATGTGGGCAGCGAAGTATAAACGCGCGGCGAGAGTTAATTCAAATCAGCCGGCGTGAACCGGGAGCCTCGCACTACCACGAGACTCCCTTTAACCTCTACTCCTGTTTTGGAATTTCCGGAACGGCGGCAGCAGCAGCAGCCGGAGGTGCCGGCTTGCGAAATTCCGGCCGCGGTTCCACCGGACGGGGCGGCATAGTCGCCGAGCGTTCGTCGAACTTCCCAAAGATCATCTTGCCTGCCGTAGTCTGCAGCACCGACGTCACCGAGATATCGATGTTCTTTCCGATCATCTTGCGAGCGTTGTCCACCACCACCATCGTCCCGTCGTCGAGATAGGCGACACCCTGGTTGTATTCCTTGCCTTCCTTCAGGATGAACACCTTCATCACCTCGCCCGGCAACACGATCGGCTTCAGCGAGTTCGCCAGTTCATTGATATTCAGGACCTCAACTCCCTGTAGTTGCGCAACTTTGTTCAGGTTGAAGTCGTTGGTGACGATCTTGCCTTCATATACCTTGGCGAGCTCGATCAGCTTCAGGTCAACCTCGCGCACCGCCGGAAAATCGTCTTCCACGATCTGCACCGTGAGAGTCGCGATCTTCTGGATCCGTTGCAGGATGTCGAGCCCACGCCGTCCGCGATTGCGCTTCATCGAGTCGGCCGAATCCGCCACCAGTTGCAGCTCGCGCAGTACAAATTGCGGCAGCACTATGACGCCATCCAGGAATCCCGTCTCCGCGATGTCGGCGATCCGCCCATCGATGATGACGCTGGTATCCAGGATCTTGTAGCTCTTTTTGCCCTGCTTTTCGCCGCCGAAGATACCGCCCAGCGCCGCCAGGTTTAGCAGGTCACCCTTGCCCGCGCCCACCACCAGCCCAACGTAAGCCATCAGCAACATCAGAAACAGTTGCAGAAAACTCTGGGTCGGCCCGGGTTGCAGGCTGTTACGGATGACCAGGCTGAACAGGTAGGCGCCGACAATGCCCAGGATGCTGCCGATTACGGCGCCGATCAGCCGCTTGAGGCTGACCTTTCGCAGGCGAATTTCGAACAGGACCACGGCAAGGCCGAACAACAGTCCAACACCGGCCGCCGGCCACGGTTCCAGTCCCAGGGGTTTAAGTTCGTAACTCGAAAGTGCTGTAATGAATACGAATAAAATTCGTAGGATTACCAGGTCCAAGAGACACCTCCCGGGGTCCGTCCTGGCATCTACAGGCGGGTTCGAGGCGCGCCTAAAAAGACAGATAAAAAAGACTAGTTCGGCGCGTCACTCCCGTTCCACAGACGCAAATGGGCCTCGTCTAACCAACAATCGGGGCAGAATTATCGATGAATGTGCCCCGCATCCGCCTCAAATCGGCGAAGACTTGCGCGGTACTGAACCGCAGCCGAAGTATAACTCAGTTTTGCCGGGCGCCACGGACGGGCGGCCTCATTTTTTGGACCTTAAGCAAAACGGCGACCCCGGCCGGTGCCTCACCGAGGTGCAGTACTAGCTTCGCGGAACTCTCTCCGTTAGGCGAACAGGGCTCCGACCCCCGCTCCGACTAGCGTTACTACCACCCACCAGCCGAAAACGACGCCCATGCAAGTCCCTCGCTTGACGCGAGTCACGCACGAGTAACCGATGCCGGTCAGGATCAGCGTCCAGATCGTGAAAGCGTCGATCGACGTCAGGACCGAGTAAAGGAAATGAGATGAGTTCGGGTCAGCCAGGCCGCCGAGATTGCTGGCCACCTGGTTCTGAAAGGTAAAGCCTTCGGCCGCGCCCATGCCCACCACGCCGGTTGCAATCAGGGCCTTAATAATCGACGGCAGAAACGCATACATGCTGATCGCCATCGCCTGTTTGAACTTCACCTCGGCGCCGAACCCAAAGTTAAAGGTTGCCATCAGCACACCGCCGAAGATCGCAGCCGCAATGATCGTTATCAGCGGCGACCCATAGGCAAAGTAACGGGTAATGGAAGCACCAACCTGTATCGCCTTGGCCTTCTGGTCCGCTGGCAACGAGTCGATCTTGTCTGCCTGCTTCGGACTCAGCCGAAGTTGGTTTTCGTAGGCCGTATCCATGCCTAACTTCTTGTCCACCACGAACACCAGCATGACTCCGAAGATCGAAATCAGCACCCATGGCACCAGCCAGCCTGCGTTGCGGCGAATGTCGGTGAACGTCTTGCTGGGGGCGATAAACGTATCGACGACTCGTTCGACTTCAGTGAGGGGCTTTTCTCCCGTGGGAATCGCATCTGCGGTAGCGTTCATGAATCTCTCCGTGAAGGCGGCGGGAGCTCTTCCCGCACCTTGGGCTCGAACAGGAATTTTGAGTACGGCTGGACGGGCAGGATTGTAGCATTACCGGCACGCCTTGCCACGCGTCTTCATTGCGTCTGCAAACCGCGTTGGTTGTGCTGATTGTGCTTGCCCTTTTAGACTAAACACATGCACGTCCACGTTCACGCCGGCCCCGCCGATGGACGGACCTCCAAGGTCCTGCGGATTTCGCTGGTCGTGACCCTGGTCTACATCGTGCTGCTGGTGGTGGCAGGAGTCCGCGCCCACAGCCTCGCCCTGCTTTCCGAAGCGGGCCACAACCTATCTGACTTCTTCGCCCTGCTTCTTTCCTGGGGAGCTGTCTATCTCCAAGGGCGTAGCCCCGACGCCCGCAAGACCTTTGGCTACAACCGCGCCGGAGTCCTCGCAGCCTTCGTCAACGGAATCACCCTCGTCCTGATTTCGTTCTACATCTGGTACGAAGCCTTCCACCGGCTGCTGAACCCGGTCGACGTGCAACCCCAGCTCATGATCTGGGTCGCCGCCGCCGGAGTGCTGATGAACGGCGGCATCGCCCTGCTGCTCATGCGCGGTCACCGCGACATCAACCTGCGTAGCGCTATCGTGCACGAGATCGGAGACACCCTGTCGACAGCTGCTGTGATCGCGGGTGGCGTTGCCATCGCCCTCACTGGCCAGCGCTGGATCGATCCCGCGCTCTCCGTCGGCATCGGCGTCATGATTCTCTGGTCGTCCATCGGCATCATCCGCGAGAGCCTGAACATCCTCCTCGAAGGCATTCCCAGCGGCATGGAGTTAGAGCGCATCGAAGCCTGTCTGTGCGACATCCCCGGCGTCAACAGCGTGCATGACCTGCACGTCTGGAGCATTGGCAGCGACACCCATTCGCTGTCCTGCCATGTCAGCATCGCCGACATGCGCGCTTCCGAGAGCGAGAACCTGCTCCGCGAGATTCGCGATCGGCTGTCTTCGCGCTTTCACATCCACCACACCACCATCCAGTTCGAGTACGCCATCTGCGAAGTCGCCCACGGCTGCGTCATTCCCTCCAGCCCCGGCCACGAACATTCGCATGAGCACTGATCTGATTTTGAAGGGGCGCAGCTTCACAGGCTGCGGAAAAATGAGGTTATGGGTAGAGCTGGCCTTCAGGCCAGCGTCTGAGCCGTTTATTTTCGACTCGCCGGGCGGACTTCAGTCCGCGAGGAATCTGCTTCTCACTTTCATTATGACCCAACACTTTTTCCGAGCCCTGAACATTGCGACGATCCTCTTCCTTCTCGCCGCCTTTGCCACTGGCTGTAGTAAACCTGCGCCGACCGCCGCCTGGACGCTCGCTTTGAAGGTCAACCCCGACCATCCGCGCATGGTGCGTCCCGCGACCTTCACGGTTCACATTGCCGATGGCACGGACGCCGAGATCAACGGCGCGCGCGTCACCGGCTCGCTCAATATGACTCTGATGAATATGGGAAAAACCGAAGTGACCTTCGAGCCCCAAGGCCATGGGGACTACGCAGCCACCCTCAAAAGCTTCGATATGTCAGGTCCGTGGGAACTCACCGTTGACGCCTCGCAAGGCCCTATCGCCGCGCACAAGGTTTTCCCGGTCACCATCTTCGATTAGCATCTTGCTTCGTCACTCGTAGCGCAGCGCAACCAACGGATCGACGTGTGCCGCCCTTCGTGCAGGGATGTAGCAGGCCAAAATAGCTGCCGTCGCCAAAATCAGTGTGACGCTGCCGAAGATGAGGGGATCGTGCGCGCTGACTCCAAATAGCAGGCTGGAAAGAACGCGCATAGCGGCAAACGCAGCCACCAGTCCCAACACGAGACCCACAATGGCGAGCCGCATTCCCTGTTTCACCACCAGGCTCAACACGCTTCCCGTCTGCGCCCCCATCGCCATGCGAATGCCGATTTCGCGCGTTTGCTGATTTACCGAATACGAGAGCACGCCGTAAACTCCCACGACCGCCAGGATCAGCGCGACTCCGCCGAATACAGCCAGCAGTGCGGCGCCCATGCGTGGCGCCCATAGTCCCTGATCGAGCAACTCTCCGATGGTATTCCAGTTAGTCAGCGCGAGGTTCGTGTCGAGCGATTGAACATGGCTCCGCACTGTGGCAATGACCGGTTCCGGCTTGCCGGTCGTCCGCACCTGCATGGTGACTGCTGGAGAGAAGTCCTGCGTCAGCGGCAAATAGGCCAGCGGCTGAGGTTCTTCTCCAATCGTATTCACCACCGTGTTGCGTGCAACACCAACGATCTCGCGCAGCTGGGTCTCTCCGAAAAAGTGGAAGCGCTTTCCCACGGCGTTCTCATTCGGCCAGAATTGTTTGGCCATGGCTTCGCTCACGATTGCAACCCGGGTCGTATCCTTGCGGTCAGTGTCGCTAAATTCACGACCGCTCACCAGCGGAATCCGCAGGGTCTTAAAGAAATTGGGCGCGATGTCATTCAGCTGCGTCAGTGTCCCGCGATAACCTGACGATTCATCCTGTCCCTCGGGGAACACAGTCCGCGCGAACCCTCCCCCCAGCGGGAAATTGGACGCGATGGTTGCCGAAGCAACTCCAGGCGAAGCCTCGGCTCGTTCGATGGCATCGCGAAAATACTGCTGGGCGTGCGCTTCGTCGTAATGCAAGGCTCCCAGGTCGAAGGCGAACACAAAGAGATTTCTCGACTCGAACCCGGGATCTACGTGCTGTGCATTTTGCATGCTGCGAACGAACAGCCCCGCGCCCACCAGCGCGACCAGCGCCAGCGCAATCTCAGTCACGACCAGCAGACTCCGGAACCGGTTGCGCGTCCAGCTCACGCTGCCGCCGCGTCCGCCGACTTTCAACACCTCGATCAGGTTCGGTCTCGCTACCTTCAGCGCCGGAGCCAGCCCCGTCAGTACTGCGGTCAGCAGTGCCACGATGAAGGTGAACAAGAGCACATGAGAATCGAAGGCAATGTCCAAATCGCCATCCAGGATGAATGGCGGCCGGAACGACCACAGCACTGCACGCCCGGCATAGGCGATTACGATGCCCACAATGCCAGCCAGTACCGCCAGCACCAGGCTCTCCGTAAGCAACTGCTGTATCACCCGCCGTCGGCCGGCTCCCAGCGCCGCCCGCAAGCTCATTTCTTTCTCCCGGCGCGCCGCCTGGGCAAGCAACAGGTTCGCAACGTTCACGCAGGCGATAAGTAGCACCAGCCCCACGATCCCCATCATCAATCCGCCGGCCAGCACGATTTGTCCGCGATTGTTGACCCCCACCGCTGCATCGGCAAGCGGCGTCAACGCTACGCTGCGGCTGGCGTTGTCCTTCGGAAATGCCTTTTCCAATTGCGACGCGATGGTCTTCAACGAAGCTTCCGCCTCGCTCAGGCTCACTCCGTCTTTCAGCCGGCCAATCACGCCGATATCCAGGAACCTGCGGTCGTTAAAGTTGTCTTTGAAGAACCCCGCGAGCACCTGCGGGTACATGCTGACCGGCACCCAGACTTCCTCCGCATCGCCAAAAATAAAAGTCCCCTTGAAGCCGCGCGGCCCCACGCCAATCACGGTGTAAGGTGTGGCGTTGAGCGTTACAACCTTCCCGGCAATGTTGGGATCCGACCCGAACTTATTCACCCACATGCTGTAGCTCAGAACAACGACATTGTTGCCACCTGGCTTGGTGTCTTCGTCCGGCAAAAAGAAACGTCCCAGGGCCGGAGTCAGTCCGAGCACATCAAAGTAGTTCGCGGTGACCATTTGCCCTAAGACTTGTTTCGGCTCCGCACCACCGCTCCACGTCAACGGCAATGGGCCGACGATACAGCTGAGTCCGGAGAAAACCTGGTTCTCTCTGGCGTAGTCCTCGAAATTCGGATACGACATGCCAAGCTTCGTCACATTGGCCGCAGTGACCCGAGTCTTGGTGTCAACCGTATCCACTTCCACGAGCCGGGAAATATCTTTGACCGGCAAAGGATGCAGGAGAATCGCGTTCACGACCGTGAAGATCGTCGTATTGGCGCCAATTCCGAGAGCCAGCGACAGGATTGCGATCGCGCTGAACCCGGGATTCTTGATCAGCATCCGTACTGCGTAGCGAATGTCCTGCCACAGTGTTTCCATATGTTCCGCCGTTTCTTAAACCTCAGATATTGCGGGTGCCCGTTCAAGCGGAGCGAGCGGGGGTTTTCTTCGCGTACCGTTGAACTCTACCCGAAATAGAAGGCGTGAATCTGGTTTTCCCTACTCCGAGCGCAACGCCTCCGTCACGTCAACTCGCGCAGCGCGTTCTGCCGGGAACACCGACGCGATGACCGCAGCGGCCAGCAACACGATGACAGACACCACAATCGGCAAAGCGCTCGGCATTTGCAGTGACGGGAAGTAACGGACCGCCAGGCGTGTTAGTCCATACCCAATCACTGCGCCCGCAAACACCCCCGTAATCGCCATCAACGCGCCCTCAGCAACCACGCCCAGCAGCAGGTTCCGGGGTTGGGCTCCCACCGCGAGGCGGATGCCGAACTCGCGCGTTCGCCCGCTGACCGAAAACGCCAGCACGCCCGCGACGCCCACTACGGCGATCGCCAGTGCGACTGCCGCAAAGCCGCCAAAGACGAACGTATTCAGGCGATCGGGTGTCAGCACTTCCGCGCGAATTTCTTCCAACGTGGCAGCGCGTTCCACCGGTTGGTCAACCGCCATCTTGCGAATGATCTGCGTGATCGGAGTGATGAGCCCGTGCGGGTCCATGCGCGTGTGCACGAACAAGCGGCCGCCAAACAGTGAGACGTCTTTATCGGCGGAGACGTCTGGTATCTGCCCGAACGGATGGTAGATCGTGAGTTCCGCTTCCGGCACAAGATGGTCATCGTCCATATCGGCCACGACACCCACAATCCGGCGAGGTCCAGTACCGATGTAGATAAACTTCATGATCGGGTCGGTCCACATGATGTGCCGATTGATCGGGTCCTGCCCGGGGAACAACCGCCGCGCCGCGCTTTGGCTGATGATGACAACCGGCTCTCCGCCGCGCTTGTCGTCATCGTTAAAGTCGCGTCCCGCAATCAGCGGAACGCCCAGTGCCCCAAAGAAGCCGGGAGAAATCACGCGGAAATTAATGCGAGCATCCTCCTCACGCGCACTTTTGATGTGGCCTTCTGCAGCGACCTGAAAACCTGGACCAAGCGAGTTGGCATCACGCCATGGTGCCTGCGTGCCCAGCGCAACCCGATCGACGCCCGGTAACTGGTCGATGCGGCGAATCGCTTCGCGATAGAAGTTAATAATGTCTTCCGGCGTTCTTCCGTAAGACACCACCGGCACGTTCAGCACCAGAACGCGGCGCATGTCGAAGCCGGTCTGCTGGTTCTGTAGCGTCAGCAGGGTCTTGATGAGAATGCTGGAGCCCGCCAGCAAAATAAACGACGCCGCAATCTGGGTGACGGCGAACATCCGCAGACGGCGGCTCGTGCTGCCGGTGATGCGAACGCTGCTGCTGGTAAGAGTCATCCCGCTCGAGGATTCGGCAGAGGGCAGGCGTGGAACGTACGCCAGCAGTACGGCGGCAACCATGGCCAAGCCGGCCCCAACCCACAGAACGCTGGAATCGACTTTCAGATCGAGGGCGCGCACCGAGAATCTGGATGCATACCCGGAGAGGACCGCTACCATCGGACCCGCGCTCAATATGCCCAGCACCGCACCTGCTCCGCACAACAACAAACTTTCGGCCAACAGGGTGCGGCGCAAGGCTCCGTAACTTGCACCGAGAGCGGCGCGGATGGCCAGCTCCCCTTCCCGTCGCACCGAGCGCGACAGGATGAGGTTCGCAACATTCGAGCAGGCGATGACGAAGATCAGGAGCGATGCTGCGAGCAACACCAGTAGGACGGTCTTAGCGCCCGAGCTGATCTGGTCGCGCAGCAGCACGGCGTGAATTGTGCCCCTCGCTTGCGGCGAGTACGCTTCGGGGTGCGCCTTCACCATCGAGGCATAAGCCGTTTGCAGCTCAGCATTGGCTTGTTCGAGCGTGACCCCGGGAGCCAGGCGGCCGAACAGCTCGGTCATACGATGCACGCGTCCCTGGACCATCGTGGCCGAGAGATGATGAGGACTGGTAACCACGTTGGCGATGATCTCGGTCTCGGCCGGATACGGCACCGAGGGCTCCAGAACTCCGACGATCGTCGCGTTGCGGTCGCCCAAGCGAACCGTCTTGCCGATCACGGTCGGATCGCTCTTGAGCGACGTGGACCAGAAGCGATAGGTCAGCACGCACGCTCCGGCGGCATTCGGGCCGTCGTCGTTCTGGTTGAGCAGCCGGCCCAACACTGGGCGCAGTCCCATGACCTCGAAATACGATCCGCCGACCACTCCAGCGCGGATCTCGCGCGGTTCACCCAATCCCACCATGGTGAAGCCGATTTGAGAAAAGTCTCCGAACGCACTGATGGTCTTTACGCTGTCTTTGAGGTCCCGAATTTCCGGCACGGAGAATTGCGCATTCTCGAGCTGGAGCCCGGGCGCGCTCTGCCGGATGTAAATCAGCCGGTTCTCGTCGCGATTCACCAGTGGCCGCAGCAACACCCCACGCACTAGGCTGAAGATCGCGGCGTTCGCGCCAATGCCCAAAGCCAGCGTCAGAATGACGGTGATCGACAGCCCCTTGCTCCGCCACAGCGACCGAAACGCCACCCTCAGGTCCTGCAAGATTAGGTCAGGCTTCACCATCGACATTGCTTACCCCACTTAGCTCGCTACTCGTTCCAGTTTATGTCGAAGTTGCAATCCCTCGGCCACAGCCGAGGCAATCTATCTCATTGCCTGTCAGCCGGATGACTCGGTTGTCCCCCTCATTCGGACACCTCGCGTGTTCGTCGGTCGCAATAACTGTCCGCAAACGAACAGTCGAGGGCCAACGTTTTGGAAAGAATGGGATCCACGATCTTTTGGGTGGTGCGGGCCTTTAGGCCAGGGTTAAAGTCCTTATGTTTTGTCATCACGAGCGGACTTTAGTCCGCGAGGGATCTGTTGTTTCTTCGCCGCGCGATCCGGAGTAGCAGAAAAGGCACAACCGACTGAAGGATCTCCTGCGCCTTATTTCGAGCCCTCCGTGTTCTCCGTGCCTCCGTGGTGAAACCACCCTGCGCTAGCTCCGCCCATGCTGCTGCACAAAGATCGCTTCCACATCCTCAACGGTGTTGATCTCTGCCGCCAGCTTGTCGCGCCGTATCCGAACAATCCGCGGAAAGCGCAGCGCGTACCCGCTGTCATGCCGGTCAGAGCGCATGATCGCATTGAACGCCACCTCCAGCACAATCTCCGGCTCAACTTCGCGCGTGAATCCGCGGTCCGCTGTGGTGTGTGCCAGAAACCATTCCGTCATCCTCGCAATCTCAACATCCGTCAATCCCGTGTAAGCCTTCCCGATGTTCACCAGCTCCTCGCCCTTGCGCACCGCGAACGTGTAGTCACTCAGCACGTGCACGCGTTTGCCGTGGCCATATTCCACCGCGGTGACCACAACGTCGAGTGTGGCTAACTCACGTTTCAGCTTCAACCACCAGCGTCCGCGCCTTCCCGGCATGTAGGGCGATTGCAAATCCTTGATCATCAGGCCCTCATTGCCGCGTGCCATTGCCCGCTCAAACAAGGATTCGAGCTCTTCGGCGGAATCGGCGCGACGAACCGGAGCGCGCAGCACCCAACCCGACACTGGCTGCTCCTCCTCGAACAGCAGGTTGGCCTGTTCGCCCCGCACCGGCGCAGGCTCAATTCGGCCATCGGCCGGAAACTGTCGATCAACGATCTCATCGCGCTCTACCAATGGACGATCGAGCACTACTCCGTTCGCGGCATAAATTACGTCAAACACCACGTAAGCCACCGGCACTGCTGCCAGCAGCTCTTCGCTGACCTGCTTTCGCCCCAGACGCTGCTGCAGCGAAGAAAACGGCATGGCGTGCCCGCCGTCTTTGTCGTGCTGCCACGCGACGATCTCTCCGTCGAAAATCACCTCGCCAGCAACCTTGCCCAGCGTCGCAATCAGTTCGGGAAACGATTGCGATACGTCGTCAAGCGTGCGCGAGAACAACCGAACGCGACCCTCGCCGACATGTGCCTGTGCCCGGATGCCGTCGTACTTGTCTTCTACCTGCGCGTGCTCGAAGTACTCGAACGCCTCTTCGGCGCTGGCCGCCGGGCTAGCCAGCATGAACCCGATGGGATGAAACAGCCGCATCTGGGCATGATGGAGCCGGTGTTCCGCAGCCAGCTTCAGCGTCCCGCCGATATCGCCCAGCAGCATATTCGCGCGTTGCACCTGCGCGAACGGCTCGTCGTAGGCCTTCGCGATGGCTTCCTCCACCAGGCTTTCTTTGAGCCCAATTCGTAAATCGCCAGTAATAATTTTCAGGACGTACTTGGCCTCCAGCGGGGTGGTGTGCCCCAGCAAGGCAGTCAGCAAGCTCGCTTTAGCAGCCGCGGTTCGAGTGGCTGCGATCTCGTCGAACGCTCGCCGTACGTCCTCGAGTGTGATCAGCTTCGGCAAGGGATGGCCGGCCAACAGTTCACCAGCGGCTGACCCTAAATCTCCATGCTTCCGATAGGCCGCCCGCAGCTCAGCTTCACTCGCCTTCGCGAGCTCTGACACAATCTTCCACAGCAGTGCCCCGCCGACTTGCAGTGTCCGTTCTTCGAACGCGGGAAACGCTCGCCCCGACAGGAACACAGCTGAAGTCATCGCATCGGCGAGTTCTCGCGAGCGAAAATACTCCGCCAGGATCGCGACCTTTTCACTTTTCTTGGTCGTCGCGGCGATCCGCTCGCAGGTTTCCGAAAGTCGTTCCATAAAGTCGGTGAATGCTATAGATGTCGATTCTTATCGCCTTGCGCAAATTTGGCTCGAGAGAGTTATAATAAATGTTATAAGTGTGCTCTTTTCTCCGCGGCTACCAGCGCGCCGCCGTGATGATCTCAGCTCTGCGGCTGGCCTCCAGCGAGCTTCGCAACCCAACGGACTGGTGAAAAGCGGCCGTGCAACCCATTGCGAATGAATATTTTACGTGCAACCTATTGATAACAGAGATTTTGCCCGAAAATTCTGCCCATCCCCATGATTTGACGGATTTTGCGCAGCGAAAAAGCCCACTCAAACCGGGGCTTGAGTGGGCTATCCAACGCCTTACAGAAGCTCGTTACGGATTCTTGGTGAAGTCAAACAGGTCGAACAAATCCCCAATCGCCGGGCTGTTGGTGGGCACATAAGGGTTGCTTTGGGTCGAAACCGGATTGGGGAAGTTGTCCCGGCTGCGTCCTGAGATGGTCGGCAGCCCCCAGTTGTGTTCGATGAACTTGGTGATCGAAACGTGGTCGGTATAGGTGTGGGAGACGTGGCCCGCGTCGGTATACGCAGACACTACGATCAACGGGATGCGGGTGCCATCCCCGAAGAAGTCGAGCGGCTGCACATAGCCCGAGTCGTAGTAGCCGCCGCCTTCATCTGCGGTGATGATGATCGCGGTTTGCTTCCACAACGCCGGGTTGCTCTGCAGGATCTGGACGATCTGGGTGACGAAGCCCTCGAAGAGGTTCCATTTCGACGAGGCCGGGTGGCCATCGACCCACCCGCTGGGCTTCACAATCGACACTGCCGGCAAGTTGTTGGCATAGATGTCTTTGTAAAGCTGGGTGACGTCGAACATATGGGTGGTGCGGATGGAGTTGTTGGTCATGATCTGCTTCTGGTACTGAAACGGGTTGCAGATGTTGCAGTACTGGTCGCTCTTGTAGCCCACGGCTCCATAGTTGAGCTGGTACTTGTCCTTCAGATACGGGTTCCACTGATCGAAGTAGGTCGCAAACGAGACGTTGTTGGCCAGCATCACGTCGGCAATGCTCGGCTGGGTCGTCCCGGGAATGGTGAACGGAGTGTTGCTTGAGTTGTGGTCGAGGTAGGCGTCGCTGCCATCGCCGAAGTAGCCCGGGTTGTAATTGTTCACCAGGTAGTAGGCATTCGGGGCGCAGTTGGGATTGATGGGAGGATTCAGCGAAGCCAGGTAGTTGCGGATCTGGCTGACACCGGGCTGAGTCGGATCGGCGCAATTCACGTAGCTTCCGCCGCCATAGACGCCGACCGACGTGCCGTTATTGCCGAATCCGCCGTAGCCGTCCTGGATCCAGAAGTTGTTGGTTCCGGTCTGCGAGTCCGGATCTTCAACTTCGTCGACCGGACCGCCGGCCCAAATCGTTTGGTTGTGCGGAGGAACGAGGGGGTTACCGTTCTCGTCGCTGAAATAGATGGCGTCCCCAAAACCCAACATGATGTGGTTCGCACCAGTTCCGCCCATGGCCGCCTGGTGATAGTTGTCGCTGATGGCGTAGTGGTCAGCGAGATACTTGGTGTACGATGCATCGCCATTCTGCATGTTGTAGAACGCCATGGATGTGGCGCCCTCGTTGGTCGTTACCAGGCCGGGCCCATAATTCGTGCTGAAATTCGAGGGCTGCGCCTTGCCGTTGTTGTTGGAGCCGACCGTCACTTCGGTCCAGGTAAAGTAGTCGGCCAGGCAGCCACTGGGATTCGACGTGGTCGCATGGCTGATATCGCAGTCTTCCTGCTGCCACATCTGGAACAAGCGATGCACTGGGCTGTTGGCGTAGGAGTCGTAGGGAAGGGTCGTCAAGTTCGTGATCTGGAACGGGCCGGGCGCCAAGTTGGAGTAAGGTGCCGCCTGGGAGACGCCGGTGATACGGCTGTCGGGAATGTGACCGGTCAAGCCGGTCCCCCCGGTCAACATGTACTGATAGTAGTTGATCGGGCCTCCAGCCAAGCCCTGCTCAGAAGAGTGGGCGTCACCGATGTTGCAGATGTGGTTGTCCGCGCAGACGTTGGTAGGACCGCCGTTCAGCGGTGCCGGGAGCACTGGATATGGGGCCTTGCCCGTGGTGGGGGCGAGCTGAAAGGTCGTGCTGCCGCTGATGTCCGCGGAATACTGGGTCGCCTTCGAGTAGTTGGGACCGGGCGTGCCGTCGGGATTAACAATCCCCTCAGAGAGCAGGTTGTTGACGGTGTTGCCGTTCTTTGGAACATAGGTGGCAAAAATGTGGTCGAAGGTGCGGTTTTCCCCAATGATCACGATGACGTGCTTGATGGGGGAGGCGGTAGGGAGGCTGGCAGCAGCGTCCTTTACGGTTTTGTCTTCGGCCCGGGCGTTCTGCACCAGGGGGCCAAAGATCATCTGCGTCGTCGCGATCAAGGCTACGGCAACGCGTGCGTTCTGCAGGAAAGTTCCTGCCGATTGCTTCAAAGGTTTCATCGAAGTTCCTCGTCAGTTGAAGAATTACGACCCAAAGGGTCTGGTCGATTTGTTGGGTTGTTTTGTCTATCGATGAACGAGCAGGGGCCCGGGCCAGACGTGCCGGGCGGCGTTAGCTATGCCCGGGCTAGTAGCAAGAGATCGGAAGAGTAGTTCTCAATTCGAAGTGGAAAAAAATCGTGCGGTATATCGAGGCGTCGAAGAAACGTTCGATCGGAGTGCGATTTTCCTCGAAGCCAAACTGGCATCAGATTAGGCGAAACCGGGTCGTTTGCGGGTCAAAAAATCGTGAATATGTGAGGATTGTGTTGACAAGCAGTTACGGCGCAGCCGGGGCAGTTTGAGGTGCGAACTCGTGGGGTCGGTTTGCGGCGATCCTGACCGGATTGACACTCCATCCGAACCTGCTACCCTGAATACTGCGGTTGTCTGCGTCGTTGACTCCCGAGGAACATCCAATCGGTATGCAAAAATTGCGCCAATACTTTCGTTTCATGACTGCTGTCCAGCTTCTGCCTGCACTCGAAAGCGGAGAGGAGACGCTGGTCGGCGGCCAGGCCGTGCTGGAGGGCGTCATGATGCGCTCCCCGCATGCCTGGGGTATCTCGGTACGCAAGCCGGATGGCACGATTTCCACCCACTCCGAGCCGCTGGATCGCCTCTCAGAGAAGCACAAATGGATGGGCTGGCCTGTGATTCGCGGCGTCATGACGCTCGGCCAGGCGATGACGCTGGGTTTCCGTGCGCTGCGCTACTCGGCCGACGTGGCGCTCGACCAGGTCCCCCCGGACGAGAACGGCAAAAAGGTCGAAATCAGCGGCTGGGTGGCGGCGCTGAACATCATTCTTTCGGTCGGCTTTTTTATCTTCCTGTACAAGTTTGTTCCCCTGGTCGCGGCCACCAAGCTGAAAAATATCTATCCCGTATTCGGCAGCCAGGTGTTGTTTAACGTGGTGGACGGCGTCATTCGCATCGCGTTGTTTCTGCTCTTTATCTGGGGCGTTTCGCTGATGCCCGACATTCTGCGGGTGTACCAGTATCACGGCGCCGAGCACAAGACCGTGTTCGCTTTCGAGTCGCACGATCCCCTGGAACCGAAAAACGTGCAGGCCTATTCGACGTTTCATCCGCGCTGCGGGACCAGCTTCCTGATGACCGTGATGCTGATCTCGATTGTGATTTATATGCTGTTCCCGGTGCACGGATTTGTGGCGAAGTTTCTGCTGCGCATCGCGCTGCTCCCGGTAATTGCCGGCCTGTCGTATGAGATGATTCGCTTCGCCGCGAAGCACGGAAAGTCGCTGTTCGCGCTGCTGACCAAGCCGGGCCTGTGGCTGCAACGGATCACCACCAAGCCTCCGAGCGACGAGCAGGTCGAGTGTGCGATCTCGGCGCTCAACGAAGCCATGGAGCTGGAAAAAGCCCGCGGCGGCGAACTGGTCATCGCTTAGCGGCGCCCGCCGCTGAATACGCTTTCCTCAATGTTTGTGCAGGCGTAAGTTCGCGAGTGCTGCTGTCCGCTTCCCGTACAATTGGGTTTGGCCCTCCCGTGAAATACAGGGGGCGCATTGGTGTCGCATGTTTGAACGTCTAGAACAAATCGAAGCGAAATACGAAGATCTGAATCGAGCGCTGGCGTCACCTGAGATTGTGTCGGACTCGCAGCGCTACCAGAAGACCGCCAAGGCCCACAGCGAAATCGCGCCCATCGTCGAGAAATATCGCGAGTACAAGGACCTGACGCGCGGCATCGCAGAAAGCAAGGCTCTGGTCGAGGGCGAGACCGATCCGGAGATGCTCGCCTATGCGCACGAGGAATTGGCGCATCTGGAGAAGCGCGTCCACGAGGTCGAAGAAGACCTGAAAGTTCTCCTGCTGCCCAAGGACCCCAACGACGAGAAGAACGTAGTGCTGGAAATCCGCGCGGGGACTGGCGGCGATGAAGCGACGCTATTTGCGGCCGAGATGTTCCGCATGTACAACCGCTACGCGGAAATGAATCGCTGGAAGGTGGAAGTGCTTTCGAGTTCCGATTCAGGCGTGGGTGGGCTGAAAGAAGTCATCGCGATTATCGAGGGGCAAGGTGTGTATTCGCGGCTGAAATACGAAAGCGGTGTGCATCGCGTCCAGCGCGTGCCGCAGACTGAAACCCAGGGGCGCGTGCATACCTCGGCGGTGACGGTCGCGGTATTGCCGGAAGCGGAAGATGTGGACGTCAAGATCGAGGCGAAAGACATCCGCATCGACACGTTCTGCTCGTCGGGCCCGGGCGGACAGTCGGTGAATACGACCTATTCGGCAGTGCGTATTACCCATCTTCCCACCAATACTGTAGTGAGTTGCCAGGACGAAAAGTCGCAGATCAAGAACCGCGAAAAAGGAATGCGCGTGCTGCGCGCACGGCTCTACGAAATGGAGCAGCAGAAACAAGCGGACGCACTCGCCAAGGAACGCAAGGCCATGGTGGGTTCAGGCGACCGAAGCGAGAAGATCCGCACCTACAACTTCCCGCAGAACCGCGTTACCGACCACCGCATCGGCTTTACGGCGCACCAGTTACCGGAGTTCATGGATGGCAAACTACAGCCTATGATCGATGCGCTGATTACCCACTTCCAGTCGGAAAAGCTGAAGGCGGAGTCGTCGGTGCTGGCCTAGCACTTCGGCAGGCGCAGTCGATAGAATCTCTCCGTGCAAATCAAGCAAGCGCTCGCGTCGGCGATAGAGCAGTTCGAAGCCAGCGACGTGGGTTCACCTCGCATGAACGCAGAGACGCTGCTGATGTTCGTACTCAGCGTGAATCGTGCCTATCTCTATGCGCATCCTGAGCGTGAGCTGACGCCGGAGGAGCAGGCACGTTATGACGAAGTTGTCGCGCAGCGCTCGTCGGGTGTTCCATCGCAATACATCATCGGGCATCAGGAATTCTGGGGACTGGATTTTGTGGTTACGCCCGCGGTGCTGATTCCGCGACCGGAGACAGAGCACCTGGTCGAGACAGTGCTGGATTTCGCCCGTGGAGTCGAGCGCCCGAAGATCGTCGATGTCGGAACAGGATCAGGATGTATCGCGTTGGCGCTGGCGCATGAGTTGAAGGGTGCCGAAGTTTACGCAGTCGATCTGTCTGCCGACGCACTAGAGATCGCTCGCGCTAATGCAGCACGGCTGCAATTGGACGGCCGAGTGAATTTCCTGCGTAGCGATGTGCTGGAGGCTATGGCCGGTGTTCACGACTTCGATTTCGTGGTCAGCAATCCACCGTACGTGGGCAATAACGAAGCCGACAAGGTACAGCGCTCGGTGTTCGAGTATGAGCCCCGCATGGCAGTGTTTTCCGGCGAGAGCGGACTGGATGTGATTCGTCCGCTAATCATGCAGGCCCATGCCGCAATGAAGCCCGGCGGCTGGCTGGCGATGGAGATTGGCTACTCCATGCGCGATATGGTGCTTGAATTGCTCGGTCCCACAATGTGGGATGACATCCGCGTCGTGCCGGATTTGCAGGGGATACCGCGGGTTATCGCGGCGAGGAGACGCTGAGTTTCACCTGCTGCGAGTTCGTTTTTCCGCCTTCCCCCGAGTGGCAGGCAACGGTTTGAGAATGACTCCGCTGCGACACCTGTCGATCAGCACGCGATCGCCTTCGAATTCGAAGCCCTTGGGCAAAAGAACATACTGATACGCACCATGGCACACCAGCTTGGCGGTAGCTGAAACTTCCTTCTTCATCGAAAGTGCTCCTTAGTGCCGGAAGTGCCTTACTCCTGTGACCACCATCGACAATCCCAGCCTGTTGGCGGTATCGATGACCTCCTGGTCGCGCACGGAGCCTCCGGGCTGAATGATCGCTGTCGCCCCGGCCTCTGCGATGACTTCCACCCCGTCGGAGAAGGGGAAGAATGCATCCGAGGCAGCGACCGAGCCCTTGATGCCCAACACGGACTTCATAGCGCCTATACGTGCTGAGTCGACACGGCTCATCTGGCCGGCTCCGACTCCAGTGGTCTGACCATTGCGCGCGTAAAGGATGGCGTTCGATTTCACATGCTTGCACACCTTCCACGCGAACAGCAGGTCAAGCATCTCCTGCTCGCTCGGTTGACGAGTGCTGACTACCTTGAGGTCGGCGTCGGTGAGTGGACGCATATCATTGTCCTGCAGCAGCACACCACCCGAGACGTTCTTCAGCACCCATTTCTGCTTTAGGGCGTCGACCTCTACCAGGCGCAGGTTCTTTTTGGCAGCGAAGATTTCGCGTGCCGCGTCGTCGAACCGGGGGGCGGCAATAACCTCGAGGAACAGCTTCGCCATCTCCGTCGCAGTTGCCGCATCGACGGGACGATTTACGCCAATCACGCCACCGAAAGCCGAAACCGGATCGCACTCCAACGCTCGCTTATATGCATCCGCCAATGTGGGAGCGACGGCCGTGCCGCAGGGATTGGTGTGCTTGATGATGGCAACCACCGGCTCTTCGAATTCCTGTGCCAGGTCCCAGGCCGCCTGCAGATCGACGATGTTGTTGTAGCTGAGTTCCTTACCTTGAAGCTGCTTGGCGTTCGCGACCCCTTTGCCCGAACCGTCTCCGTAGAGTGCAGCCTTCTGGTGCGGGTTCTCACCGTATCGCAGGTCGAATGCCTTACGGAACGACAGCCGCAACGTCTCGGGAAAACCTTCCTGTGCAGCAATTTTGAATTTGCCTTCCTCCGGTGGAGCGATGCCTTCCAGCGTTGATGCAATCGCAGAGTCATAAGCCGCCGTGGTGGCAAACGCTTTTTGCGCCAGGTGCCACTTGGTCGCGAGCAACAGCGATCCGTCATGGGCGTACATTTCTTTGGCGATATCGTCGTAGTCAGACGGCGAGGTCACGATGGCGACGTCCTGAAAATTCTTAGCCGCCGAGCGCACCATCGACGGGCCTCCGATGTCGATGTTCTCGATGATGTCGTGAAATCCCACACCTGGCCGGGACGCGGTCTTCTCAAACGCGTAAAGATTCACCACAACCATGTCGATGGGCTGAATATTGTGCTCGGTCACGGCAGCAAGATGTTGCGGGTTGTCGCGAATGTGCAGAATTCCGCCGTGCACCTTGGGATGCAGCGTCTTTACTCGGCCGTCGAGCATTTCCGGGAAGCCGGTGAGATCGGAGATGTCCTTCACCGAGATTCCAGATTCGCGCAGCAGTTTCGCAGTTCCGCCGGTGGAGATGAGTTCAACGCCCATGCCTGACAAGTGGCCCGCAAAATCGACCAGCCCGGTTTTATCGGTGACGCTGAGCAGTGCCCTTTGAATCTTCGCCATGAATGCCTCGTTAGAGAATAGGAGTGTGCCGTCAGCAGGTCCGCCATCGTAACTCAGTTCAGGAAAGTGAGAGGAGCGGACATGCTTGTACAGAGTAACGGGTGAGGGTATTTGAGGAAAAGCCGGTGGGTCGGCGGGAGCTGTAGGCCAATCCTGCGCTCGAGCGATACGCACGGGCGTGCAAATGCGAAAGTGCGGGGGGAAGCGCGCCGGCCGTGTCGGCTAGCGACTGATCGAGGTCGCCATCTTTTTCACCATGGCGATTACCAGTCTTCGATCACTGTCGTTGAGGCCGGAAGAATAGCGGCGGATCTGCGTCAGAAAGCGTACTTCTTCCTCAGCCAACTGAGGCGTCGCTTTGCTGCCGTTGTCGCCGTTGCCTTGGTGAAAGAATTGCGCAAGCGGCACATCCATCGAGGTTGCGATTTTGGCCAGCGTATCGAGCGAGGGAATGGTATGTCCGTTCTCTACGCGCGATAGATAGCAGCGCAACAGTCCTGTACGTTTTTCGATGTCACCCTGAGACATACCTTTTTGCAGGCGGTAATTGCGTATCGTTTCGCCAATGTTCATGCCGGGTTGGTTTCCTTGAGTAGAAGTGGGCTGCAAAGTTGACTGCATAGTAACCACTCATGGCCCGAGTAGCAAGGAAAACTTGACTTTATGGCGAACTTTTCTGTGGATGCTCTTTGGAAATCGAAGAGTAACCAGTTACCTACTTTATACTAAAGTGACGGGTACATATGGGACTCATGTGGCGGCGTACCGACGCGAACTTGCCACTCGCAGTCGAGACTTTACGAATTTGTAACATTAGCCTCGTCCGCGGACTCGTAACAAGATCGCGCATCACCGCCGAGTGACGACTCAAAGTCGAAGTTCCATATAGGACAAACCTTCTACCTGCGGCATCGGTAGGGCGGGAACGTCCACGAAGCCGAATTGACGGTACAGCCTCACCGCGGCTCCCATCGTCGGAAGATGGGTATCGAGCCGCATACGCGTATAGCCGAGCTGTCGGGCAACCAGAATGACCCGCTCGATTAGTGCACTGCCTAGACTGTGACCGCGAAACGACGGCGAGACGAAAAGCCGTTTCATTTCGCAGGCAGTGGGAAGGGGGAACGGTCGCAATCCCACGCATCCAGCGGCTTGGCTGGCAACCGTCGCCAGCAGAAGTTCGCCACCAGGTGGGCCATAGGCGCCGGGAAGATCCCGCCATTCGCTGTCAGAAAAGCGGAGGTGCGATGGAAGTTGGGACTGATACGTCCGAAACAGTGCGCGTACTTGAGCGAGATGGTCGGGGGTTAGGGCCGCACGAATTTCGATCTCGGGCGTCACCATCGCACGATCATCCCATCAAGATCCCGCCATTGACCTTCAGCACTTCTCCGGTGATGTAGCCGGCTTCTTCCGAGGCCAGGAATTTCACGGCATTAGCGACATCGAGGTCCGTACCTGTGCGGCCGAGAGGGACAGAGCTGCGCATCTTCTCTTTCAGTTCTTCCGGGAGTGTGGTTGTCATGGCAGTTTCGATCCAGCCGGGGGCGACCGCATTGACGGTAATGTTACGCGAAGACACTTCGCGAGCGACCGCCATCGTCAAGCCAATGAGTCCTGCCTTGGACGATGCATAGTTCGCCTGGCCAGCCTGCCCGATCTGCCCAAATATGCTGGTGATGTTGATGATGCGCCCCCAGCGCTGCTTGAGCATAGTGCCCATGACCGCCTGGGTCAGAAGGAACGGTCCAGTTAGATTGGTGTTGATGACGTCATCCCAGTCGGACCGCTTCATACGCAGCACCAACTGGTCACGGGTGACACCGGCATTGTTCACCAGAATGTCGATTTTTCCGAAGCGCGCGAGAATGGCTTTTACGCCTGCCTTGATCTCCTCCTCGTTGGCGACGTCCATCTTGACCGCTTCGGCTTCGCCGCCCTTTGAGGCGATCTCGGCGGCCACCTCCTGCAGCTTCTCCTGATTGCGAGCGCAAAGCGCGACTCTGGCTCCCGCGCCGGCCAACACCAGCGCGCAAGCGCGGCCAATTCCTTGTGAAGCTCCGGTAACCAGTGCTACCCGGCCTTCAACTCCCGGCATTATTGTCTCCTCGGTGATGCAAGCAGGATTATAACTACCGCGGCGCATCTTCTATGCCAGCATCGCTGATGAGGCGTGAAGATGCGTGTCGTTTCGGGAGGATCGGCGCCAGCTAATGCAGTCGCTCCGGCGCCCAGACGAGGACCTTGATGGATCGCGAAAAATACTGAAGATCGGGTTTGCCAGGCAGGTCGATTCCAATCGGCGCTGCCATATTGTTCCGTTCCAGAGACGCGTCCGCGGCCTGCAGTGCCCACGGCAGATGATGAATGTCGGCGCGATACAACCGCTTGCCGCTGACGGAATAGAGGCAATATCGTTCCGTCAGGAAGTGCTCGATCGTGTCTGGATACGCACGTCCGACTTTACCGACCGGCCGATAGAAACCGTGCAATTCGGCCGGCCGTGGGCCATGGGTGCGTTTGCTGCGGTACTCGATCTCGGGACTTCCGCGTCCTTTGACCTTCATGTCCGCGTGCCAGTAGGGCAAACGGTAGAAAACGCGAGCTCCCCATACCGCCGACAGGTGGCTGGCATCGAGGCTGAAGAAATAAACACCTGGTTTGTCACCGACGGTGACATAGGTTCTGACATTGAGCTCGGCGAATTGCGAAATCCACGGCAATGATGGGATTCCTGGCGGCCGTAGCTGGTTGATCCAGAATGGGGTAATGGAAACCCACGCCCGATTTAGAAACGTGTCGAGCGAGAAAACGTCAGGCACGAGAGGGCGAAGTTTCTCAGGAGCGACCTCGTAATGCAGAAACAACAAGTCATTCCAACGCTGGGTCATGACCCAGGGTGTCATGGGCGCAGGCCATGGACGATGTTGGGTGGCGAAGAGGATAGAGTCGGCACCAATCCACTTGGTTCGTCCTTCTTCGGGATCGGCTGCTGAAGAGCTGTTCAAGTCGGGCACGGCGATCAAGCTGATTCTATTCCGATTCACGGGGCGCCACAGTGACTACTCCAGAACCTTGGCGGAGATTTCCTCAGCTCGGACCCTTTCCCGCATTGCCCAAAGCTGCGGCTGTCCCTATGATTCAACAAAATGCCCAACGCGACCAAGCCAGCCATCGAGTCCAACGAAAATCACACGGGTTCGCACGTCGCTACCGATGTTTATGCGGTTCACGGGGCCGATCCCGAGGTGCTGGCATACGGCATGGCCAAATATTCGCGCTCGGCGCTTTCATTGCGCGAGTCGCTTGCCGAGTTGAACGAGCAGAAGGCTGAGAAGTTCCTCAACACTTTCTACTTCCAGTATGGCCATCGCAGCATTGCTGACCTGGCCCACCTGGCTTTCGCCATTGAAAAGCTTTCCATTTTGGCCGCCACGATCGTCGTCGATGAGCCTCGTTGGGACGGACAGGAGCGCTCCACCCGTTACCAGGATTTTCAGAAGAGCGGGTACTTCGTGCCCGACTTCGGCGGCGACGATGCTGCGCGCGAACTCTATCGCGAGACCATCGATTTTCTCTTCGCGGAGTACCGGCACTTCTCGGAGGAGATGTTCGGCTACCTGAGGGAGCGCACTCCCAAGCCCGAGGAGATGAAGCAGGAAGCTTACGAACGCACGTTGAAGGCGCGGGCGTTCGACCTGTCACGCTACTTTTTGCCCTTGGCCGCCAATACATCGTTGGGGCAGATCGTCAGCGCGCGCACGCTGGAGAACCAGGTGTCGCGGCTGCTCTCGGATACGCATGCGGAAGTTCGGCGGCTGGGTGAGTTACTGAAGAAAGCGGCGCGCGAAGCCGCATACAACGTGAATCAGGCGGGGGCCGAGCCCGTGATGGAGGAGATCCAGCAGCGCTCGTCCGAGCTCGCCGACCGGGTGCAAAAGGTGCTTCTGCGGGAGGTCCACGTCGCTCCTACGCTGATGAAGTATGCCGAGCCCAATGTCTACGAACAGCAGAGCCGGCGCGAGTTGCAAGCTGCTGCCGCAGAAATACTGGGTTCGCTCGAAATCGAGCCTGCCGCGCTGGTCGATCTGCTGGAAGACGAGCCACTGGAAGTCGAGCTGGCAGCGACACTGCTGTATCAGTATTCGCATCATTCTTATCGGCAGATTCGCGGACTTGTTGAGGGCATGGCGGGGGCCCGGCGGGCGGAGATCATTGATTTGGGACTTCGGCATCGGGGCCGTCACGATGAGGTTGCGCGAACGTACTGCAGTGGACAGAAATTCCGATTCGACATTCTGATGGATATTGGCGGTTTTCGCGACATGCACCGTCATCGGCGCTGCGTGCAGATCGTGCAGGATTACACCACCCGCCATGGCTACGACCGGCCGGAAGACATCGACAACGCTAACCTGGCTGTACGCTACAACGCCGCGATGGAGCGGGCGCGCGCTGCGGCAACGCAACTCGCTGCTCGGGCGGCCGATGACGCGGAGGAGCAGTCGCAATACGTGATTCCGCTGGCGTACCGCAAGCGTGCGCTGTTCAAGATGGATTTCGCCGAAGCGCTCTACATCAGCGAATTGCGCACCGGACCGGCGGGACACTTCTCGTACCGCAACGTCGCGTATGCGATGTATGAAGCCGTAGCCAAGCGTTATCCCGAGTTGGCGAAGTATTTTCGGGTGACGGATGTGCGGGAACCGATTGATCTACTGAAGCGGTGAGAGACCCAGGGTCAGCAAACGGCGGATCCTGCCCAAAACGGGACAAAGTGGTTACCTTCGTAACAACGACGCCTTCTATTTCGCTATTTCTTCGCCCCAGGGGAACATGTATACTACGCCGTCGGTAAGTGTACGGCTGTCCCCCGCAGACTCGCTATTTTAAAAGCGGAAGATATCCTATTACCGCGTAACCGACAGATAAACAGGCTCTTTCGGCGTCATTAGGCAGCGGAAGAGCGCCAAGGAGCGGCAAAAATCATGGCCGATGAAAGAACCGAAAAGAACCGTGCAGTCGATGTAGCTATTTCGCAAATCGAAAAGCAGTTTGGCAAGGGCTCCATCATGAAGCTGGGATCCAAGGAGGCAGTGGTTCCCATTTCCGTCATCTCGACCGGCTCGATTTCATTCGATGCCGCACTAGGCGTCGGCGGCGTTCCGCGTGGACGCGTCATTGAAATCTTCGGGCCGGAGTCCAGCGGCAAAACCACCATCGCGTTGCAGGTCATTGCCGAGGCGCAGAAACAGGGCGGTATGGCGGCGTTCGTTGACGCCGAGCATGCTCTCGATCCCATCTATGCCAGGAAGTTGGGCGTGGACGTAGACAACCTTCTGGTCTCGCAACCCGACTACGGCGAGCAGGCGCTAGAGATCGCCGAGGCTTTGGTGCGGTCGGGGGCGATCGACGTGCTGGTTGTGGATTCCGTCGCGGCATTGGTTCCCAAGGCCGAACTCGATGGCGAGATGGGCGACAGTCACGTTGGTCTGCAGGCCCGGTTGATGTCCCAGGCGCTGCGCAAGCTGACAGGAATTGTCTCCAAGTCGCACACCAGCCTCATCTTCATCAACCAGATTCGCGAAAAGATCGGCGTCATGTTTGGCAACCCAGAGACCACCACGGGCGGACGAGCGCTGAAGTTCTACTCGTCGGTGCGCATCGACATCCGCCGCATTGGCGCCATTAAAGACGGCGACATCGTCGTCGGAAATCGCACCAAGGTCAAGATCGTCAAGAACAAGACCGCCGCTCCCTTCCGCGAGGCGGAGTTCGACATTGTTTACGGCGAAGGCATCTCGCGCGAAGGCGACCTGATCGACTTGGCGGTCAACATGAACTTGGTCGAGAAGTCGGGTTCGTGGTTCAGCTACAAGAGCGACCGAATTGGCCAGGGACGCGAAAACGCCAAGCAATTCCTGAAAACGAACCGCGATATTTGCGAGAAGCTGGAAAGCGAAGTTCGTAAGGCACTGGGGCTGACCTCGATTGCCGAGAAGGCGGAGGCTGCCGTCGCCAACGCCGAAGCTGCGCCGACGCCGACTCCGAAAGGGCCAGCAGGCCGCAAGTAACCCTAACCCTTGTTGGTGAATTCGGGAAAATGGGGGCCGGAAGCCCCAGGCCCCCATATTTCTTGAACAGAACAATTGCCTCGCGAGTGCGGCGCAGAATAAAATCGAAGCTTCAACTTCCGCCGCCGAGGCCCATTGAAACAGATTGTTGCCATCTATCCCGGATCGTTCGATCCCGTGACGAACGGCCATCTCGATCTCATCAATCGCGGCTGCAAGCTTTTTGACCGCCTCATCGTCGCGATTGCGCGTAATCCCGAGAAAGACGATTCGCTGTTCAGCCTTGAGGAACGGATCGAGATGCTGAAGGCGATGACGGCGGACCTGGAAAACGTGACGGTCGATTCCTTCGACGGCCTACTGATGACCTATTGCATCCGCAAGAATGCAAATGCAGTACTGCGAGGTATCCGCGCGGTAAGCGATTACGAATTCGAGTTGCAGATGGCGCTGATGAACCGCAAGATTGAGCCGCGGGTCGAGACGGTGTTCATGATGCCGGCGGAAAAATACTCTTATCTCAGCTCGCGTATCGTACGTGAAATTGCTGCGTTCGGCGGGCCGCTCGCCGGACTGGTGCCGGAATTGGTGGAAGAGCATCTGCGCCGCAAAGTGGCCGGGAAACGCGCCGCCATGATCGAAATCCCAACTAAGTAAAGGGCCGACGAATGTCAACCACTGGAACTCAGCTTGCCTCGTTTCTCACCAACCGAATTCAGCGGATCGAAGTGTCTGCCACCATGGCTGTCGTCGCCGAAGCCGAAAAGCTGCGCGCGGCCGGGGCTGATCTGGTCGATTTCGGCGCTGGCGAGCCGCATTTCTCAACGCCGCAGCACATCAAGGACGCCGCCATCGCGGCCATCAATAACAATTTCACCAAGTACACCGCCGTGGGAGGCACGGCCGAGCTGCGCGATGCGATCATTAAACGGCACGCGGCCGATTTCGGCTCCGACTACAAGCGGGAAGAGTGCATGGCTTCGGTCGGCGGTAAGCATGCGTTATTCAATGCGATCCAGGTGCTGGTCGACCACGGCGACGAAGTGATTCTGCCGGTGCCGTACTGGGTCTCGTTCAAAGACATCATTCGCTATGCGGGTGGCGAGCCGGTGTTCATCCCGACCGACGAGAAGCATGACTTCGCGCTGACCGCTGAAATGGTGGAGCGCGCCATCACGCCGCGCACGAAGATGATCATCCTCAACTCGCCGAACAATCCTTCTGGTTCGGTAATGAAGCCAGAGGACATGATCTCGGTGCTGCGCCTGGCACACGAACAGGGCATCTACGTGGTTTCAGATGAGTGCTACGTGTATCTGAATTTCACGGGCCAGCTGTTTTCCGCGGGCGAGGTGCACGACGTGAAAGAGCGGCTGCTGATTCTTGGCTCGTTGTCGAAGACCTACGCCATGACCGGGTGGCGCCTGGGATATGTGCTGGGTCCTGCTCAAGTGGTCAGCGCGATGAACAAGCTGCAGAGCCAAAGCACATCGAATCCGACGTCAATCGTACAGAAAGCGGGAGTAGTGGCGCTCACCGGTTCGCAGGACTGCGTGACAGAGATGCGGGCCGAGTACATTCGATTGCGCGACAAAGTTGTCGCCGGTCTGCGTGCAATTCCCGGACTGACCTGCGCGTCGCCCAACGGTGCGTTTTACGCGTATCCCAACGTGAGCCACTATTTCGGCAGGGGCGGTATGAACTCAGCTTCCGACGCGGCGCGAAAGCTGTTGCACGAAGCGCACGTGGTAGTGGTTCCCGGCGAAGCGTTCGGTACGCAGGACCACATTCGCATGTCGTACGCGGTCTCGGACAAAGAACTGGATCGCGGCCTGGAACGCATGCGACAGTTTTTCGCCAGCCTGTAATTGGTATCCTGAGAAACGCGGATGCTCCAGGTTCGCGCTCCTGATCGTGAGCGCTCACCTGGGTTCGCACCGAATTCCATCCATGCCTGATCTCTATCCGTTCCTGTTGATACCGATTTTCGACGAGCGCCCCTGGGGCGTACGTGACCTTCGTCCCGTTTACACCAAGATCGTGAAGGAGCCGATCGGCGAAAGCTGGCTGACGTGGAGCGAGAACCGCATTGCCAATGGGCCGTTCGCCGGACGTAAGCTGGGCGAGATTGCGAGCCAGTACAAAAGAGAACTCGTCGGTAACGCCGCAGTGTATGAAGACCGGTTTCCGCTGCTGGTGAAGTTTCTGTTTCCGGCGGAAAAGTTGTCGGTGCAGGTGCACCCCGACGACGCTGCCGCGCAAAAAATGGGTGAACCGTGCGGCAAGACTGAGTGCTGGTATGTCCTCGATGCCAAACCAGGTGCGCAGGTGGCGCTCGGCTTGAAGCCCGGCACGACCTTGAAAGAATTTGAGGCGTCGATTCACGAAAACCGCGCCGAAGACCTGCTGAACTGGATCGAAGTGCACAGTGGCGAGATGCTGTATGTGGCCGCGGGAACGGTTCATACCATCGGAGGCGGAATGGTACTGGTGGAGACACAGCAGACCTCCGACACCACGTATCGCCTGTACGACTACGGCCGTCCACGCGAGTTGCACATCCAGGAAGGAATGGCTGCCATCAATTTGCATGCACGCGCTGGCAAAGTTGTCGGCAACGCGAATGGCGACCCAAGCGTGCTGGTGCGATCGCCCTACTTCCAAGTGGAGAAGTTGAAACTCAGCGAGCCGATGCAGGCTTCGGTTTCGCCAAACTCGCCGCATGTCGTGGTTGCCATCGAAGGAGCGGCAATGCTGGAGTCCGCGGGGATGGCGCCGATCAGCTTTGCTAAAGGTGAAGCCGTGGTGGTGCCGGCAAGCGTGCCGCAGTACCTGGTGCGGCCGCAGTGGGACGTGGAAATCATGCGCATGTCGCTGCCTACAGGCAGCGTTGCGGAACCGCAGACGATACTTGGATAATCACTAGAAGCGTATCGTAACGGTGAACGGCCCGCTACCCCGGGCACAAGGAAATCTCTTGGGCGAATCAGCAAGCAGCAATTTCTATCCTGTCATCCTCGCCGGTGGACGCGGCACGCGGTTCTGGCCACTGAGTCGCAAGCGTAGAGCCAAGCAGTTGCTGCCTCTCAACAGCGCGAAGAGCATGATCCAGGAGACGGTCGAGCGGTTGCTTCCGCTCGCTCCGGCACGGAACTTCTGGCTCGTTACGAACGAAGACTTGCGCAAGCCGATTCTGCAGCAGCTACCCGAGCTTGCGGCAGACCAGGTGCTGGCCGAGCCGGTGGGACGCAACACCGCGCCTGCGATCGGGTTGGCGGCGTTTATGCTGGAGCGCATCGATCCCAGCGCAATTATCGGAATGTTCCCGTCCGACCACGTCATCTTCGAGGAACAACGCTTCGATGAGAATGTTCGTCGGGCGGCAGAAATCGCTGCCGCTGGTCCGAACATCGTGGTCATGGGAATCACACCCAGCCGTCCCGAGACAGGTTATGGCTACATCGAAGCGGGACATCCGGCAGAGGATGGGGCGTTGCAGGTTGTGCGCTTTACAGAGAAACCGGACCTGGGTCTTGCCGAACAATTCGTCGCTGCAGGAACTTTCTACTGGAATAGCGGGATGTTTGTCTGGAGCGCGCGAACACTGGCCGACGCATTACGCGAGCACCTCCCGAATACCGCGCCCATCCTCGAACAGATCGCAGCAAGCTACGGCACAACCGGATTCGAGGCCAAGTTCGCCGAACTGTATCCCAAGTGCGAAAACATCAGCATCGACTACGCGGTGCTGGAGCCGCGCTCCAAGAAGGGCGAAGGCAAGTCGCGGATCTTCTGCATTCCCGCGGATTTCGGCTGGAACGATCTGGGTTCATGGACGGCCCTCTACGAGCATCGCGCAGCCGCAGACCCTACGCTGAAGAACATAATCTCATCGCAACAGAGCTTCACGTTACGAGCGTCCGGCAATTTCGTGCACTCGGAAAAATTCGTGGCGATGGTGGGCGTGAATGACCTCGTGGTCGTCGAAACCGACGACGCCCTGCTGATCACCACGCGCGAACAAGCGCAGGACGTCGGGAAAGTAGTGGCGTATCTCGATCAGCAAAAGCTGACGAAGCTCGTCTAATCAGGCAGGCGACCTCAAAACATGTCTATGACGACTCAAATCAAGTTTGGTACCGACGGATGGCGTGGCGTCATCGCCGACGATTACACCTTTGAGAACGTGCGGCGCGTGGGTAACGCCATCGCTCACTACGTGCACGAGAAGGAAGACGCGGCGAAGGGCCTGGTCGTGGGCTACGACACCCGTTTCAGCTCGCGCGCGTTCGCTGAGGCTATCTCGGAGGTGCTGGCCGCGTCAGGCATCGTCGTGCACCTCTCCGACGATTACACACCCACTCCCGCGCTCTCCTACGCGGTGGTGAACCTCGGCGCTGCCGGTGGAGTGATGATTACCTCCAGCCACAATCCGTTCAACTGGAACGGCGTGAAGTACAAGGCAGGCTATGGCGGATCGGCGACGCCGGCGATCATCAAGGCGATCGAGTCCGCTCTCGATGGTCCGCAAATCGAGCGCTCAGGCGGCCGCATTACCAGTGCTGATTTCAAGACACCGTATATCGCGGCGGTGAAGAAGTTCGTCGACCTCGGCGCGATCAAGAAAGCCGGCTTCAAGTTCGCCGTGGACGCGATGTACGGCTCGGGTCGAGGTGTGCTGAAGCAAATCTTCGCCGAGAACGGCATCGAGCATATTGAAATTCGCGGGGAGATTAATCCATCCTTTCCCGGCATTAACC
Organism: uncultured Acidobacteriaceae bacterium; assembly: GCA_963749635.1. Classification (GTDB taxonomy): domain Bacteria; phylum Acidobacteriota; class Terriglobia; order Terriglobales; family Acidobacteriaceae; genus DASRAA01. Next base: position 198,173 of record CAVVNW010000012.1, read on the forward strand.
CCGAGCCGATTCTTCCGCACATTGCACTGTTGCAGGAAACGGTAGTCCGCGAGCACTGTCAGGCCGGAATGGCTACCGATGGTGACGCCGACCGCTTGGGGGCGGTAGCCGAAGACGGCAGCTTCGTGGACTCACACAAAATCTTCTCGGTGATCCTGGAGTGGCTGCTGAAGCGCAAGGAATGGCCGGGTGAAGTGGTGCGCGCCTTCAATACCACACGCATGATCGACCGCATCTGCGCCAAGTACGGGCGCAAGATGCACGAGTGCGGCATCGGCTTCAAGTACATCTGCGACCTCATGCTCGAGCGCGACATCCTGATTGGTGGAGAAGAGTCGGGCGGCATCGGCATTCGTCGCCATTTGCCGGAGCGTGACGGCATCCTGAATTCTCTGCTATTGGCTAACATCATGGCTGATGAGGGCAAGCCGCTCGGACAACTGGTGCGCGACCTGCAAGAGGAATACGGCCCTCACTATTACGCCCGGACCGATCTTCACCTCACCAACGAAGTCAAAGACGAAGCCATGCGCAGAGTGGAAGCGAAACCCGCGAAGATGGGCAGCTTCAAGGTGCTGCGAATCGAGACTCTCGACGGCGTGAAGTTCTATCTCGACGCTCCGACCAATGGCAATGGCGCCGAGGCGTGGGTGCTGGTGCGATCTTCTGGCACGGAGCCTCTCCTGCGTATTTATTGCGAGGCGGCGACACCCGAGCTTGTCGCGCAAATCCTTCGTGAGACGCAAGCCTTCGTGCAATCAAGCGTCGCCGTGGGGGCGCATTAGTGACATTGCCCGACACAACTACGACACCGGGTCACGGTGCGCCGAGCAGCGACAGTCCCAAAGCACGTCGCTACAACCGCATTCGCCGCTGGCTCGGCATTACCGACGCCGTCATTGGGTTTCTTCTGCTGATTGTCCTCCTGGTGACGGGATGGACCGGCACATTGCGCGACTGGTCGTACCGAATGGGAGGCCAACACTACTTTCTAGCGGTGTTCCTGTACGTGCTCATGTTTTCGGTGATCATGAAAGTGTTGAGCGCACCGCTCGACTACCTCGGCTTCCGGCTCGAGCGCCGCTACGACCTGTCGAACCAGAAGATGCGCTCGTGGTTGTGGGACGAGCTGAAGGGCTGGCTTGTTGGCCTGGTGTTCGGCACCATCGTTGTAGAACTGATTTACTTCATGATCCGCGTTGCCCCCCAGCGCTGGTGGATGATTGCGTGGGCGGTGTTTGTAGGCCTGTTTCTGTTGATCGTGCAGCTCGCGCCGGTGGTACTGTTTCCAATCTTCTACAAATTCGAGCCGCTGAACAACGACTCGCTGCGCGACCGCCTGACTCGCCTGGGAGAACGCGCAGGGACACGGGTGCGCGGCGTCTATGAATGGAAGCTCTCCGAGAAATCGAAGAAGGCTAATGCCGCATTGATGGGAATCGGCCGCACGCGCCGCATCATTCTGGCCGACACACTGCTGCAAAACTACAGCGAGGATGAAATCGAAGCGGTACTCGCGCACGAGCTGGGCCACCACGTTCGCCGTCACATCGTGCAAGGCATTCTCATGCAGGTTGGCATCACGTTCTTCGGGCTGTGGCTCACCAACCAGGTACTGCGTTACGCGCTGGCGCACGATTGGTTCCCCGTGCTCGATCCGCGCATGTACGACTTCGCCAATCTGCCGCTCATCATTCTAGTGGCCACCGTGTTGGGATTCCTGCTGGTGCCGGCCATGAATGCCCTTTCGCGACGACACGAACGCGAAGCCGACTTGTACGCGTGGGAGAGCATTCCTGCAATCGGGCCGTTCGTCACGGCGATGCAGAAGCTGGCCGACCAGAACCTCGCCGAGCGCACACCCTCGCGCTTCGTGGAGTGGTTCTTCGAGTCCCATCCGTCGATTCACAAGCGGGTCGCGGCAGCGGAAGCGTGGGAAAAGAACCGCAGCGCCATGGTTTAGTTGCGACGGGAGAGAATCCGTTCGGCGCGCTGTAGGTCTTCTTCCGTATCCACTCCGATCGTGTCGAACGGCGTCTCCGCCACGTGAATCGCTACGCCGTTATCGAGGAACCGGAGTTGTTCGAGTCGCTCGCTGCGTTCCAACTGAGACTCCGGCCACAAGCAGAATGCGTCCAATGCAGGCTTCCGATAGGCGTAGAAGCCGAGATGTTTGAAATAGCGGATTTCGCCCATGTCCGATCGCGGTCGAAAGGAATGGTTGCCCGCGAAAAGTACAGTGCGCGTCCGTCTAGCGCGGTTACGACTTTCACGGCGCTTGGATTGTCGACGTCCTCCGCCCCGCATCGTGTCTTCAACGTACCTACCTGAACGTCCTGATTTTCCATAAGGCGCAAAAGTACATCGAGATGCTCGCGCCGGGCCAGCGGCTCGTCGCCCTGTACATTGACGTACACATCGGCCGCCACAGTCTGCGCCACCTCGTGCACGCGGTCGGTTCCGCTGCGGTGCGCGGGCGAAGTCATACGTACACTCCACCCGTGGGCTCGGCAGACCTCCGCAACTTCCTCCGAATCGGTGGCGACGATAACGTCGTCAAGCGCGGAGCAGGCCCGCGTAGCCTGGTAAACATGCGTCAGCATGGGTCTGCCATTGATATCACGCAGGATTTTGCGTGGCAGGCGGGTGGATCCCAGCCGGGCGGGAATGATGGCGATAGCTTTCACCGAACTAGGTCCCTGGCCGAAAACCGCGAAAAGTAAGCCCCATTCGCAATCCTAACGATCGTTCGAATTCGCATTGACCGGCACCATTCTCGCCGCATAGAATCAATAGGTTATACCTACCCCGGGAAAATCGCTGTGCCCTTATACGAATATCAATGTAAAAGCTGCCATAGCCTCACGGAGCGCATACAAAAGTTCTCCGATCCACCTCTCACAGTGTGTCCACATTGTGGAGGCGAGCTTGAGCAGCTTATCTCCGCTCCCGCTTTGCAGTTCAAGGGCGCCGGCTGGTATGTAAACGACTACGCGAAAAAATCCAGCACGGGCCCATCCAGTGGGAACGGCAGCAATCCTTCATCTGCGCCTGCGTCCGAAACTAAGTCTGCAAGCGAGACCAAGCCGGGCGCTACCAAATCCGAAGCATCTACTGGCAAAGATGCCAAGTAGGCCAGAAGGAGACGACGGTCATGCCCAAAGACGCTTTGACCATTACTGATCATCGCACTGATAAAACCTACGAACTGCCCATCGAGCACGAAACCATTCGTGCCATGGACCTCCGCAAGATCAAAGTCAACCCCGACGATTTTGGTCTGATGACATACGACCCCGCCTTCATGAACACCGCCGACTGTAAGAGCACCATCACGTTCATCGACGGCGACAAGGGCATACTCCGCTACCGCGGGTATGACATTGACGACCTGGCCGAAAATTGCACGTATCTCCAGGTCGCCTATTTGCTGCTTCACGGCGAGCTTCCCAATCCCGAACGCGAAGCGGAATGGGTGCACGACATAACTTTCCACACCATGCTGCACGAGACCACCAAGCAGTTCATCGACGGCTTCCGCTACGATGCTCATCCTATGGGAATTCTCGTCAGCACGCTGGCGGCGCTCTCTACGGTGTATCCGGAGGCGCGGCACGTTCGCGACCACGAAACCCGGCAGCGCCAGATTGTCCGCCTGATCGCCAAGATGCCAACGCTGGCGGCGTACTCTTATCGCCACCGCCGCGGCCATCCGTACATATATCCGGACAACGATCTTAGCTATGCGGAAAACTTCATGAACATGCTTTGGCGCATGACCGAGCCGAAGTATGTTGCCAGTCCAGTGATCGCCCGCGCACTCGATATTCTGTTCATCCTGCACGCCGATCACGAGCAGAATTGCAGTTCGACCACCATGCGGGTCATCGGCAGCGCCGAGGCGGATCCCTATCTCGCCATGGCGGGTGCGGCGGCTGCGTTGGCTGGCCCATTGCATGGAGGCGCCAATGAAGAAGCCCTGCGCATGCTCGACGAAATCGGCTCCGTCGCCAACATCCCCAACTACATCAAGCGGGTAAAGGCTGGCGAGATCAAGCTGATGGGCTTCGGGCACCGCGTCTACAAGAACTACGATCCGCGGGCCCGCATCATCAAGGAAGTCGCCGACCAGGTGTTCGAGGTGACAGGCCGCAACAGCCGCATCGACATTGCGCTGGAACTCGAACGCATTGCTCTGAGCGACGACTACTTTGTGACTCGCAAGCTCTATCCCAACGTCGATTTCTATTCAGGAATCATCTATCAGGCGATGGGGTTCACGCCCGACATGTTCACCGTGCTGTTTGCGATTCCGCGCGCTGCAGGATGGCTGGCACAGTGGAATGAGTTGATGAAGGATGCGGACCAGAAGATCTCTCGTCCGCGTCAAATTTATCTCGGTGAGCAGTTGCGCAAGGTCACCACTCATAGCAAAGCGGCCGATCCGATCGCCGTTAAGCAAAGGAAGCCGATGGTCGTTCGCTAGCTGTCGCTGCTTTCGTCGTGGAACAAATGGGTGCTTCGGAAATCGAGGCACCCTTTCTTTTCTAAAATAGAAAAGTGGCGCTCGCAATGAACAACGATCAGCCCGCAGGAGTAACGACAATTGTCGCGCTCTGTGTCGTCGTTGCGGGCACATCCTTTGCCTTTGCCATCTTGCTCGCCTGGGGCCGAACCTCGCTCTCGGCAGGCGCGTTCCTTCTCGGCGGGGGTCTTGAGCAACTCGGTCCCATCGCTTTCGTGTTGTACGCCTTGTTGCTGCTGGTGCTGGCGTTAGCGTTGTGGAACCGCTGGCGCTGGGCGCGGCGTGCTGCAATCCTGGTCGCCGTCGTAGGTGTGGCCATGGCAGTCCCGGCGATTTCGAGTGCGGTGATGGATTCGCGTCTCGCCACCATCGCCCGCGAGGGCCTGCAGATCATCGTCAGGGTGATGATCGTGTTCTACCTCAGCCAGGAACCGGTGAAGGACTGGTTCGCCGGGCAATAATTCTGTTCGTCCGCACACGGCTCGCTTGTCTTTGCGACCTGCTCTCCGTATATTCGTTGCCATTGAAAGTTGCGGCGGATTTCGGCGTTTCAATATCGGGAGGCAATCATGTTGAAGGGATTTCGCGAGTTCGTTCTGCGCGGCAACGTGGTCGATATGGCGGTTGGTGTGGTCATCGGCGCCGCATTCGGGTCCATCGTCACGGCGTTTGTGAAAGATCTGCTGACGCCGCTGATAGCTGCCCTGGTCGGCAAACCGGACTTCTCGGCCTATTCGTTCGAAGCTAACGGCGCCAAATTTCTGTACGGCGATTTCATCAACGCAGTGGTTGCGTTCTTGTTGATCGCCGCGGCAGTGTATTACTTCGTAGTGCTGCCCGTGAATGCGCTGATGGCTCGCCTGAACAAGGGACAGGAGGCGGCGCCTGACAAGAAGCCGTGCCCGGAATGTTTGAGCGAGATTCCCATCGCCGCTCGCAAATGCGCCTTTTGTACTTCGCCGGTTGCGTAACCACGCAACTGTTGGCGTGCGCAACATACGATGGCGCAGCGAAAACCCTGGTCGCCACCATGGGGAGAATCCCACGTTGCGTGCCGATTTTTGCTTCGAATTTCCCAAAAATATTTGTCAATAAGTAACTAGCTCAAGCTGAAAACAACGTCCCGACAGCGCAGTCTTTCCACCCCGGCATTACTCCCCCGACACCTAGTTTCAACTAACTCATTCTAAGGCACTTAGTTAGCTGCTTTGTTGCTCAGGACAGGCCTCTTTCATGCTAAAATAAGTAAGGATCGTCGGCCTCTCAAATCGTTGAAATTACTGGTAGTTGAGGCGGTTGAGCATAGCTCACAGAGCCTCTCCCCCGATCCGCGTGACCAAGCGGGAACCGCAGCCCCTGCGTGTTCCTGAAGGAATGGAGCAGGATGTCCCCGACCGATACGCAAGCTGGCGCCAAAGCTTCCAACGAAAAAGACGCGATCGAAACTCAGGATGTGAAGCCGTCGCCCAACGGCAGGAACGGCAATGGTCAGTCCGACTCGGACTACAACGCCGATTCCATCAAAGTTCTCGGCGGCATGGAAGCGGTGCGTAAACGTCCGGCCATGTACATCGGCTCAACCGGCGAAATGGGGCTGCACCACCTGGTGTACGAAGTCGTCGACAATTCCGTGGACGAAGCTCTGGCCGGATTTGCCGATCGCATCGATGTCACGATTCACATCGACAATTCCATCACCGTCGTGGACAACGGGCGCGGCATTCCTACCGGTGAGATGGACGTTGACGGTGAGCGTTTGCCCGCAGCCCAGGTTGTCATGACAGTGCTGCACGCGGGCGGCAAGTTCGATAGCTCGACCTACAAAGTTTCCGGCGGATTGCACGGCGTTGGCGTTTCCTGTGTGAATGCTCTCAGCAGCCTGCTCGAACTCGAGATCTGGCGCGACGGTCTGGTGTGGGAGCAGAGCTACTCGGAAGGTGTACCGACCAGCAAGCTGAATAAGACGGGCAACACCAAGAAGCGCGGCACCAAGATCCACTTCGTTCCCGACGCAACCATCTTGACGGCCACTGAATACAACTATGACACGCTGGCCCAGCGCCTGCGCGAGCTGGCTTTCCTGAACAAGGGTTTGCTTATTACTCTCACCGACGAGCGCACCACCGATGCCAAGACCGGCGAGCCCAAGCACACCGAATTCAAATTCAATGGCGGAATCGCGGAGTTTATCAAGCACCTGAACCGCGGCAAGTCGGTGCTGCACGAGAAGCCGATTTACATGGAAGCCGAACGTGACGGCGTCGCCATGGAGATCGCGCTGCAATACAACGACGCCTATTCCGAGACCGTGTTCAGCTTCGCCAACAACATCAACACCGTTGATGGCGGCACGCATCTGTCGGGCTTCCGTACCTCGCTAACCCGCACCATCAATTACGCCGGCCAGCAGCTCGGCCTGTTCAAGGACGTAAAAGAGAACCTCACTGGCGACGATGTTCGCGAAGGTTTGGTGGCGGTCGTCAGCGTCAAGCTCTCTCAGCCGCAATTCGAAGGCCAGACCAAGGGCAAGCTCAATTCCGACATCGCCGGAACTGTGCAGGCCTTCGTGAACGAGCGCCTCGGGGCATTCTTCGACCAGAATCCCCCCGTGGCGAAGAAGATCATCAACAAGGCCATCGACGCTGCGCGTGCGCGGGAAGCCGCCCGCAAGGCCCGCGATCTGACTCGGCGCAAAGGAGCGCTCGACGGCGGCGGACTGCCCGGCAAACTTGCGGATTGTTCCGAGCGCCAGCCTGATCGCTGCGAAGTGTACCTGGTCGAGGGAGAGAGCGCCGGTGGAACCGCCAAGCAGGGCCGCGACCGCCGCTTCCAGGCGATCCTGCCGCTCAAGGGAAAGATCCTGAACGTCGAGAAGGCGCGTTACGACAAGATGCTCGGTCACGAAGAAATTCGCGCCATGATCACGGCCCTCGGCACCGGCATCGGCAAAGACGATTTCGATGTTTCGAAGCTACGCTACGGCAAGATCATCCTGATGACTGACGCCGACGTCGACGGCTCTCACATCCGCACCCTGTTGCTGACGTTCTTCTTCCGCCACATGCAGGAGCTGATTAAGCGCGGCAACGTCTTCATCGCACAGCCACCGCTTTACCGCATCAAGAAGGGCAAGTTCGAGCAGTACATCAAGAACGATAACGAGTTCGTGAGGGTCATGGTGAAACGCGCCGCCGATGGCATCATCGTGCGTTACGGCGAAGGCGCAGCCTCGCTCGAGGGCGCTCCGCTCACCAAGTTCATGACCACCTTGAACGAGTACATCGGATTCATCGACAAGGTAAACAAGCGCATGCGCGACGAAGTCGTGACTGAGCTCCTTCCCCGTTTCGATCTCGCCAAGCGAGCCGATTTCGAAGGCGATAAGAGCCATCCGCCCAAGAAGATCCTCGACCTGGAAAAAGCGCTGAAGGCGATTGCCAAGGACCGGAGCATCAAGTCAGTCGACAAGCGCTTCGAAGAAGAGCACAGCCTGTGGGAGTGTTTGTTCGTGAACTCGCAGGGCGCCACCCACGTCATCAACTGGGAGCTCGCTTCCTCGCCGGAATACCGGCAGATGATGTCGAAGTACAAGCAGATCGAGCAGTACATGCAACCGCCCTACTTCATCGAGAGCATCCGCAAGGAATCGGCCAGCAGTGGCAAGGAAGAGCCAAGCGACGCCGAGGGTGCCGAGCAGGAGAAGGTGGAACTGAAGGCTCCGAAGACTTCCAAACGCAAGGTCGAAGCCGAGACGGTTGAGAAGCAGACCGTCCGCGAACTGTTCGACTACGTGCTCAACGAAGGTCGCAAGGACTACACTGTGCAGCGCTACAAAGGACTGGGTGAAATGAGTTCGCAACAGCTTTGGGAGACGACTATGGATCCCGAGCGCCGTACCTTGCTGGAAGTGAAGCTCGAAGACCTGACCGAGACCGAGACCATCTTTACCACGCTGATGGGTGAAGACGTCGAGGCGCGCCGCAAGTTCATCGAAGACAATGCGCTCGACGTTAAGAACCTCGACATCTAACCGGGCGTCTTTAAGGGGCACGACTTTAGTCGTGCCGATAATCCGTTTATTTTTACCATCCGAGCGGACTTTAGTCCGCGAGGGATCTAACTAATTATCGCGCTTCCGGCGCAGGCGGCGTTTCACGAAACCAAGCATGGCTTCTTCCCGGACGCTCCCCAAACTCGGTCTGCCGCAATACGCGGCCCTCACGCTTCTCTTCATCTTCGCTGCGCAATGTCTCTGGTTCATGGCCAACGTGCCCATCACTCAGATGGAAAGCAGCTACATTGAAGATGGGTTGCTGCACGTTGACCGGCTGGTGAATGCCGGCACGGAATTCCGCTCGCCATTGATCCCGCTGCTGGCTGGTGTGCCGGCGAACGCTATCGACGCCAAGGGCAACTTCGCTCACCTCAGTGAATACCGCTTCCTGATCCGCCTTCCATTTCTCTTGGCGGGACTGCTGCTCGGGGCCTCGCTGTGGTACGTCGCACGGCGGCTCTACGGCAATCTCGGCGGCTACATCGCGCTCGGCATGTATTGCTTTTCGCCGATGGTTGTCACCCGCTCCAGTCAGGTTCAACCCGACATCATCGGTGCTTGGGGCGCATTCGGGCTGGTCTTCACCGGTATTGCTGCCGCGCACACACTCTACGCGCCGCGCGGCGTCGTGTTCTGGAACTGGAAACGCATCGTCCTTATGGGCGTCGCCATCGCTCTCTGCGTCGGCTCACAATGGTCATTATGGATCGTCCTGCTGCCAACCCTCGGCTTCATGTTATGGGTCGGCCACGTTCGACCGCTGTCGGCACTGGCCATTTTCAGTGCTGCCTGCGTCGTCGGACTCGCGCTTCTCTGGGGCCTCGCCAGCTTCCGCCCCGTCGTGTTCGCCCAAGCGTTGCGCGATGCCAACTGGATTGAGTTCTCCCCGGCAGAGATTTCCGCCAAGTCTGTTTATTCGCTGCTGGGTCTTTTCTTTCTGCAAAATGGGCTAGGGACCATCATCCTGCTGGTGGTGTCGCTGGTCGTATTTGCCGTCTGGCGCCGCCCGCGTTATTTTGGCAACACCGCTCCGCTGATTACGGGAATACTGCTCGTCGTGGTGGGTCTCACCATGCAGCACTTTGCCGGTGAAGCATTTCTGTTCATCGCCATGCCGTTCTTCATGCTCTTTATGGCCGGCATTTCCGCCGACCTGCTGGAAACCAAGTACGCCGTATTTGCCAATGCGATAATCGTGGGCGTATTAATTGCCAATGCAGTGTTGGACATCGGCGGCTTGTTGCAACTCTCGCACTCTGTGAGTCATTGACAACTTTGCCGCATCCTATGGGTTGACATCAGTAGTCGCCATGTCGGTCGAGGTGAAATTACGGCGCATCGGTCGCGGCGGAATTCCGCTGACGATCTTCACTGCTGCACTGTTCACTTGTCTGACCGCCGCACCTACATTTGCGCAGGTGCATGGAGTACCGCCTTCCGTCACCTCCATCCAGCTTCACGTTCCGCCGTTTCTGCCCAACATCATGCCCAGCGTGACCTCGCTCGGACCCTACGGAATTGGCTATCGACCCGGACCAACTCCGCCTCCGTATGGGATTTATCCGAACCGTACCGCCTATGGCCGCGGACGCCGAAGCGGCTATGGATCCTACGGCTACGGCAGCGCGTACATTGCGCCGTATTACTACCCGATCTTTGACGATTCATCCGGGTACGATTCCGGTGGAGGCGGCCCGTACGTCTACTCCGGTCCTCCCGCCGAGCAGACGCTACACGTCGTCGTCGATTTGCCTCCAACCCGGCACAGCCCAGACGCAGTGAACGAAGACGATTTCGCACGCGCCGTGCCACCCCCGGCAGCTCCGGCCGACGCCGCTCCCGTCGAGCCCACCGTTCTTGTGTTCCGCGATGGCCATCAGCAGCAGGTCAACAACTACGCCATCATGGGCCAGACGGTGTACGTCTTCGACAGCCGCACGCAAAAAATTTCACTGAGCGATCTCGATGTTCCCGCCACCATTAAGTTGAACGATGATCGCGGCGTAGAATTCCAACTTCCCAAAGCCAAGCAAGCCGACCTCAACCCACAAAATCTCTGGCAACCATCCTCATCCACTGATGTAATGCTGCAAACGAAAAACTAGCTTTTCGCCACCTCGGTTTCGACCCTCTCGCGAACCATGCAAGATACTGATAGATAACCACTTATCTGCCATCAAGTCATGCGCAAGGATGGTATACTAAAAAGTGCTCTCCAACCGGTTTTCCCTCTGAATTTTCATCGTGTTCGCCGCTAGAAACTTGTCCTGCGGCCGGTTGCTTGAGCTTCGAATCGCTGCCCCTCCACGCAATGCGAGCGCAGCAACAGGAAGGAAAGCTGAAAGCTAAGAGCTGACAGCTGATTGCTAATTCATGGCTGACGACCCCAACCAGCAGCTCCCTCTCGATCCCACCCGAGGCGGCGACATCCGCCCCATCAACATTGAAGAGGAGATGCGCCGTTCGTATCTCGACTATTCCATGTCGGTCATCATCGGCCGCGCTCTCCCTGATGTTCGCGACGGCTTGAAGCCCGTGCATCGCCGCATTCTGTACACGATGGATCAGATGGGGCTGGCGCCCAACAAGGCGACGCGCAAGTGCGCCAGGATCGTTGGCGACGTGATGGGCAAGTACCATCCTCACGGCAACCTCGCTGTGTACGACGCCTTGGTGCGCCTGGCGCAGACCTGGAGCATGCGCTACCCGCTCATCTTCGGACAGGGCAACTTCGGTTCCGTTGATGGCGACCCACCGGCGGCCGACCGTTATACCGAAGCCAAGCTTGCTGAGGTTGCCACCGCGCTGCTCGACGAACTTGACCAGGACACCGTCGACTTCCATCCCAACTACGATGAAAGCGAACGCGAACCCGACGTCCTGCCCGCGCGCTTCCCCAACCTGCTCGTCAACGGTTCCAACGGAATCGCGGTCGGCATGGCCACCAACATTCCTCCGCACAATCTCACTGAGATCGTCGATGCCTGCATCACGCTGGTGAACAAGCCCCAGTCCACACTCGCCGACTTACTGCAATTCGTACAAGGCCCCGACTTTCCCACCGGCGGATATATTTCCGGACGCGCTGGAATCGCCGAAGCCTATCGCACCGGCCGCGGTCGCTTCATCATGCGCGCCAAGGCCGCCATCGAGCACGTCACCAAAGACAAAGACGCGATCATCGTCACCGAAATCCCCTACCAGGTGAACAAGGCGCGCCTGATCGAACGCATCGCCGAACTGGTCAACAACAAGGTCATCGACGAAGTCAGCGACATCCGCGACGAGAGCGACCGCGACGGCATGCGCATCGTCATCGAGCTCAAGCGCGGCTGCGAGCCGCAAATCGTGCTCAACCAGCTCTTCAAGCACACTTCGATGCAAGAGAGCTTCAGCATGATCTTCCTCGCGGTGGTCAACAACCAGCCCAAAGAGATGGGCCTGGTGCAGGCCATTCAGCACTTCGTCGATCACCGCATCGACGTGGTGCGCCGCCGCACTGCATTCCTGTTGCAGAAGGCGCGCGACCGCGAGCACATCCTCGAAGGCTACCAAGCCGCGCTCGATCGCGTGGACGACGTCATCCGCATCATCCGTGGAAGTGAGAACCGCGCCGACGCCCGCACCAACCTGGTCGAGTACTTCTCCGGCAAGACAATCAGCGTCACTGAAGGAAAAGCAGGCGCGGGCAAACCCGTCTCACTGAGGGGCGTTACGCCCGCGACGCTCACCCGTCCCTTCGACGCCACGCAAGCCGACGCAATTCTCGAATTGCAGTTGCACCGTCTTACCCGGCTTTCGATCGACGAAATCCTCAAAGAGTTGGGCGAGGTTCGCGACCGCATTACCGAGTACGAATCTATCCTGGGCTCGGAGAAGAAGCTCCGCAACGTCATCGTCAAAGAGCTCGAAGAAATCAAGAAGAACTATGGCGACGCCCGCCGTACCATCATTCAGGACGAAGCCGTCGAGCTTGGCCTCGAAGATCTTATCGCCGATGAGCAGGTTGCGGTCACCGTCAGCCACTCCGGCTACCTGAAGCGCACGCCGATCTCCACCTACCGGCAGCAACGTCGCGGCGGCACTGGTCGTAAAGGCATGAGCACCCGCGAAGAAGATTTCGTCGAGAAGCTCTTCGTCGCTTCCACCCACGACTACATGCTGGTCTTCACTAATACCGGACGCGTGTACTGGCTCAAGGTGTACGAAATTCCCGAAATCAGCGCCGCGGGCAAAGGCAAAGCCATAGCTAGCCTCGTAGCGTTGCAGCCGGGCGAGAACGTACGTGCGCTGCTCACCGTGCGCGATCTCGAAGAAGAGGGCAAGTTTGTCTTCTTCGCTACCCGCAGCGGCACGGTCAAGAAAACGCCGCTGAAGGACTTCAGCAACGTGATGTCGCGGGGCATCATCGCCATCGGCATCGACAAGGAAGACGAGCTGGTCGCGGCCAACTGCACCGACGGCAACCAGATTGTTTTCATCGCGAGCCACGAAGGTCAGGCCATACGCTTCGACGAAGCCGACGTCCGCCCAATGGGCCGCCCGGCCTACGGCGTCCGCGGTATGGACATGGCGCGTGGCGACTATGTGGTTGGAATGGCGATCACGCCTAAAGTCCGCAAGAAAGTGAAAGATGGCAAAGACGGCGAGGACGAGTCGAACCTCATCCTCTCGGTCACCGAGCAGGGCTACGGTAAGCGCACCGACGTGGACGAATACCGACTGCAAACTCGCGGCGGCAAGGGCGTCATCAATGTCAAGACCACCTCCCGCAACGGCAAGGTCGTGTCGATCATGCTGGTGAACGAGAAGTCGGAGCTGATGGTCATCAGCCAGTTCGGCAAGATCATCCGCATCGACACCAAGAACATTCGCGAAGCTGGACGCTCCACCCAGGGCGTACGCCTGTTGCATCTGGAAGAAGGCGATCGCGTGGCCGCTGCCTCCGTCATTCCGCCCGAAGAGACCAATGGAAACGGCAACGGCAACGGCGAGACGGGAATGCTGGTGCAGTAGGCTCAGAGCGGCGAACCAACGCGTCCGCACGGCTAGTCTCACCACGGAGACACGGAGAGCACGGAGGAGTTTGAAGAATAAAAACCCCGTGTTCTCCGCGCCTCCGTGGTGAATTCTGTTTTAGGATTTATGTCCGAGGCACAACCATGGACAAGATCAACCTCGCTCAGAAATTCTCCCTCTTCTCCGATCAATACAGCCCCAAGATTATCGGCGAACTCAACGACTCTTACGTCAAGCTGGTCAAACTACAAGGCCCATTCGTCTGGCATCACCACGAGGTCGAAGACGAGCTTTTCTTCGTGGTCAAAGGCGCGCTGAAGATGGCCGTCCGCGAGAACGGCGCCGAGCGCGAGATCATGATCAACCCCGGCGAGTTCATCATCATGCCGCACGGCGTCGAGCACTGCCCCTCCGCCGAAGAAGAAACGCAAATCATGTTGCTCGAGCCGAAATCCACGCTCAACACCGGCAACGTCGAGGGCGAACGCACGGTACACCAACTTCAGCGGATCTAGGTCCGAGGAATCTTCTTCACCTTCGGCCCACTCTTCGGCAGGGCCTCCAGTAACTCGCGCACCGTCTTTTTCAGCAACGGGACCTTTACCTCCGGCGCAATCTCCGCCAGCGGCTCCAGCACGAACCTTCGTTCGGCCATCGCAGGATGCGGAACTGTCAACGTTGGCGTCTTGATGTGGGCCGGGCCAAACAAGAGTATGTCGATGTCGATAATCCGCGGCCCCTTGGGTTGGGTGCGCTGCCGTCCCATCGAGCGCTCGATTTCGAGGATCCCCGCCAGGAACTCGCGCGGAATCACCTCCGTCCTCACGGCTACCGCGCAGTTCAGAAACCATGGCTGGTCGGTCACCTCGACCGGTTCGGTTTCATAAAGCGACGAAACCTCCAGCACATCGCCCAACTCCAGGAGCCGGCCGGTCGCGTTACGCAAGTTGGCTTGGCGGTCTCCCAGGTTGGAACCCAGAGACAAGTACACAATCTTCTTCACGTTGGTATGGTATCCCGATTGGGTCCGGAACGGCCGGAGCCGAGCTAGTCCGCGATGGCGAGGTGTTCTTCGGGATATTGGGCGGCGGTGGCTTCGTCGAGGGTGATTTCTTCCCAGTACGACTGGTCGCGCAGGATACGCGAGACGATTGCGGTATGCATGGCGTGCCCAGCGCGGTCGGCTTTCACATATCCGAGAATGCGCTTGCCGAACAATGCCAGGTCGCCGATGAGGTCGAGGATCTTGTGGCGCACAAACTCGTCTTCATAGCGCAGCGGCGGGTTATCGATTCCGTCGTTGGTCAGCACGATGCAGCTTTCGCGCGAGGCCCCGCGAATCAACCCCATGTTCAACATTGCCCGCTGCTGTTCCAGAAATCCGAAGGTCCGCGCTCGCGCCACTTCGTGGACATAGCTGCCGTTGCTGAGTTCCACCTTCAGCACTTCGCTGCCAATCAGCGGATGCGGGAAGTCGATGGCATAACTCACCGAGTAGCGGTCGGCCGGATACACGGCGATGAACTTCTCGCCCTCGCGCATCTCGTACGGACGAAGAATTTTGAGGTAGGTACGCTTGCGCCGCTGTTGCCTGAGGCCCGCACGCGTGATCATCTCGACGAACGGTAGTGCACTGCCATCGAGGATAGGCAGCTCGAGGTTATCGAGCTCGACCACTGCGTTGTCCACGCCCATACCGATGAAGGCCGAGAGCAGGTGCTCGGTGGTCGAAATCAGCACGCCTTGTTTCATCAAGCTGGTGGCGTAGCTGACTTTCGCAACATTTTTACAACTGGCTTCGACCTCGTAGCCATCGAGATCGACGCGGCGAAACACAATTCCCGAACCAGCGGGTGCGGGCAGCATGCGGAGCTTAACGGAAGCTCCACTGTGGAGTCCGACTCCACTGCACTCGACGGGGGTTCGAATTGTGCGTTCGAATAGCAAGTCGGATGTTTAAAGGCGCGGCAGTCAATAGCTTACAGGCCGAGCGCGAAGTCCGACTGTTGTATTTCTGCAACAACGGGTGGCGAAGTATGCACTCAGTTGCGTAATACGGAAGAAATTACGCGATGGCAAGTCACTGATTTATAGAGCCTTACACGCATGCAACGCATAGGCGACCCAGGTGTCGCCGGGTTAAGACCCGGCTCAACTCAATATAACGATGGCCAATGCTGCGCTAAAGCGCAGCTCTACCATTGGTTCATTGTGGCTTGGCCACCGTGGCCTTGGGCTGGTTATAAAGCAGGCCCTTCGGCTCGAACATCGTGGCATCCAGCCCGTTGTTGTAGGTGACGCTGTTGATAAAGCGCTGGTTACTCATTTCGCCGTTTTCCATGCGCACTGTGCTGTAAGGAGTAGCAATCCCCTGCACATTTTTGTAGTTGCTGAAGATCTCGGCTTCCTCATCAAACTGCCGGTCGATGGGGTCGCGATACGAGTAGGCCTTCCGCACAGGTAGATGTGTGCGCGGATCGACCGCAATGGTCACGCTGTCGTTCGACGACGTCAGCACCGTGACCTTGTCAGCCAAGTCCTGTTCAACGATGGCCGTGCCGTCGTAGAGGATCATCGAGCCCGGCGCCGGCAGCCAGTTGCGGATGACCCACTCCAGCGAGTGTTCGCGCCGCCGCAGGTAGTCGGTCATCAGCTTGGGATCGATCGTGACCGTGCCTTTGTAGGTGGTCTCGTAGCCCTTATCGCCAATGTAGAGGTCGATGACGTCGCGCTGCTTGGTCAGCTCATAGCGGTCTTTATCTGGAGCTTGCCAGAACCGCCAAAACACTACTCCCAAGCCGCTGGGCTTGCCGTGATAGAACGCATAACTGCGGCCTTCCATCGAGATCTCACGCATGTTCAGGTAGGCGTCGCCACCCAGCGCGCGAATCATGTCGTCGAGTATCTGTTTGGCTTTCTGGACGCCAGGGTCCTTCGCGGCAGTGGCGGCATATTGCGCGGTGGGCCAGTTGGAGGCGGAAGCCGCTGGAGCCGGAGCCGGGCGCGCGCCCGCGGTTGGATAGCTCTGCGCGGCCAGGCACGACGCGAGCATCAGGAACAGTGCAGCGATCGAAACAATTCGCATGACGCAATGAGATTGTAAATGGAAGCCGCTATGCGCACGCCGAGGCGACGGTGAGACTCCAGGAGGATGGCCGCTTAGAGGGATGATCCGCCCTCGAAGATCTTCTCGATCTGGTACGCCGACACACGATACAGCCCGTAACTGATTCCAACGTCGGAATACTGCCGGAACAGCAGGTCGCCGCGCCCATTGGCGTCAGCGTCAATCGCATCGATGAGTTCCATGCGGGGATACGCATCGAGATGGCGGGTATCGCTCGTCATCGAAAAAATCTTCTTGGCCTGGTCGTTGATATCGACGCGAGCGACGATTGTCACGAAGTAAGTGAAATTCGCGACCGGCTGTCCTTTCGCCGGAGCAATCGGCTGTCTTTTCGCCGGAGCGACCGGCTGCCCATTCGCCGCTGCAATCGGGAGCCTCGCCGTCAGCACCATCGTGGGTGAGCTGCTGTATTCGAGGTCGAACGCGCGCACGTCATAGTCAGTAATGGTCGCGGTCTTAGGAATCGCCGGACCGTTGTGTTTCGCGGCGAAGGCGCGAATCTCGTCCAGCGCCAGCTTGAGCATCTGCTGCTCCTGCACCTGCCGCTCGCCCGACGACATGGAGTAAATCAGCGAGCGTGACTCGTAGTCTCCGGCATCGGAGATCGCAGGATAGGCGCGCGCACCCTTGGCCGCGGTCGAAAACGGCACCTCGGTCTTTGTGGAGGAAACATCGCTGTTCGAACTTGTCGCCGGCTTCGCGACTTTCGTGCGGCTCAACGTTGGACGATTTGGATCGCTGTCATTCGACGACGCCGCAGTCGAAGTGACGGGCGCGGATGCCACATCTCCGCCTCCTGCCTGCGAAGGCTGCGCCGAAGGAGATGTGGTTCGCTTCATGACTGGCCGGTTAGGATCCTGGTCGTCCACCTGTGGCTGCGACTTTGTGGTTGCCGTCGTTGTCGTCCCGCTGCTCGACGAGTCATCGGTCGAGCCCAGCGTGGGCTTGGAACTCGAATCGCTCGCGGGCCGCTTCAGGGTCGGCCGGTTCGAGTCGTTCGAGGTACCCGAGCTGCTGCCGGAATTACCGGAAGTCGTAGTCGCGGGCGCAGTTTGACCGCTGCTGGGCGAATCGCCCGCTGAGCCCGGCGCACGCTTTAACACTGGCTTTCCGTCGTCGTTATCGCCCGTCATGACGACGGCGCTCGGAGGATTCTTGGACTGCGATGCAGCGTCCTTGGCAGCTTTCTTCCGCAACTGAACATCCATCGGCAATTCCGGTTGCCAGTTTCCGTCAGCAACCCAGTTGCCATTGACCTGCTCGGGTGCGGTCACCGTAAAGGTTCCTGTTGGCTCACCAAAGCTTTGCGCCTCGTACACTGTCTCCGGCTGGACCGCCATCGGCTCCGGATTCGCGCCGTACTCGCTGGCGTCGTAATACCTGCCCTCGACCCAGAGAGCGATGGGTACCAGCCGCGTTGACCCATTCGGCAGGAACTCGATCACTGCGATGGCGCGCGGGCCACGCTTAGCCTTCTTGGCTGTGACGGTCGGAACGGCGTCGGGCGCCTGCCGGTCGCGGGTGTGCATCTGCGCCGCCGCAAATGTGAATGGCAGGAAAACCGCTAAGGCCGTGGCTGTAGCCGAGCGCGCGAATTTGCTGTATAGATAGTGCGATATGGAAAGCAAAGACAAAGCTCCCGAGTTTATCCTGCCTGACGAGAACGGAAACCCCGTTTCGCTGCAACAGTTCCGAGGCAAGACCGTAGTACTTTTCTTCTATCCCAAAGCCGACACGCCCGGCTGAACCCTGGAGGCGTCCGAGTTTCGTGACGCATACGCAAAATTCCAAAAGGCCGGGATGGTCGTCCTGGGTATTTCGCCCGACACGCCCAAGGCCCAATTGAAGTTTAAAGAAAAATACAGTCTGCCGTACACCTTACTGGCCGACGACAAGAAAGAAGTCGCCAGGAAGTTCGATGTCCTCAAGGAAAAGAACATGTACGGCAAAAAGGTAATGGGCATCGTTCGCAGCACCTTCCTCATCGGACCCGACGGCAAGATCGCGCATGTTTTCTCGCCGGTCACGCCACAAGGTCATGCCGAAGAGGTGCTGGCGTACGTGAAAGCCGCGGCCAAGAAGTAATTAGTCGCGCAACGCCCTCACCGGATTGGTGCGCGTAGCGCGCCAGGCAGGGAAGAAGCAAGCGGCGAACGAAGCCGTGGTCAACACCAGCACGGCCAGTCCGAACGCGAGGGGATCGCGCGGGCTCACCTTGTAGAGCAGCGTCGCGAAGAGGCGAGTCAGCAGCAGCGCGGCGACCGTCCCCACCCCGACACCGATTGCCGTCAGCAAGAGGCCATGCGAGAGCACCAGCTGTATCAGGTGCGAGGGACGCGCGCCCAGCGCCATGCGCAGCCCCAGCTCACGCGTGCTCTGCGAGACCGAGTACGACATGACGCCATAGAGGCCGACGGCCGCCAGCAGCAATGCCAGCCCTCCAAAGATACTCAGCAACGCCACCGCGATCTGCTGCGACCGCAGCGCGCTACGGTCGATGTGCTGGCGCATGGTGATGACTTCTGAGGGCGCGAGGTTGGCATCGAGTTCGTGAATGATGCGGGTAAGATCGGCCGCCATCGCCGCCGGGTCGTGCGATGTGCGGATATTCAGGTTGGCGCGAATGGAGAAATCCTGGTGCAGCGGGACGTAGAAGAACGACTTGGGCGCTTCGCCGAAGCTTCCGTACTTGGCCAGTTTGGCCACGCCGACCACGCGCAACCATTTGTCCTTGACCTTGATCCGTTTGCCCACCGGATCTTCACCGCGCCAGTACTGCGTGACCATCTTCTCGTTCACGATAGCAACGGGAGCAGCGGTCTCGTCATCCGCGTCGGTGAAGTCGCGCCCTGACAGCAGAGGAATACCCATGGTGCGGAAATAATCGGGACTGACCTGGTTGTAGTCCGCCGAAGGCTGCTCGTCGGGCGCGGGGGTGTAGCCGTCGATGGTGATCAGGTCCGACGAATACGCGGCATAACTGAACGGCCTGACGCGCGCCAGAGAAGCCGCATCGACGCCAGTAAGTCCGCGAACACGGTCCAGCAGACGAGTCTGGAAGTCTTTTGCACGTGGAGCGTCGTATCCGGCGGCGACCAGATCGACTCCGGTGGTTAACAACGACTCAGTCAGGAAACCCGGGTCGGAGGTCCGAATTCGTTGCATGCTTTGAATCAACAGCACAGCCGACACCAGGAGCACGAAACATAGCGACACCTGGATCACCACCAGGAGCGAGCGGATACGCGACTTTCCGCGCGCTCCAAAGACCGAACCGGATTCAGACTTCAGCGATCCCGCGATATCGACCTTGCCGGCTTGGACGGCTGGAACCAGCGCGAACATCAGTGTCGAAACCAGGCAAACGAACGCGCTGAACACGAGCACGCGCCAATCGATTTCGCCCTTCAGGTTCGCGACGATGCCCGCCGGAGCAGGAAAGAAGACGATCAGCAAGTTGCGGCACCAGTACGCAACCGCCAGCCCTCCGATGACGGCAATCGATGACAAGATCAGGCCCTCGGTGAGCAGTTGCTGCAACAAGCGACCATGGCGCGCGCCCACGGCGAGGCGGATGGTCATCTCGTGCTGGCGCGCGAACGCTCGCACCATCAGCAGATTGCTCACGTTGGAGCACGCGATGAGAAGCACAACGAACGCGACCACCAGAGTGATTTCCAGAGTCGGCAGCATCGCCGCGGCCCCGTTGAACGGAGCCTTCCAGAGCGGCATCAGCTTGATGTCGTGGCCCCGATTAGTTGCGGGATACTGGGTCTCCAACCGTTTCGCGACGGTCGAAATTTCTTCCTGTGCTTGCTCGATGGTGACGCCATCTTTGAGGCGTGCGAAGCCTTCGATCCATCGCTCGCCGCGGTCTTCGAGCTTGTATCCCCCGGGCTCGAAGACTTCTTGCATCGATACTGGCACCCAGAATTGAATGGGCCAGCCGACGAATGTTCCGTAAAAATCTTGCGGCGCAACGCCGATGATGGTGTGTTGCACACCGTTCAGCAACTGCGTCTTGCCGACGATGTTCGGGTCGCCGTGAAAGCGCTCTTTCCAAATCCAGTAGCTGATTACGGTTACCGGATGAGAGTTTCGGCCGCCTTCATCCTGGGGTTCAAATCCGCGCCCGAGAAGTGGATGGACCCCGAGGGCGTCAAAATAATTCGCTGAGACGATGCTGCCGGCGACGCGCTCGGCACGATCACCGATGCTGATGGTCGTGCCCATGATTTTGTCAGCGATGAAGGAATCGAACTGGGTGCAGTTCGCGCGAAGATCGAGAAAATCTGGCCAGGAGACGTCAGTAAGTTCAGAGCCGCCCGATCCTTTGTCTCCCGCGGCGCGAGCGGTTCCAGCCACCACGACCAGCCTGTCCTGACGCGCCACCGCGGGGAAGGGCCGTAACAGTAAGCCTTCGATCCAACTGAACACCGCGGCGTTGGCGCCGATACCGAGCGTGAGACAAAGCACCGCCATCGCCGAGAAGCCAGGATTGCGCCACAACATGCGAAAGCCGAATCGCAGGTCTTGCCCCACATTGTCGAAGAAATTCACCCCGCGCATTTCGCGACACTCCTCCTTGATCTGGGTCGCGCCACCCAGAGAACGCATCGCAGCGTAACGTGCTTCGTCGGGCGGCATACCGTTCGCGACGTTTTCGTCCACCTGATATTGCAGATGCGATTCGATCTCATCGTCGAGTTCGCGGTCGGCGTCCGGCTTACGAAACAAGGACCGCAATCGCAACCGAAGTTTGTCGTACGAACGCATAGGGGTTTTCCCGCTAGGCCGTTTCCAGCACTGAGGCGATAGCCACCGACAGACGGTTCCACTGGGCCTTCTGTTGCCGCAGATATTTTGATCCGTCGCGAGTGAGCGAGTAATACCTGGCACGCCGATTGTTGTCGGAATCGCCCCACTTGGCGCGAATCCAACCCTGCTGCTCCAACCGATGCAGCGCAGGATACAGTGCGCCCTGGTTCACCTGCAGCACTTCGTTGGAAATCTGCCGGATGCGCTGTGCGATTCCCCAACCGTGCATGGGCTGCAGGTCGAGTGTCTTCAGGATCAAAAGATCGAGCGTGCCTTGCACCAGGTCGGTCGGTTTCCCCATTTACGTCTCCTGTCAACAGTTGACAAGACGATAGACCGGCTCCTGTCAATCGTCAAGGGGAACGGGACAAAATACGATTTGATCTGTTCAACCGCACACACGAGGGATCAACCCGGCTGGAGAGCTAGACCTTCTGGACGCGTTGCACATCGCGTACGCCGGGAATCTTCCGCACGCCACTGATAATGCGTTCCAGGTGCTTCACGTCGGCAATGTCCACGATGATATCGACGGTGGCGTGGGTCTCGGCGGTCTTGGCTTCGATGTTGCGGATGTTGGTGTTGGCGTCGCTGATGACGGCGGTGATTTGTTTCAGCATGCCCGGTCGGTTGTCGCAGAGAACGACCAGTTTGATAGGAAATCCGGTCTCCCACACCGGAGCGGTGCCAAGGCTGCCATCCTTGCCCCACTCCACCGCAATACGACGCTCCGGTTCGTACATCAAGTTCTCAACATTCGTGCAGTTCTTCGAGTGGACGGCCACGCCCTTGCCGCGGGTCACGTAGCCGACAATTTCCTCGCCCCGAATCGGGTTACAACATCGCGCGCGGTAAACCAGCAGATCGTCGTGCCCCTTGACCTTGATGGCCGCAGTGTCGCCGCCGAAAACGCGCCGCACCACGCTGGTAAAGCCGGTGGGCTTATCTTCCGTTTCAGGGGCGTGCACTGCGCTCGCTCCGCTCGTCGGCGCCAACCTTGCCAATATTGAACGCGCGGAAAACTTGCCATAGCCGATGCCGGCCAACAAATCGTCAGGACGCCCGAGTCCGTTTTCGGCTGCCACCTTGGTTAGTTCCGCCTCGCTGATTTCCTTCAGCGCGATGCGATATTTGCGGGCTTCCTTCTCGATCAGCTTGCGTCCGATTTCAATGGCGCGCTCACGCTGGTGAATCTTCAGCCAGTGCTTGATTTTCTGTCGGGCTCGTGACGACTTCACGAAGCCCAGCCAATCGCGGCTCGGCTGGTGACCGGGTTGCGTCAGAATTTCGACGATGTCACCCGAGCGCAGCTTGTACTTCAGTTGCACAATCCTTCCGTTCACCTTGGCGCCGACGCAGGAATCGCCCACCTGCGAGTGGATGGTGTAGGCGAAGTCAATCGGCGTGGCATCGCGGGGCAGAATCACGATCCTTCCCTTGGGGCTGAAGGTGTAAACCTCTTCCGGATACAAATCGATCTTCAGTGTGGAAAGAAACTCGTTCGGATCGGGAACTTCGCGCTGCCACTCGACAACCTGTCGCAGCCATGCCAGGCGCTTCTCATCGACCGCCGAAATCGGGCCATCCTTATATTTCCAATGCGCCGCGATGCCTTCCTCCGCCATCTTGTGCATCTCTTCCGTGCGAATCTGCACTTCGAAGGCGTGACCACTCTCGGCCATCACGGTGGTGTGCAACGATTGGTAAAGATTCGGCCGGGGCATGGCAATCATGTCCTTGATGCGTCCCGGCACCGGCCGCCATTGGTTGTGAATCAAGCCGAGAACCGCATAGCAATCATTGACCGACTGCGTGACGATGCGCAGCGCCATCATGTCGTAGATCTGGTCCACCGAGATGTGCTGGCGCTGCAGCTTCTGCCAGATGCTGTAAATGCGCTTGATGCGCGCTTCAACCTTGGCCTCGATGTTGTTCTCGCGCAGCTTCTGCTCGATCACCGTTTGAATCTGCGCCAGGAACGCTTCGCCCTCTTTGCGGCGCGACTCAATGGCTTCCTTGACCTGGTTGTAAGCGATGGGATCCATGTATTGGAACGCCAGGTCCTCGAGTTCGCCGCGAATCTTGCCCATGCCGAGACGGTGGGCGATGGGAGCATAAATTTCCTGCGTCTCCCGCGCGATCATGAGCTGCCGCTCGAGCCCCAGATGCTCCAGCGTGCGCATGTTGTGCAGCCGGTCGGCCAGTTTGATCATGACCACGCGGATGTCATCCACCATGGCCAGCACCATTTTGCGAACGCTCTCCGCCTGCGCTTCCTCGCGCGATGCGAACTCGATTTTGCTGATCTTGGTGACGCCTTCGACGATGTGCGCGACCTGCTCGCCAAATTCGGTGCGAATATCGTCCACCGTGACCGAGGTGTCTTCTACCGCGTCGTGCAGCAGGCCGGCGGCGATGGCCGTGGTGTCGAGCTGCATGTCGGCCAAAACCGACGCTACTTCGAGAGGATGGACCAAGTAGGGTTCACCCGAGGCACGAGACTGGCCTTGGTGATGCTTCAGTGAGTAATCGTAGGCTTTTTTGACCAGCGTAAGATCGTCGTTGGGACGGTAGCTGCGGATTTTGCGTAGCAAGTCGCGAAACTTGGTAACGGTGAGAACGTTGGTCGCGATTTGCTGGCGGAAAGTCGCCATGACCGATTATACGAGAAAGTGACCGGGCCGTCGGCGCGGGTCACTGCCGGTCATCGTCCACTGACGAAATTCACCAGAAGAGAAGAACTGTGCGAATTCTCATCAGCGGCGCCTCAGGTTTGCTGGGGAGTGCGATCCGGCCGGTGCTTTCCGCCGCAGGTTACTCGTCATTCGCACTGGTGCGCCGAACTCCCGCAGAAAACGAAGTGCAATGGGACCCCGAGCATCCGCTGGATTCGCGAAAGCTGAACGGCTTCGATGGAATCGTTCACCTCGCTGGCAAAAACATCGCCGGCCTATGGACCGAGCGTTTCAAGCGCGAGATCCGGGCGAGCCGCGTCGACGGGACACGCACGCTGGCGACTGCGGCGGCTGAATCATTTCGCGCTACCGCCACGCCGAAAGTTTTCATCGCGGCATCAGCGATCGGCTACTACGGAAATCGCGGCGATGAATTACTCACAGAGCAGAGCGCTTCCGGCTCTGGGTTTCTCGCGGAAGTCTGTCAGGAATGGGAGAACGCTGCTCGTCCCGCCGTCGAAGCCGGCATCCGCGTCGTGAACCTCCGCATCGGCGTGGTCTTGACCCGTCGCGGCGGAGCGCTAAAAGCCATGCTGCCGGCGTTCCGTCTCGGCCTCGGCGGAAAAGTTGGCGATGGCCGCCAGTTTATGAGTTGGATTGCGCTCGACGACGTGGTCGGCGCATTTCTTTTCGCGCTGATCAGCCAAAGCCTGCACGGACCGGTGAATGTCGTCGCTCCACAGCCTGTCCGCAACTCGGAATTCGTGCAATCCCTCGCTACCGCGCTGCACCGCCCAGCAATTTTTCCGCTTCCAGCATTCGTCGTGCGCACGCTCTTCGGAGAAATGGGAGAGTCGCTGCTGCTCGCCTCCGCGCGTGTACAGCCCGCCAAACTTAAAGCGGATGGCTATGCCTTTCAACATCCTGAATTGAGGGAAGCACTGCATTCGGTGCTAGGCCGCTCTTAATCTAGCGAGCCAAAGACCGCGTTATAGTTTGGCGGCGCGAATGGTCACAGGTGTGCCGTCCGCGAGTTTCGAGCCAAGAAACTCGACTACCCCATTGCGCACGATTCCGCTCACTTCATTTACCGTCGGCGCAGCAAGTGGTGCGGATTTCTGGGCGTCGGTTTCTGCCTGCGCCTTTGTACCCAGGTCCATCGCGCGGTTGGCCAGCCAGTCGGCTTCGCGGTTCTTCTCGCGCAGCACGTGGTTGATCTCAAACGCTTCGAGATCTTCGATCATCCGGGTAGCTTTCGCGTGCAGTTCCTTCAACGCAGCGTTGTTGACTTTGTACTGGCCATTGATCTGCTTCACCATGAGCTCGGAATCGCTATACACCTTGAGCGCCTTAAAGCCGTACCGCGTGGCGTAGGTGAGCGCCGCCAGAAGGCCCGAGTACTCCGCGAAATTATTGGTCTGTTTGCCGAGGAAATTGCTCAACTCGACGACCGGGCGGCCCACCTCGTCCTCGATCACCACGCCATAGCCGGCCGGACCGGGGTTTCCCCGCGCGCCGCCATCGATATGCGCCACCAAGTATCCAAACGGTGTGCTCAGGTTCGGGCCTCCGAAGAACTCTTTACTGCGAAATTTGCTTTTTTCAGGAAACGGACGGAACGGCATAACACCAATTAGATGAATCGAAATTCCGATCGACTCGCCGTTATCGCCTACACTCCGAAAGTATCACCACTAGCGTCCCAGCTGCAGTCGTGCCGCCAGACGATCGGGCAATTGCGCGGACAGAATCCGCGCCTGCGTATTCTGGATGTCATACGGCACGCGGTAAAACGTCACACTCGCCAGCGGTCCGCCGTTGTGTTCGTACAGCGCGAAGGCCGCTCGCCAATCGCTGTCGCGTGGCTGCCCCACCGAGCCCGGATTGATGAGGTACCGCTCTCCGGGAGTAAGCCACATGGTGTACTCCACCGGTCCCGCCATGCTGTCGTATTCCGGACGGAACGGACGCGACTCTCCATCCTCGTCAATGAATCCGCCCTGAATGTGCGTGTGCCCGAAAAATATCAGTGGCGCGTGCCCCGGCAATTCCAGATTGTCGTCGGCCGCCGCCGTATTCAGCAGGTATTCGTCCTCATCCAACGGCGCGCCGTGCACCAACTCGATGCCAGGCAAGTCGTCGGGCTGAAGCGGCCCTTGCGGCAGTGCTCGCAGCCACTCCAGGTATTCCGGCTTCAACGTGTTCTTCGTCCAGTAAGCCGAGATCGCCGCGACCGGGTTGAACTCTTTCAGATCGCTCAGCCCCGCGCACGCGCGATCGTGATTACCGCGCACCACCGGCGCGTTCATGGCAATCACACGCTCGCAAACTTCATTCGGACTGGCGTTGTAGCCCACCACATCTCCGAGGTTGACGATGCGGTCATAAGCCGGCGCGGCGGCCAGACAAGCCTCCAGCGCTTCGAGATTGGCGTGAATATCACTGAGCAGGAGAAGTCGCATGTTTACCGTAGTTCGGCCGCTACCACTGGACACCGTGCCAGATGTCCCGGTGCAACCTCGACCAGCGATGGTAACGCTTGCGAGCAAGATGGTAAACGCCATTCGCATCGCGGTTCAAACGCGCATCCCGGAGGAGGCGCGTTCACCGCCGGCACCGTCCCTTCGATCGTGCACAACGGCTGGCTGCGATCGCTGCGCAGCGTCGGCACCGACCGCAACAGCCCGCGCGTGTACGGATGCACCGCCTCGCGAAATACCTGTGCCGCCGTTCCCATCTCCACCAGACTCCCCGCGTACATCACCGCGATGCGCCGAGAAACTTGCGACACTACTGCCAGGTCGTGTGACACAAACAGCATCGCCAGCGAAAACTTCTGTCGCAATTCGTTCAGCAAATCCAAAACCTGCGCCTGGATGGTGACATCCAGCGCCGTTGTCGGTTCGTCGGCGATCAGCAATTGCGGCCGGTTCACGATTGCCATCGCAATCATCACTCGCTGCCGCTGGCCTCCCGAAAGCTGGTGGGGATAATCGCGTGCCCGCCGTTCGGGCTCCGCAATCGCCACCGTGCGCAACGCCTCGATCGCCAGCTTCCCAGCTTCCGACTTGCTGACACGCGGCCCTCGATCGTTTGCCGTTCCGCGATGCGCCAGCACCGCCTCCGCCACCTGGTCGCCGACTCTCATCACCGGATTGAGTGCCGTCATCGGTTCCTGAAAGATCATGCTGATGCCCGCCCCGCGAATCGCGCGCATGCGTTCGTCGCCCAGCGGCAGCAAGTCCTCGCCGCAAAACTCGATGCGTCCACGCACTCTCGCTTGCGGCGGCAGCAATCGCAAAATCGCCAGCGACGAAACCGACTTCCCCGATCCCGACTCGCCGACCAGCCCCAGCACTTCTCCCGGCTCGATGTCAAAGCTGACGTCTCTCACCGCGCGCACACTTCCTTGCGCGGTCGCAAAATCAACCGTGAGATTTTCGACGTGCAGCAGCTTCGACACAGCGTAATCCTAACAGGGCAAACATTATGTTTCGTCTTTGTCATCACGAGTCCGCGGCAGCGGACGAGGGATCTGCTTTTCCGCCCACATTGCATTCACCCTGCCTCTCCTGCAAACTATCTGGCAACTATGGACACGAACTCCGCCATTGCTTCTGACCGTCCCATGCGGCAAGCGCCCCCGCCGTCCATCTGGCTCAGCGACACCGCGCTCCTCATCTACATCGCCCTGGCGACTGTCATTCTCCATCTCATCATCGGCAACCGCTACGGCATTCATCGCGATGAACTGGCGACGCTCGAAGACTCGCGCCACCTAGCCTGGGGCTATCCCGCGTATCCGCCTGTGACGCCCTTTTTCGGCCGCCTTTCGCTCCTGCTCTTCGGGACTTCGGTCCGCGGCTTCCGCTTTTTCGCCAATATCGCGCAAGCTATCGCCGTCGTACTCACCGGACTCATGGCGCGCGACATGGGCGGACGTCGTGGCGCCCAACTCGTGGCCGCGGTTGCGGCCGTCCCCTTCTGCCTCGGCGGCGGATACGAGATGATGTACGTCGCCTTCGATTGCATCGCCTGGGTTTCGACTGCATATTTCGTCGTTCGTCTGCTTCGTTCGCAAGACCCGCGCTGGTGGGTCGCCATTGGCGCCGCCATCGGCTTCGGCATGGAGTCGAAGTGGACCATCGGTTTCTTCGCACTGTCGATCGTTGCCGGCGTTCTCTTCACCGACGCGCGCCGCTACCTCAAAAGCAAGTGGCTGTGGATTGGCGTTGCGCTTTCCATCCTCATCTGGCTGCCAAACGTGCTCTGGCAAGCGCAACACAACTTCATCTCGCTCGATTTTCTGAAGCACATTCACACCCGCGACATCGGCGAGGGCCGGATGACGTATTTCCTCCCGCAACAGTTGGAATTGACCGGGGCGCGGTTTCCCCTCGCCATGGCGGGACTTTACTTTTGTTTTTCCCGCAACGGCAAACGGCTCCGCATGATCGGCATCATGTTTGCAGTTACTTTGCTGCTGTTCACGGTCGCCCGAGGCCGCTGGTATTACATGGGGCCAGCGTATGCCATGTTGTACGCCGCCGGAGCTGTTTGGGGAGAAGGCTGGCTAGCTACGATGACTCGCCCCAAAGCCATGAGGGTCCGCCGGGCCGTGTGGATCACACTGATAGTCGAGCTCATAATCACCACTGCGTTCTGGCTGCCTCTGGCTCCCGTGAACTCGCGTTGGTTTGCGATGGTGAACCAGGTGCAGGGTGACTTCCGCGAACAGTTCGGCTGGCGCGAACTGGTGCAGGAGGTCGCGAAGATCCGCGATTCGCTCACCCCCGAAGAGCGCGCGCATCTCGGCATCCTCGGCACTAACTATGGAGAAGCAGGAGCCATCAATCTCTATGGCCCCGAATACGGGCTCCCGCGCGCCATCAGCGGAGTCAACTCCTTCTGGTATCGCGGCTACGGGGACCCGCCTCCACAAACCGTCATCGTCGTTGGCCTCAGCCGCAAGTCGCTGGACAAGCACTTCGGCCCCTGCCGCCTCGCCGGGCACACCTGGAACCAGTACGGCATTCAGAACGAAGAGACCGAAGACCACCCCGACATCTGGGTCTGCGGCCCTCCCAAAGAAGGTTGGCCGCAATTCTGGAAAGACTTCCAGTATTTCGGGTGAGGTCGATTCGAAGGGTAGAGCTGCGCTTCAGCGCAGCGTTAACGGTTTCCTCTCTTGACTTGAGCCGGGTTTCAACCCGGCGGCACTTTCGGCTACCGCACGGCATACACCGACGCTGGAATTGCTCTAGGAACACCACTACTCCGTCCGCAGGGCCTTCATCGGCTCCACGGTCGTCGCGCGGCGGGCGGGCACCAGCGCCGACAGCATCGCCACCAGTGCTACTGCCAATGTTCCCAGGACCAATACCACGGGATCGGCGGGACTCACGTTATAGAGCTGGCTGCGGACCATACGGCTCAGCAGGACCGCAATGGGCAAGGTGACCACAATCGCGATGCCCGCTAGCCACAATACGTCCGTCAATACTAGCCGCATCACGGCGAAGCGCTGCGCTCCCAGCGCCATGCGGATCCCAATCTCACGCGTACGTTGCGCGGTTACATAAGCCAGCACGCCGTAAAGTCCGATCGCCGCCAGAATGGTCGCCAATATCCCGAAGCTAACCGCCAGCATCGCCACCAGCCTATCGTTGGAAATGTTGTCGGCGATCTGCTCATCCATGGTGCGCATGGTATCGATCACCAACTTGGAGTCAACCTGCTGCACAGCTTGGCGAATGGTCGTCTCGGCCGCCTCCGGCGCCTGCCAGGTGCGCACGTAATACTGCATAAAGCCTGCCTGCGCGCGATCTTCATCCTGAAAGAAGGGCCGATAAACCGTCGGGGTAATATCGGTGCGCATCTGGGCATGCTTGGTGTCTCCCACGACGCCGACGATCTCGATGTCGAACTTCGCGTCCGCGCCGCTGCCCCTCGCCATCAGCTGGCCGATGGCATTCTTAGGCTCGCCGAAATACTTGCGGGCGAGGTTCGTACTGATGATCGCTACTTTCGATTTGACTTGCTGGTCCTGCTCGGTAAACAACCTGCCCGCCGCCAACGGGATGTTCATGGTTGTGAAATAGCTGGGCGTGATCGCTGACCACTCGGTGTGAATGTCGTCGTCGGGTTTATCTCCGTGATTGGCAAACGAGATGTTGCTCTGCTCGTTGTCACCGGTCAACATGGGATCGTCAGTGCCGGCAACGGAGCGCACACCGGGCTGCGCCGCTAACACGTCAAGCAGATGTTTCTGTAGCTCAACCGCCTGTTTGGGTTCGTAGCCGGCGAGCGTTGGGTCGATGCCGAAGGTCACAAGATGGTCGGTGGTGAACCCCACATTGAGCGTCTTCAAATTGTGCAACGTCTGCACGAACAGTCCAGCGCCAATCAGCAGCAGCAGACTCAACCCGATCTGCACTCCGACGGAAATACGGCGGAAGCGCAGATGCTTACCGGAGCCTGTGATGGTCTGCTGCTTGAGCGAACTGACCAGATCAGGACTCAGGAAGCGCAACGCCGGCGCCAGGCTGAACAGCACGCTTACCAGAAAAGCCAATCCGAAGTTGAAGAGCAGAATACGCACATCGGGATGCGAAGAAAATGGGAGTTCGGTGGCGGCGGCTCCCGCGATCCTGCGGGCAAGGAATGCCGAGACCATCGGGGCCATAGCCAATCCCAGCACTCCGCCGAGAAGTCCGAGCAGCAGACCTTCCATGAGCAGTTGCCGAATAATCTGCCAGCGGCCGGCTCCCATGGCATAGCGCACCGACATTTCCTTGACGCGCGCCGCGGCCCGCACCAGCAGCAGGCTCGACACGTTCACGCACGCCATCAGCACCACCAACCCAACCATCGCCATTACGATCAACAGCGGCGTTTGAATCTGCTCGCGCAAGGGCGAGAAGCCGCGGCTTTCGTCGAGCAACTGCATGCTCGATTCCTGGACGAAGTGTTTCGCGAAGAGGTCGGTTTTGTCTTTGATGTCCACCAGCTCGGTGGCGCGTATCGAGCGCCACAAGGGCGTCATCGCGGCTTCGGCTTGTTCGCGGCTAACCCCGGGTTTGAGGCGCGCGATCAAGGTGAGCCACGAGGAACGGCGGTTCTCCAGGTCGTTCCAGCCGGGCGTCACCAGCGGCTTGGTCATCATCGGTACAAAGATTTTGGGCGTGTAGCCTGCGATCGCGCTGTGAAAGTTCGGCGCGGCGACTCCGATAATCGTGAACGGATGCCCGTTGATATAGAGCGCCTGATTGATAACGCGAGGATCGGCGCCGAAATGAGAGTTCCAGTAGTTGAAGCTCAACACCACCACGGGATTGCTGTTCTGTGCCGCATCGTCGGCAGGAACAAACAAGCGCCCCATCGCAGGCTTCACTCCCAGCACGTCGAAGTAATTGCCGGAAACCAGCTCGCCTGATGCCAGGTCCGACTGGTTGTTCCATTGCACGCCGACGCCAATCTCGATATCAGCCAACATGCCGTCGAAGACCTGGTTCTTGTCGCGCAAATCGCGATACATCGGATAAGAAAAATAGCTGTGAGAGTCTCCGCCATACGAACTGATGCGCCCCGTGTTGGAGCCGACATAGTGCAGGAGCACCAACTGCTCAGGATGACTCACCGGAAGCTCGCGCAGCAAGGCCTGGTCGAGCAAAGTGAAGATGGCTGTGTTGGCCCCGATGCCCAGCGCCAGGGTTACGATCGCGATGATCGCGAACGCAGGTGACTTGCGCAGTTGACGTAAAGCATAGCGAAGGTCTTGCAGCATGGAACGGCTCCCGTTGGTACTGATGTCCAGCCCGATTCAAGCATCAGGCCTTCAAAATACGTTGCACTTGCATCGCCAGCGCTGGGACCTGCGGTTCAACCACTTGCACGCTGTTAGCGTGAACACTTGTCCGAGCGCATGAAGCGCATGTCCGTATCTGGACAGGGGTGCATTTCTCGGGCGTCGATTCACAAGACCTTGGTCGTCTTTTCCTCATCAGCAAGCCTCCAGCCGAGGCCGGATTTTCGCGTCAATTTGGCGCTCAAAATGGCATTATAATAAATGTTATAAGCCCCCCCTTTATCGCTCCCTTTTGGGTGCCGGGTGCCCTTGCCAAAACGCCGCCGTTGACCCCATGGGGCAAATCCGATAGTATTGAATGGTTTGCCTGTACTACTCGTGTCCTTTCCGGACACCCCAGCGGCCCGGGACGCTTGGTCCCGCGAAGGTTTCCTTCCCACCGTTGGGCAAGTGCAAGTGCATCAATAAGTTAGCGTCTCTATCCGAAGGGGCGAAGTTGCGTTTCCGCAACAGAATGAAGTTCAGGAGATTGCCATGTACGCGGTGATCCGCGCCGGGGGAAAGCAGTATCGCGTCGCACCCGGAGACGTAATCGAGATTGAGAAGCTGCCGCAGACCAGCGGCGAAAACGTTGAATTCACTGATGTTTTGGCCGTGAGCGCCACCGACGGCGAGATTGCCAAGCCTGCGGCGGCGTCCGTCACCGGCCAGGTAGTGGAGCACGGCCGCGGCGATAAAATCCTTGTTTTCCACCTGAAGCGCAAGAAGCAGTACAAAAAACTGCAGGGACACCGCCAGTCGTACACCGCAGTGAAGATTACCGGCATCAGTGTCAATGGACAGGCGCTCAAGGCCTAATGCTGCTCTGTCAGTTCATGGTGTGGTTGCTCGCGACGGCTAAGCGCTTTGATTCCCTGCTGTTACACGCCTTGGCGTCGGCACGGGAATTGTCGCGGCGCGGCTTCGGCTCAGACGGCGAAGCGGATTTGGGATAATGATTTTGATTGGGGCACGGCCCCGGAGATTTCGATATGGCACACAAAAAAGGCTTAGGTAGTTCGAGAAACGGCCGCGATTCGAATGCCCAGCGGCTGGGTGTAAAGGCGTTCGGCGGCCAGTTGGTACCGGGTGGCACGATTATTGTCCGGCAGCGCGGCACGAAAGTGAAGCCGGGCGTCAACGTGGGACGCGGCAAGGACGATACGCTGTTTGCCAAGGTGACGGGCGTGATCGAGTTCAAAGACCGCGGCCAGATGGGCAAGTTCGTGTCGGTGGTCGAGAAAGCAGAAAGCAACTAGCTTTCGGCCATCGGCAGTTAGCTCTTAGCTGCTTGCTTCTCGCCGAAAGCGTTTGAGTATGCTATCGCAGGCCTCGCTGTGGCGAGGCCATTTTGTTGCACGAATATTCGCCCCGGTGTTGCTAATTGCTTAAAGCTAAGAGCTAATAGCTGATGGCTGAAAGCTGCATTCATGTTCGTTGATGAAGCCAAAATTCGAGTGAAGGCCGGCAACGGCGGGAATGGCTGCGTGGCGTTCCGGCGGGAGAAGTTCGTCCCGCGCGGAGGGCCGTCGGGCGGAGACGGCGGCCGCGGCGGCGACGTCATCATGGAGTCGAGCGAGCGGCACAATACACTGGTGCACTTCCGCTTCAATCCTGAGTACAAGGCGGAGCGCGGTCGGCACGGCGAGGGTTCGAATTGCACCGGGCGCGAAGGCGTTGACGTGGTGCTGAAGGTTCCCGTGGGAACGATCGTGTACGACGAGATGACGGGCGAGGTGGTGCACGACTTCTCGGGCGCCGATGAGCGCGTGGTGATTGCGCACGGCGGGCGTGGCGGACGCGGCAACTCGCGGTTTGCGACGTCGGTGCATCAGGCTCCGCGTGAGCATGAGGATGGATTTCCGGGCGAAGAGCGCACGCTGCGGCTGGAGTTAAAGCTGCTGGCGGATGTGGGGCTAGTGGGATTTCCGAATGCCGGCAAGAGCACGCTGATCTCCCGTATTTCGGCGGCGAGGCCGAAAATTGCGGACTATCCGTTTACTACGCTGCAGCCGAACTTGGGCGTTGTGGTAGTGGGCGAAGGTGCGGATGAGTTCAGCTTCGTGGTGGCCGATATTCCGGGGCTGATTGAAGGTGCAAGCGAAGGTGCGGGGCTGGGCACGCAGTTTCTGCGGCACATCGAGCGCACTCGGCTGCTGGCGCATCTGGTGGATGTGTCGGATGCGAGTGGAAGGCCGGATCCCGCAAAGGATTACGAGGTCATCACTAAGGAACTGGCGAACTTCGGAGGCGGACTCGATAGCAAACCGACCATCGTAGTGGCGTCGAAGATCGATGCGGTCAATAAAGACAAGCTGGCCAAACTGAAGCGCTATTGCAAGCGCAAGAAGCTCGACCTGTTTGCGATTTCAGCGGTCACGGGCGAAGGCGTGGAAGAGTTGAAGTGGGAGATGGCGAAGAGGGTGGAAGCGATCAGGAATCGGCAACTAGCAACTACCGAGTAGCCATAGGTTCTCTCCAGGCTGTTTCATGCTAAGTTTCTTGCGTGCTAGTTTTAAGGGATTCTCGACGATGCGACCGGGTTCCTGTTGTCGCTAGTCGCTAATTGCTGGTTGCTAATCGCTAACGAATGAACATCGGATTGTTCGGCGGAACCTTCGATCCTATCCATCGCGGACACGTCAATGTGGCCCGCGCGGCTGCTGAGCGATTCAAGCTGAAAGAAGTATGGTTCGTTCCCGCTGATATTCCTCCGCACAAACAGAAGGCTCCGGTTACGTCGTACTTTCATCGCTACTCAATGGTGGCGCTGGCAGTGGCAGGCGAGCCAGACTTTCTGCCGTCTCTGCTCGAAGCGCCTGAGCCGGAAGCGCATGTGGAGCGGCGACCGAGCTACTCTATCGATACGGTGCGGCGAGTAAAGGCTGGGTTGCGCAAGCGCGACCGGCTGTACTTCCTGATCGGGATCGATGCCTTTCGCGAAATCGCCCAATGGTATGAGCCCGAGGCGTTATTGCGGGAGTGCGAGTTCATCGTCGCGGCGCGGCCCGGCTATTCGCTCGACGATGTGGTGGGTTCGTTGCCCAAGGCGCTTCGTCCCAGTGCGGTGCAGATGCGCAAACAAAAAGGTGCGGCATTGTTAGAACTACCCGGTGTCCGTTTGCATCTGTTGCCGGAGACGCATGAAGACATTTCGGCGACGCAGATTCGCGCGGCGATGCAAAGCGGCACGCGTTTGAAGAAGTTGGTGCCGGATGCCGTGGCTGAATACATCCGGAAAGAACGGTTGTACAAGAGAGTGGTCGGTGGCTAGTGGTCAGTGGTTGGAAAAGTCAAAAGCAAAAGCGACCACGGACTTACACGGATGACACGAATACTTCTCGAGCAGTCAATCAAGGCTGAACGCGGTGTTGCACTCTGCATGAACTGGAAGATAGCTTGACAGGTGGTTGGCGGATCAAAGGAGACGGAAGCGATCGCATGAAACGAGACGATGTGAAGGCGCAAGTGGCCACCGCGGTGCGGGCGTGCATCGACAAGAAGGCCGAGGACATCAGCATTCTGCGGCTCGACGCCGCGGCCAGCGGGTTCACCGATTACTTCGTGATTTGTTCGGGCGCGAACCCACGTCAGGTGGATGCGATCGCCGACGAAGTCGATATGCAGCTCAGCAGGGATGGTCATGAGCCCGCGCACCGCGAAGGCCGTAACCAAGCCGAGTGGGTGCTGCTCGACTACGTGGATTTTGTGGTGCACGTTTTCTCCGAGGCGGCGCGCAAGTTCTACGACCTGGAACGATTGTGGAAGACGGCGACCAAGCTTACGCTCGCCGATCTGGAGAAGCCTGAGCCGAAGAGGACAGCCGCGCCGGTCAAACGCGCGATCGGCAAGAAGACGATGGCGAAATCTGCCGCAAAGAAGACGGGACGGAAGTCCGTGCGGCTCAAGCGCACGCGGAAGGGTTCGTAGAGCGGTGAAGCTTCGCATCGCGTGGATTGGCAAGACGCGCAGCCCGGCGATCCAGTCGCTCACCGCAGAATACCTGAAACGTCTATCGCGCTATGCGGCCTGCGATGCGCTGGAACTGGCTTCGGAGGTTGCGCTGCTGAAGGCGGTAGAGAAGAGTGGCGGACGAACGCAGCCCGTGCTGGTACTGCTGGATTCGCGCGGCAAGCAGTTGGCTTCGGAAGAGATTGCCAACTTTCTTGACTATCAACTTTCGCACGACACACAGGATTTGCTATTTGCGGTAGGCCCAGCGGATGGGTGGAGCGATGCGACCCGGGCTCTGGCCCAGCACGTCGTGTCGTTCGGAAAGATCACATTGCCGCATGAACTGGCGCGCGTAGTGCTGTTGGAGCAGTTGTATCGGGGATTCACGATTCTGAAGGGGCATCCGTATCACGGAGGGCACTGAAGAAGTGGTCAGTGGCTAGTGGCTGGTGGATAGAAAAAAAGGCTGAAAATGTTGCGGAGTATTTCACAAATTGTGGTGACTGCCTGTGCGCTTCTGTTGAGCGTTCAGGTTAGCTCCCAAGCGAAGGTGGCGAACCAAGGCCACTCGACACCTGCGCCCGCGTTTGCTCCGCTGGAGCAATGGAAGGCGGCGGTGCTCTCGGGAGACGCAGCGAAGTTGCGCGCGATCTACAGCACTAACCCGGCGGCGCGAGTCGTCATGCCGACTGGTGAGGCGGGGCCGGAGACGGAAATCGCGTTCTGGACCGGGCTGAAAGTGCGGCGGATGAAGATCGATCTAGCGAAGTCGGAGTCTTCCCAGCCGGGTATGCAGCAAGTGGCATTCGAAGCGGAGGTCGTTTCCGCGGCACAGGGCAAGGCGCAGACACTGTACGTGATCGACGGGCAACTGTGGCAGAAGCAGGGCGAGCAGTGGCGAATTGTTGCGACGCAACGCAGCGCGCCCAGCACGTCTGCAGCAGCCACTCGATACCAGCAAGAACATTTATGTTCCGGGACTGAATGCGCATGCCGAGATTGCGCAGGCGCTGAAACTGGCGGCGCAGCAGCACAAGCGTGTACTCGTCGTGTTCGGCGCCAACTGGTGTTACGACTGCCACGTGCTTGACTTGGCGTTTCATCGGCCAGACGTGGCGGCGGTGCTTGGTCCGAACTTCGAAGTGGTGCACGTGGATGTTGGCGAGTACGACAAGAACCTCGACATCATGCAGCAATTCCAGGTGCCCAAGGAGCGCGGGATTCCGGCGATTGCGGTGCTCGGCAGCGATGGCAAGTTGCTGTACAGCCAGAAGGGCGGCGAGTTTGAGAAGGCACGGTCGCTCAGTCCCGAGGATGTGCTGGCGTTCTTGAATCAGTGGAAGCCGTAAGACAGTTGGTCAGTGGCTAGTGGGTAGTGGCTAGAAAAGACGAGGATAGCCACCGACTTACTCCTATTGCACGGATAATTGCCAGCAGGTCAATCGCACGCAAAGGTGTGCTTTGGCAAGCTCAGGCTACGCCCTTCGACTTCGCTCAGGATGTGAACGCTATAGGTGTCGCTCTCCTGTAAGATTGCAATCACACCAAGCAGAATCCAGGAGCACACAATTGAAAATCAACCTTGTAGTAGCGACCGTGATGGCCGCGGCGACGTTATGCGCGGCGCAACAAAACTCTGAGGCGAGCAAAGCTGCGGCCGCGAAGGCGGCGCCTTCGGTGACCTACATCAAGGCGGGCAAGCTGTTCGATTCCACCAGTGACAGCTATCGCGAGAATGTGGTAATCGTGGTCGAAGGCGAGCGCATCAAGTCGGTCGGGCCAGGGACGAGCGCGCAAATCCCTAGCGGCGCGACGGTCATCGATTTGTCGAAAGCCACGGTATTGCCCGGGCTGATCGATTGCCATACGCACCTGGGTGCACGCGCCGACCAGTACAACCCCATCAACGCCTTCAAGACCACACCCTACACGCAAGCTTTCGCGGCCGAGAAAAATGCACGTACGACGTTGATGGCTGGATTCACCTCCGTGCGCGACGTCGGTTCGGGACCCTTTATGGCCGTGGATCTGCGCAACTCGATCGACTCGGGATACATTCCCGGGCCACGCGTAGTGGCCAGCGGGCCGGGGATTTCCATCACTGGCGGTCATGGCGACTTGAACAATTATTCACCCGAGACGAGCGTGACGCTGTTCCCGGCAGAACGGAATTACCAGATTGCCGATGGACCGGACCAGGTGCGGCACGTGGTGCGCGCGCAGGTGAAGTACGGCGTGGATGTGATCAAGATTTTGGCGACGGGCGGAGTGCTGTCCAAGGGCGACAGTCCGGGCGCGCCGCAATTTACCTACGAAGAGCTGAAGGTGGCGGCGGATGAGGCACACATGGCAGGGCGGAAGATCGCCGCACATGCGCACGGCGCGGAGGGCATCAAGAACGCGATTCTCGCAGGTATCGATTCGATTGAGCATGCCAGCCTGGCCACTGATGAAGACATTCAACTGGCCAAGCAGCACGGTACGTACTTCGATATGGATATCTACAACGACGACTACCTGCTGGGTAAGGCGATCGAGTTTGGACTGCCGCAAGAGAACATCGACAAAGAGAAAATGGTCGGGCGGATTCAGCGGGAGACGTTTCAGAAAGCGGTACAGGCGGGCGTAAAGATGGCGTTTGGGACCGATGCCGGTGTCTATCCGCACGGCGACAACGCAAAACAGTTTGCCACCATGGTGAAGTTTGGGATGACTCCGGCACAGGCGATTCGCACGGCCACGCAGAATTCGGCGGACTTGATCGGACGGTCGAAAGATGTCGGTACGATTGAAGTCGGGAAATATGCGGACATCATCGCCGTGTCGGGCGATCCGTTGCAGGATGTGACGGTGCTGCAAAGTGTGGGGTTCGTGATGAAGGGTGGAACGGTTTACAAAGACAAGCTGGCAGGAACGGCAGTGGCCGAGTAGTAGGCGGTTGGGAAAGACCCACACAATCCAACAGTAGGATTGTGTGGAGTACCTGCATTAGCAGGAAGGATCCTAGGCGTTGGCTTCGTGCAACTGGGGAACGCGCGCGGTCGCCGATTTTGAAACTCTTGGAGCACGTGGCGGCGGAGCTGTGAGACTGAGGGCGTCATCGACGCGCTGTTTGGCCTGAGCCAACTGCTCTTCACTGGGTGGCTTAACCTGGATGACGGTGTTGCTGTTGGCGCGGCACCCGTGCGAAAACAGGTTCTGGTTCATCATGATGGAATCGAGAACGCGACCCAGGTCACGGGAGTGGAACCCGTTGGCAAAACGCGCGCCGGCGCCGTTTGGGCGGTGTACAGCCACGGCGTAGTCACACACCAAACTCAAATATCCACGCGACGTGGCTGACCAGATTTTCAGGTACTCAATGGAGAGCTCTGCCCCAACGTGGTACTCGAGCTGAACCATACCTCCCTCGGACGGCTGGCCAAACGCGGGCCAACTGAGAAATACCGCGCTTTCGAGAATGGAATTGAGCTCAAGTAGTGCGCCGGAAGGCGTCTGTGGAGCGGTTGTCATCGTTTCCCCCTGAGTAGGATGCTGCTGGCTGCCGGTGTGAGGTGGAAATGCGACCTTCGCTGGCTAGGGGAAGGGGCGACTGGAACACTGTCTCCAGTATACGCCATTCCGGTGAAGCCGGGAGTATGCGAGAGCGCACAGCTTGCGGTGCCCTCGTGCGGCTTATGCAGTTCTAGTGCGCGGTAGCGAATCCCTTGCGGCGTTGTTGACTGTAACGGGCAAGCGCGTCGTCAATGATGGGATAGGCGCGTTCGGCGGGTTCGATCGCGTCTACTTCCACGGCCTTACCTTCGAGCTGTTTGTAGTCGAGAAAGAAACGCCGCAACATGCTGAGGCGATGGTCGGGCATCTCGTCGGCCTGGCGGTAGGAGTTGAATTCCGGGTCCTGCGTGGCGACGGCAATAATCTTGTGATCCTTTTTACCGCCATCGATCATGGTCATCAAGCCGATGGCGCGAGAGTGAATGAGCGTGAGCGGCACCACAGCTTCCTGGCAGAGCACGAGCACGTCGAGCGGATCGTCGTCTTCCGCGAGGGTTTGCGGGATAAAGCCGTAGTTGGCGGGATAGTACACCGCGGAGTAGAGCACGCGGTCAAGTTTGATCAGGCCGCTCTTCTTGTCGAGCTCGTACTTCACGCTCGATCCGAAGGGGATCTCGATCACTACGGAGAATTCTTGCGGCAGACCTTCGCCAGGAGAGATGTCGTGCCAAGCATGAGTCATGGTAAGACGGCTCGTTGTCCATCACATTGTATAGGAGCTTGGACGGGAGCCCACGGACGGGAGACGCCTGCGGCGAGCGCTGTGCCTAGCGATACACGTGCGGCAACTCAGTCTCGGTTTCAACCGAGCTGGTCAACGAACCAACCACATAAGCAACCACAATCAACCCCACAACAGCCAGCGTGACGACATCCATAGCGCACCTCACCCAGGTCGAACATTCGAACCAGTGAATTGTTTGTAGCACAGTTTTGGCTGCGAAGGGGTGTTATTTTGGTAATCCTTCGTGGTCTAGGCGTGTACCTCTTCCAACACGCGGACCAGCGCCTGGGGGCCGTCGGCGCCAACGATGTAGCGGTCCGCCTCCACTTCTGGCCATTCTCCGTAAACATGCACGATGTACACGATGCGCGTATTGGGATGGTGCTGGCGAAGCAGCCGGACGACCTGACGCGCAGTAGCTGACGGGAAGCGATGGCATAACAGAACCACCTCGAAATCGTCGGACGACTGGGCAGCCGCGAGAGCCTCTTTCTCACTGAGAAAGCTCACGACTTCGTGTCCGGCGGCTTCCAGAATGGTCTGGCGGAGGCGCGACAGTTCCTGGTCGGTGCTAAGGGAAAGGACCTTCACTTGCGAATCCTGGAGGTACTAATTCGAGCGGCGTAGCCGCAGGATAACAGACGCCGCCGCTCGCGAGAGAGTGAAAATCAGGAGTGCGCCGAGAAGGTTGCGGTGCAGCAAGAGCTGTCATGACAGGCACATACATTCGCCTTATGTTCGCTTTTACGATCTAGCTAAAACGGCGTAATAATCTGAAACATAATCACTTAGACTATAAGTCGAGTGTATGCCCAGTATCGAAATAATCTATCCGAATTCATCATCTTTCAACGCTGGAATCCATCCAATTGGTACATACTCGTTTCGCATTTCTATGTCTACAACCGAACTCATAAGGAGGGCTGTTTATGCCTCATAACGAAAGATTGGAATTTGATATGGCCGAAAATCATTCACAAAAAAAGCGCTTTATTCTGGCCAGCGACTTCGACCAGACGCTGAGCTTCAACGATTCCGGATTCGTCCTGGCGGAAATTCTGGGCATTCCGTCGAGCGAGTTCGAGCGCAAGATCAACGGCATGGCGAAATTGAACCTGGTGCAACAGGGCGGCGAGCTGGCTTATCTGCTGCTGCATGATCCGGAGTTTCGCAAAGTGCGGCGCGAGCACTTATACGAAGCGGGTAAGCGGGTGCGGCTGAAGCCGAATATCGCTGCGCTTTACGAGTTCCTGTCGAACGAGGTGGAAGGATTCCACTTTGACTTCTACGTGATTTCGGCGGGGCCGGTAGAAATCATTCGCTCTGCGCTGGAGGGCATCATTCCTCCGGACCATATTCACGGGACTGAGTTCGAGTTTAATGCCAAGGGAGAGATTGAGCGCATCCTGCACGTGACGGCAGGCTACGGAAAGGTTGCGGCCATCGACAACCTGCTGGATGAACTCAAGGTTGGTCCCGACCGAATTGTGTACGTCGGCGACGGCAGCTCAGACATTCATGTCATGCTGCATATCAACCGTCGCGACGGATACACGATCGCCGTTTCGGAGAACAAGTACCTGGCGCCGATTGCCAAGCGCTCGATCATCAGCGACAACGCGCTGGCGATTCTGATTCCGATATTGGAGGACGTGGCGGGCTGGAATTCGGCGGCGATTCGCGAGGTTTTCGAGGCCAAAGGATTCCTGATTCAGCAGTGGGACAAGGTGCAAACCGACTTGCTGACCATCATTCCGAATAACCAAATTCCGGTGTACGCAACCGAAGGAGTGGTGGCGACGGAATAATGAAAGAGATGCAAGATGGCCCGCTGCCTGAAAGGGTGGCGGGCCTTTTCATTTCATGACGTCGAGGCCGATTTCGTCGGTGTACGCGAGGAATGGATCAGCGTAGGTTTGGCCGCTCCGAACAAAAAGCTGGCAATCCCGTTTGAGTTCGACGGCAGGCTGGTTTTTGCCATTCAGTCGAATGTGGACTGGACCAGCGTCAGGGATGAGTTCGGCACGCAGAAGGAGCCGAAGCTTCTTCACATTCCGTGCCTTAATTTCGATTATGTTGCCGGGCAGAATGCGGGCGTCGACTTCGGGTTCTGCGTTGTCGGCTTCGACAACTTCCAACCAATATTGACGCGGATAGCGAGCATCGAAGATTTTCGCGGATACACTCCTGGGAAACGGGTCCCGGATGAAGCGCTCGAAAAACGGCAACGTGTAACTGTCATCACTGGAAAGCGTGATGTCGTGGGCACGCCCCTTCAGGATGTGCAGTTCGGGCGGGACGCGTGGCTTGAGGCTACGCAACTCGTCATAGGTCCGGACAGAGGCAGAGGGCGGAATACGCGGGTCCTTGTCGCCGTGCAGAAACAGCACCGGCACATCCAGCAGATTTTGTAGTGGAAGCTTCGTGCCGCTGGGCGTGTCCAATCCAGCGCCCATTAACGAAGCGATGGCGGTGAAGCGGTCGGGCCAGCGAGTGCCCAGCTCCAGAGAACCGGTGCCGCCGTTGCTGAATCCGGCGAGGTACACGCGATTGGTATCGACGTTGTAAGTGCGCAGTACTTCGAGGAGCAGGGCGTGCACCATCTCACTCGTCTTGGGCTCCCACCACATAGCGCCGCCGGCGTTGGGATAGAGCACGAGATATCCGGCGTGCGTGACTGCCTCGGCGGCAGTCAGCGCGCCGTCAAAGGCAAGCCCGCCGCCTCCGCTGAGATAGACGATGAGCGGGAACGGCTGGTCGCCGTGATAGTCGAGCGGAACGTGGATGACGTAAGGCGAGTTGGCCGAAGCCGTGCCGGTCATGACACGCAATGTGGTTCCGGGCTTCTCGCGACTCTGGTGCGCGCTCGGCAAGTCGCAAGGCTGCGTTGCCGGTTTCGAAGCCGGCTGCTGAAAGCGATTGGCGATGCGGCGGACTTCCGCATCCTGGCTCTGCAGAAGCGGTTGCAAGACTTCCGGTGGCGGCGTGATTCCGCGCTGGTAATACGCAGCGAGAGCGAGCGCCTGGGCTTCCGGAGGTCCGCTTTTCAGAACTGGGTCGATCACAAACGTTTCCGTTAGCGGCGAGTTACTGACGATGAGCGCGCGCAATGCGCCGAGTTGGGCTTGCGGATCGACGGTCCATGCGGAAGGGCTTTCGCGGTGATGAGTCTCGGTTAGCTCGAAGGTGAATTTCTCGTGTTCCTTGCTGTCGAAATCAAGAAGTTGTCCCTCGAAAGCGAGCTTCGCCAGATGACCTGAGACAGGGCAGAAGGTGAACTGCAGATGAAAGTCTTTGCGCGTGCCGGTATCGGCAAAAACGGCGCAGGACTCGTCGCCGACCGGTTCGAAGCGCTCGAGCTTCATGTGAAGGCCAAACGATCCCAGGTTCCACTCTGAGCCGAGCTGCACGGAAGCGACGGGTATCGGCATGATCTCGGCGAAAGCGTAGAGAACCTTGCTGTTGGCTTCGCGCACGACTTGAAGCGGCAATTGTGCTCGTCCGGCGTCGGAGAAGAGATTGGTGTCGGAGAAGTGAGCTGGACGCTTGGCCATTAATTGCTCAAACGCCGGTCTCTGCTTCGCCAAGGTATCGGCGCCGTGCTCGTGGTAATCGAGCATTTCGGCAGTTTGCCGGTTGCGCTGCATTCCGACCAGCGAGCGTCCGGGGGCTGCGTCAAGTACGACAACCTGATTGGAGAAGGTGACCTTTAAGTGAAAGCTAGCGTCGGGCGATTGCACTTCGCGATCGAAGGTTTCGCGATACACCAATCGGTCGCCGGGGTTGAGCTTGTAGCGCAGTTCGGCGGGAGGGGATTGGGCGAGCGTGGACCCCAGCAGCGATATCAGAAGGAGAAGCCGGGGCAGGATTGCCGTAGCTGGCATGGCAGTACTCAACCAACAGTGTAGCGGAGACAAGCAGGTCGTTCGACTCCGCTTGCTGCACTCCCGATGACGCGACGCAAGCCGCCGCACCCGCGTGTAGAATCGCAGTTTCATGCCGCCATCT
Organism: uncultured Acidobacteriaceae bacterium; assembly: GCA_963749635.1. Lineage (GTDB taxonomy): Bacteria > Acidobacteriota > Terriglobia > Terriglobales > Acidobacteriaceae > DASRAA01. The sequence goes on from CAVVNW010000012.1 coordinate 242,478, forward strand.
GCATCGAATCCAAGCGACTCGAGCCCGGGGCTGGCGTCGAGGATACTGCGCGCTTTGCGGCCCTCGCACCAGCACAGTGCGTTCTCCGCCACGCTGCTGCTGATGGTGTCGGTGATGCTGGCGCGGGTGATCGGCTACCTGCGCGAGATGTACGTAGCGTGGGCCTTTGGCGCGGGCCCCAAGACCGACGCCTACATCGCTGCGTTTCAGATTCCCGACTACCTCTTCTATCTTCTTGCCGGCGGGACGACCTCCATCACCTTCATCTCGATTTATGCGCGGCACACATCGCGAGGCGAAGAGAAGAAGGCGCAGGACGCGTTCGATACCACGGTCACCATCATGACGATGGTGGCGTTGATGGGCACTATCCTGGTGGAACTTTTCACGCCGCAAATCGCGCGGCTGGTCTTTCCGAAATTTCAACCTGAGCAACTAGAGTTGTGCGTTTACCTGACACGGGTTCTGCTGCCGGGGCAGATCTTCTTCTACGCCGGCGGCATCATCTCTGCGGTGCTGCTGTCGCGCAGGATGTTCCTATATCCGGCACTCAGCCCGGTGCTCTACGGTTCGTCGATCATTTTGGGCGGCCTCATCGGCGCTCATCGATTTGGCATTGCGGCGCTGGCGTACGGAGCACTGATCGGTTCGTTCATCGGGCCGTTCCTGATTAACGGCATCGGCGCGGCCAAGGCTGGACTGCGATACCAATGGAGCCTTAGCTTTCGTAATCCCGAGTTTCGTGAGTGGGTAAAGCTGTCGATTCCGCTGATGCTCGGCGTGTCGCTGGTTTCGGCGGACGACTGGATCCTGCGCTATTTCGCTTCCGGCGGCGTAGGGGAGATCAGCCGGCTGAATTATGCCAAGCGGCTATTCGCGGTGCCAATTTCGATTTTGGGGCAGGCGGCGGGCCAGGCGTCGATGCCGTTTTTCGCGCGCCTCTTCGGCGAAGGCAAGCGCCACGAGTTTGCCGACACGGTCAACCAGTCGGTGTACCGCGTGGGGTCTGCGTCGCTCCTGGCGACCGCATTGATGCTACCGGCCGCGTTTCCGCTGGTCGATTTGGCGTTCCATCGCGGTCAGTTTCACTTGCAGGATTCAATCTCAACAGGAACATACTTCGCGTGGTTCTCGCTGTCGCTGGCGCTGTGGTCGGCGCAGGCGCTGTATGCGCGCGCGTTCTATGCGTCGGGCAACACCTTGACTCCCATGGTCGCGAGCACGGTGATTGTTGTCGCATCGTTGCCGGTGTACGCGGAGATGTTTCATCGCTTCGGCTATGTCGGTCTGGCGATGGCGTCGGATGTCGGCATCCTGCTGCACACGGTCGTGATGGCGTGGCTGCTGGACCGTCGAGGTCTGGTACCGCTCAAAGGCCTACCGTGGGGCGAGTTAGCGAAGGCGTTCGCAGCAGCCGTTTTGGCGGGTGCGGCGTGTTATGCAGTATCAGGCTACCTGGTAGCGCCCGGACAATGGCGACGTGACGTAGTGTCGCTCGCCGTGATGGGCGCTGTGTGGGCGTCCGTGGTCGCAATTGGATTGTGGCTGATGCGTTCGCGCTTGTGGCAGGATTTGCGGCGAACCAAGCGCGCGGTACCGATGGGCGAATCGCGCGCGGTGATCGAGAGGACCGAGGGTGGCGCGCAACCGTGAGTGCGATCTTACGGATGGCGGCGTCGGCCGCCATCCATCAGAGTTGAGGTTTAAGCGCGGACGGCGGTCGGCACAATCGCCGGTTCCGTCTTCGGTGCTTCGTCCTTGGTTTCGCCGTTGACCTTTTGTCCGGGCTTGCGGATGTCGATTCCACCCTTGAAATATGCGCCTTCTTCGATGCTGACGCGCTGGGCAGTAATGTCGCCGGTGAGCGAACCTTCGCTGCGAATGTCGAAGCGGTCGCTGGCGGTCATGTTGCCGCGCACCTTGCCGAGGATCACGATTTCGCGCGCGGAAATGTTGGCCGAGACCACGCCGTTGCGTCCGACGGTGACGCGATTGCCGGGCAGGTTGATCGAGCCTTCGACTCGGCCGTCGATGTAAAGCGACTCGGAGCCGGTGACCTCACCTTTGATCACGAGCGATTTGCCCAGAGTGGCCTGCTCTTGCGGTGTCGCGGCGACGCTGGCTGCGGGACGCGGCGCTGCGGGCGGCTCCTGCACCGACACCGACGGGAAGCTGCGTTGCGGTTCAGGGTTCTGGGTTGGCGATGGTGTCGGCTGATTCGTAGGTTTCCACATGGGTAAGGGTCCTTTCTGGAGTGTGTCTGCACCAGTTGCTCGCGTTGCTTCGAACCGCAACTCCAGAGTTCATTATCAGGAACTGCTGAATTACTGCGGTAGGGTTGTGATTTGCGCATACGGCGAAGGGGTGCGATACCGCCCCGCCGAACAATTATTGCTACCATACAGCGAGTTCTATGCGAAGGCAAAGCGGTGCTGTGGATTTTCGTGCGTTTGTAGTGCATGACGAGATACCACCGCGAATTTTTACCTGCCGCGTCGCGATGTGTCCGCAACACGACCGGCGCCGATAGAACTGAAACACCATGCTGACTGATCAGGCCATCATCCGCCACATCGAACGCCAGCCGCACCGCTCGGCCGGTTACAAGCAATTGGTGCGCGAGATGAGCGTACGGGGCAACGACCGACGGGTGTTGGCGGAACGATTGGAAGCGATGGTAAAGAGTGGCCGCCTGATCGAGACCGGCCGAGAACGCTTCACCCTGGCCGAACATGCCGCGTCGCAGCAGAATCTGATCGCCGGACGACTCAACATGCACCGCGATGGGTACGGATTTGTCATTCCTAACGCCGGTCAGCGCAGCACGATCGAGGGCGATATCTACATCAGTCCCCAAGCGATCGGTTCGGCCATGCATGGAGACCAGGTGCTGGTCGAGTTGGGCCGCCGCAAAGAAGACGGTCGCGCGGAAGGCAAGATTCTGCGCGTGCTGAGCCGCGCCAATCCTACGGTGGTGGGAACGTTTCATTACTGGCTCGCGCCATAATTACGTGACTCCTATCGACGAGAAGGTGACGAAGGAAATCATCATTCCGCGCGGGATGGAGCGGCCACCCGCCCCGGATACCGCCCAGGAGAAGGGCGCGAGCCCACGGTCCGCGTCTGATGAGCACGATCGCGACCGCGTCTACGGCAAAGAAGCGCAGCGCCGGCAATGGGACGATCTCGAAGGACTGGTAGTCGATGTCGAGATCACGAGCTGGCCCTCGCCGGCGGACAATCCCAAGGGGCGCGTGGTCGAGATACTCGGCTACGAAGACGATTTCGGTGTCGATGTCGAGATCATCATTCGCAAACACCACCTGCCGCACCAGTTTCCGGTCGAAGTGCTGCAAGAGGCAGAGCAGTTTGAGCGGACGATTCCGGCTAGCGAACTCGCGCACCGCCATGATTACCGGTCGCTCCCGATTGTGACGATCGATGGCGAGACGGCGCGCGATTTCGATGACGCAGTGACCGTGCGGCGATTGGCGAACGGAAATTTCGAATTGCAGGTGCATATCGCCGACGTCGCGCATTACGTCACGGAAGGTTCATCGATCGACTTGGAGGCGCGGCTGCGCGGGACGTCGGTGTACTTTCCCGATCGCGCTGTGCCCATGTTGCCGATGGAACTCTCGACCGACTTGTGCAGCCTGCGTCCGCAGGTCGAGCGGCTCGTGCTCTCGTGCGTGATGGAGATCGACCATCAGGGCGAAATCGTCGGCTACACGCTGAACGAGGGCATGATTCGCTCGGCCGAGCGCATGACCTACGCCAATGTCAACCTGGTGCTTGAGGGCGACAAGGGACTCCGGCAGCACTACCACCAGTATGTGGACGTGTTCGAGCTGATGCGCGAGCTGGCGCTAATCTTGAACCGCAAGCGAGTGCGGCGCGGTTCGATTGACTTTGATCTGCCCGAGCCGGTCATCGAGTTCGATGACAACGGACTGATGAAAGGGCGTGACGCGTTCGGAACGCAACATCGCGCATCGGCTGATCGAGGAGTTCATGCTGGCGGCCAACGAGTGCGTGGCCAGCTACCTGGAGAAGAAGCAGGTCGCTTCGCTGTATCGCATTCACGAAAAGCCCGATCCCAAGCGCGTCTACGATTTCGAGACCATCGCCGCGACATTCGGATATTCGCTCGGCGTGGGAGCATTGCCGGTGAAGCGCGTGCAGTTCAAGTCGGACCGGCGCGAGAATCATCGCGGCGGTCGGTCAGGCAAGGACGCTCGAGTTGCCCGAGGAGGTGCACATCACGCCGCGCATGTATCAGAAGCTGACGCAGAAGATAGCCGGCAAGCCGGAAGAGCGCATTCTTGTCGTACCTGATGCTGCGCTCGCTGAAGCAGGCGCGCTATTCCGCCGAGAACGAAGGACACTTCGCGCTGGCGGCCGCGGCCTACACGCATTTCACTTCGCCCATCCGGCGCTATCCGGACTTGATCGTGCATCGCATTCTGAAGGACGTGCTGCGCGAGTCGCCCGAGCAAAAGGACGGCGCAGTTCCGGTGGGAGTCGCACAAGGCGATCACAGCGAGGCGCCATCGCCGTGGTCGAAGCGCGAGTCTGCGCATCCGCACCCGACCAAGAAATCGGCGGACGGCGATAAGACACACCGAGCGCTGGGAGGGCCGATCCCCGAGCCTGTCTTACAGGAGATAGCAGACGAATCATCGCAGTCGGAGCGCCGCGCCGACGAGGCCGAACGCGAGCTTATGGAGTGGAAGAAGACCAAGTTCATGGAACAGCGCGTCGGAGAAGATTTCGATGGGCTGATCGTCAGCGTGACCAAGTTTGGCATGTTTGTGGAGCTGAACGACTTGTTCATCGAAGGACTGGTACCGCTGGCGTCGCTCCACGACGACCACTATCTCTATCACGAGAACACCCGGCAAATCATCGGACAACGGACGCGGAAGACGTATTCCATGGGCGACCGGATTCATGTGTTTGTCGACCGCATCGATCCGATGCAGAGACGGATTCAGTTCGGGGTAGGGGAGGAAGTTCGGGTGCCGAAAGCACGAAAGCGTAACAGGTCTTACTAGCTTCCAGTTTGAACAGCCTATCGGGACGGACCACACGTGACGGGCTAAGCGGGTCGCCCGACACAAGTGCCGCTGCTACGCGGCTTAGTGTTGTTATGTGACGCATACCGCCGCTGGTTTCTTCGGCTCAAACAAATGTCGCCCTTTGAACTCAAGGAACCCTGACGAAAGCCCATTTATTTTTAGGAAGCATAGTTCACCACACCTAAGAGCTGGTTGCACCTAAGAGTCGGCTCAAGGGCGCATGCGAGGTCAGGCGAAGTGTTGCCAGCCGCCGGGGAGCAAGGGTTGGGATTTGCCGTCGGGAGTTTTCAGCTTGATTGCGCGGCCGCGGGTGATTTTGCCGATGCGGGTGATGGGGACGCCTGCGATTGTGCCGGGGATGCGGCGGTTCGCGCGAGCGGTGAAGAGGAGTTCGTAGTCTTCGCCGCCATGCAGCGCAAATTGCAGGCCGTCGTCGCCGGATACGGCGGGGAGCGCTGTTTGCTCGATGACCGCGCCGACGCCGCTTTCGTCGCAGATGTGGCGGAGGTCGGTGGAGAGGCCGTCGCTGGTGTCGATCATGGCGGAAGCGAGTTTCTTCTCGCGCAGGAATCGGCCGAGGGCAATGCGCGGGTCGGGATAGAAGTGACGGGTGTGTTGGGCGGTCCACAGTTTCTTGCCGCTACGGAGTTTCTGGAGCGTTGCAACTGAGGTGCCGAGGGTTCCGCTTACATAAAGGATGTCGCCGGCCCGGGCGCCTGAGCGAAGCACGGCTTTGCCGGTGGGGACGCTGCCGACGACGATGATGTCGGCGAGCACGCCGCTGGGTGACTGCGCGGTGTCGCCTCCGGCGAGTTGAACGGAATAGTGCTTGGCAAGCTTGAGGAATCCACGGAGGAAGTCATCGACCCATTTTTGCGGAGTATCGGCGGGAAGGGCGAGGGACAGGAATGCGGATTGCGGTATGCCGCCCATGGCGGCGATGTCGCTGAGGCCGCGGGCGAGACAGCGGTGTCCGATGGAATCGGCGGGATGCCACTCGCGGCGAAAGTGAATGTCTTCGAGAGAAAAGTCGGTGGTGACCAGCAGCTCGTGTCCGCGGGGGACGCTGAGAACGGCGCAGTCGTCGCCGATGCCGCGACCGGGTCTCTGACGGCTGCGGGTGGCCGCGCGGCGGATTCGTTGGATGAGTTCGAGTTCGTTGGCGGGCATGTCTGCGTAGTAGTGCTTCGGTGTTGACAGCCAATATATCGCTTATCGGATGGAGACGGATTTCCGAAAAAAGCCAGGGTTAAAGTCCGCATCACTTCGGCCTATTTGGCCAGGCTGAAGCCTGGCGCTTCCACCGGATGTGAGAACAAATTTCTCGCGGGCGAATGGCTGGAAACAGCGTGCAGGCCGCCACATAAGTGGTACGGAATGTGACGGAAATCGTTGACTTCGGGTTTGCCGCTCTGTTACGGTTTGAAGTCTAAACGTTAATCGAACCCAGCGCCCGGGTAAGCAGGATTCCACAAATGCTCGGGAGAAGAGTCCAACACCTCGTGGCTCTTCGCGGTCCCAGAAGTAGAATTTGGGCCAGCTTGGAACAAACGCTCCGGTATTTCATAGGCCGTAGCATCAATCGTTACCGGACGACTTTGAACTGAGGGTTATTGTATTGCGGAAGCGTTTTTATATCCTTTTCGTAGCTCGCGACGCTGAGGGACAGCTACGGAAGATCCCCATTCCCCTACATTACTTGTATGTGTTTCTAGCTGGCGCCGTGATCGGGATGTCAACGATTACAGGCATGGCCGGGTCGTATGCCCGCATGCTATTCAAGGTGGCGAGTTTCAACCAGCTACGCACCGAGAAAACAGCGTTGCAGACGAAGTATTCGCAGTTGGAGCAAGTCAACCACGAGAAGGACATACAAGTAGCATCACTAGGATCGATTGCGAACGAAGTTTCGGTTATTTACGGACTTAAACCCAATCCAAAATTCCTCACCGAGAACGACAAGCCGCTGGACCAGAAGGAAGTTTCCGACGCGATCGACGGTCTCTACGCCTTGCGTGAGTCAGCCCTGACCGGCGCGACGGCCGCAGGGCTGGGCATGGGAATGAACCAGAAAGCATCACTGTCGGACTGGGTGGCAGCGACTACCGCGCCCACTCTGTGGCCGGTCATGGGACCGATCACCGGGCCGTTTGGCGCGCGCATTGATCCGTTCAACGGTGAAGGTGCGTTCCACTCGGGCGTGGATATTTCGTCGCACTATGGGCAGCCGATCATCGCGCCGGCAGATGGCGTGGTGACTTTCGCCAATTTTTACAACGGCTATGGGCGGCTGATCGAAATCGATCACGGTAATGGAGTCAGGACCCGCTACGGGCACCTGTCAGGTTTCGCGATTACGGATGGGCAGTCGGTGCGCAAGGGACAGGTCATCGGTTATGTGGGGATGAGCGGCCGCAGTACCGGAGCGCACCTGCACTATGAAGTGCGTATTCATGACACGCCGGTCAATCCCCATAAGTATCTGCGTGACGTATCGAACTCTGCGTTCGGGGCGGGTGGATAGGTTATTTCGGTTTTTGTGATTTAGATCCAGCCGCTGGGGCAGCCTGCTCCGGCGGCTTGGTTGTTTCGGGGCCGAAGTCAATCGGCGTGTCGCTGACAATCTTCTTGAAAAAAGCAAAAGGAACGCTGGCGGTGAGGGTCGCTTCGTTTTTGTCCTGCTGGACGGTGAAGCTGTCGAAGGCTTTCTTCACGTCGGGATCGGGGCCACCGCCGTCGAGCGAGATGTCGAGGGTCTTGAACAGTGTGAGAAACGTACCGACGCGCTCGGTGAAGGCGCCGGCTTCGCTGTCGCTCTGGGTGATGACCTGGGCGCGAAGATGCAACTCGCCGAGCGGACGGGCAGAGGCGATCACCACGCTGCCGCGCGGTAGCAGGCTGCTCCATGAACCGGGCAGCAATAGTTCGTTGCGGTCGTGCGGTTGGCTGTTGGGCGGTATGCGGGCGATGGTCCACACCAAGCTACCGAGTGGGACGCGAGAGTAATAATTGCGTGCTGGTTCCGGGCCGCCGAAAGGCAAGGCCGCCTTTTTGTAGCGGTCCACCATACCGTGAATGGCGTCAGTTCCTTCGGTGTTGGACGCAGCGGCCATACCTATTCCAAGAAGCACTACGCGCACGGTGCGGCCTTCGAGCGGGATGACGTAGATTTCGAAACCGTTGTATTGTTCGATGCCCTTGGACTGCTTGCGCAGATAGTCGCTGACCCGTTGGCTGTCGAACTGGCCCTGCATGATCTCGCTGTAGCGGGTCTCGGTCGCAGGGTTGGCCGGGGTGTGCGCATAGTGAATAGCCAAAGCGGCGTGATTCAGATCGCGCTCGAATTCAAATCCTGTCTGGCGGACAAACTCTTCGTATTCAGGCTCGCGATTCTTGGGCGGGTTCTTGCCCAGGTCAGTGAGGAGCCGGACCGGTTCGAGGTTGACGTACAGGATGGCATCGGCGTCGGGAAGCAGGCGGACGGCATCGGGCGCAGCGCGTTTGCGAAGGAGTACGGCGAGAACAATTGCGCCGATGACGAGGAGGACTGCGAGGGCGATCCAGAGGTTACGCCGACGATGTCGCATGTATGATCATCGATGATACGGCATCACTGCCGCGAATTGGTCAATTTGGTGGAAATTGGATAGAATGGAAGAGACCGCTTCACAGTGCCCGCCTATGGCGGGTGCGCTCTGCAGAATCCCCAGCCGGAAGGCCCGCGGGAGTGGCGAGTAGCAGGTCGCCGTACCTAGCAAAACTGAGTGAATTGAGTGTTTTACGTCGATTGGAACGCGGCTTGCAAGGGCATCGGCCGTATGCTATCGTTATAAATTGTCCCGGTAAGCAGGGAGAACTATGCGCGATGGGGCTGAGGCCTCGATCGGGCAACGCGCTGGCGTAGCTCAGCTGGTAGAGCATCTGATTTGTAATCAGAGGGTCGGGGGTTCAAATCCCTTCGCCAGCTCCAGATTATCTTGAGCACGCTGCGTGACGCAGCAGCAGAAGCAAGCCAAGGCAGGTCGCAGAACTCTCCGAGAGAACTGAACCCAGCAGCAGCTTCCCAGAACCGATTTTGCGCGGAGGCCGTATCGCGCGGCTGATGCGGAGTGTTGCCGGTGGAACTGCGAGGCGATTGGCGAAACGTTCTTTGATAGCGGGACTGGCGGTACCGGGCCGAACGATTTGCTCGGCACGAAGTGCACAGGTGGCCGAGTGGTTAATGGCAGCAGACTGTAAATCTGCCGCTCCTAGCGGGCTACGGAGGTTCGAATCCTCCCCTGTGCACCAGGATTGGGAATGAAGCGGCTGTGGCTGGCCTTGGGCGTGTTTGCCGTGCTGATGGTTCTGACGTGGGTCACGATCGACGATCAGAAATTCCGGCTGGCGGCGCTGGCGATACTGGCGATGTTTGCGGTGCGCACATGGAGCCACAGCAGGAAATTGCAGAGCGAACAGGAACGTAGTCGGAGCGACGACGAGGAAGAGCAGTAAACGGCAGGCGTCCCAGGGCGGGAGTAACTCAGTGGTAGAGTCACAGCCTTCCAAGCTGTTGGTCGCGGGTTCGATTCCCGTCTCCCGCTCCAGAAGTTTTGTAGTGGTGAGAAGTATTGCAAGCTGATGTAGCTCAGTTGGTAGAGCACTCCCTTGGTAAGGGAGAGGTCATCGGTTCAATCCCGATCATCAGCTCCAGAGATTTGCAGTTGGAGATGGCCAGTTTGGTGAACGCACATATGACAGAACCTGGAGCGCGGGTTCCGTTTCAGCAGGCTGGAATCGGCGTCGAGAAGCAGGAAGAGTTTCAACAGCTTCATTCGGCGTTGGAACGCATTTTTGCCACAGGAGCAGTCGAGAAGTATTTGCGGCTGCTGCGGAGCAAAGGCGTTCCGATTCGCGACTTCGATCGCGTTTTGCGCGAGAAGTTGCTGGAGCAGACGGACCAGGCACTGGGTAAGAGCGGCCGCAGCGCGCAGCAATGGTATGAGGCGCTTTCGGTGGGCGACCAGGCGCAGGTGCGAGAGTTTTATTTAACGGCGCTGGAGGCGGTGAATTTGCCTCTGCGTGAGAAGTTCAAACAACTTTACCGGTACTACTAGGCGAGGTTATGGCGAAAGAAAAATTTGATCGCAGCAAGCCGCACGTAAACGTAGGGACGATCGGGCACATCGATCACGGCAAGACGACGTTGACGGCGGCGATCACCAAGGTATTGCAGAAGCACAATCCGAACATCAAGTTCCGTTCGTTCGACTCGATCGACAACGCTCCGGAAGAGCGGGAGCGCGGCATCACGATCGCGACCGCGCACGTGGAGTACGAGACGGCGAACCGTCACTACGCGCACGTGGATTGTCCGGGCCACGCCGACTACATCAAGAACATGATCACCGGCGCAGCGCAGATGGACGGCGCGATCCTGGTGGTGGCAGCGACCGACGGTCCGATGCCGCAGACCAAAGAGCACGTGCTGCTGGCGCGCCAGGTCGGCGTGCCCTACGTGCTGGTGTTCCTGAACAAGTGCGATGCGGTGGAAGATGCCGAGCTGATCGATTTGGTGGAGATGGAAGTGCGCGAACTGCTGTCGAAGTACGGGTTCCCGGGCGACGATGTGCCGGTGATTCGCGGCTCGGCGCTGGGTGCGTTGAATGGCGAAGCGCAGTGGGAAGCCAAGATCGATGAGCTGATGGAAGCGGTGGACAAGAACATTCCGCTGCCGGCGCGCGACATCGACAAGCCGTTCCTGATGCCGATTGAAGATATTTTTTCGATTCAGGGGCGCGGCACGGTGGTTACGGGCCGTATCGAGCGCGGCAAGGTGAAGGTAGGCGAGGAGTCCGAGATTGTGGGCTTCCGCGAGACGCGCAAGACGGTGGTGACGGGCGTGGAAATGTTCAAGAAGCAGCTGGACGAAGGTCTGGCTGGGGACAACGCCGGGTTGCTGCTGCGCGGCATCGCCAAGGAAGACGTGGAGCGCGGCATGGTGCTGGCGAAGCCGGGATCGATTACGCCGCACACCAAGTTCAAGGGCGAAGTGTACGTGTTGTCGAAAGAAGAAGGCGGGCGGCACACTCCGTTCTTCAAGGGCTATCGGCCGCAGTTCTACTTCCGCACGACGGACGTGACGGGAGTGGCGACGTTGCCGGCGGGCACGGAGATGGTGATGCCGGGCGACAACGTGGCACTGGAGATTGAGCTGATTACTCCGGTGGCGATGGAAAAGGGCCTGCGGTTCGCGATCCGCGAAGGCGGACGCACGGTAGGCGCCGGGACGATTAGCGAGATTATTGCGTAGGTGTTGGGGATCCCACATATGCCAAAAGAAGGCATATGTGGGCCACCCGAGTTTAGTTTTTTCTCGGCGAGCCGGTAGGTTCGCTGATTTCCGCGGAAGGCGCGGACAAGGCTTCGCAGCCAATCTGCGAAGTAAACGAAAGGGAAGGCAACCATGCCCCGCGAAATTGTGACCATGCAGTGTGGAGAGTGCAAAGACCGCAACTACTCCACCACCAAGAACAAGAAGACCACGACAGGCCGGCTGGAGTTTAACAAGTTCTGCCGGAAGTGCCGGAAGCATACTGCGCACAAAGAGGCGAAGTAGCGATTAGCTTTTAGCCGTTAGCTCTTCGTTTTTAGCTAGCGGTGGACGGAGATTCTTAAGGCTGAGAGCTAATAGCTACCAGCTAAGAGCTTGAAGCTTTTACAGGGGCGTAAGCTCAACGGCTAAACTGCCGGTCTCCAAAACCGGACTTGGGGGTTCGAATCCCTCCGCCCCTGCCAGAAATTAGTGGTCAGTGGCTAGTGGCCAGTGACTAGTAGGTGACGACGGAAGTGAGAGGCGCGGTAGGCGCCGGAGACAGGAACCAGATGGCGAAGTCAGCAGCGATCGAGCCCGTACACCAGGACCGGCTGGCGGCAATTAAAGCGTGGCCGCAGCGCGCGAAGAGTTTTTACAACGACGTGCGCACGGAAATGAAGAAAGTCACGACCCCGTCGCGCAAAGAAGTGCAAGGCACGACGACAGTGGTCATTATTACGGTCTTTCTGTTCGGGTTTTATTTCTGGGTCATCGACTCAATTATCGGAAAGACCCTTGACCAGGCGCTGAAACGGCTGGCGCACCGGTAAAGCTGGAGAGAATGACGGAAGAGCAAATCAAAACCGAAGAACACAACGCCGACCAACCGGCCGAGCAGACAGCGGAGCACACCTCCGAGCAGGCGGCCAGCGAGCAGACGCCTGTGGCTGCGGAAACCCCTGCGGAAACCGCAGTGGACGCTTCGGCCATGGTCACCAACCCGAACATGAAGTGGTACATCATCCACACCTATTCGGGTTTTGAGCGCAAGGTGAAGGAATCGATCGAAGCGCGCCTGCGCGCCGATGATCGCCTGGGCGGCAAGATTGGCAAGGTGCTGATCCCGACGGAGTCAGTCACCGAAGTTCGTGGCGGCAAGAAGTACACCAGTGAACGCATGTTTTATCCCGGCTATGTCCTGGTGGAAATGGACATGGACGACAACGTGTGGCATGTGGTGAAGTCCACGCCGCGCGTGACAGGCTTTGTGGGCACCGGGCAGCAGCCGACTCCGCTGTCTGAAGAAGAAGTGCAGCAGATCGTGTATCGCGTGGCCGATAGTCGCGAGAAGCCCAAGCTCAAGGTCAAGTTTGAGAAGAACGAATCGGTGCGGATCACCGAGGGACCGTTCGCCAGCTTTACCGGCATGGTGGACGAGGTCAACGAGGATCGCGAGACCCTGAAAGTGATGGTCACGATTTTCGGGCGCTCGACTCCGGTGGAGTTGGAGTTCGGGCAGGTAGAAAAGGTTATTACGTAGCCTCAGCGGCTAAAGCCGGACTGAAGCAAGCGATGATGTCGGACGGCCTGAAGGCCGTCCCCTTCAAGACTTAGGAATTATAGGATTACGAGATGGCAAAGAAGATCACAGGAACGGTGAAGTTGCAGATTGCGGCGGGCAAGGCCACTCCGGCGCCGCCGGTGGGTCCGGCCCTCGGCCAGGCGCAGATCAACATCATGGAGTTCTGCAAGCAGTTCAATGCGAGGACAGGCGCCAAGGAACTCGATGGCCTGATCATCCCGGTAGTGGTCAGCGTTTATACCGACCGCACCTTCACCTTCATTACCAAGACACCACCGGCATCGATTTTGCTGAAGCGCGCCGCGGGCGTGGCCAAGGGATCGGGTACTCCGAACAAGGACAAGGTCGGCAAGGTCACTGAGAAGCAGGTGCTCGAGATTGCCAAGCAGAAGATGCCTGACTTGAATGCGGCTTCGGTGGAAGCGGCGGTGCAGAGCGTGAAGGGTACCGCGCGGTCGATGGGGATTGAAGTCGTCGCGTAGGTTCTGCTCGTGGGCTAAAGCCCGTTCGCAATTTTTTTAAGAAGGCGATACGGCACGGCTAACGCCGTGCCCCTTCAAAGCAAGACGGCTTATCGGCACAACTGAAGTAGTGCCCTGATGCAAGGCTGGACGAGTTTTACGGTGGTGAAAGCCGCCGAGTCGTAAACACCACGGCTGACTAGCAAGAGCGGCAGCGGTGGGAGACAAGGAGCAATATGAAGAAATCAGGAAAGAACGTTGAGAAGGCGCGCTCTGGGGTGGAGAACCGCCCGTACACGCTGCAAGAAGCTGTGCCCCTTCTCCAGAAGGTGAAGTTCGCCAAGTTTGACGAAACGGTGGACCTCACGATGCGTTTGGGAGTCGATCCCAAGCATGCCGACCAGATGGTGCGCGGAACGGTCGTTCTGCCGCACGGACTGGGCAAGACCAAGAAAGTGCTGGTCATCGCGAGCGGCGAAAAGTTGCGCGAGGCGGAAGCCGCTGGCGCTGATTTCGTGGGCGGCGACGACATGGTGGAGAAGATCCAGAAGGAAAACTGGACCGACTACGATGCCGTGATCGCTACGCCGGACATGATGAAGTCGGTGGGCCGCCTGGGCAAGGTACTGGGTCCGCGCGGATTGATGCCGAACCCGAAGACGGGAACCGTGACCATGGATGTCGCAGCAGCAGTGAAGGAAACCAAGGCCGGCAAGGTCGAGTTCCGCACCGATAAGACTGCGCTAGTGCATGTGCCGGTGGGCAAGATTTCGTTCGAGCCGCAGAAGCTGGTGGAGAATGCGGCCACCGTGATTACCAGCGTGATCAAGGCGAAGCCTTCGGTTGCGAAGGGCAAATACATCAAGGGCTGCTATCTGAGTTCCACCATGGGGCCGGGCGTCGCGATTGACACCGCTCCGGTGGAGTTGGCGGCGAAAGGCTAATCCCCTCGCGGGCTAAAGCCCGCTCGGGAAAATGAGATTGAGCGCTGGAACGCTGGCCTAAAGGCCAGCTCTACCAGGCCCCTTCAAATCAGAGTTTGGAAGGAATCGAAGATGGCAGTTACCAAAGCGAAGAAAATCGAGCAGGTTGAAGCAGCTGACCAAGGAACTCGAGGGCGCAAGCCATGCCGTTGTGGGCACGTTCAGCAAGCTGACGGTGGAGAAGGATTTCGAGCTCCGCAAGGCGGTCCGCGGCGCGGGCGCCAAGTATCGCGTGGTGAAGAACACGCTGGCGGAGCGCGCGGCCAAGGGCAGCAAGGTCGAGGGCGCCATGAAGGACCTCGCCGGAGTGACCTCCATCGCCTACACCAGTGGCGACCCGGTGGCGCTGGCCAAAGTGCTCAGCAAGTACGCCAAGGACAACCCGGAGTACACCTTCAAGGCGGGCATTGTGGATGGCCGCGTCATCAATATTAAAGACATTGACGCACTGGCCAGCATGCCGTCGAAGGGAGAGATTTACTCGAAGCTGCTGTTCCTGATGAATGCGCCGGCGCAGCGCTTGGTCACGGTGATGAATGCGATTGGCCGCGATTTGGCCGTCGTCATCAACCAGGGCGTCGAGAAGAACAAGTTTTCCGGCGGGGAAGCCGCTGGCGCGTAGTCCTCGCGGACTAAGGTCCGCTCAGGATTATGGAAGAGAGTTTTGTACGGCACGGCTAAAGCCGTGCCCCTTCAAAGAAGGATTGCGTGGACGCCGACCTAAAGGTCGGCTCTACCAAGCGTCGAGTCCGGGAATAGTTGGTTCGGCGAAACAGGTTTGGGGCTGCGTGAGTGGTCCCGAAAAGATTGCGTTATCCGTTGTGAGGGGTGCGTTAGGCGTGATGTCTGGCATGCGAGCGCACACTGGAAACCTTAGAGACGGGAACGAAATCAACAACGAATAACGAATAAGGTGGAGATACACATGGCGGATCTGCAGCAGTTGGAAGAAACAATCGTAGGCCTGTCGCTTCTGGATGCGGCGGCCCTGGTAAAGAAACTCGAAGAGCGTCTCGGCGTCTCGGCAGCGGCAGCAGCCCCTGTCATGGTCGCCGGCGCAGGCGCGGGTGCAGCAGCAGCGGCACCGGCGGAAGAGAAGACGGAATTCGCCGTCGTCCTGACCGCAGCGGGCGCAAACAAGATCAATGTGATCAAGGCCGTTCGCGAAGTCACGAGCCTCGGTCTGAAGGAAGCCAAGGACCTGGTCGATGGCGCTCCCAAGACCGTGAAGGAAGGCATCACGAAGGACGAAGCCGCGGCCATTCAGAAGAAGTTTACCGACGCGGGTGCAACCGTAGAGGTGAAGTAGTTCCCCGCCCCGTTCCGCGGGGAACGGGGCAACTCCACTCCGGGCACGCTGACCGGAGCTACAGGCCGCTGTCACCGGCGATAAGCCGGCGGCAGCGAACACACCTCGGACCGTTGGAGCGAGCGGTTTGAGGCGCGATGAATCGCAGGAAGCGAAATGGCATCCAAACAGCAGGGGCCATAGAATTCCTCGGCATCGTGGGACGGATTCAGGCGGCATCGAATCCGGGCAACATAGCAGGTAATGACAGGCGGCACGTTCGGTCGTAGTCGCGCCGGCTCAGGCGCAGCGGCGAACGGGCCGAGGACAAGGCCTGAAGATACTGCAGCGGGAAGCAACACTCATCACGGCAGGTAATCAAAAGCCGTGTTCCCAGACCAAATGGTCATGGGATTGCTCAACGCCTCAATCGGCGCTTGCGGGGACTTCCGTCTCTGTGAGCGCAATCGGTTTTGTGCGCAAAAGCCAGCGAAACTGCAGCACCATTGGTCGGAAATGTCATCGTGCAACGGTTAATGTCCACCCGGCACTTCCCCGTAATCGCGGGGCTTGCGCGGCCAGGCGAGCGGCCCTGACCGGCACAGATTAGGAGCTTTATACATGGCGCAACAGAAAACTGCCAATCGAAATCGATTCGACTTTTCCAAAATTCCGGCGACCATCCAGATCCCGAACCTCATTGAGGTGCAGAAGCGCTCGTACGACCGCTTCCTGCAGATGGATTCGCTGCCGAGCGAGCGTGATGATTCGGGATTGCAGGCGGTGTTTCAGTCTGTGTTCCCGATCACCGATTTCCGTAACGTGTCGCAGCTCGACTTCGTCGAGTTCGCCATCGGCAACTGGGAGTGCAAGTGCGGCCACCTGAAAGGGCTGAACCACCTGCGCACCACCTGCCGCAATTGCGGATCGACGGTCAAGACCGATCCGTTCCATCTGGGCGACGTGCTTTGCACCAAGTGCGGCACGTACAACGCCAACACGCCCGACTTCTGCAACAAGTGCGGCGATCCTGTGGGCCTGCAACTGAAGTACGACGTGGCGGAGTGCGAAGAACGCGGCATGACGTATTCCGCGCCGCTCAAGGTCACCATGCGGCTCACTATTTACGACAAGGACCCGGAGACCGGCAACCGCTCCATCCGCGACATGAAGGAGCAGGAAGTCTTCTTTGGCGACGTTCCGCTGATGACGCAGAACGGCACGTTCATCATCAACGGCACCGAGCGCGTGATCGTCAGCCAGTTGCACCGTTCGCCGGGCGTCTTCTTTGAGACCGCGAACAACCGTACCTATTTCCTGGGCAAAATCATTCCGTACCGCGGTTCGTGGGTCGAGTTTGAATACGACCAGAAGAACGTGCTGTATGTGCGCATCGACCGTAAACGGAAGTTTCTGGGCAGCATCTTCCTTCGCGCGTTGGGTCTGCGTTCGGATGAGGACATTCTTCGCACGTTCTACACCGTCGATCGCATCGCTCTACGCGACAACAAGATTTACTGGACGCTGGAGCCTGGCGTCGATAAGCCCACCAACCTTCTGGGCATGAAGCTGGCGCACAAGATCGCCACCAAGAGTGGCGATGAGATCGTGCATTCGGGCAAGAAAGTTACGCCCTCGGTGATGAAGGAGATCCAGAAGCACAAGATCTCCGAGATCGAGATTGACACCACCGACCTGGAAGGCGCGTTTGTCGCGGCCGACGTGATCGACACGGCCACCGGCGAGGTAATGCTGGAAGCCAACACCGAGCTGACGACCGATAAGCTCTCGAAGATGCTCGAGGCCAATGTTGCCGAGTTGCACGTGTTCTTCCCCGAGCGTGATGACGTGGGCACGGTCATCAGCCAGACGCTGCGTCGCGATTCCGTTAAGACGCCGCAGGAAGCGCTGATCGAGATTTACCGCAAGCTGCGTCCGGGTGATCCGCCGACGCTGGACACGGCGACGGCGCTGTTCCACGGCATGTTCTTCGACGCTCGCAAGTACGACTTCTCGCGGGTGGGCCGCCTGAAGTTCAACATCAAGCTCTTTGACCGCGAAGACGCGACCGGCCTCGACCACCGCACGCTGGAGCCGGATGACTTCTACGGAACCATCCGCTACCTGCTGAAGCTGCGCAAGAACATCGGCTCGGTGGACGACATTGATCACCTCGGCAACCGGCGTGTACGCGCGGTGGGCGAGTTGCTCGAGAACCAATTCCGCATCGGCCTGGTCCGTATGGAACGCGCCATCAAGGAAAAGATGAGCGTATACCAGGAAATGTCGACGGCGATGCCGCATGACCTGGTGAATGCCAAGCCGGTGATGGCTGCGATCCGCGAGTTCTTTGGCTCGTCGCAGTTGTCGCAGTTCATGGACCAGACCAACCCGCTGTCGGAGATCACGCACAAGCGTCGTCTTTCGGCACTTGGCCCGGGCGGCCTGTCGCGCGAGCGCGCAGGATTCGAAGTCCGCGACGTGCACCCGACACATTACGGACGTATCTGCCCAATCGAGACGCCGGAAGGCCCGAACATCGGATTGATTTCGTCGCTGAGCTGCTATGCGCGGATCAACGACTACGGCTTCATCGAATCGCCTTACCGCAAGGTGAAGAACGGCCACGTGCTCGACTTCGTGACCGTGGTCAACGCGGGCGACAGCGAGTATCGCGTGGGAGATCATCTGGAGAAGCACGAAGTACTCAAGGCCAACAATGAGCTGCGCGAACGCAAGAAGAAGCTGATCGACTTCGAGCCATTCTCGTTCTACCTGTCGGCGTGGGAAGAAGATCGCCATGTAATCGCACAGGCGAACGCCGAGATCGATGACAAGGGCCGCATCGTGGCGGAACTGGTCAACGCCCGCAAGGCCGGCAACTTTGTGCTGGTTAACCGCAGCGAAGTGGACTACATCGACGTCAGCCCGAAACAGCTGGTGTCGGTGGCTGCCTCGCTGGTCCCGTTCCTGGAGCACGATGACGCGAACCGCGCCCTGATGGGTGCGAACATGCAGCGTCAGTCAGTTCCGTTGCTACGCGCGCAGGCGCCGATTGTCGGCACCGGCATGGAAGGCGTCACCGCTCGCGATTCCGGAGCAGTGGTGCTGGCACGCCGCAGCGGCATCATCGATTCGGTAGACTCCGAGCGCATTATCGTGCGTGTCGAGGGCGAACATCATCCGATGCAGCTCTCGCGCGAGGTGGGCAGCGACATTTATCAGCTGACCAAGTTCAAGCGTTCGAACCAGAACACCTGCATCAACCAGCGTCCCATCGTGAAGAAGGGCATGCGCGTACAGAAGGGCCAGGTCATTGCTGACGGTCCCTGCACCGACATGGGCGAGTTGGCACTGGGCCGCAACGTGCTGGTCGCGTTCATGGCGTGGCGCGGATACAACTTTGAGGATGCGATCCTGGTTTCCGAAAAGATGGTGAAGGAGGACTATTACACCTCCGTCCACATCGAGGAATTCGAGATCGAATCGCGCGACACCAAGCTGGGACCGGAAGAAGTCACGCGCGACATTCCCAACGTCAGCGAGTCGGCGCTGCGCGATCTCGACGAGAGCGGCATCATCCGCATCGGCGCGACCGTGAAGGCGGGCGACATCATTGTGGGCAAGGTCACGCCGAAGGGCGAGACGCAGCTCACTCCGGAAGAGAAGCTGCTGCGTGCCATCTTCGGCGAAAAGGCCGGCGATGTGCGCGACGCTTCGCTCACCTGTCCTCCGGGCATCGAGGGCACGGTGGTCGATGTGAAGATCTTCTCGCGCAAAGGACAGGAAAAGGACGAGCGTGCCAAGTTCATCGAGGCGCAGCAGATTGAGCGCCTGCACAAGAACCTGGCGGACGAAATCCGAATTCTGACCGACGAGCGTTTGAAGCGCCTGGAATCGTTGCTGGGAAGCAAGGAAGTGCTGGCCGACCTGCACGACGAGCGCACCAACAAGCGCCTGCTGACCAAGGGCGTAGTGCTCGACCGCGATGCCATCGAGCGCATCTCGACGCGCAACTTAAAGCGCATCAAGTACGCCGACAAGGACCCGCGGGTCAACGAGCAGATCGACGAAATCGAAGAGATGACCTCGCGCCAGATCGACGTGCTGCGCAAGATCGTCAAGGAGAAGGAAGAGAAGCTGCAGAAGGGCGATGAGCTGCCACCGGGCGTGATCAAGCTGGTGAAGGTGTATATCGCGATGAAGCGCAAGCTGAGCGTCGGCGACAAGATGGCCGGCCGCCACGGGAACAAGGGCGTCATCGCGCGCATCCTGCCGGAAGAGGACATGCCGTACCTCGAAGACGGGACGCCGGTCGAGATCGTTCTGAACCCGCTGGGCGTGCCAAGCCGTATGAACGTCGGACAGATTCTGGAAACTCACCTTGGGTGGGCTGGACATCAGCTGGGCCAGAAGATCGGCGAGCTGTTGGCGCAGAACACGAAGGCCGAAGCAATGCGCAAAGAGATGAAGGTGCTGTTCAAGGACACACCGTTCGTGGACAGCCTGGTAGGCCTCGACGACGAGATGCTGGAGAAAGTGGCTGACGGCATGAAGGACGCCGTCTACTTCGGATCACCAGTGTTCGACGGAGCCAAGGAGCACGAGATCAAGTCTCTACTGGCGGAAGGCGAGCTGCCGACCTCCGGCAAGACGTACCTCTACGACGGCCTGACCGGCGAACGGTTCGAGCAGCCCATCACGGTGGGATACATCTACATGCTCAAACTTTCTCACCTGGTGGACGACAAGATCCACGCGCGTTCGATTGGGCCGTACTCGCTCATCACCCAGCAACCGCTGGGCGGCAAGGCGCAGTTCGGTGGCCAGCGCTTCGGAGAAATGGAAGTCTGGGCCCTGGAAGCCTACGGCGCGGCTTACATTTTGCAGGAACTGCTGACCGCGAAGTCCGATGACGTATATGGCCGTACCAAGATTTACGAGGCCATCGTCAAAGGCGAAGCGGCCATCGAGCCGGGTGTGCCGGAGTCGTTCAACGTGCTG
>CAVVNW010000013.1:0-25473 GCA_963749635.1 uncultured Acidobacteriaceae bacterium
GTGCGCACTGGATGGAGCGCTCGGGCCCGCTCGATGAGGTAATCGAAATATTTCTGCGAGTGCGCCAGCGCTTCCGTATAGGCGTTGGCGCCCTTTTTGCGAATGTAGAGGTCGGGATCGAATCCGGCTTCGAGAGTGAGTACCTTGATCTCGAAGTCTTCGCTCACCAGCAGGGCCAGCGAACGTTCGGCGGCGGCGGCTCCGGCGGTGTCGGGATCGAAATTCACCACAATCTTCTTGCTGAAGCGGCTGAGCAGGCGCGCCTGTGGTTCGGCGAAAGCAGTGCCTGAGCTGGCGATGACGTTGTGCAGACCCGCGGAATATACGGAGATGCAGTCCATCTGGCCTTCGACCAAGATGGCGTAGTCGAGCTTGCGGATGGCTTCCTTCGCTTTGTCGAGATTGAAAAGTACGCGCGATTTGGAATAGATCGGCGTTTCCGGCGAGTTGAGGTACTTCGGGCCGGATTTTTCGTCGCTGGCGAGCGTGCGTCCGGTGAAAGCAATTACCTTGCCCTGTTCTGTACAGATGGGAAACATCACGCGGTTACGAAACTTTGAGTACAGTGCGGTCTTCTGTTGCGCCTGATCGTCGTCCCCTTTGTCCTTCCACGAGAACAAACCCGACTCGCGCATGGTCTCTTCGTCAAACTGGCCACGCAGGGCATCGCGAAGTAGAAAGCCCGACTCAGGGGCGTAGCCGACGCGAAACTCGGCGATGGCTTCAGGGCTGAGGCCTCGGGCCTTCAGGTATTCGCGGGCGTGCGCGGCTTCGGGACGCTTCAGTTGTTCCTGAAAGAAGGCACAGGCGCGCTCGTGTATGTCGAGCAGAGTGCCGCGTTGCTTGGCCTGCCGCGCCTCTTCGGGTGAAGAGTAGCTGACCTTGGGCATGGGGATACCGAGTTTTTCCGCCACCATGCGCACGGCTTCGGGAAAGGTGATGTTCTCGATCTTCTGCACGAAGGTGAAGACATCGCCTCCGGCGTTGCAGCCGAAGCAGTGGAAGAACTGATTGCCGGCATGTACCGAAAACGACGCCGTCTTTTCCTGATGGAAGGGACACAGCCCTGAATAGTTTTGCGCGCCGCTTTTGCGCAGCTTGACGTACTCGCCCACAATGCGGACGATGTCGGCTTGCTGCTTTACGGTGCTGGCAAAATCACCGGGTTGCGCCATTGAACTAGTCTGCCGGACACAAGGATGCGCGTGCACGGTTATTCGGTGCGACGATGTGGATTAACTGTGGATATTCGTCCGAAAACGGTGCAGAGGGGTGGAAGACGCGGGTGAAAATCTACGTCTCCCATGTCGCGCCATCCCAAGCCGCTCACAATCACGGTCAGAAGATTTGACTCTGCCTAGGCCGTGGGCTAGCCTCAAATGCTTGTGCTCGCGTGGCTGGAAGCTGCTATCCCGACCGCTCCGGCAACGTCCTTCGACACTTAATTTATGAATTTGAAACATTCCATCTTGCACGGAATCGTGGCTCTTGCTTTATGTGCGCAGGCGTTGGCCGGCAGCGCGATGCGTCCCACGCACGCTCCCAAGGCCATGGTGGCCTCGGTGCAAGCGGACGCTTCCGATGCCGGAGTCGAGATCATGAAGGCGGGGGGCAATGCGGTGGATGCCGCGGTCGCGGTCGGATTTGCGCTGGCGGTCACTCATCCCGAGGCGGGCAACATCGGCGGCGGCGGCTTCATGCTATTCCGCCGGGCAAATGGCGAGGTGCACTTCCTCGATTACCGCGAGAAGGCTCCGTCGAAGGCCACAGCTGACATGTACCTCGACAAGGACGGCAACGTTATCGCGGACATGAGCACAGTGGGCTACGCTGCGATTGCGGTGCCCAGTTCGGTAGCGGGGCTGGCCTATGCGGAGAAGAACTGGGGTAAGCTCACGCTGCAACAAGTGATGGCGCCAGCGATCCGGCTGGCACGAGACGGTTTTGTGCTCGACTACGCTACCGCAAAAGACCTGCAGGATGACAAGCTAGCGAAGTTTCCCGAGTCGCGGCGCATCTTTCAGCGCGATGGCAATTTTTACCAGCAGGGTGATGTTTTCAAGCAGCCGGAACTGGCGCACACGCTGGAACGCATCGCGAAAAATCCCGACGACTTCTACCACGGAGACATGGCGCGCGAACTAGCCGCGGCGATGCAAAAGGGCGGCGGCCTGATCACTGCCGAAGACCTGGCGACCTACGATGTCAAAGAGCGCCAACCGATTCGCGGGACCTATCGCGGGTACGACATCATCAGCGCGCCGCCGCCGTCGTCGGGAGGTGTGGCGCTGGTCGAGATCCTCAACATTCTTGAGGGCTACGACCTGGCGAAGCAGGGCGACCGTTCGGCCGAGAGCATTCACCTCACTGCAGAAGCTTTTCAGCGCGCGTTCTTCGATCGCACCGAGTTCATGGGGGATCCGGACTTTTCCAAGATTCCGGTCGCGCAATTGATCGACAAACGTTATGCAGCGGCCTGGCGCGAGACTATCCCGCTACACAAGGCGACACTCGCAGGCGATGTGAAGCGGCCGGCGATCTTCAGCCAACTCGACCAGTACGCCGCTGCGCATCCGCAGCCGAACGTGGTTCGCGAGTCGGAGAACACTACGCACTATTCGGTGGTCGATCCCGAGGGGAACGCGGTATCGGTGACCACCACGCTGAACGGCAGCTTCGGATCGTTCGTGACCGCCGAGGGCCTGGGCTTCCTGCTGAACAACGAGATGGACGACTTCGCAGCGAAGCAGGGCGTGCCGAATATGTACGGGCTGATCCAGGGCCCGGCGAATGCGGTGGGCGCGAACAAGCGTCCGCTGTCGGCCATGACGCCGACGATCGTGCTCAAGGACGGCCAGCTCTTTCTGGTGCTCGGCACGCCCGGCGGGCCAACCATTATTACGACCGTGGCCAACGTGCTGATGGGCGTGGTCGATTACGGCATGAACATCCAGGAGTCGGTGAACGCGCCGCGCTTCCACAACCAGTGGCTACCTGACCTGATCATGCTGGAGAAGTTCGGCATTTCGCCTGACACGGTGCGCATTCTGGAAAGCATGGGACACAAGATCAAAGACGACCGCGAATTCTGGGGCGACGCCGAGTGCATCGCCATCGATCCGAAGACCGGCGAGCGACTGGGTGCGAGCGACGGCCGCAACAACGGGAAGGCGGTCGGCTTCTGATGCGGCGTGGGATGTCGACACTGGTGTTCGCGCGGAAGGAGCGGCTGCATCCCGGACTGCTGGACCAGATGGTGACAGGCGGCGCCGAGGCGATCGAGATTTTTGCGGCGCGCGGACATTTCAACTACTCGCGACCGGCAGCACGTGCGCGAGATTGCCAACTGGTTTCGCAGTACCGGCATCGGCTTCAACTCGATGCATGCACCCATGCACGGCGACGATGAGTTCGGGCGCAGCGGCGCTCCTCCGCTGAACATCGCGGCGGTGGAGAAACGCGATCGCATCGCGGCGATGGATGAGATCAAGCGCGCCATCGAGGTGGCCGAGCAGGCGCCGTTTCAGTTTCTGGTGCAGCACATCGGCGTGACCGGTGAAGCGGCATCAGGACAGAAGACTGAGGCGGCCATGACCTCGCTGGAACATCTGCGCGCCTTCGCAAAGCCGCTGGGAGTGCAGGTGGTAGTGGAGAACATTAACAACGATCTCTCGACGCCCGAGGCACTGGTGGAGCTGCTGCACACCGCGCGCTTCACCGATGTCGGGGTGTGTTTCGACGTGGGACACGCGCACATGGCGCCGGGCATTGCGCACGCCTTCGAGACGCTGAAAGACCTGATTCGCACTACGCACGTGCACGA
This sequence comes from uncultured Acidobacteriaceae bacterium, assembly GCA_963749635.1. GTDB lineage: Bacteria > Acidobacteriota > Terriglobia > Terriglobales > Acidobacteriaceae > DASRAA01. The sequence continues at coordinate 3,824 of CAVVNW010000013.1, forward strand.
CAACGACCAGCAGCGCGACTCGCATCTGTGGCCGGGAGCAGGCACGATCGACTGGAAAGAAACGATGACGCTGCTGCGAGTCCGCTCCGCATGTGCCGGCGCTGTTGCTGGAGATCGAAGGCGTCGAGGGCGAGAAGGTGTCGGAGAAGATGGCGGAAGCGTATAGCAAGCTAGAAGTTTAGGGTTTCATTTATCTATTGCAGTCTCAAAGACAGGACTCATGGAAACATCGGAAGCAACTCTTACTACGATTCGCGAAATCGGCAAGCACGACGGCCAGACGGTCACCATCCGCGGCTGGCTGTACAACCTGCGCGAGAGCGGCAAGCTGCTCTTCCCGCAATTCCGCGATGGCAGCGGCGTCATTCAGGGCGTGCATCGCCAAGAACGCCGTCTCGCCGGAACTGTTCGAGTCGATCAAGACGCTGACGCAGGAATCGAGCGTGATTGTCACCGGCAAAGTTCGCGCCGACAAGCGCGCTCCGGGTGGCTATGAACTCGACGTCACCGAGGCGCAGGTAGTGCAGCGCGTGAATCCCGACGATCCGTATCCCATCACTCCTAAAGAGCACGGTGTCGACTTCCTGATGGAGCACCGCCATTTGTGGCTGCGGTCACCACGGCAGGCGGCGATTTTGCGGTTGCGCGCCGAAATCATCAAAGCGGCCCGAGATTTCTACGATGAGCGCGGCTTCACCCTGACCGACCCACCCATTCTTACGCCAGCCGCATGCGAAGGCACAACGACGCTGTTTCCCGTGGACTACTTCGACGAACAGGCATTTCTCACGCAGTCTGGACAGCTCTACATTGAAGCGACGGCTATGGCGCTGGGAAAGGTGTACAGCTTTGGGCCGACGTTTCGCGCGGAACGCTCTAAGACGCGCCGCCACCTCACCGAATTCTGGATGGTCGAACCCGAGATTGCCTACGGCACGCTTGATGACCTTATGCAGCTTGCTGAGGAGTTCATTACGTTCATCGTGAAACGCTGCCTGGAGCGGCGGCGTCCTGAACTCGAAACGGTTGGGCGCGACATCAGCAAGTTGGAGAAGATCGACACGCCGTTTCCGCGCATCACCTACGACGAAGCCGTGCAGATGTTGCAGGATGCGCATTCGAAGGGGCTGCTGGAAAACAAATTCGAGTACGGCGGCGACTTCGGCTCGCCCGACGAGACTTACATCTCGTCGCAGTTCGAGCGGCCGGTGATGGTGCATCGTTATCCCGCGGCGGTAAAGGCGTTCTACATGGAGCCCGATCCCGAGCGGCCTGACCTCGCGCTATGCGTGGACGTGCTCGCACCCGAGGGCTACGGCGAGATCATCGGCGGATCGCAGCGCATGGCGTCGTACGAGTTGCTGCTCAAGCGCATTCATGAACACGGCCTGCCGGAAGAAGCGTTCAAGTGGTACCTTGACCTGCGCAAATTCGGCGGAGTTCCGCACGCGGGCTTCGGCATGGGCATCGAACGTGCGGTCGCCTGGATTTGCGGCCTCGAGCATGTGCGCGAGACCATTCCATTTCCGCGCATGCTGTATCGGCTCTATCCGTAATCGTCGGTGAAAAACAGGATCCTCTATGGCAACTAGTCCAGCCACTAAACCGTTACTGAACATTGAAACGCCTAAGCAGATTCGCATCATCGGCGTGCCACTCGATCTAGGTCAATCGCGTCGCGGCGTCGATATGGGCCCGTCGGCGGTGCGCGTTGCCGGGCTCGAAAGCAAGCTCGAAGCCCTCGGATACGAGGTGAAGGACGGCGGAAATATTTCGGTTGCCGTATTGGAGACGCGGCCGGAAGGCGATCCCCGCGCCAAGTACTTGAAGGAAATCACGGAGACCTGCACCAAGGAAGCCGAACTGGTGCTGAAGACACTGGAGAGCGGCCACATTCCCGTGGTGCTCGGCGGGGACCACTCGATCGCTGCGGGCACAGTGTCTGGGGTCGCTGAGTTTTATCGCCGGCAAAACAAGAAGATCGGCCTCATCTGGATCGACGCCCACAGCGACATCAACACGCCGGAGACTTCACCCAGCGGAAACGTGCATGGCATGCCGTTGGGCGCGATCATGGGCCTGTTCGACTCGCCGCTCAGCAACATTTTTGGATTCAGTCCCAAGGTCAAGCCCGACAACTGCGTGCTGGTGGGCATTCGTGACGTGGATACCAACGAGCGCGACAACATCAAACGGGCCGGCGTGCATGCCTTCACCATGCGCGACATCGACGAACGTGGCATGCGCACGGTGATGGAAGAAGCGCTGCGACTGGCTGGGCGCGGTACCGTGGGCTACCACGTGTCGCTCGACATGGATTGGATCGATCCGGAGGACGCGCCGGGCGTGGGCACTCCGGTGTGGGGCGGCGCCACTTACCGCGAAGGCCACCTGGCGATGGAGATCATCGCCGACCACGGACGCATGTTGAGTTTCGAAATCGTGGAAGTCAATCCGGTGCTCGACGAGCATAACCAGACTGCCGAGTTGGCCGTGGAACTGGCGCTCTCCGCGTTCGGCAAGAAAATCTTGTAGCTCTCGCGAAAGCTTAGGCACCGCGCCGAGAAGTATGGTCCCCCGGCTTGCGGTGTACGATTGAATCGGTTATCCGACAATCTCATGCGTGCGCCAGGCAAGTCTTCCACCTTTGGTGGTAGAAAGCGCCCGGGATTGTGACGGAAGTCCAATGAGACCATCGCCCCGGAATAGCGCAACCCGCCACAATTGGATACACGACGATCGTGTACTGCGCGCCCGATTATCACACCTCTGCGGACTGCTGCTGACTATCTCGATGCTGGCGGTTAGTCCGTCAGTTGCGCAGACGTCCTCGCAAGCTCCTCAAGCTCCATCGGGTGCTGGCCCGCAAGAAGCCGCACCGAACGTGCCCGAACTCAGCACGCACGAAGAACTGCAAACCTTCCAAGTTAAGGTGAATTTGGTCGAAGTGCGAGTTGTGGTGCGGGATGCCCACGGCAAAGCAGTGGGAAATCTGAAACAGGAAGACTTCCTGTTATTCGACGACAATAAGCGGCAGACCATTACAAAGTTTTCTGTCGAGCGGCCGGGAGCTGAAAGCGCCGCCGCCGTCCCAGCGCAAAATTCCGAGAACCCCGCTGTCAAGCAGTCAGGCGAAGTACGCATCGAACCGTTGCGTAGCCAGCACATAGCCTGGCTGTTTGACGACGTCAACGCATCCGCGAATGATCTTACGCAGGCCCGAATCGCTGCCGAACAGCGAGTGAGTGCCCTCCAACCCGGCGACTCCGTCGCCATCTTCACCATTTCGGGGCAGGGCAATCAGGACTACACCACCGATCCGGAAAAACTGCGGGCTGCTTTGAGACTGCTGAAACCGCGGCCTGTGGGCACAGTGGGTCCGTCGGATTGCCCTCCCATCGACTATTACATCGCCAACCAGATCGAGACCATTCGTGACTCGCGGGCCCTGATGATGGTGATGCAGGAAATCGTGGCCTGTCAGTTTGACGGCAATGTCGGGGTGTCAAACAGTGTGCTCGACTCACTGGCTCATGCTGCGGCAAGCCGGGTGTTGCAGGCCGGCGACGCTCAAGTACAACTCCTTCTGGCAAGCTTGGGTGATGTAGTGCGGCGCGTTTCTGCCTTGCCCGGCCAGCGCACGATCGTGTTTCTGTCTCCGGGCTTTGTGGTGGCCGCTCACCAGGCTGCGCTCACGGACTACCTGAACCGGGCCATCCGAGACGGGGTGATGATCAGCACGCTCAACATCCGAGGGTTGTACACGCAACCGGCGGGTGGCGTCGACATCAGCCAGAAGGCCTGGGGCAGTGCGGTGGTTGCAGGCGACATGTCCAGTTACCAGGCCGCAGGGGACGTAGCGCAAGCGGACCCCATGATGCAGATCGCCAACGCCACGGGCGGCAGCTATTTCCAAAACCGCAACGACCTCGCCGCCGGACTGCAGAAGCTCAGCGCGGCCCCGGAATACTCCTACCTGCTGGCTTTCGCACCGCCGAACCTGAAAAATGACGGTAAATTTCACACGCTCAAGGTCGAACTCACGCAGGGCGCCGGTTTGACGGTCCAGGCCCGCAAAGGCTATAACGCGCCGACTCAGGGCGACTCGAACCAGGAAGCGCAGCGCGAGATCGCCGACGAAGTCTTTGCGCAGAACGAAATGCATGAACTGCCTTTGCAGTTGCAGACACAATTCTTCCAGTCGGCGACCGCCGATGCTCACATCGCCGTGCTGGTCCACATCGACGTGCGGCGCATGGCCTTTCGTAAGTCCGGTGGGCGCAACCTGAACGAACTGACCGTTGTCGCCGCGCTGTTTGACCGTAACGCAAACTTCATTTCCGCCAAGAGCACCACCGTCCAGATGCATATCAAGGACGACACCTTGGCTACCAAGTTGAACTCCGGGATCACGGTAAAAAGCAACTTTGACGTAAAACCCGGCAGCTACGTGATTCGGGTCGTCGCGCGAGATGGGCAAGGCAAATTGGCTGCTCAGAATGATGTAATCGAGATTCCTTAGGTACGGGGGCGTCAGTGAACTATCGCCGTTTTTTGGCCATCGCATTTCTTACTACGCTTGTGATGTGCCTCGTCGTCGGACGAGGCGGGACCGCGTACTTCCGTGTTTACGCACAACAAGCGGCGGACACGCCCACCGCCGCAGCCGCCACCATCCGTGCGGAATCGCGGCTCGTGCTGGTGGACGTGGTAGTGACGGACAAGAAAAACAATTACGTAGAGGACCTCACACAGAACGATTTCAAAGTGTGGCAGGACGACCAGGAGCAGAAGATCAGTAGCTTCTCATCTGAACGCCAGAGTTCGAGTGCATCCGCGCAAAAGCGCCATCTGGTCCTGTTCTTCGATGACGATTCCATGCAGCCGGCCGATCAGGCGCGTGCCCGCCAAGCGGCAGTAAAGTTTCTGGACGATAATTCGGGCGCCGGGAATTACGTGGCCATCCTGGATTATGCGGGCACCCTGAAAGTCGCGCAGAATTTCACCGATGACACCGAGAGGCTGAAGAAAGTGGCCGGCGCTCCGAAGCTGTCGACCGGTTCGACTCCCAACGCTTCGCTGGATCAGTCCGTTTTCAGCAGCTACGATTCGTATTCGAACCGCAATGTTCTGCTTGCACTGCGAAGTGTAGCCAGAAGTATGGCGACGATACCGGGCCGCAAGAGTCTAATCTGGCTGACTGCTGGATTTCCGCCCGCGCCCGACCTCGAGTCCGACATGACCGCATTGATCAATACCTGCAACAAGGCCAATGTTGCGGTCTACCCCCTCGACGTTCGTGGTGTGACGGCGTCTGTCACGACCGGCAGCTTGGAGGGGAGCGCGCCGGTGCCAGACGGGGATTTCGTGTCGCTCTTCGTCCGGCAATGAGCTCGGAAAAGTCGCTTTCGACCAGGATCAGTCAGGCGTGCCACATTTGGTCTATGTCGCCCAGACGAAAACCGGTGGAGGAGGCACTGGATCCCGCCCCGTAGGAACAACCACAGGCACTAAAAGCTCGTCGACCATGACCGTGCCCTCATCGATTCCGAACCCGTTTTCACAGCAGCCCAGGTCGCTCATCCCACCGTTGCCGCCTTCCACTGCCACCAACCAACAGGTGTTGTATGAAGTGGCCATCGGAACGGGCGGATTCGTTATCGGTAATACCAACGATTTGCTGAATGGGCTGGGAAGAATTGGAAAGGAACAGAGCGAATACTACGTGCTCGGGTACGTTCCGCCGGAGAGTTCCGACGGCGCGTGTCACACCCTGCGCGTCAAGGTGGAGCGGTCGGGAGTCACGGTTCGTGCGCGGAGTGGATATTGCGCCACCAAGCCAGTCGATTTGCTGGCAGGCAAGCCTCTCGCAAAGACGCTGGAAGAACATGCGCTGGCGGGCCAGCCGGGAGCAATTTCGGGATATGTCGCCGCTCCTTATTTCTACACGTCGCCGGAGACGGCGCGCGTGAACCTTGCGATCGAGATTCCAGCGAAGTCGTTCCAGTTCGACAAAGTAAAAGGGAAACAACATGCCGTGATGAACGTCTTGGGAATGGCGTTACGAGCGGACGGAACCGTGGCTGCCCGCTTCAGCGACACCGTGGAAGTCAACCTGGAAAAGGCCGAGATGGAGCAGTTCACGAACCATCCCTATCACTACGAAAACCAGTTCTACATCGCCGGTGGCCAGTACACGTTGAAACTGGCGGTGAGTTCCGGCGACAAGTTTGGACAGTTTGCCCTACCGCTGGTGGTGGACCATTACGATCCGGCAAAGTTCAGCATGAGCGACCTCGCGCTGAGCACTCAGTTTTACAAAGTGGCGGACCTCTCGACCTCGTTGGACTCACAGCTGCTGCAGGACCGAACTCCGCTGGTGACACAGGGGCTGCAAATGTTGCCCTCTGGATCGAACCGCTTCAAGCAGTCAGACCGGGTCGCGATTTACCTTGAGGTCTATGAGCCTTCGGCGCCGCAATCGCCTCCGAAAGTTGGCTTGCGCATGCGCGTGCTCGACAAGGCAACAGGCGTGGCGAAGCTGGAAGCCAACGTACCGGACACGGCGTCCTCCGTCATTCCAGGGAATCCGGTTATCCCAATGGGAGTGCCCTTACCGGTGGCCCGGTTGCAGCCGGGAAACTACGTGGTCGAGTTGAGGGCGACGGATTCAGCGGGAAACGCGAGCACCGCGCGCAAAGTGGAGTTCACGGTTGAATAACGGGCCGTCACTGGGAGCAGGAAAAGCCGGGATTCTTCAGCAGCTTTTCGAGAACTATTTCCACTCGAAACCAACACAAGTGCAGCCGTTGCAAGGCCAACTCGGCGGCTCCGGGCGGCAAATTGTCCGAGTGGGAAATGACGAGCACACGGCCATCGGAATTCTGTATGGAGTTCGCGAAGAAAACGTCGCGTTCCTCGAATTCTCGCGAGCGTTTCGCCGCAACGGTCTGCCCGTACCGCAAATTTACGACGAAGACCTCGACCATGGCGCGTATCTCGAAGAGGACCTCGGCGACCTGACGCTCTACCAATTCCTCAGCGAGCACCGCAAGGATGACGAGATTCCTCCGGAAGTCATCGATGCTTATCGCAAGGTGGTGGCGATTCTGCCGCGCTTTCAGGTGGAGATGCGCGACAAGATCAATTACAAGGTCTGCTATCCGCGCGCCGCATTCGATCGCCAGTCGATTACCTGGGACCTGAATTACTTCAAGTACTATTTCTTGCGGCTGGCGGGCATTCCATTCAGCGAGCAGGCGCTCGAGAATGACTTCTCGCGATTGACCAAGTTCCTGCTCAGCGCCGACCGCGAGTATTTTCTGTATCGCGATTTCCAGTCGCGCAATGTGATGCTGGTCGGCGGCAGCCCTTATTTTCTCGACTATCAGGGCGGACGCAAGGGCGCGCTGCAGTACGACATCGCTTCGCTTTTGTTCGATGCTAAGGCTGACCTGCCGCCGGAGCTGCGCCAGCAATTGCTGGATTCACTATCTCGACTCACTGGAGACTTTTCTCCCGCTCGACCGCGGCGTGTTCATGCATTATTACTACGCGTATGTATACGTCCGCGTGATGCAAGCGCTGGGGGCCTATGGATTTCGCGGTTTCTACGAGAGCAAGCCAGTGTTTTTGCAGAGCGTTCCCTACGCGCTGAAGAACATTCGCTGGCTGCTGCACAACGTGACGCTGCCAGTTGCGTTGCCCTCGCTGATGGCGGCGTTCACCGCCATGCTGGGCTCGGAAAAGCTACAGAGCATCGCGAAGGAATCCGACAAGCTCACCGTGCGTATCACCAGTTTTTCGTTTCATCGCGGTCTGCCGAAAGATGAGAGCGGCCACGGCGGCGGATTCGTCTTCGATGCGCGCAGCTTGCCCAATCCGGGCCGCGAAGAACGCTTTAAGCCGCTCACCGGGAAGGAAGCTCCCATCGCCGAATACCTCAATCAGCAGGAGAGCGTGCATCTGTACTTCTCCAACGTGATTTCGCTGGTGGACGCAAGCGTCAGCAACTACCAGGAGCGCGGCTTCAAGAACCTCGCCGTCTCGTTCGGCTGCACTGGGGGCCGCCATCGCTCGGTGTACCTGGCCGAGCAGCTGGCCCAACACTTGCGCCAGCGCAACGGCGTGGACGTGGTGGTGCGCCATCGCGATCTGGAGAGCGGCGAGTAATGAAGGCGATGGTGCTGGCGGCCGGATTGGGCACGCGCCTGCGTCCGCTGACCGACGACCGCCCCAAGGCGCTGGTCGAAATCGATGGCCGCACGCTGTTGGAAATTGCTCTCGAACGTCTGCGTGCCTTCGGCGTGACCGACGTCATCATCAACGTGCATCACTTTGCCGACATGATTGTGCAGTATCTCGCGGCGAAGCAGAACTTCGGCATGCGCATTGAAATTTCGCGCGAAGACATACTGCTCGATACCGGCGGCGGACTGAAGAAAGCGGCCTGGTTTTTTCTCGAAGGTTCGCACGACGAGCCATTCCTGCTGCACAACGTCGATGTGCTGAGCAACATCGATCTCGGGCGATGGTGCAATTTCACAAGAAGCACGATGCGCTGGCCACTCTGGCCGTTCAGGAGCGCCAGAGTTCTCGCTACCTGTTGTTCGATGACCGCGGCGAACTTTGCGGTCGCCGCTTCGAGCGCGAAGATCGTACCGAGCTGGCCCGTCCAGCCGAGCCGCTGCAGCCGCTGGCGTTCTGCGGCATTCACGTGATTTCGCCTCGACTGCTGGCGATGATGACGGAGGAAGGTGTCTTCTCCATCATCGAGACTTACCTGCGCCTCGCCTCGCGCAATGAGAAGATCATGGCGTTTCGCTCGGATGAATCGTACTGGCGAGACCTGGGAACAATCGAGAGTCTATCCTGCGCATCTCGGGAGCGAGCGGAGTAATCATGCCCCGCATGATATTCATGCTTGACATGATTATCTGGCTTAGGTAGGGTTACATTTATCCGTGATCAAGTCATTCGCTGACGAAGAGACGCGGAAGTTCTGGGAGATCGGGCGATCAGCTAACAGACCGCCGGCGAATCTGCGCAAAGTTGCAAGGCGAAAATTGCAAATGATCGATGTTGCGGTCCGCCTCTCGGATTTGGAGGTCCCCCCGGGCAACCAGTTGCATCCGTTGCGGGGCGACCGCGAGGGCCAGCATGCCATACGCATCAATGATCAATTCCGGATTTGTTTCGTATGGAATGATGGTGATGCATTCGACGTAGAGATCACCGACTATCACTAAGGATTGCTGGCTGGAGGGGGAAGAAGATGAGCTTTGTCAGGCGTACAGCCGCAGCGTGGACGATCCACCCGGGTGAAATTCTCAGGGAAGAGTTCCTGCGACCCATGCGGATTACCGGTTATGCACTCGCCAAGGCCCTGGGGGTAAAGCCTCAGTCCATCAACGATATTGTCTTGAAGAAGCGCGGCATCAGTGCTGAGATGGCCATGCGTCTGGCCCAATTCTTTGGCACATCACCTGAATTCTGGATGAACTTGCAAAGCACGTATGAACTGGCCAAAGCACGTACCTCGCTGCGTCGGCAGATCCAAAGGATTCGGCCACACAAGAGCGCTGCGTAGCCTGATGTTGAACGTCAGGAAACACCCGCAGCAACTCACAGCCTGCCGATTTACACTGCCAATATGAAGAAAGTTCGAGTTGGGATTTTGTTTGGCGGCCGCAGCGGTGAACACGAGGTGTCTCTGCTGTCGGCGGCCTCGGTGCTGAACGCAATCGACAAGAAGAAGTATGAAGTGGTGCCCATCGGCATCACCAAAGAAGGCCGCTGGGTTACCGCCGGCCATGCCGAACGCTTACTCAAGGGCGACAAGCCCGGTAAGACCGAGCCGCGTCACCTGCGCGCGGGCGATCCGCAGACCACTTCGGCAGCGGCGGTGCTCGCCAAAGGCGAAGGCGTCGTGGTGCCACCGATGCCCGGCCACGATCATTCTTCGCTCGTGCCGTTCGAGACTGACTCTCCGCAAAGTGTCGCGGCAACACACGCCATCGACGTGGACGTGATTTTCCCCGTGCTGCATGGCACCTTTGGAGAAGACGGGACGATCCAGGGCCTGCTCGAGCTGGCCGACATTCCTTACGTAGGCGCGGGCGTGCTGGGCTCCGCCGCCGGCATGGACAAGGACGTGATGAAGCGCCTGTTCCGCGACGCGGGCCTGCCCATCGTGAAGCACGTAACCGTATTGCGCAGCGCGTGGCGCGAGCAACCGAAGAAGGTCCGCAAGCTCGTCGAAGGCGCGCTCAAGTATCCAGTGTTCGTAAAGCCAGCGAACTTGGGCTCGTCGGTGGGCATCAGCAAGGTGCACGATTCGTCTGAGCTGGCCGCCGCCATGGACGAAGCTGCTCACTTCGACCGCAAACTGGTGATTGAGCAGGGTGTGGGTGGTAGCAAGACCAAGGCGCGCGAGATCGAATGTTCCGTGCTGGGCAACGACAACCCGATCGCCTCTGTGCCCGGTGAGATCGTACCCATTAAGGAGTTTTACGACTACGACGCCAAGTACCTCGTCGAAGGCTCGCGACCCATCATTCCTGCCGAGCTTCCTAAGAGCAAGCTAAAAGAGGTACAGAAGCTGGCCATCGCGGCGTTTCAAGCCGTCGATTGCTCTGGCTTGGCGCGCGTCGACTTCCTCATGGATCCGCGCTCGAACAAGATGTATGTCAACGAAATCAATACCATGCCGGGATTCACCACCATCAGCATGTATCCCAAGCTGTGGGAGGCCAGCGGTTTACCCTATTCCCAGCTTATCGACCGCTTGATTCAGTTCGGGCTGGAACGTCACGCCGAGAAGAAACAGAACCAGTACAGCCGGTAGCGCCTGCTCACGCTTCGCGCGCTCCTGCGTCTATGGCATTGCAGGGAGCGATGCTTACAAGGGGCATGCACAGTTCCTCTCCGCGGAGCGGCATGCCCCGGGCACCGCTAGTTATTCTCTCCTTTCGCACGGAACCGGCCCCGGCTCCTCTACGTACTATTACGTGGAGGAGCCTGTGCGAAAACTCATTTCAGTGCTTTTTTTCTGTCTCCCGCTGCTGAGTCTGACGGCGTTCGCCGACGACTGGTCGAAGAACTACACCGTGGGCACCAAGCCATCGCTGCGTGTCGACACCAACGATTGCGCCATCGAAATCACACGAGGTTCCGGAGGCACGATTGCGGCCCACATTCTCACCGAGGATTACAAGATTAGCGACCTGCACATTAGCGAGCACCAGGACGGCGACAAGGTCGAGCTGACTGTCCACATTCCCAACCAGTCGGGCTTCCACCTTGGGATCCACAACAACTGGCACCGGGTGCGCCTCGAAGTGCAAGTGCCGGCCGAAACCGCCCTCGACTTACATTCCGGGGACGGCCATATCAACGTGGACGGCACCTCCGGCGGCGCACGCATCGACACCAGCGATGGGGCTGTCGAAGTTCGCAACTTCACCGGCAGCATCCGCGCCCGTACCGGCGATGGACACATCACGGTGGATGGCGTGGTCAACGAGGTGTACCTGCACAGCGGCGACGGCCACATCGAGTTCACCGCCCGGCCGGGATCGAAAATGGACCGCGACTGGCTGATTCACACTAGCGACGGCCGCGTGGCAGTTAGTCTGCCGGCCGACTTTGCCGCCGAACTCTACGCTCACACCGGCGACGGCCACATCACGCTCGATATACCGGTGACCGTGAACGGCTCGATGGAGCGCTCACACGTGCGCGGCAAAATGAATGGCGGCGGCGAGTTGCTGGAGATTTCCACCGGCGACGGAAGCATTCACGTCGGCAAACTCTAGCTAAGTACAGGATTCCGGATTGCCCTGGTCGAGGTTTAGGTGGGTGAATCGTCGGCACACGTGAATTGCATGTTAATATAACTAACCAGTTAGTTAATTATGGCATCACCCGCAAAATCCCGTTCGCGCAGCACCTTCGGCACGCGCAACCAACCCGAGGCCAGCCGCGACGCCATTCTGAAGGCGGCCGCCTCTGAGTTCGCCAACGAAGGGCTGTCCGGGGCCCGCATGGACGCCATCGCCCGGTCGGCGCGCGTCAACAAGGCACTTCTCTACTACTATTTCCGCGACAAAGATGCGCTCTATGGCGCGGTGCTCGACCAGTTCTTTCGCCCGTTAGCGCAGCGTCTGACACAGGTCCTCGATAGCCCGGCGCCGGCGGGCCAGCGAATTCTCGGCTATGCTCTCGCGCATTTTGACACCATCGCCAGCACGCCACACTATGCCCGTCTGTTTCAGAGCGAGATGATGAGCGCCAGCCGCGGCATGTCGCCGCACCTGTCCCGAATCGTGGAGGAATACAGCCGTCCGCTCTCGCAGAGGCTTATCGCCACACTCACCGAAGGCATCGATCGCCGCGAGTTCCGCCCGGTGGACGTGACAGAATTCATCCCTACGCTGATCGCGACCATCGTCTTCTACTTCGTCACGGCGCCTATGCGCCAACGTTTGCGCGGAACCGATCCCTTTTCGCCTCCGGCGATTCAGGCGCGGCGTGCCGCGGTGCTCGACCAGATTGCTGCCATGCTCTTCGCCGACCGTGAAGCAGGACTCCGTCTCGCCGCCGAGTTTGCCTCAAATGGCGGGTCGGCGGAGATCTCTCCGTCTCCAGCACCCCAGCCGCACCATCACGTGCCCGCCCGGAAACGCAAATTGAAGAGGCCTGAATGAAGCCACCCAAATTCCTCATCTTTATTCTTCTGCTGGTGGCAGCGGCCGGCGTTTACTACTTCGTCTCGACCGACCGCACCTCTGACACCGTGCTCATCGGCATCGTCGACGCCAACCAGGTCATCGTCAGCTCCAAAATCATGGGTCGCATCGAGAAGCTCTACGTCGATGAAGGCTCCAAGGTGAAGCAAGGCGACCTGGTGGCCGAGATCGACTCCGCCGACCTGGAGGCGCAGCGCGACTCGGCCTTGGCCGTGATCACTGCCTACGGCTCGCAGGTTGAGTCAACCCGCGCGACCCATACGCAAACCGTCGGCGAAACCAATAGCGGCGTGATCAATGCGGAGGCGCATGTGGCTTCAGCACAGGCGGTGCTTGCCCAGGCGCAGGCTGATCTCGCGCGTATCAAGAGCGATTCGCAGCGCACCATTCAACTGGCACAGGCGGGCGTTGCTTCAGAACAGGAACGGGTTCGGGCCGAGGAGCAACTGAAAGCGCAACAGGCGCTGGTGGTGAGCGCGCAGAAGAATGTGGAAGCCGCCACGGCCGACTTGAATACCGCTTCAGCTCACACGATTCAGCAGCGTGCCGCCGCCAGCAATGTCGCCGTCAACGAGGCGCAACTGAACAGTGCGCGAGCGCAGTTGGCCGAAGCCGAGACACGGCTGAGTTACTCGAAGGTTTTCGCCCCGGTGACCGGCACGGTATCAGTGCGTGCCGCCCGCCAGGGCGAGGTGGTGAATCCCGGTTCGCCGATCGTTACCATCATCGACTTCAGTGACACCTGGGTGCGTGCGTCCGTTCCCGAAACCGACGCCCGCTTCATCGCGGTTGGCGACAAGCTGAAAGTTCGCTTGCCCGCCGGCCAGCCTATCGACGGCACCGTAATTTTCAAAGCCGTCGAGAACGACTACGCCACCCAGCGCGATGTCGGTCGCCGCAAGCGCGACATCAAGACCATCGGTCTGAAGCTCAAAGTCGACAACCCTGATGGAGCGCTTGTCCCCGGCATGACCGCCGAAGTGCGCCTGCCACGCACCTTGATTAAAGGCTCAAAATGAGCTGGCTCACTCCCAAGGTAAAGGCGTCGTCCGGGTCCGAAGCGCCGAGCGGCGATGCCATCGTGGTCGATCACATCACCAAGATGTACGGCGACTTCACCGCGGTCGATGACGTCTCGTTCACCGTCAAGCAGGGCGAAATCTTCGGGCTGCTGGGACCGAACGGCGCCGGGAAATCCACGCTCATCCGCATGATGACCACCCTTCTGCCCATTACCAAAGGGCGCGCCGTCATCAACGGCTACAACGTCGCGAAAGACCCCGACGACGCGCGGCACTGCATGGGCGTGATCCCGCAGGCGATGACCAGCGACATCGACCTCACCGTCGAAGAGAACCTGAGCATCTACGCCAAACTCTACGGCGTGCCGACGGCAGAGCGCGAACGCAACATCACTGAGCTGCTGGAAACAGTTGACCTCACCAAGTGGCGCGGCGCACAAACCAAGACACTCTCCGGCGGCATGCGGCGCCGGCTCGAGATCGCGCGCGGGCTGGTGCACAACCCGCGCATCTTCTTCCTCGACGAACCCACCACCGGCCTCGATCCCGTCTCGCGTGTCGCAGTATGGGAGATGCTCACCGACATCAAGAGCCGCCACGGGCTGACAATTCTGATTACCACGCACTACATGGACGAAGCCGACCGGCTCTGCGACCGCGTTGCCATCGTCGATCACGGAAAACTCGTCGCGCTCGATTCGCCGATCGCACTCAAGGCCACCGTGCCAGGATCGAATGTCATCGAGACTCAGTTCTCCCACCCAACCGCCAACTGGATGGAGCAGCTACAGAAGCTGGAAGACGTGACCTCGGTACAAGCGCAGGGCGGCGACAGCTACCGCATCCTCACCAGTAACGGTTCAAAGACGACCACCGAGTTGGTAGAGTTGGCAGTCCGCTCCAACGTCGAACTGAAGGCGTTGTCCGTCCAGAACACCACGCTCGATGACGTCTTCGTCCACTACACCGGCCGCCAGTTACGCGATGAGCAGGTGAAAGCCTATGGCTTCATGATGCCCGATCGTCCGGGGATGCGCCCATGAATCGCATGTGGGCCATCGTCGAACGCGAGCTGCGCAAGTTCTTTCGCTCGCCCACACTGATGCTCGTGTCGATGGTGTTCCCGCTGGTGCAGTTGATCGTGCTGGGCAACGCCTTCGGCGGCAAGATCAAAGACGCACGCCTCGGTGTCGTCGATCAGGACGGCGGCACGCAAGCAGTAAAGATTCACGAAGCCCTCGCCGCCGTGCAGTCGAACGCGCGCACCTTCACCGCTGTCCCCTACGACAACGACAAGCAGGCGATGGAAGATGTGCGCACCGGCGTACTTGACGGCGCCATCATCATCCCGCCGCAATACTCGCGCCGCGTGTACGAAGAGAACCATCCGCGCATCGCCCTCATCGTCGACAACACCGACAACTTCATGAGCTCGACGCTCGAATCGCTGCTCACCGATCTCACCACGGCGTTAAATACACCCGATGTCGAACCGCGCATCATCCAGAAGATCGTCCTCGACACCGTCGAACTCTATCCCTACATCGAGTACATGAAGTACCTGCTCCCGGGTTCCATCGTGCTGGCCATGTTCGTCTCGGTGATGATCGGCGGCGGCATGCTTTACATCGATGACAAGGCTCGAGGCGTGCACGAAGGCTACCTGGTCACGCCCATCACCAAGTTCGAACTCGTCGCCGGGCTGAACCTCGCCGGGACCGTGAAAGCCGTGCTCTCGGGAGTGGTGATCACTGTGCTCGGGTCCTTGCTCTCCGGGCTGGGGACGCCGTTTCAGCCGCAGAACATGCTCTACATCCTGCTGCTCATCGTGGTTACCTCGCTGGCGTTTAACACCATGATGTTCCTCATGATGGTGCGCGTCGAAGACCCCTTGGTGCCGCGCGCGACTTTCGGAATCCTCAATACGCTATTGTTTTTCCCCAGCGGTTCCATCTATCCCATCAAGGCATTTCCCAAGTGGTTGCAGGCCATCGCCTACGCCGATCCGTTCACTTACGCGGTACATGGCTTCAAGGCTGTCCTGCTGAAGGACGCAGGCTTCGTGGCGATTCGCGCCGACCTGGCGTATCTCCTGATCGCGGCTGCGGTAATGCTCACGATTGCGACGGCATTGTTCAAGCGAACTCTGTAGTGGCTACAAGCAGATCCAGCTAGGCCAGTCACGACGCAACAAGGGAAATCCGGTTCCCACGGTAATGCAAGAAGTTGCACAGTAACCGCTTCCATGATTACTGACGTCATTCATTCCAGATGACTTAGCTGGCCACCCTGTGGCGACCGAGTTGCTGCTTTGAGGCTTAGTGGTAGAATTCCGCAGCCACGAATTTCCCACTTGGAGCCTACACTTTGAAAAAACTGGTCATCGCATCTCTGTTTTGTCTCTTGTTCGCGTCAAGCCTGTTCGCGAATGACTCGATTAACTGGGGGAATCAGGGCTACGGCCCCCCGGGAACTCAGCTTCCCACATCACAGTTTTGGACTTCCGCCGGTGGCATTGTCGGCGAAGTCGGATTAGTCGGACCCTTTGGCGTTCCGTTCGAGTTGATGCAACAGGGCGTTACCTGGTCCGGCAATTTCAACCCCGGCGACTACCTGATCTGGAACATTGGCGCCGCCAATCCCATTGCTCCTTACGAGGACATTGGTATCCAGTTTGACTCGCAACTGACCTACGGCGGCGGAGCGACCATCCAGGCCGATTTCTTCGGTGCGTTCGTTGCCACGCTCGTGGCCTTCGACGCCAGTGGAAACGTTCTTGGAACGGTTGTGATGAACGGCAACTCCACGTCGGCTGGCGATGGCAGCGCGATCTTCATCGGCTACCAGAGCACATCGCAGAACGTGCATTTCCTGGATTTCAGCGTCGTCGACATTAATGGCAACAATGACCTCGCCATCGGTCCGGCGACGATTTACACCGGCTCTGCGGTCCCTGAGCCGGGATCCTTGATGCTTTTGGGCTCCGGTTTGCTTGGCGCCATCGGCTATGGCCGTCGTCGCCTCGGACTGTAATTCGACCCGAGTTGTTTGAACCAAAGGGCAGGCCCGATCGGGTCTGCCTTTTGTTTTATGCTGCAGAGTAAACTGAACTCGTCATGACCCTGTTCGAATCGAAGCCGTATGATCCCGTGGCCGCACGCAAACGGCGCAACCGCATCATCGCCATCGTCGCCATCGTCGCCGTGTGCGCGATTCTAGCCTGGAATTTCCGCCATTATCCCCAGGAGCGTGAGGTCAGCCAGTTCTTCGCCGCGCTTCAGCAGCAGAACTACGAACAGGCCTACGCTATCTGGAACCATGACCCTGACTGGAAGCAGCATCCCCAGAAATATTCGCAGTATGCCTTTCAGGACTTCATGAAGGACTGGGGTCCCGAGCGGCGAGTGGGGCATTATCAAGAGCTACCACATTGATGGCTCCGCAGTTCCCAAGGGCGGCAATGGCACGACCTTCGACGTCACCGCCAGCGGCATCGTCGTAGTGGTGACTGTCAACGATCGCGTCGCCCAGAAAGCCCACATCTGGGTCGAGAACTCGGACAAGACGCTGGGCTTTTCGCCGTACTAGGGGTCGCCAAACTCTTCGAGAGTTGACGAAAACGCCCCGCTCTACCAGCAGTAGAACGGGGCGCACGAGTTAGGTTGGTTCTTGGCCGGGCCACCGGCGCATGCAATTACGCCAGAAGCTTGCGGCGAACGACTATCCCCACGCCCACCAAGCCTGCACCAAACAAAAAGAGGGTGCCGGGCTCAGGCACGGGAGTGGGAACGCCATCGAGTTCTCCTGAAGCCTCAACACGACACGGACCCACGAAGCAGTCCAAGCCGGCTGTCAGAGGCACCATTCCTCCTGCATTCGTCAGAGGACCCGCAAAAAACAACAGCGTATAGCGATCGAATGGAGTGTCTGCGAAAGCGACATAACCCGGAGTGTTAAAGCTGGGTTCACCTGTGGTGTAAGTGACCGGCGGGAAGGCCGACGTGTCACCACCCGAAATGACGATATTCCAGTTCACAAAACTTCCACTGGGATTCAAAGTGAAGGAGCCTGTGGCCGTGCCGCCATCAGCAAAGGTCACGTTGTTGAGGGTCCACACTACATCGGCGGAGGCATAGCTAGCGCACAGAAGAACAAGCGTCGCGAGCAATGTCCCTTTGATTTGCAATTTCATGGAATCTCGTACTCTTTCTGGTCGTCGTGGGTTACTCGGACGCACTGCTGACCGTGAATTCGTGACGTCCGAATGGTATGGCGCCCAATAGGAGGAACTACAACGATCGCTGTTTGCGACCTTTGCGATTCATGAGTGAGCAAGCACTTCCAGAAATTGAAGGTGCTGAAGCGGAAGGACCGCGTCGCCGAGGCCCTGCCATGTTTGCTCAGGCCGAACTAGACGACTGGCAGAAATATTCTACTTCGCTATTATCGAATTCTGCAACCTAGAATCGCGTTCTCGATGACCAGGGGACACTTGGCCGCTACTCCGGATGCGCCGACGCCACGCTGAAGTGATTCATCGTCTTCTGCAGCGACTCTTCGTCTTGCACGTTTACACAAGACCGCGAGCGGTCGATCTGGCGCATCAGGCCGCTGAGCACCTTCCCGGGGCCGACTTCCACAAAATTCTCGACGCCCAGCGCAATCAGCGCCTGCATCGACCGCACCCATTGCACCGCGCCGGTCACTTGTCGGATAAGTGCATCGCGGCTTTGATCCGCCAGTCGTTACCAGCGCCGCATCAACATTGCACATCACCGGCACTTCCGGATTGTGGAAGTCGAGCGCGCGCAAGTCTTCCGCGAGCCTGTCTTGCGCAGGCTGCATCAATGCGCAATGAAAAGGCGCGCTCACCGGCAGCATTACGGCTTTCTTTGCGCCGCGTTGCTTGGCTAATTCCGCCGCACGTTCCACCGCAGCCTTGTTGCCCGAAATCACCGTCTGGTCAGGAGAATTCAGGTTCGCTGCCTGGCAGACTTCTCCCTGTGCGGCTTCGGCGCAGATCTCTTCGACTTTCTCGGCGGCCAGCGCGAGGATCGCCGCCATCGCGCCAACTCCGACTGGCACCGCCTCTTGCATGTACTTGCCGCGATTGCGCACGGTTCGCACTGCATCGGCAAACGACAACGTTCCCGCCGCGACGTGCGCCGAATACTCGCCCAGGCTATGTCCCACCACGTAGGACGGCGTAATTCCCTTCGACTGCAGCACCCGCCACGCCGCCACCGAAGCGGTCAGGATGGCCGGCTGGGTAATTTCTGTGAGCTTGAGCTGGTCCTCCGGACCTTCGAAGCAGAGTTGCGAAAGCTTATATCCCAGCGCCGCATCGGCTTCGTCGAAAGTTTCCTGCGCCACGGGATACATCGCCGCCAGGTCACGGCCCATGCCAACTTGCTGCGAGCCTTGTCCGGGAAACATGAACGCAATGGGAGAATGATGCTGGCTCATCGAGTCAACCTGTTTGGTGGAGTGAACAGAAAATAGCAGAGAATCGCCCGGTCCGCCCGCACGCGGCTAAACCAGGCCTCGTCCGATGCTGCCTGCATGTGAAGTCAATGTGGATTTGCCGTTGTTGCTGTCAAGCTGGCGGCCCGCGGCGGCGATCTCCTTTTCGATCACGCCATTCATCTCGCTGGCGGCAAATTCGCTGGCCACGCGGATCGCGTTCTTAATGGCGTTACCGTTCGACGATCCATGGCTGATGATGCACACACCCTTGATGCCCAATAGCGGCGCGCCACCATATTCCGAATAGTCGAGGCGCTTCTTGAAATCGACAAACGCTTGCCGCGACAGCATGAATCCCACCTGCCGTGTGATGGTCGCCTGCAACGACTGCCGCAGCAGGAACCGCACCGTCTCGGCCATGCCTTCGGAAATCTTCAGCGCGACATTTCCGACAAACCCGTCGCATACCAGCACGTCGGCCTTGCCGTTGAACAGGTCGCGGCCTTCCACGTTGCCCACGAAATTCAGCGGCAACTCTTTGATCAGCTTGTACGCTTCTTTCGACAGCTCGTTGCCCTTGCTCTCCTCTTCGCCAATAGAGAGGACACCCACCCTGGGATGTTCAGCAGTCTCGAAGCGGTCGGCAAAAATCGTGCGGAAGTACACGTCGCCCATGATGGCGAACTGTTGCAGATTTTGCGGCTTGGAATCGACGTTTGCGCCGACATCAATCAGGATGGTCGCCGTCCCCTGCGCCGTCGGAAACACCGCAGCCAGTGCGGGACGATCGACGCCCGGCAGCGCGCCTAGCACCATTTTGGCGGTGGCCATGCACGCTCCGGTGTTGCCCGCGCTGACGAAGCCGGCGGCTCGTCCTTCGCGCACCAGTCGCAGTCCCACGCGCATCGACGAGTCACGCTTCGCGCGCACCGCTTGCGCGGCCTTCTCGTGCATGCCAATAACTTCGCTGGCAGGAACAATCCCGATCGGCAGCCGCTTCCACAGCGGATGGAACTTCAGTTCCTGGCGGATGAGCTGTTCTTGCCCAACCAGCAACACCTCCACGTCGTAGTGACGGGCGGCGAGTATCGCACCATCGACTTCGGGTTTGGGCGCCTTGTCGGAACCCATCGCGTCAATGGCAATCGTGGTTGGCATGCTTGCCTGTATCGTCCTGACTTCTACGCCGGATCTTGCGGGCTAGCTGGCGGCTTCCTTCTGCTCGATGACTTCGCGTCCCTTATAGAACCCGCATTTGGGGCAGGCGCGATGCGGCAACTTCTTCTCGTGGCAGTTGGGGCAGTCTGACAAGGACTGCGCAGTCAGGTGATCGTGGGCGCGGCGTTTCGACGTTCTCGCCTGCGAATGCCGCCGTTTTGGATTAGGCATGAAAAAACCTCATATCGCAATCGCTCGTAAAACCGCGATCGCATCTCTTAGCTTTGCAGCTTGTTTTTTAACTCGCTCAGCGCGGCCCAGCGTGGATCGCCGAGCTGCTGACAATTGCATGTCTCGACATTCAGGTTGGCCCCGCATTGCGGGCACAGACCCTTGCACTCTTCCCGACAAACCAGTTTCACGGGCGTCGCCAGCAACACCTGCTCGCGCAAAACGTCTTCCAGCAGAAGACCTTCGCCCTGATAATAGCCGATCTCGGTGTCAGCCTCCGTGATCGCTACTTCCTCCGCCCGACGGTCAACCCCCAGCGGCCGGTATAGCAAATCGAATGCCCAGTTTACCGTATGTTGTACTGGGTCGAGGCAGCGCGCACAACCGACTTCCATGGTCGCATCCAACTTCCCGACCACGCGGATGTCGTCGATGTTTTCCTTGTGACCGCGATGCTCGACGATCACCTCAGCCCGGCCCTCGGTATGCAGCGGGCCTTCCTGACGGAAATCGGCGCCAAAGTCGATCTCCCCAGGCTGAAAATCCTGCTTGAACTCCAGCTTCTGGAGATGCAAATCCGCTACCCGAATCAACATGGCGCACCTGCCTAACTCCTTAGTGTACAAACACTTCCCAAACAGCCCACATTGTCCGGCGGAAGCCGGGTCTGGCAGGCCAAGCTCCTCACGGATCACTCTGGCAGGTACAGACAGGCGGGAGTCGCACTAAGGCAAAATACAAGCATAAAGTGTTGTAAACGCAGTGTCAAGAAACGGTCGCTCGCGACCAAGTGGATCCTGTATCTCCTGGTCGCGATGAGAAACAAACTGGTCGCGTGCGTGGTCTTTGGGTTGTATAGTGTTGCGCCAAGCAGTGCCGGGGCGTAATTTCAGTAGGAATTTTTACCGCAATCGATATCGCAAGATGCCAGAGCAGTGTCGGGCTCGGCTCTTGCTGACCACTTCGGAGGACTCGCCATGTCGCGGCTGGGAAAAGGTTTGCTGATTGGCTGGATTGTGATGCT
>CAVVNW010000014.1:0-46986 GCA_963749635.1 uncultured Acidobacteriaceae bacterium
GACGCCCTTGAAGCAGAGAGCATCCACATCCTCCGAGAAGTCGTGGCCGAATCGGCCCGACCAGCCATGCTGTATTCGGTCGGCAAAGACTCGTCGGTCATGCTTCGGCTTGCACAGAAGGCCTTTTACCCCGGCAAGATCCCCTTTCCTTTGCTACACGTCGACACCGGTTTCAAGTTCCGCGAAATGATCGCGTTCCGCGACAAAACCTGCAGCGATCTTGGAGTGCAGTTGATCGCGCATACCAATTGGGAAGCAAAGAAAGAGGGCGCCAATCCCTGGAAGTTGGGTACCAGCCGGTGTTGCGGTCTGTTGAAGACGAAGGCGCTCTTGGACGCTCTAGCGGCCAATGGCATCGACGCTGCCATCGGAGGGGCCCGGCGCGATGAGGAAAAATCGCGCGCCAAGGAGAGGGTCTTTTCGCTTCGCGACTCTTTGGGACAATGGGATCCGAAGAATCAGCGGCCGGAGTTCTGGAACCTCTACAACAGCCGCGTTGAGGCTGGACAAAGCATGCGGGTTTTCCCGCTTTCGAACTGGACTGAGACGGATGTGTGGGAGTATATCCACCGGGAAAACATTCCCGTTGTGCCCCTCTACTTTGCGAAGGAACGTCAAATGTTAGTTCGTGGAGACTCCCTGATCCCGCTCGATCACGCGATCAACTTGTTGCCGGGTGAGAAGCCGCAGATGGTGATGTGCCGCATGCGATCACTGGGTTGTACATATTGCACGGGCGCGATTCGCTCCACCGCCGCCACCGTCCCTGAAATTATTGAAGAACTCAAGTTTTTCCGCCGTTCCGAGCGTGAAAACCGCGCTATCGATCATGATCAGGAAGGCTCGATGGAGCTGAAGAAAAGGGAGGGGTATTTTTGAGCACCGTTGGGGAAGAACGAGACCTGCTTCGGTTCTTGACTGCAGGAAGCGTCGACGATGGGAAGTCCACCCTTATCGGCCGATTGTTGTACGAGTCCAATGGCATTTACGAAGACCAGCTTTCTTCGGTGAAAAAAGCTTCGTCTGCCAAGAACGTAGAACTTGACCTGTCCCTACTGACTGACGGTCTGCGTGCGGAGCGCGAACAAGGCATCACCATCGATGTCGCTTATCGCTATTTCGCCACGCCGCGCCGGAAATTCATCATTGCCGACACTCCCGGCCATGAACAGTACACCAGGAATATGGCTACGGGAGCTTCAACCGCTGAAGCAGCGCTGATCCTCGTGGATGCAAGAAAGGGTGTACTAAATCAGACTCGTCGCCACACGCTCATTGCATGGCTGCTGGGTATCCGTCGGTTGATAGTTGTCATCAACAAGATGGACTTGGTCGGCTTCGACGAAAAGGTCTACTACTCGATTCGCGACCAGTTCGGCGAATTCACCGACTCTTTGCGCGGTGTCGAATTCGAGTTTGTGCCTTTGAGCGCCTTGAACGGCGAGAATGTCATCCATTGCAATGGCAATATTCCGTGGTATCAAGGGCCGACCCTGCTCCAGATTCTGGAAACTGTTCCCGCCACACCCGAGCCGAACCAGGAATTTAGATTTCCAGTCCAGAATGTTATCCGTCCCAACCAGGATTTTCGAGGTTACGCCGGTCAAGTGGGTTCGGGCGTAGTGAGGCCTGGGCAAGAGGTGGTTGCCTTGCCTTCCGGCCGCCGAACCACCATAAAGGAAATACTCCTGTACGAGCGCAGTCTGCCGGAAGCCTTCCCACCCCAATCAGTAGTCTTGACTACAACCGACCATATCGACTTGGGTCGCGGAGACATGCTGGTCTCGGCGGAACATTTACCAACAGTCTCCGCGAGAATAACGGCCAACCTTATCTGGATGTCTCAGGGGCCACTACGCCGCGACACGCGCTATCTCATCAAGCACACGACAAAGGTTCTATGCGGCAGGATTAGTCGGCTCAACCACAAGATTGACGTCAATACCCTGTCAAAAGTTGAGGCCGACAATCTACAGTTCAACGAAATCGGCGAAGCACAGATTGAGCTGCAGAATCCGATCTTTTGCGATCCTTACGAGCGCAATCGAATCACCGGCAGCTTCATCGTCATTGATCCCTTGACTAACGACACTGTTGCCTCGGGCATGATCGTGAATGCGACTCCGCTTCAAGCCAGTGATGGCTTGGATGAATCATCCGCCGGATCGCGCGTCGCACCGAATCAAGGTTTGACCGTCTGGTTCACCGGTCTTAGCGGCGCCGGAAAATCCACCATCTGCAGGACCGTAGCAACCGAACTTTTGGCCCACGGACTGCAAGTTGAAGTGATCGACGGAGACATCATCAGGAACCACCTGTGCAAGGACCTGGGATTCAGCAAGCATGACCGGGACGAGAACATCCGACGCATTGCGTTCGTTTCCCAACTGCTAACCCGCAACGGCGCCATCGTTCTCGTCTCGGCGATTTCGCCCTACCGCGCCAGCCGCGATGAGGCGAGGCGGACGATCGGGAACTTCATGGAAGTGTACGTGAGTACTCCGCTCTCTGTGTGCGAAGTGCGAGATCCCAAGGACCTGTACAAAAAGGCGCGGTCTGGAGAGATCCACGGCTTCACTGGTATCGACGACCCGTATGAACCACCGCTGGCGGCTGAGATCGTCTGCAATACCGATCAGGAAAGTACTAGAGAGAGCTCCTCAAAAACCGTAGCCGCGGTTTTGCAATATCTTTCTTCAAAGACTTCTTGAGCATTGACCCAGTCGTAACTTGCTTATTGGCGAGTGCAACGGAGTCGCCGTGGATATAGGTACGATCTCAGCGAGAATCGCTGTTGGACTTGTCGTAGGAATCCTTGTCGGACTGACCGGACTTGGCGGCGGCATGTTACTGCTGCCTCTGCTGATCTCCGTCCTAGGAGTGCCTCCGATCCTGGCGGTCGGCACCGACGCCGTCATCAATTGCATCACGAAAATTGGAGCCGGCGCGCTGCACTGGCGACGCGGCAACGTCAGCTGGCGGCTTGCTCTTAGCCTGGCTTACGGCAGCATCCCCGGAGCCATCCTGGGAGTGATGCTGCTGGCACGCATACGCGCCATCTACGGCAGCGGAGTCAACGACTTCCTCAAGATTGCGATTGGAGTTTTGCTGATCGTCATTCCGGTCGCCTATTACATCAAAAAGCGCCCGGCGGATTTGACGCCCAGCCTGGAAGCAATGCGCCAGCCCAAATACCATTTCGGAATAACCCTCATCGGCTTCTTTGCTGGAATCCTGGTCGGTGTCACGTCTATCGGATCGGGAAGCGTCATCCTGATGCTGCTGCTCGTGTTCTATGGCTTCGCTCCCTCCGTCATGGTTGGCACAGACATTGTTCACGCCATATTTCTGGCAGGTCTTACTGGCGCGCTTCAGTTCGGGTTAGGCAACGTCGATTTGAGCCTGGTGGCGTGCGTCATCATAGGGTCGATCCCCGGCGGCCTGCTTGGCGCGTATCTCACCAAGTACCTGCCCGCACGCCGTTTTCGACAAATTCTTTGTACAGTTCTGGTGGCGGTCGGCACAAGAATGTTATGGGTCTCCATTTCACATGCTCACTAAACCTGCAGAAACAGAATATCTCGCGCGCATACAAAAGGCGCTGAAGACGGCGTATGACGTTGTAAAGCAGTTTGCGCCGGGCACATTCGCCGTAAAGGACACCGGCGGACGCGACGTAATCACGCAGGTCGATCGGGCCGTAAGCGATGTGCTTCGTGCGGAATTGCTCCAGCAGAACGAAGGCTGGCTCTCCGAAGAGGATGTGGACGACCTGGGCCGCCTGTCGAAACAAGTTGTCTGGGTCGTGGATCCCCTCGACGGTACCCGTGAGTTTGTCGATGGCATTCCCGAGTGGTGCATCTCGATTGGGCTCGTTGTCGACGGCACAGCAGTGGCTGGGGGCGTATGCAACCCTGCAACCAATGAACTCTTCTTAGGCGGCGTTAAGTCAGGAGTCACGTACAACGGACGCCCCGCCCAGCCAAGTCAACGAAAAAATCTTGAGGGGGCAGTCGTTCTCGCCAGTCGTCAGGAATACAAACGCGGCGAGTGGGCACGGTTTGAGGGCAAGAAATTCTCGATCAAACCAACCGGCTCCGTGGCCTACAAATTGGCTCTTGTCTCTGCTGGCTTAGCGGACGCAACGTGGACTTTGTCTCCGAAGCACGAATGGGATGTTGCCGCTGGGGTGGCACTGGTTAATTCCGCCGGCGGAAGTGTGGCTTCCATCCGCGATGGCGGGCTGCAATTCAACCAACCGAAGACGCTTCTCCCTGGACTAGTTGCCAGCAGCAGCGGGATTTGGGAAAGTGTGTCCCGCATCGTCGAGGAAGCCCCCTCATAAGCTGATTCTGCGACCGGCCTATTTGCTTTCGGAGGGCCCCCGCACCACAACCAAGTACTCGACAATTTCCTTCTGCTCGGCATCGGGAATCTGGGCGCCGTAGGCATCAACCATCTTCTTGACCTCTTTCTCCCACACCGCCTGGGAAAACCGGGGCTGCATTGCCACGTATCGGGCCGAGTGACAGACCAGACAGTCCTTCCGGTACGTGTCCACGTGCGGGCCAGCGGGAATCTCAGACGCGAATTGTGGCAGGACAATCGTGTGAACCGGATCGTTGCCGGCCGGTTTCAGGCTCGATTTTGCAGATTGCTGAGACTGTCCAACCAGGCAGGTTCCTGCAGCCATCGCCACGATCGCGATGCTACGAATTGAGTTCGTCGTAATTACGCGCCTCACGCTACCACCACGTCCACGTGCTCAATCACGTCGCGTTGGTAGCCACTGCGGTTCCATTGCGACGTTCGTTGTGTCTGACCGTCGCCTGCGGTAGCACGCACCATCAGGCGAAACGTGCCCTTCGACTGCGGCGTCCACTGGGCCCGCCATGTTCGCCACGAGTACTTCCCCATGTCCGCGCCGAGGATTGCGTCCCTCCAAGTCTGCCCGCCATCGGTCGAGACTTCCACTCGGCGGACACCAGAACCGCCATCGTTGGCAACTCCCTTCAGGGCAAAACTCTGTCCCGCGTGAAGTTGTTCACCCGGTTCGGGACGCACGAAGATCGAATGGACAGGCATCGCGCTAATCGGCACCGTCACTTCAGCCAAGTGTTGCGGATCTTCGTTGGCGTCCGGGTTGTCTGCTATGCGATAGGCTTTATCCATCCAGAAGGACTTGAGCGGTTGGTCGAGCACCGTGATAGACGACAGCGACTTCACCCAATACGTGGCGAACCACCCCGGCACTACCAGCCGGATGGGAAAACCATTCAACATCGGCAGCGGACCGTCATTCATTTCGTACGCGATCATTACCTCTCCGTCGCGCGCATGATCGATTTGCAACGACTTCTGGAACGCGCGGCGTGTACGGCGTCGGGGGCACATCGAGTCCCCGCAGCCCCACCTGAATCGCACCCGGTTTCACACCTGCCTCGTCCAGGACGTCCTTTAACCGCACGCCGGTCCAGCGTGCATTGCCCATCGCTCCATTGCCCCACTGGCCCCCAGGAACGGGAGGCTGGAAAAAGCTCCGCGAGTTCCCCGCGCACTGCGCGAGCGCCACCAGTGAGACCGGTTTGAACTTGGTCTTCATGTCCGACAGGGACAGACTCAGCGGTTTCTGCACCTGCCCGCCCACGTCAAGGCGAAAAGTCCGCAAGTCAACAGTCGTCGGAATTCCTGAGAGATGCCAGCGCACAAAGAATGCGTCGTTGGGCGTAAAGCCTGTCTGAAAATAGTGCAGCGGAGTTTCCAGTTGCGGCGGGCGGTCCGTCAACAGGATCAAACCCGTCTTTTGTGGATACCTCACCAGTTCTCGGCTTCCGAGTGTTTCCTCGTCGAAGTACGGGAAGGCACCATTTGCAGAAAAGCCCGGCGTGCGTCCCCAAACACGTTGGGCGAACGCGGCACCTCCGGCCGCGCTGAGTACCGTGACAAACTGTCGTCGATCCATGAGTTCAGTCCTTGCTACCGGAGTGTAGCCTAATCTCGCGGGCCATGTTCTCAGGCCAGTCTGATACGGGCGCCGGCTCGTGACCGGCACCCGCAGTGTTTACGGAAGGTAATACCGGAAGGAGCTGAAGATCATGTTTTCGACCGCTTCTGGCTGCCCACCAAGGCCCGACCACGCATCTCGCGAGAGATAGGAGTATTGCCCACCCAACTGCAACCGTCCCTTGGGTCCGTTGTAAAACTTGTAAAAGAACGCTGCGGTGCCCTCGAAAATTGCGCGGGTATTTCCAGCGCAGTTAGCCAGGGCGCCAGGTCCATAGCCGTTGGCCAATGTGGGCAGTGTCTCGGTGCCGCATCCGGTGTTTACAAACAGCGGCGATCCATATCCGACCGGCTTACCGTTGTAAAGCGACGCCTGACGTCCGGCATATTCGCCGCCACCATAGAGGTTTAAATCCCACTTCGGCGCATGATACTCGACTGAGAGAAGGCCCTGGTATGACCGAACGAGATGTTCGTAGCCATTTCCATAGGCCGTCGCGTCCGGCAGTTGCGCAACTCCATAACGGCCCACTCCGTTGCCGCCCAGGTAATGGATCCCGATTTCGAGGTGCTTTTGGGCCACCAGCCAGCGGGCGTTGGCACCGAAGCCTCCCCCTTCTGTGGTGTTGTTAAAGGCGTCGGCAGCCGACGGCTTGGCTGCAGTTGCGTTGGGGTAGATACGCGTCCGGAACAGACTGGCAATACCGAAAATCTCGTAGTGCCCAAAGCCTGGTTCGAACGCCAGTTTGGCCACAAAATCGGGCGAGTAGTTCGAGGAGTAATTGGCCAGCGAGTTATAGCCGCCGCTACTGCCATTGCCTGGGCCGCCGATCAGGAAATTCGTCGGATTTCCTGAAACCGTCAGCAGGGTCTGCGCGTTCTCCACCGACATTCCAAACCACACTTTGTTATTGAAGTCCTTGGTCACGCGAACGCCGTACTGCCGCAAATAACTGAAGCCGACATTGTACTGGGTATCAACCACCTGCGGACTAAGCCACGTGAAGGGGTCGAGGCCGGATTTGAACTCTGTCGCCAGGCTCCACATCTGGCCGCCCGCGACAGACCAGCCATTGTGGAACGCAGCCTGGCTCCAAAGTTGTCTCTGTCGCAACACGTAACTGTTGCTCTGATTATTGGTCGAGGCAACTCCGACGCCCAAGAAATCAGCTTCATAGTATCCGGTTAGAACTGTCTCACCCCAATTGCCCTTCGCCAGCAGCGACATGCGCGACGCGCGCCCGGAACCGTAGAAATCAGAGCTGTGCGCCTGACCTGAGGCTGAGAACGGAATGGCATTAAACTGCGTGCCTATGTCACTGAACATTGCGTGCTGACGCCAAACCGTATCCGCCGCCACGAATCCCCCGGGCGTCAAAGTGATGCCTTTGAAGTGAATGGCCAGCGGGCTCTCCAGGTCGCCGACCCGCTTCTCGGTTGCGGTCAGTGACTCAACGGCGCTAGCGTTGGCGGTTTTCAGATCAGTTACGTCATGCTGCAGCGCGCCGAAGTCGCTAGCGCTGATTTCGCCTTCCTTCCGCTCGCCGCTCAATGCCGACTGCGCAGTCTGTTGCGCCTGACTGGCCGCCGAATCAGCTTGGTCCACCCGCTTCTGCAATGTTTGAATGGCCTGGTCGCGGGACTGGATCTGCTGCTGCATCATCTGAATCTGCTGCTGCTGCGCGGCAATCGCATCCGTCTGCGCAGCAACTGCCTCCTTCAATTTTTGGATTTCGCTTGAGCTCGACCCTGCCGCACTCGGTCGAGCGCTGGATTTCTGCTGGGACGTGGTGGCGTCTGTTTGCGCGAGTACGCCGGCTGGCATCGCCAGCATCAGCGCTAATGCAAATATTTGTTTCATCGTCTCTCCTCAACTTTCAAATCTCGATCGAGCCCGGCCAGATTTTTCGTACCCAAACGCTCGCGAATTCGAAACCATGAACCGGATTAACTACAGTGTTCCAGTCAACTTATCGGCACTGCCACCGTCGGTTTTCACATACCGCATCTTCCCGACGAAATCAGGTTCTCCTCCGCAGTTGTCGTTGGTAAACTCCACGATCACGCACTTAACCTAGTATGTCCATCTTCATTATCGACATTAGCGTCATAAAAAATGTCCTCCCAGCATTCTTGGGCCACTGGTCCGACAACCCGCTCGTGCGGGATCGTCGAATTTATTGCTTCTTTCCTCCATTGTGCTGAATTTTCCATCGGCGACGAAGGACAGCCCCACTTCGACCGAAAACGGATGTTGGCTGCAAAAGCCGTGGGTTGTCCAAACGCGCGCTCCAAGCGTACTGCGAACCCCTCCCCCACCAACCGTCCGGGGCGGGTGTTGACCCTCGCGGGCGGCATGTCGACAATCACTTGCACCTTCGCTCCGAGAGAAGGAAAGTCCTGCGTTCGGATACAGACGGAAGACCGGCTTATGTGTTGGGTAACGCCCACACCCATGCGCAGAGCTCCATCGGGGTCTCGCCACAGGAATCGTACTGCTGTCCTGATCGGAAATTCTCGATTCATGTTTCTCTCTTTCTAGCCGGCACCTACGTTGCCGGCGTTAACCCCCATTTGTATTGCAGTCGCCGCTCAAAAGTCCTGAAGATCAAGCCATCCACGACGTATCCGATCGCGACAATCAGAATCATCACCGCGATAACCTGGCTCATGTCGTTCAGGTCACGGCCCATCATCAGCAGTTGACCCAACCCGAGGCTGACGAAAATCATTTCGCCCGCAATCAACGAGCGCCAGGCGAAGGCCCAGCCCTGCTTGAGGCCTGTAAGCAAATACGGGAGGCTCGCGGGAAAGAGCACATAGAGAAAGAGTTTGAAGCCGCGCGCACCCAGGTTTCGTCCAGCCATGGCATAGATCTTTGGCAGCTGTTTGCGGCCGGATTCCATCGCAATGGTCACCGAGAGCACGGAGCCCATCACCACCACGAACAGAATGGCTTTTTCGGAGAGTCCGAACCACAACACCGCCATGGGAAGCCAGCAGATGCTGGGCAGACTCTGCAAGCTGACCAGCAGACCACCCAGCGTTTGCTCCAAGAATCTGCTGCTGCCCATTCCTACGCCCAGCGCTATGCCGATTGCCACCGAAAGCGCATATCCGATCGCTATACGTTTCATGCTGACGGCGATTGCGATCCAAAAACTGTGGTCGGCAAATCCCGCCCAGAGAGCTTCCAACACTCCTTGTGGCGATGGGAAGAGATAGGGCGGCCAGATGTGGAGGCGCGCCACTACCAGCCATACTCCGATAGCGATCGCGTAAAAGGTGACTTGTCTGGCGACTGATTTCATGACGAGACCCGGTACTCCTGCTCCAAACTCTTGTTGATCTCCTCCCGCAAGTCGTCGAGGATTTCTTTCGCACACCGCGAGATGGCCGGATCCTCAATCTGCCGCGGACGAGGCTGATCCACCGCGAATTCCCGCTTGATGCGGCCCGGCCGGAAGGTAAAAATGGCCACCCGGTCTCCAAGTCTTGCCGCTTCCCGCACGTTATGCGTGACGAAGATGATAGTCCGACCCGTCTCGGCCCATATACGCTCCAGTTCGTCATGCAGCAGGTCGCGGGTCTGCGCGTCGAGGGCAGCGAAAGGCTCGTCCATGAGCAGGACATCTGGTTCGGTGGCGAGCGCACGGGCCAAAGCTACCCGCTGGCGCATTCCGCCGGAAAGCTGGTGGATATAGCTGTCCGCGAACTGCGAGAGTTGTACCAGGCGCAGGTAATACCCGGCTTTCCGCTTGCGTTCCGCCTTCGGAATGCCCTTCGCCTTTAGGCCAAACTCGACATTGTCGGCGACCGTCAGCCAGGGAAAGAGACCGAGCTCCTGGAAAATCAGGATCCTGTCGGTGCCCGGCCCATGTACCGCCTTGCCGTCGATTAGGACACTGCCCGACGTCGGCTGCT
This sequence comes from uncultured Acidobacteriaceae bacterium, assembly GCA_963749635.1. GTDB lineage: Bacteria > Acidobacteriota > Terriglobia > Terriglobales > Acidobacteriaceae > DASRAA01. Next base: position 9,928 of record CAVVNW010000014.1, read on the forward strand.
GCAACCCGGCAATCAGGTGCAGAAGCGTGGACTTGCCGCATCCCGAAGGACCGACAATGCAGAGAAACTCGCCGGCTTTGACCTGCAGGTTGATCCGGTCAAGCGCCAGCAGAGTCGATCCGTTCGTTTTGTATTGCAGCGTAATATCTTGCAGCGCAACTTTGGGAGTCTTCTGCTCGACAGCAATTTGCAAGCTCTGGGCTGCGGACGCGTCCGCAGTCGGCCAGGCGGTGACGCCAAAGTGCAAATAACGGTGGTCGGCGCTTGGGATACGTTGTGGCGAAGTCGTCATTGCACGGCCTTTCTTCCCTTTTCCGCGAGCACCTGATTCAGAAAACTCAGGTCGTACAAGCCCGACAAATCAGGCATTTGACGGCCAAGGAAGCCGGCTTCGTATGCTGATTGAGCCGAGGTGAGTAGCGAACTTCGAATCGGATCGTAGGTGGCCGTGAAACGGCTGAATGCCACGTCGATGATCGCGGCAGGCAATGCTTTGCCTGTCTCTTTCTGGATCTGGCTGTTCAGAAGTTGTTTGGCTTCAGGTAGATGGCCGTTAATCCAGTCAGTCAACTCCACATTGGCTCGTACCCAGTTCTTCACCAGGTCCGGATGTTCGCGCAGGAACTTGGCGCTCACAATCAGGTTGGTCACCACGAACTGTCGGTTAGGCCACAAGTCGCGCTCATCGAGAAACAGCCGGCCATTGCCCTCCTGGATCAGTCGTGTCGCCCAGGGCTCAGGCGCCCATGCGGCATCCAGTTCTTCCTTCAGGAATAGCGTCAACTGGTCGGGATTGGCCAAGGGCAGCACTTTGACGTCCCCGCCTTTATCTGTCGGCTTCATTCCGTGCGACTTGAGCCATGCACGCAAAGCGACGTCCTGGGTGTTCCCAAGCTGAGGCGACGCAACCCTTTTTCCGTGAAAATCTTCCGGCTTGCTGATTCCGGCATTACTGCGAACTACCAGCGAAGCTCCGCCACTTGCGGCCCCCGACACTACCTTGAGAGCCTGGCCTTCCGAACGCACGTAGCCGCTGATCGTCGGATTGGGACCGATATAGGTCATATCGATCGCGCCCGCGTACAGCGCTTCGATGGCTGACGGTCCAGCGTTGAAGCTCTTCCATTCAATCTTGACGTTGGGGCCCATTGCCTTTTCAAACCACCCGTTGGCCTTGCCTACCATGGCTTGAGGGTGGGTAATGTTGGGAAAAGCGCCAACTCGTATCACTGTCTGGCCGAATCCGCAAGAACCCGCGAACAACACAAGACCAATTACGTAAAGCACCTTGGATTTCATTGCCTATTCCTGTGCCCGCTTTGCGCGCGCGGTGATGGCCAACACTTTCGTCGAGATCTCTTTGGGCTTCCGGTGGGACTTGGTTCCCCGCGGTTTCGAGTCCTTGACGAGGTCCGCCAGCGACGTGTTCTCTAGGATCTTTGCCGCGGCGTCTCGCACGTCCAAGAAAACTTGGTACAGCGCTCGGCGCTCGACATCGTTCTCGATCAGTTCCCGTAATTGCTCTGCATCAGCAAAAGGCGCCAATGCCCCGTCAATTAGCCGGATGATTTCGGCTAGGTAGATTTCTGAAGGGGGACGGCGCAGTTTGTAACCGCCCTTTGCCCCCCGCACGCTCTCCAGCATGCGCGCATTTTTTAGCTCAAGCAAAATCAGTTCCAGGAACTTCTCCGGCAACGCCTCTTCATAGGCGATGTCGCGAATCCGGACAGCACCTTGTTTGTAGCGCCTCGCCAGCATCATCATGGCCTGCAGAGCGTAAAGACCTTTTTGTGAAATCTTCATACGGTTCTCACCTGCCAAATTCGTCGGCAAGGACATTCTCTCACAATGTCTAGTAAAACTATAGATTTTATTTCTTTAGATGAGAAAACTGTTCCCGGTTCAGGAATTGTGAATAAACAGAGCCAACTGCCCAGTTAAATTGGGGCGAATTCGATCTAACCGCCCACCTTCCGGCGCAGCGTGCCCGCTATAGCGAGCAGTCCTGTGGCAAGCAGTGCAAGGCTGTTGGGTTCCGCCGCCAGCACCGTCGTTAAATTCCAAAAGCCCGGCGAAAAGTCGTTCCGCGCCCGCCAACCTTGGTAATCATTTGCTGTGAGATCTGCGTGAAGGGCATAGTCCGGGGGCGGGTTGGCGGTGAAGATTCGAATCGCTCCCGTGCTTGAACTCAGTTCGAAAAACCACGTTGTGATGACACCATCCGCATTCGTGCCGATCGAACTGAATGCCAAACTCATGCCATCTTGCCCGGCGATGTACGTGTTTATGCCGTCGCTGAACTCAATGGAGATCACGTGCCTGCTGATGTCAGTCCCAAAGGGCAGGTTCGGTTTCAGCGGGTCGTAAAGTGTAAAACTACCCGAGACAAAATCCGATGTAGTCACAGGCGATGGGCCGTAGATCGATGTGAAACGGTTTCCCGTGTAGCTGTATCCAGTCACCGAGCAATACGCAGTCAAACAGAAAATCATGCAATAAAGACCCGTCCAAACAACTACGCGCATATCGTATATGCCTCCGAAGTTGGTCTAAGACATGACTCCAAGTGACATGGCATTTCTTTCGCACCAAATAGAAATCAAAGTTTACGCCACAGTGCGAGGCTGTGGGTCAGTTGGTTGTGATTCAAAACTGCCGTCGCTCCAGTGATCATCAACGTCACGGGGCATTTACTATCTGGCTTCCGCGTTGAGGTTGCCGGAAAGCGGGACCAGTTGTCCTGTCTCAGGCCAGTCCGATTAGCATGAACGCGATCTAACCGATCAACTTCCAGAGCACCATGCTATTCTGAGGGAGTTGGGCACTGTCTTGCGCGCCTCCTGGCTCAGAAATTGCACGCGCCAGTTATCTTTGATCCCGGGCGCTCCTTGCGCCGCCCTCCAGCAACCTCCCGCCAGGACTCGCTGATGATTGCAGCCTTCATATTGGTCTTCGCTGTAACCGTCAGCCTGTACATCCTCCTGGGCTATCCTTTGCTGCTCGCCTCATGGCGCCGCTTCAGTCCGCCCATCCAGAAGGACGTCGACTTTCGCACCACTGTCTCCGTCGTGCTCGCCGTGTACAACGGACAGGACTTCATCGCCAAGAAGCTCGACAACCTCCTCAGCCTCGATTACCCATCAAACTTGCTCGACATCGTCGTTGTCTCCGACGGCTCAACCGACGCCACCGACAGCATCGTGCGTTCCTATGCTGACCGCAACATTCGCTTGGTCACCGTCGCCCACGGGGGCAAAGCCGCGGCCCTCAACGCCGCCATGAGCCACGCCACCGGAGAAATCTTGTTGTTTGTGGATGTCCGCCAGATGTTCGACCCTCAGGCCCTTCGCCATCTGGTCGCCAACTTCGCCGATCCGTCCGTCGGCGGAGTCACCGGCGAGTTGCGCTACGTGCATTCCGACCGCGTCGGCGAGGCCGCCGACATCGACGTGTACTGGAAGTACGAAATCTGGGCCCGCCAGCGCCATTCACAGATCGACTCCATCTTCAGCACTACGGGCTGCATTTACGCGCTGCGTCGCTCTCTCGCACTGCCCATGCCCCCCGACACGCTCGTCGATGACGCCATCATCCCCCTGCGCGCCTTTTTTCGCGGCTACCGCATCGTCATCGATACCGAAGCTCTGGCCTTCGACTACGGAGTGGTGACTGGCGGGGAGTTCCGCCGCAAGCTGCGCACCCTCGGCGGAGTTTGGCAGGCGTGGGTGCGCCTCCCGCAGCTCTTTACCTCAGCCAACCGCATGCGTATGCATTTTCTGGCGCACAAATTCGGTCGGCTCGTTTTGCCCTGGATGGTCCTCGTCGGACTGCTCGCCGCCTACCTGCTGCCAGCCAGTCTCATGCGCTCAACTCTGCTGGCCATCGCGCTTCTGGTGCTCGTCCTGGCTGCGCTCGATGCGGCGCTGCCCAAGAATTTGTTCCTGCGCCGCATTTCCTCGCCGGCTCGCAGCTTCGTTGTCTTGAACACCGCCGCGCTTCTGTCGGTGATGGTTTTCTTCGTCCCGCCCGAGCGCCTATGGAAGCCCACTCGCGTGCCGCCCGGCGCATCCGACGCCTTGCTCACCAACCAGACAGAGAACAAGAGCTAAGCCCGAAGGGCGACATTTGTGTGAGCCGTGGGCGTAAGCCCGCGGTCGCGAATCGATATGAATTCTGAGCCGGCTTCAGCCGGCGGCACAGCTGTTTCTTTGCTCAAGCCGTTCGCGCTTCTACTGCGCCCCCTCATCAAACACCTTCGGATTCCCGAAATACTTCCGCACTCCGATAGTGAAGAACCGTCCCCACGGCCCATTCGGCCCCAGGTAGCCCGGTCCCAGCTGACGCGACCCGAACCGCTCGAACAGAGTTTGCTGGGTCAGCCGAAAATCGAATCTCCGGCCGAGATAAATATCGCCTCCCCACTGGTTCTCAAACCCGATCCCCTGAAATGACCACGTGTAGAGATATTGCGGAACGTTCTTGCCGAACGCAAACGTCGGGTCCCAGAAAATCTTGATCCGCCGCAGCGCCGTCCTGCCAAAGGGACGCACCCACACCTGCCCTCCCACCAGATACCGCGCGAACAGGTTGCACTGCGAGTTCGCTCCCCCATAGTTCCCCGAGTTCGCCGCGCAGAAATTTGGGTCCGGCTCGTTGTGCGGCGGAGCCAAATCAAACTCCCCGTAGCCATAAATCCAGTTGCCCTTCGGAAGAAACCACCGCTCATCCGGAGCCGGGGTCCAGAACGTCGTGGCCGGCTTCGTGGCGGCTTGCGGCGCATTCGTCGAGGCCTGCGCCGTCGCGCTCGCCGGAGCGGCCGGCCCGCTCGGTTCCTGGGCTACCGCCGCCCAGCAGCTAAAAAGCAGTGTTATGACCACCAGCAGACGATTCATGCAGCCCTCCGCAGCCTTGTAACTTATTTGGTTGGATTTCTTTAGCAAGCAGTAAAGTATCGAACCTGCGTCGCATTGTCACGCACACTCGTTCGGTGGCTAAGAAATACAATCCAAAGATGGTGTGCGAACGATCGAATGTTCAGGGACGCCTTGCGAAAGGGTGCCGCGCCAGGGCACGACTTTAAAGTTTGCCCTGAGCCCAGTTGAAGGGTGCCACAATCTGTTTCTTCTAGGTGGAAGCGCCAGGCTTTAGCCTGACGAATTAGCGTCTGCAGATGAGATGGGCTTTAGCCATGGATTCTCTCTTTTTCTCCTTGTATCAGGCTGCTGAAAAAACGCGCATTGCTTTGTGTCAGGTCACCCCTTTTTAGTCGGGCCCGGGGTGCGGACTTTCTAGCCACTGACCACTAGCCACTGTTTTCTGATACAGTTTGTTTCGCCGCTTCCCTAGTCCCCCCGCTTCGATCGCGCCACAATTTTGACCGCACGTTAACCCGCGCCGCTCAAACCCGTGGTGTGATGGCATCATCGATCAATCCGGCTCGACCGCTTCCCCCACCTTTCGCGCCGGACGAATTCCATAGGAGACAAATCGTATGGCAGACCTCGAACAGCTCAAGCAGAAATACGCACCCGTGCTGCACACCTTGGAAGTCGAAGGTGCGCAGGTGCAACCTCTCAGCCTCGACGGCGAACAGTTGGTCTTGACCGCCACCGTGGTTTCTGAGGCCAGCAAAGATCGCGTGTGGGACAGCATCAAGTCGGTTGATCCCAGCTTTGCCGACCTGAAACACAACATCCAGGTTGTTCCGGGTACGCAGACGTACACCGTCCAGCCCGGCGACAACCTTTCGAAAATCAGCAAGTATTTCTACGGCAATGCCAACAAGTACCTGGACATTGCCAAGGCCAATGGCCTCGCTGATCCCGACAAGATCAAGGTCGGCCAGCAATTGACCATTCCTGGTTAGACAGCGTACAGAGAACGCCTCGGCGCAGTGTCGTCTCGGGCTCTACCGATTGCGGGGAAATATGGGTTTCGAATTGTTTTGAAAGGGCACGGCTTCAGCCGTGCCGTACAGATTCCTTATTTTTGTCAGCCCGAGCGGACTTTAGTCCGCGAGGGGACTGTGACTCGGACTTTCCTGTGCCCTGTTATTCACCGTGCCGTTTCACCATTCAATCCCGCCCCCTCACGGAGGCCACTTCCACCAAGGAGCACATCATGGGACTCTTCGACCAACTCGGCGACGTACTCAAGCAGTACGCCAACACCTCTGCCTCCGGACAAGCCAACCCTCAGGCGACTGAGCACTTCGACCAGGTCGCACAAGCCGCGCCCAGCAGTTCTCTCGCCGACGGCCTCGCCGCCGCCTTCCGTTCCAACGGCACTCCTGACTTCGGTCAGATGTTGGGTGGCCTGTTTAACAACTCCAGCGGTGACCAGAAGGCCGGCATCTTGAATCAGTTACTGGCTTCCGCCGGACCCGGCGTGTCTTTCGCAGCTTACGGCTGCTGGCGGCGCTGGTGGTCTTACCGCCCTGCTCGCCGGCGGGGCCTCGAAACTCACTCCCGAGCAGGCACAGTCCGTTTCGCCCGAAGTCGTGCAGCAGCTCGCGGCTCACGCCGAAAAAGCCGACCCCTCGCTCATCGACAAAGCGAGCGCTTTCTACTCCGAGCATCCGGCGCTGATTAAGACCCTTGGTGGCGCCGCCCTCACCATCGCCATGGCCAAGATGGCCGAAAAGCATAGCGCCTAGCGCATCCCTGCAGTTTGCCCGAAGAAGAGCAGCCGGAGCGCACCGCTCCGGCTTCCTTTTGCTCCTGCAAGCCCTTCAAAGCGAGAAAAATCACCGTCGATTTCTCGAATACTACTTGCCTCGTTGCACTTCCGCTACTATGCTGTGGCCGCAGAAGAACTCCCTGCCGAACGTGAACCATCCATAAGGAGACTCAAATGAAGCATAGACTTTTCCTGGCCAGTGGCGTCGTGTGCGCACTGGTTCTACTTACCTCCGGCGCATTCGCTACTCCCACGGGATTCTCAGTTCCATTCCCCAGCGACACCACCTTCTACTGCAGCCAGACCAATGGATGCGGTTTTATGGGTGCAAATGGCGGTCTGACGGCACCTATGTGGACGTCAGGTGATTTCATCACTGAGACATTCTTTAATTCGACCACGTATGTAAACGATCTGACAGCCGATTGGGGTGTCGTGGACGGCTACGGCGGAATCCCCGGTGCCACCTATGAGAACGACGTGTTTATCAACGGCGTCTTCATCGGAGGCTTCTTGCTCCCGGACTGCGGCTACTGCGACACCCTTTACACCGTCACAGGCACAGCGAACTTCGCACCCATTTACGGCTACGGCAGCTACAACCTGAGTATTGTTCTTGCCCAGACAGCTCCCGGAGGCGCGGGTTCTCAGTGGTTCTCGGAACTTGACTCCAACGGAGCTCAAAGCACCGCGTTCTTCTCCACCCCGGAACCCTCCAGCATCCTTCTGCTCGGCTCCGGATTGTTTGGCATCGCTGGCGTAGTACGCCGGAAGTTCCTCGTCTAGTTCGCATCGCTTTCCGCAACGTGAGCACGTCGCGGAGACCGCTCCGCATCGAAAATCAATCGTCTCACTAAGGAGAAAAAAGATATGGCTACTCGTATCGATCGACTGCATGCGGGACTATTGTCCGCTGCCGTCGTTCTATTGGCTCTCACCCTGGCCACATCGGCATTCGCTGCCAATGGCCAGGTCATCGCCAACACCACGCCCCGGTTCGTCGCAGAATGCACAGAATCTCGGACCCGAGAGTCCGTCCAAAGTCATTCCCATCACCGTGCGATTCCAGCAGCACAATCGCTGACCGCGACGCTTTGCTCAAACAGCTCTACGACCCAAATCACCCCTTTATCCAGCAGTGGCTAACGCCCGCTGAGTTCGCCGCCCGCTTTGGTCCCACTGCGCAGGAAGCCGCCATAGTCAAGACTTCCTCAGTCGCATGACTTGGCCGTCACCTCTGTTCACCCAGAACATTCTACATCAATGCCCAGGGCAGCATTGCTGACGTACAACGTGCCTTCAACGTTCAAATTAACCGCTTCAACGCGAATGGTCACGACCCCTTCTCCAACACTTCGAATGCTGCCATCGCTGGACCTGCCGCAGCTTATGTGAGTGCCATACAGGGACTGCATCCCGTGGCAATGAAGCCGCGCTCCATCCGCCCCATCGATCCAGACACCGGTCTGCCGTTCCCCGCGATACCTCTAGCCAATATCAAGACCAATGTCACCAGCGGCCCGCCTCCCAGCCTCTTCTATGAGAACCAATGCTATCGCGGCGTCGAAACTCACACCTTCACCACCACCGGAACCTATCTGCCCGCCGCCTACTACTCCGGCAACCGTTATGGCTCGCCCATCACCAGTGGCCTGGGTCACCTTCCCCCCTGCGGATATGAGCCCGCAGCCCTGCAAATCGCTTATGGGGTGAATCCTCTGATCGCAGCCGGCAACGACGGAACCGGCCAGACCGTCGTCATCATCGACGCCTGGGGCTCTCCCACCGCCACCGCTGACTTCGGCGTATTCTCCTCCACCTTCGGACTGCCCACTGGTACATTCTTCGACTACAACCCGTTTGGGGCCGACACTACCAACACCAGCTGGGCCGGCGAGACCACGCTCGATATCGAATGGTCGCATTCCATGGCTCCCGGCGCGCACGTCGCGCTCGTCCGTTCCATCGACAACTACGACAACAACCTCCAGAACGCCATTCAATGGGCGCTCGACAACAGCCTGGGCAACCAGATTTCCAACAGCTATGGCGATGACGAATACGACGAGGATGCCGCTGGCATGCAGGCTTGGGACGACCTGAATGCCGAAGGCGCCGCCCTCGGAGTCTCCATTAACTTCTCCACCGGAGACGACGGTGATTTCTACCGCGCCGTTGGCACTTACACCGTCAGTGTTCCTTCTGACTCTCCCCACGCAACCGCGGTAGGTGGCACCAGTGACTTCATCAATCCGGACTACACCATGAAGTTCCAGACTGGATGGGGCACCGACCTTACCCGTATCGCCGCCCCCGGCGGTACCAATCCACCCCAGATCCCATTGGTCTGCGCATCCACCCTTGCGCCGGGCCAGTGCTTCTACTTTGGTGGCGGAGGCGGCCAGAGCACATACTTCGCCAAGCCATCCTGGCAGAGTTCTCTGTCAGGCACGGGACGCCAGCAGCCTGATATTTCCATGACGGCCGATCCTTACACCGGCGTGGAGATCATCTACTCCTATAACAATCCCGGCCAGCTATTCCGTCTCGGTGATTGGCGGAACCAGCGCTTCCTGCCCGATGTTCTCGGGCATGTGGGCCATCGTCAACCAGAAGAGCCAGCAGCTCCACGGCAAACCCGCGGGCCTGGCGGCTCCCTATCTCTACACCATGCCGTCTGGCGCCATTCGTGACGTCAAGCAGAGCTCGGCCTACACCGGTACCAATCTGACCGGTACCATCATGCGCTCCGGCTACGCGCCCCTCTATGAGTCGGCCGTCGCCATCTCTACTCCTGACATCACCACCCAGTTCACCAACGCGTTCTACAACGGAACTTCCGGCCGGTGGTACGCCATTTCCTTCGGCACGGATTCCACGCTGCTGGTCACCAATGGATGGGACAACGTCACCGGCGTGGGCACTCCCAACGGAGGGGCCTTCGTCAATGGAGTCGTGAACCAGGTCCACTGAGTCGACTTGTTTGTTTGCTATGGCGGGCCGCAGGTCGCGGCCCGCTTTTTCTCGCCTCCCGCCCGGCTACATCCCCGCCGCAAAACCGCTAGACTGAGTCCAGCCACGCACTGCCGGCAACGGAGCCATCATGTCCACCAACTATTCCTATTCCGACATTGCCAAGATGATCGACCATTCGCTGCTGAATCCCGCGCTCACTGTCCCCGAGCTCGAGGCCGGATGCCAGCTCGCGCTCAGCTACAACGTTGCCAGCGTCTGTATCCTGCCCTACTACGCCGCGCGCTGCGCACAATTGCTCGCCGCCAGCGACGTTCAGCCCAGCACCACCATCGGCTTCCCTCACGGCGGCCACACCACGGCCGTCAAGCTCGCCGAAGTCGAACAGGCTCTAAAAGACGGCGCCACTGAACTCGACATGGTCATCAACATCAGCCAGGCCCGCAGCGCCAACTGGCATTACGTCGAAAGCGAAATTCGTATCCTGACCCATGCCACTCACGCCGCCGACGCCAAAATCAAGGTAATTTTCGAAAACGCTTATCTCGACGATCCCGCCAAGATTCGTCTCTGTGAAATCTGCGGCGCCAGCGGCGTGGACTGGGTCAAGACTTCCACTGGCTACGCGCCCACCGGCGCCACGCTCGCCGATCTGATGCTCATGCGCCGCCATTCCCCGCCTGGCGTCCAGGTCAAGGCCGCCGGAGGAATCCGCACCCTCGACGCCCTGCTCGAACTGCACGGCCTCGGTATCAGCCGCGTCGGCGCCACCCGTACCGCCGAGATGCTAGACGCTCTCCGCCAGCGCCTTGGGCTGCCCGCTATTGCACTCGAAGCAGCCCCGCCCGCAGGGTAGAGCCGAGCTCTAGCTCGGCGTCCACGCTGTCTTTTATGAATGTCTTGATCCCGCTTTACAGGCTTCTGAAAAAAGTCCGCTTGGGCCAGGTTTTGAAAGGGCACGGCTTCAGCCGTGCCGCACAAGTCCCTTATTTTTGTCATTCCTCGCGGACTTTAGTCCGCGGGGAATCTGCTTTTCGACTTTTTCAGCAGCCTGTTTAACCGGCGGCCCAATCTGTCTCTACGTTCATCGCGACGATCCCCGCGACACATACGAATATGCCGCGCTGTCGTCGCCCACCTCGTGATACGACTCGGCACCTACCGACGCCACGGGCTTCTTCGGAGGGAGCTCCGCCGCCGGCACCGGCGTTGCGAATCTCTGCAACCGTCGATCAGGCCGGTTCTCCCGCAGCAGCCCCGCCGCCAGAAATAACTCCGCCAGTCGATCGACCGAATCGGCGAATCGCACCGCCACATTGGTCCGGCTGCGTCCAAGCAGGGCCGCCGCTTCCTCGAGCGAATACTGAAATAGTCCGACCAGGGCGATCACTTCGGCGTCGTTGTCATTCAGCCGGCCCAGCGTCCGCTCTACGTCGTGGACAAACACCGCTTGTTCCTCGAAGCTGGGAATCGCATGGTGCGAAACTCGCGCGCGAAAAAATTCGCGCCCCAGGATTGACGGCAACCGGCCGATCTGGCTTGCGATCTCGAAAAAATGACGAATGATGGCTAGTGTCTGTCCGCGAAAGAACAGCGCGTCCGCCCGCGTGCTTTCCGCTTCGTCTCGGTAGTCGCGTGTTCGCCTGCGATCGATCGCGCGCAACCGCAGCTTCTCTGCCTTAATCACCGCTCTCCTCATTGCATCCTCCCAGCCGGCGCAACGCCGCTCACCTGGGGCGGAAGACCTCCCGGCATCTTCCGCTCGACCCGTTGCGGAAACCGGAAGCGCGCCAGCATTCGTTCGCATAGCACGCAGTCGTGGTTGGTGGAGTTCACGGGGCGCAGTTTCAAAGTGCCGCACCCTTCGCAATATTTCAGTTCGTACTTGATAGTTTTCATCTGACGATCCTCGGCGCTTAGAGTTCAATGCAAGAAAGTTCACTGCAAAAACCAGGGCCCTGCGACGCATCTCCTTCACTATCTGGAGACCGTGCACAGGGCCCGTTTCAGTTACGATGGCCTGCTGTCTATGACTTATTGACGTGCATACGCGTGTCGCTAGTTCACCACGCGCTCATCCTGCCGCCGCGTAAAATAACCCTCCTCGTAGCCCGACTTCAGTATCTTCCCGTTCTGCACTACTACGCTCAACCGCCCTGTGAAGCGCACCCCTTCGAGCAGCGACTCTACGGACGGGGACAGCACCCTGGCCTCTCGGATTTTGCGGCGCAATTCCTGAAAGGCCCGGTCTTCCTCATCTCCAACTCTCATCGTTGTCCTCGGCCAGATCGAATTCCAGAACCAAGTCCAATATTGCACCGGGGTAACCAGCGGTCAATGACTTTATTGCTATAGGCATATTACGAAGGTACATGTATAGCTTCCAGCAATACTATGCGAATCTCAGACCTCGAAGACAACCTGCGGTCCCATATCTGGGCCCGCATCCACCGTGGGGAATTGACCGGTTCTGGACTTTCTCGCGACGCCGGTTTTCAGCAGGCCCACATGTCAAACTTCCTCAACGCCCGTCGCGGCCTTAGCCCCGAAGCCATGGACCGCCTGCTCGAAGTCCTGCAGGTTGACATCCTTGACCTCGCCGACCCTGAGGAGTTGCGGCTCCGCGCCTTGCAACGCCCCGAGCGCGCCTCGTCGTTCGACAGCGTGCCTCTGGTGTCGCTTGCCGACGCTGCCTTCGTGCCTCGCATACTGCCACGTCAGTTCCTGGATTCGCTTAAATTCCGTAAGCGCTTCCTGAACCGACTCAAGCCCGACACCATTGGTGATCGCGCCGAATGGCTGCGCTTCGTCATGGTGCGCGCTGATGCCGGAAGCGTCCGTGCCATGTCGCCGCAGCTCGCGCCCGGCGCGGTGGTGTTACTCGACCGCCATTACAATTCGCTGCGCCCCTATCATCGCGGTATGCGCAACGTATACGCAGTGCGATCTGGCGAACAGTGCACCATCCGGCAGGTTGCGGTTGCCCAGGGTCGCATCGTTCTACGGCCTCTCAACGATGACTGGCCGGTCGAACTGGTGGAGATTGCATTCGGCAAAGGCTTCGCCGACTACATCGTGGGACGCGTGTGCCACATCGCCGTGGAGGCGTGACGTAGACGCTCGCGATTGACCGCGCAAGTCTGTGACAAGCCGCTCACACCGACCTGCTGCCGGCGGCGGATTTGTTATGATTCCCTCACCTCGCGCTTCAACGGCGCGAGCGTAAGGGAGCCAGCGGGCATGGAAGATCCAATCACCAGGGGCTTGGGCACGCGGCGCGATGAGGATATTGCGCTCGACTTGATGAAGTTTATTGCCGGTTCCACGGGTTACGGCAAGTCGGCAGCCGCTGGCGTCGGCTTTCAAGGTGGCGTTTCTTCGAAGGCGGCCGAGGAATACGCTCAGCATCTTCTCGAACTCTACGGCCGCTGCCTCGATGCTGTACAAGGGAAGAAGTAGGAACCAGCCTCGGGAAGTGCTGCGACCACCAGGTGGAGTACCGCTTCACAGTTTGCTGAAGAACACGCTTTAGCGACAGTTTCGTATCAGGGCATGACTTTACAGGCTGCTGAAAAATGAGGTTTTGGGTAGAGCTGGCCTTCAGGCCAGCGTCTAAGCCGTTTATTTTCGACCCGCCGAGCGGACTTTAGTCCGCGAGGCGTGAGCATCTTGGACTTTTTCCGCAGCCTCTTTAGTCATGCCGCAAGGTGGTCAAATTGACGACGGGCTTTAGCCCCTGTGGTCCTTTCCACCCTCAGAAATAATTTTTAAGGCAGCCTGTTTAGCGGTGCAATTAAACCATTTCGGCAGACTCGGCTTTAGCTGCCGAGGTAAAGCGTCAATCTGATTTTCTATTTGCACTTCGCCCTGCGCACGAACTCTTCACACTTTCTCCAGCTTCCCATCTTTCACGCGAAACTTCAGCCCGCGCCACTCCACTTCATTCCCCGCGAAGCTCGCCAGCCACACCGCCAGTGCCAAAAAGTCGCGCAAGGGCAGCAGCCACAGATCCCGCAGCACACACGGATCCTCAAGTACCCCTCGCCCAATTGTCACTGCCGCGATGATCCGAAATGCAGCAATTACACCCAGTGTGGCCCACGTCCACCATTTTTCCGGGGCCGCCAGCACCGCCAGAATTCCCCAAGCCAATCCGAACGAAACGATCAACCCGAAATACTGCGCATGCCTTCGGTCTCGCACGTTGCGAGCCCAGCGCATCTGATGAGCCCAGAACCCTTCGAACGTGTAGTCCGGCAACGCCGTTTCGACAACGACATCCGCCAGTTCGACGTTGTATCCCGCTGCGGCGGTCCGTGCTCCCAGTTCGTAGTCGTCGCCGAGAGTATCGACCAGCGCTTCCAGGCCGCCTATCTCGCGCAGCACGCTCTTGGTCGTCGCTATGGTCGCGCCCAGCGCGAAACGCACGCCTTCCATCTCGCGCGCCACCAGCACGCCACCCATGAAATCCGTACTCAGCCCCAGCGCTTCCATTTTCGACGGAATCGTCTTGCCCGCGAGTCCGCGATAGAGACTGGTCACCATGCCTACGCGGTCGCCCGCGAATACCGTCATCGCGCGGCGCAAATAATCCGGCGGCGCAACAATGTCGCTGTCGTTGATGAGGATGTGCTCATACTTCGCCTGCGGCAGCACCTGAGCCAGCGTGCTGACCTTGCCGTTGAGCCCCAGGCTCTGCGGGCACTGGATCACCCGAATTTGCCGATTAGGAAACTCCTTCTGCAGCCGTCTGACCAGTTCGACCGCCGGCTCATTCGGATCGCTCACGCCGAACAGCAACTCGTACTCCGTATAGTCGAACAGGCAGTGACTGCGGAACGCCGCATACATGTGCGGATCGATCCCCTTGAGCGACTTCATCAGGCTCACCGGGGGCTCATAATCAACCCGCGCTGTCGTTCTGTGTTGCCGCCGAAACCGCGTCGCAGCCCACACGCACAGCGCGAAATACGCCGCGCCGGCCAGCGCCAGCAGCGCGCACACCTCGGCAATCACAATGAGAACAAATTGCATGACAAGCTGATCAGATTAGCAGACCGCACGACGCTTATTCGTAGCGCAGTGCCTCGATGGGATCGAGGTTGGCGGCCTTCCATGCCGGGTAGATGCCGAATATCAGGCCAATCGCGACCGACACCATGGTCGCCGTCAGCACCCACGACAGCGACATACTCGCCGGCAACGACGGAAATGCCAGCGGCACCAGCATGGTCAGAAATCCGCCGAGCAGAATACCAAGTATGCCGCCGAGGCCGGTGAGCGTAATGGCTTCGAGCGTAAATTGCAGCAATACGTCGCTTTTGCGCGCACCTATGGCTTTGCGTACGCCAATTTCTCGGGTTCGCTCAGTCACCGACACCAGCATGATGTTCATTACGCCGACGCCGCCCACAATCAGCGCCACGCTCGACACCGCGAACATAAACACGAAAATTCCGCCGGTCAGCTGGTTCCAGGTATCGCTGAGCGCGTCCTGACTGAAGACCGCGAAGTTGTCCGGTTGGTTCGGAGCCAGGTGACGCCGACGCCGCAGCAGCGCGCGCATCTCGTCCATGGCCAGTGGCATGTCATCGTGCGAAGTTGCTTTCACGCTGATCCAGTGCTGCTTCAGTTCCGGATGCAACTTATGCAAGGTCGCAATGGGAAAGTAAACGAGGTTGTCTTCCGGATTGGAGCCGTTACCAAACGCAGCCTTACGCTTCGACAGTACGCCGATCACGGTGAACAGCTCGCCCTCGATGTTGATTTCCTTGCCCAGCGGCTCTTCATTCTCGAACAATTTTTCGGACGTGTCGTAGCCCAGCACGATGACGGGAGCGCGGCGCTCGTTGTCACTCTCCGTAAACCAGCGGCCCTTATCGAGCTTCAGGTCGAATACTCTCATGGTGTCGGGCAGGTCACCATCGAGAATGGTGTTCTTGGTCTTGCGTCCTTCGTATTTCACCGAGTACGAGCCCGTCCCGAACTGCGGCAACTGCAGACGCACGCCGTCAGTCACGGCCTTCACGTGCGGCAAGTCCCGCATCGCAATAGCGTCTTCCATCGTGAGTTCCTTGCGCGTGAGCATCTCGGTCGTCGGCCGCCCAAAAGTGAACACATCGATGTGAAACGCGAAGATGATGTCGGAACCCATGTCCTTCACCATGTTCTCGACATTGGAATTTAGCCCGCGCACCACTGACGAAATCAGGATGACCATCATCACGCCGATGACGATGCCGAGCACGGTCAGGCCCGAGCGCATCTTGTTCTTGGCGATGGTCTCCAGCGCCATGCGCAGGATCTCTTTGTAGTCGCCGCCGCGCATACTCATAATTCAAACCTCAATGCCACGATGGGATCGAGTTTCGCTGCCTTGCGCGCCGGATACACACCGAAGAAAATTCCCACGCTAGCTGACACCAGCAGTCCCGCAAAAATCGCCCATAGCTTAATAGCTGACGGCATGCCGATCGCCGCCGTCACGCCCTCGGCAATCGCGATGCCAAACAGTACGCCGACCAATCCGCCGATCAAAGCCATAGTGCTCGACTCAATCAGGAACTGGCGCATCACGTCGCGCGGGCGCGCGCCCAGCGCCTTACGAATCCCGATTTCGCGCGTCCGCTCAGTCACCGACACCAGCATGATGTTCATGATGACGATGCCACCCACGATCAGCGAGATCGAGGCTATGACGATCATCACGATGAAAAATGTTCCGCTCAGGTCGGCCCAAAGCGACAGGAAGCTGTCATTCGTCTCGATGACGAAGCTGTCTTTTTCGCCCAGCACATCGTGCCGCCGCGCCCGTAGGATCACTCGCGACTGGTCAATGGCCTGCTCCATCGCCGTGCCAACGTCATAACCCTTGGCCCAGATGTTGACGCTGTTGTGCGAGCCGTAGGCCTTGAACCACGCACTGATGGGCATGATGACGTAGTTATCGCGGCTCTGCCCCAGCGTCTTACCTTCCTTTTTGCCCACGCCGATGACGGTATACTCGTGGCCATCCACTTTGAGTAATTTGCCGATGGGATCGGTGCCGGCCATCAGATTTTCGCGAATGTCCTGGCCGATCACGACGACCTGTGACCCATTGTTTTCGTCCGCATCGTTCAGCGGTCGGCCCATCACCACGTCGAGGTCGTAAATCGGCTCCATGCTGGGAGTCCAGCCGCGCACCACCGTGTCGGTGCTGTTCTCCGTGCCGTACACCACCTTGCCGGTGAAATTGCGCACTGCCGCACCGACGATCTTGCAGGCGGTGCACCCCTCGACTACCGCCTGGTAGTTGTCCATGGTGATGTCTTTGCGCTTGTTGCCCTCGATGAACTGGTCGACGTCGGTAACGACGTTGGGCATCTTGCTGACGATGAACACGTCAGCGCCGAGGTTGAACACTTTCTCCGCCACATAGCCGTTGATGCCATTCACGAAGGTAACAACCGCAATCACCGCCGACACGCCGATGACTACGCCCAGCAGCGTCAGCACCGAGCGCAGTTTGTTTGCCCACAGCGAGAGCAGAGCAATGCGGATTGCCTCGGAGACACTCATTGGCGCATAGTCCAGATGGGCATGTAGGTTCCCAGTTTACCAGTGTCAGGGCGCTCTGCCCTGCATTCTGTCCCTGCGGGTGGGCGTTCACCGGCGTCAGGCTGGTGAAAAAAGTCGGCGTCACACCTTTTGAAGGGGCACGGCTTTAGCCGTGCCGTACACGTCGTTTAATGATTGGCATCCCGAGCGGGCTTTAGCCCGCGAGGGATCCGCTGTTCGACTCTTGCCGCAGAACACTAAACGTACACCAGGTCCGGAGTGATTCCTTGTGTTCTAATTCTTCTTACTTCAAATCCACCACTTCGAACCGTTGGGAGAGTCCATGCAATTTTCGTTCCTACGTCGCGCGCGGACCGCGTCGCTTCTGTGCCTGCTCATTGCGCTCACCTGCCTCGTCGCACAGGCCCAGAAAATCAAGGTTGAATACGACAAGGCCACGGATTTTACGAAGTTCAAGACCTTTTCTCTCGACCCGAACCAGGCCTCCGCCAAGCCAATGCTGCGCCTCGCCGTCGTCGCCGCTGTGCAAGATGACCTCACCAAGCGCGGACTAAAGCAGGTTGCCGACAATCCCGACCTCTACGTGCAGGTCTACGGCGCGACCGATAGCGATGTTTCGTTCAGCTACCACGACCCCATCTATGGCAACGGAATACCGCCTATCAACTACGGAATCACGTATTGGTACAACATTCCGGGTACGGTCACCAGCGTCGTCGTCCATAAAGGTGAGTTAGTGGTCGATGTAATCGACGCCAATCAAAAGAAGCTCATCTGGCGAGGCATTGCCAAAGATAAGCTGAGCGATCAGCGGAGTAAGCTCCTCGACCAGGTCAACACCGCCGTGGAGAAGATGTTTAAACAGTACCCGGTGAAACAGAACTAAAGCCGGGGGTGCCACTCAAGCCGATTTTGCTTGAGTGGGTCTTTCTGTGGGGACAACGAAACATCTCGCCCCAAATTCTGATCCGCGTTAATCCGCGAAATCCGCGGTTGCATTTGTTCTTAGCTGGCGACTGGCATTTAGCTACTGGCGACTACGCCGTTTCCACCCCAGCCGGTTGCTGATTTCTCTTGGGACGCCGATTCTGCTGCAGAATCTTCTTCCTCAGCCGTAGCATCTTGGGCGTAACCTCGACCAGTTCGTCATCGGCGATGAACTCGATGGCCTGCTCCAGGTTCAAATTCTTGAACGGCACCAGCCGTATCGCCTCATCCGCCGTGGACGACCGCATGTTGGTCAGCTTCTTCTCGCGCACGATGTTGACGTCGAGATCGTTATCGCGCGCATTCTCGCCCACCACCATTCCTTCGTACACTTCCACGCCCGGCCCGACGAACAACTCGCCGCGCTCCTGCAGTCCCCATAGCGCGTAAGCCGTGGTTGAACCGTTGCGGTCGGCCACCAGCGCTCCGGTCACGCGATGCGGAATCTCGCCCTGCCACTCGGTGTATCCGTCGAACAGCGAATTCATCACCACGGTTCCGCGCGTGTCGGTCAGCATTTCGCTGCGCAGCCCGATCAGTCCGCGGCTGGGCACGGTGAACTCCATGCGCACGCGTCCGTACCCGTGGTTGTGCATCTTCTGCATCTGCGCCTTGCGCACACCAAGCTTCTCAATCACCACTCCCACAAACCCTTCCGGCACGTCGATCGTGAGTCGCTCCACAGGCTCCATCAGCTTGCCGTCAATGTGCTTGGTGACGATTTCCGGCTTGCCCACCGCCAGTTCGAAACCTTCCCGCCGCATCATCTCGATGAGGATCGCGAGTTGCAACTCGCCACGTCCCATTACCTTGAACGAGTCGGTCGCCTCCGTCTCTTCCACGCGCAGCGAAACGTTGGTCAGCAACTCTTTGGCCAGGCGATCCCGGAGATTGCGTGACGTCACGTACTGTCCTTCGCGCCCCGCAAACGGCGAGGTGTTCACCATGAACTGAATCGCAATGGTCGGCTCATCGATAGTAATCACCGGCAGCGGCGCCGGGTTTTCGACGTCCGTGATGGTCTCGCCGATGTTGATTCCCTCAACGCCCGCGACCGCCACGATGTCGCCCAACTCCGTCTCGGTGATGTCGGTGCGCTTCAGTCCGGCGAAGGTGAACATCTTGGTGATCTTCGTGGGCTGAATGAAGCCGTCGCGCTTGGCGATGGCGACGTCTTCCCCTGCGCGCAGCGTGCCGTTGAAAACGCGGGCAATGGCCAGCCGTCCAAGGTAGTCGCTGTAGTCGAGGTTCGCTACCAACACCTGTAGCGGCCCTTCGGCGTCGCCCGTAGGGTGCGGAATCGTCTTCACAATCGCTTCAAACAACGGCTGCAAATTCTCGCCCGGCTTGTCGATATCAGTCGTCGCCGTGCCCGCTTTGGCGTTGGTGTACAACACGGGAAAGTCGATCTGGTCTTCCCCCGCGTCAAGATCGATGAACAGGTCGTAGACCTCGTTCAGCACTTCCTGCGAGCGCGCGTCGGGCCGATCAATCTTGTTGATGACGAGAATCGGCGGCAGCTTGGCTTCCAGCGCCTTGCTCAGCACGTAGCGCGTCTGCGGCAACGGGCCTTCCGAGGCATCGACCAGCAGCATCACGCCGTCCACCATCTTGAGCGCGCGCTCCACTTCGCCGCCGAAATCGCTGTGGCCCGGCGTATCGACAATGTTGATCTTGATGTCGTGATAAAAAATCGCGGTGTTCTTGGCCAGAATGGTGATGCCGCGCTCGCGCTCCAACTCATTGGAGTCCATCACGCGCTCGGCGTGCTGCTCATTGGCGCGCCAGGTGCCGCTCTGGTTCAGCATGGCGTCCACCAGAGTGGTCTTGCCGTGGTCGACGTGCGCGATGATGGCGATATTGCGAAGACTTTTACTCAAAACTGCTCCTTGGGTTCTCGATGGAAGCGCGTGCCTTGTGAGGGCAGGACTTCGCAACTTGCGGAAAAACTTGAGGCCGAACGTTTTGTATCAGGGCACGACTTCAGTCGTGCCGCAACGGCCCAATCACAGACGGGGCTTTAGCCCCTGCGGGAATTCGATTTCCTCCACCTGACCGTTCACGAGACCCCTTGTACTCAAAACCTGGGTCCTTTCCGGCGTGGGAACAGCGGGAGGGAGAGATTCTCGGAGTATCCAGTTTACAATATGCGGCATCGTCGAACCCAGGCCCGGAGGGCCGACACATCAAAGCCCAGCGTTTCAACGCTGGGTGAGAAGCCTATAAACTCCGGAGTCCCGGAGTCGCGTCAGCGGCGCAGGGACGGCATATCTCCGCGCGGGCTCGGATCAACTACCCCAACGCGTACCCCTAATTTCTTCGAGCTCTCCGTGTTCTATGTGGCTTTGCTTCCCGATTCACCCACGCGCGGGTAAGATAGCCGTGCGTCCTTCACACTACTCAGGGAACTTCATGCGCATTCTTACCCTGATCGCATTCGCGATCCTGATCACCAGCCTTGCAACATTCGCCGCCGCCCAATCGGGAACCAAACCCGCCGACTCCTCCTCGATGTCCACCACCACGCCCGCCAGCACCACCGACGACGCAGCCTTCGCCGCCTACCAGCGCATAACCAAGGACGTGAAGCCTCCCAAGGCCACGCATGCGCCTGATCCTCAGTATCCCGATGTCCCGGCCGACACCGAGCCCAACGGAGTAGTCGTCATGCTGGTCGGGATCAATCCCAAGGGACGCGTCGAACTGGTGCACGTGCTGCGCAGCTCCAACGCCGTATTTGAAGCGAGCGCCGTCACCACCGTGCGGACGTGGAAGTTCTCTCCAGCGAAAAAGGATGGCCAACCCATCCCCGTTCAGGTGACGGTAGAAATGCGGTTTCTGCGGTAGGGAATTTCAGCGCTGATTTTGTTCCAATCCACGTCGATCCGTTAACTCGCTTGGCATCTCAATAAGGGAAGACTACTACTCTCTAAGTGCAACTTCTTGCACTTCGACTAGACGGCTTACAAGACCATACTGATTCTAAAGGTCTTACCGTCAGTCACAATGGTAATGAAACTGCGGCAATCAGCCATACCGCGCAACTCTCGCGCGCCATGGAGATCGCTAATGAAACGAGTGCTATTTGCCGTCGCCCTGATGATCGCCCTGTGCTCCTTGGCGAGCGCATCGATACACCAGGGAACGCCGTCCCCGAACTTGAATCCGGTCTTCGGAACCTGGGTCAACTTCGACGATGTCGCCGCGGGTAACCCGGTAGTTTCGAACCACTACCTTGGAGTTGGCGTGTCGTCGGTAGCGGATGCTAACAACCAACTGTATTACTTCGACGGCACCCAGAGCCTGCCGAATTACGTTGGCACCGGTCCGGGCGTCGGCTGGGCTATGGATACCACCATCACGTTGGTCAACCCCACCAGCCAGATTGGTATCGGCCTCGCGGGACCGGGAACGGTGACTTTGGCTGTGTTTGACGCCAGCGGGGCGTCGATCGAGTCCTACACCTTCCCCTTCCTCAGCAATGACTACTATTACTTCACTGAGGGCTCCTCTGACATTAAGTCCTTGGAGATCACATCTTCGTTCATCGCCATCGACGACTTACAGTTCTATCCCGGAAGTTCTGTTCCGGAGCCGTCCACGATTTTGATGATGGTGAGCGGTCTGGGTTCGCTGGCATTCGCTCGCTTCCGTCGTTCGTAGCTCACACTTGCCTGTAACTAAGGCCAGCTCCTCAAAGAGCTGGCCTTTTTGCTTTTGCGGGATAATGGAGACACGATGTTGAACCAGATCACCGCACCCCGCCTCGCCAAACAGCCACCCGAAGATGCTCTCGACCTGCTCACCGGCTGCCATCAGCGCATCCGCTATTTCAATGCGACAGCCATAAAGTTAGCCCACGCTCAAGGTGCGTCGCCCGCGGACATCCGGCAGGCCGCGGCAGGCGTTCACCGCTATTACTCAGTTTCACTGCCATTGCACGAAGCCGACGAGGAAGTCACCCTGCGTCCACGGCTCGACGCTGTCGCCAGCGAACCCGTGCGTCATGCCCTCATCGCCATGCACGATCAGCACCAGGCCATCGACGAACTCATTGAGCGCCTGCTTCCGCTGGTTGTGCTGGTCGAGCGCAATCCCGACACTCTGCATGACGTAGGTCCCGAGATGTGTTCGATTACCACAGCCCTGGACGAAGCATTCAGCGCGCACTTGCATCTCGAAGAGGAGATAATTTTCCCTTCTATCCGCGAATCGTTGGCTGACGATGCTCGCGCCACCATGCTGGCGGAAATGCAGGCACGCCGGCAACAAGGCTAGTTGCCACTGACAGTTACCATCCTCGCTGACAACCGACAACCGGCGACTGACAACTGTTTCCTACCAGGGCCGCCCCGCCACAACCGACTCCCCCAGCCAGTTGTCGACAGGACGGCTTTACTGGTATCTTCACGTGGTTTCCACTTGCTACTTGCACTACGCAGGCAGGGGAAAATCGGATTTTGCCGCGCGAAAATAATTTTTCGCGGCAATCGGCTCTACCTCTTGCGTGGGATGCCTCAATCCGCCGGCCCCGTCACGACGTATTAACTTATGGAACCGATGGACACGAGCCCGGCAACCCGTAGCGACGCGGGGGACGAAATGCGGCTGGTGGCACGCGTACGCGCGGGCGACCAGCAGGCACTAGCGGAGCTCTATGACCGTTATTCCCATGTGGTTTACGGAGTGGCGTTGCGCATTTTGCAAGACACGGGCGCGGCGGAAGACATCCTGCAGGACATCTTCTTGCAGTTGTGGCGCAGGCCCGACGCTTTCGACAGCAGTCGCGGAAGCCTCGCGGCCTGGCTGGCGGTGATTGCCCGCCACCGCTCCATCGACCGCTTGCGGCGACGCCGTCCCGAGACCGATATTGAAGAATGTGTGATCGCTGGCGGGGTCGATCCGCGTGACGAGACCGAGCGCACGCTGGTGATTGAGAAAGTGCGCGTGGTCATGAACGAGATGAGCTCCGACCAGCGCACGGCGATGGAAATGGCGTTTTTCCAGGGCCTGACGCACACCGAAATTGCGGAGAAGACGGGCGAGCCTTTGGGCACGATCAAGACCCGTATCCGTAGCGGGTTGCAGATGTTACGCACCCGCTTTGCGGGATGAAGTGAAGATGACGACGAAGACGAACACGGCATGAGGACGCACGAACAATTCGCTGAGGACCTCGCGCTCTACGCGCTGAACGAGCTGACCGGCAGCGATCGGCAGGAGTTCGACGAGCACGTGGAGACTTGCGCCTCCTGCCGCCGCGAAGTGCAGGCCTTGCGCAGCGACCTCGGATTGCTGGCCCTCAGCACCGCAGGGCCGCGTCCTCCGGCCCGCAGCAAAGACCGCCTGATGCGGGCGATCGCCTTGGAACCGCGCCGCCCGGAAACTTCACCCTCCGAAACGATACGGCGGCGTGGATTCAGTTGGGCCCTGATTCCTGCAGTTGTCGCACTGGCGCTGTTGTTCGCCGTAGGAAACCTGTGGCAGGAAAACGGCCGCTTGCACGATCAACTTGCGTCGATGGGCCACCTGTACCAGAACACCTCAGCGCAACTCGCCCAGTCCGAAGAGCGCCTGCGTCTTCTGTCTGCTCCTGACGCGATGCAGGTTTCGCTCAGTCCGCAGTCCGAGGGACGCAAGCCGCACGCTACCGCCATCTACAGTCCATCGCAAAAACGGCTCATGCTGATGGCGACCAATCTCGCGCCTCTGCCTCCGGGCAAGATGTACGAGCTGTGGCTGATTCCCATGGAAGGCGCGCCTATGCCCGCCGGCTTGTTCCATCCCGACGAGCACGGTAACGCCGTCATGATGGACCACGCGATGCCCCAGGGAGTCGAGGCCAAGGCATTCGCCGTGACGGTGGAAGACGCCGTCGGCTCCGACAAACCGACTTCGCCAATCCTGATTGTTGGGTCGGGGCTTTAGCGCTTACTTAGCCAGCAGGCGAGCAATCATATCGAGCAGGACATCCGGCGGCTGGCATTTCGTCAGGAACCCGTCCGTGAACTCCAGACCGGCCGGTGGATCCATGGCGCCAGAGACGATCAGTATCGGAACCTCTGCTTTTAATTTCTTCATTACCTTGGCCAATTCTGTTCCGGTTGTACCGCTGAGAAAGTGGTCGGCGATTACCAATTCAACCGGGTACTGTTTGAAAAGCGCCAATCCTTCCTCGACCGAATCCGCGGTCAGCACGTTGTAGCCAGCGTTGGTGAGCACTAGCTTCCGCACCCGTAGCGCGACTTGTCCGTCGTCGATGCATAACACGAGGGGGATCGCTACTGCAGAGGAGGACGAAGCTGGGTTCATCGCACTGCCCTATTGGGGTGTGCAACACGACCTATGCTGCGGTGTCCGTTATCGGCCTGTGCGCCAGCCAGCTCTTGGATGGCGCACAAATTCTGAATTAACAACTTGGAGCCATGGATTTCTGCGATCCGCTGTTTGCGGAAACCGGCAAGAGTACGGGTGACAGTCTCGCGCGACATGCCGATGATTTGCCCGATCTCTTCGTGGGTCAAAGCTACACTGATCCCGTGAACCGGTGGTGTCGCGGAATCGTCGTGCGACCAATCCAGCATCAAGCGGGCGATTCGCTGAGGCGCCGATGCCGTTGCGAACGAGCGAAGCTGCATATAAGCCTGTTGGCAATCGCGGCTCAAATGGACGGCCGCGTTCATGCAAGCATCTCCGTGTTGCGTAAGAAACTTCAGGAAGTCGGCCCGTTTGACGAAGTTGAGTTGGCACGATTGGCCGGTTTCCGCAGTTATTTCGCACGGCAGTCCGGAGATGGCTGCGTTCAGACCCAGCACCTCCCCAGGTCGGGCAATTTTCAAGATTAAGGTTCGGCCATCGCTCGAACTGGTCGACAATTTCACTCGGCCTTTGCACAGAATGTAGATGCCACGGCATGGTTGCCCTTCCACAAACAGGGTTGCGCCGGCAGGGTAAGCTATCGTGAACTTGAGGGGTTGGAAGGCTTCCATCACCGATTTCGGCAAATGGCAGAAGAATCCCTCGGAACAAAGATTGCAGGAGAGGCAATCCTCGATAAGTTCCATGCCGTACGGAGCATCCATCGCCACCCTCGGTGCAACAGCCCAAGTCGGCACCGCCGGTTACAGTGGATTAGAGGGATCAACCTTGCTCTGAAGGGGCCGACTGCAACCGGCGCGCGCTTAATATGACGGCATGGTATTGCGTCCCTCGGTCCTCAGTATGGTCAATATTGCTCACTCCGCAGATTTTGTTATTAGCCCCGAGTGACCGTAAAGGTTGCGTAATCCCTGCACGCCGCCGCAACTCGAAAATAGGAACGCGATAGTCCACGACTTGACTCTGGCCGAGATGATTGGCACAACCCGCTCCCGGGTAAGCTTCTTCATGAACCGGTTTTGCGCCATGGGCTTTATCGAATACAACGGCGGCATCCGCGTGCACAACTCCCTGCTGAACATCTTTTTGCAGGAGTGACGGTTCCCCCAGCCGGAATGACCCTTCTGCGCATTTGCTGCTCGCCCGTCGCTAGTCGTGCTCCTCTCCCCACAACAACAACCGGCCGGAAAAGCTGCAACCCACCGCCACTGCGAAATTTCGTCGGAGTTCGGCAACCCCAATAGAGCCTCTCCACATCGCATGTGTTGCGGCGCGCTCCGAGGGGGTGACCTGTGAATCAGCACTGTTCACGGGTTGCGCAATCAGGACTTTCGTCCACGTGCCGCGAAGGGCCAAAGAGAGTGCTGCCGACGATTCGAAAGGAAAAAAGGTATGTTTATGGCACACGAGGGCGGCAAGTCTCAGTCCGCGAGACTCGTTGCATTCCTGGCATTCACGGTGATGTTCTTGCCGGTTGCCCAAGCGTCGATACTTAGCGTCGGAGGAACCGCTCCCCCGAGTCCACTTTTCCCCTCTGGGCCGACGATGGCGTCGACCTCAGGCACCATCACCACACCCACTTTCACGGACACCTACAATACCTGGGTACAGGCAGATCCGAACAACACGTTCTGTGCAAATTGCCTGGATTTCATTTACACGTTCACGAACTTGGGACCGGCTGTGAACCAGCGCTTTAGCATGTCGAGTTTCGCTGGCTTCATGGTCGATCTCGGCACGAACCCGTTCGGAGTGCACGATCCGATTACGGTTTCCCGCAGCCTGACGACGGGCGGCCCGGTGCTTAGCTTCAACTTCGACCAGTTCGGCGATGGAATCAACCCCGGAGAGACGACCGTCGATCTGATCGTTGAAACAAATGCGCTAAAGTACACCACGGGCTACTTGTCCGCTCAGGACGGCACTGCTGGCAGCGGCGTCGGATTTCAGCCGATGTCTTCAGTACCAGAGCCGACTTCGCTGATGCTGATGGGCAGCGGTTTGCTGGCACTTGGCAGCTTCCTGCGCAAGTCACGAGCCAGGTAAACCGACTGACGAATATTGACGGGACATCGCTTGCGGTCCAGACTCGGAGGGTGTCCTGTCTTTATTTCTATCGAATGAGGGCCGCTGGGTGCTCCATTCAAAGAGCGGGGGGTTCTGGCAACTGACCACTGACAACTGCTTTACTTCAGCGAATCCGCTCCAGCCTTCGCGCACTGTGCATCTTGCGCGCTCGACATTCCCGAGGCTCCAATCGCGCCCACGATCTTGCCGTCGATGACCAGAGGCAATCCGCCTTCCAACGGAATTGCTCCCGGCAGCGCCAGAACGCGCAGACCTTCTCCGCCGTTAGCCACGGCATCCTGAAAGGCCTTGGTAGGACGCTTGAACTGCGCCGCCGAGCGTGCTTTATCGATCGAAACATTGGCGCTGCCGAGCTGCGTGTTGTCCATCTTCTCGTAATACACGAGGTTGCCCGAGGGATCGACGATGGCGACGGCTATCGTCCAGTTGTTCTTGGCTGCCTCGGCCAGCGCGGGTGCGGCAACCTTCTTCGCAGTTTCCAACGAGATCGGCGGCCCATAAGGATTAGGCATCTGGGCAACAGCAATTCCTATCAGGCCCAGTACAAACAACCCTGCGACAACACTCTTGATCGCGATTTTCAGTGACATGACTGCTCCGTTCACGTCCCAACAAGTGAATTTGCGCCCCCAGCTTACTGGCAAATGCGTGCGGCGAACAAGCGATTTCGCGCCGGATAAAGAGGTTGGTGAAAAACTCCCTTTACGATTGAGGTTTTGAAGGAGCGCAGCTTCACAGGCTTCTGGAAAAACTCACTCGCACGTTCTTTGGAAGGGGCGCAGCTTTACAGGCTGCTGAAAAACTCGTTTCCGCGACGGATTCGTATCAGGGCATGACTTCAGTCATGCCGTAACGCATCGAAAAATAGGTCACGGGCTTTAGCCCCTGTGGTACTTTCCCCCTGACAAAGGACTTTTTCCGCAGCCTCTTTAGCTGCGCCGTACAAGTTCTATATTTTTGTCATTCCTCGCGGACTTTAGTCCGCGGAGAATCTGTTCGGCATTCCCGCTGAAGCCAGGCCGCCCACCTCCGCCATATAATGTGCGCGACTGAACCTTGCCAGGAGGACTCGATGGACTCACAACCAGCCAAGAAAGGCGCGCTCGCCGACTTCGCCCCCAAACTCAGTGAACTCACCCAAGACGTCCTCTTCGGAGACATCTGGGAACGCCCCGGCCTCTCCAAGCGCGACCGCAGCCTGATCACCGTCTCCGCGCTAGTTGCTCTCAATCGCACCGAGCAACTGCGTTTCCACCTCCCGCGCGCCATCGAAAACGGAGTCACGCAAGACGAACTGATCGAGACCATTACCCACCTCGCGTTCTATTCCGGCTGGCCAACTGCAATGTCAGCCATTCTCCTGGCGAAGGAGCTATTTGAACCCGAGAAATGATTGCCGTGATTGAACTCGCGAACCTCTCCACCAATACCTCGCGCTGGGTCCGCGAGCAATCCCCTCTCTACAGCCTGTTTCACAAATCGGATTTGAGAGGGCACGGCTTCACAGGTTGCTGAAAAAGTCGCTTCGCAGATGGTTTTGTATCAGGGCACGACTTCAGTCGTGCCGTAAGACGTTGAAAATATGGTAGGGCTTTAGCCCAGAGGTTTTTCCTCGCAGCGAAAATGACTTTTTCAGCAGCCTCTTTAACCGTACCGCTCCGGCCCTCATGAACATTGAGCTTTAGCCCCTGAGGCTATTCGGTTTCCCCCGGCACCATATGTAAGATGGCTTGTAGTGCCCGTCATCCGCCCGTCCCGCAGGGACGGAATATCAAAGCCCAGCGCTTCAGCGCTGGGTGGCGGAGCACCGGAATCGGAGCCCCGGAAGGGACGCCAGATGGTCCCCGAAAAAACGTATCTCTAATTATTCCCGCCGCAGACACCTCATGGGATCGACCCGCACCGCCCGCCGCGCTGGGATATAGCACGCGGCAATTGCCACCAGCATCAGCAGGAGGGCAACACTCGCATACGTCAACGGGTCATGCGCGCTGACCCCGAACAGTTGCTGCGCCATCAGGCGGGTAAGGGCGAGGGACACGACAGTCCCTACCGCCGCCCCAATCAGCGCCATTTTTGTTCCCTCGCCGAGCACCATATACAGGATGTCGCTCCGTTGCGCTCCCAGCGCCATGCGGATGCCAATTTCCTGGGTTCGCTGTCCAACCAGGTACGAAATCACGCCGTAGATTCCGACACAGGCCAACACCAGCGCCAGCCCTGCGAACACTCCCAGCAGAATCATCGTCAGCCGGCGTGCTGCATAAGAAGTAGCCACTACGTCATCCATGGTCTGTACGTTGTAGATCACTTGCCGCGGATCGATCTCCTTCACCGTCTCGCGGACCTGGCCCATCACTGCCGTCGGGTCGCCCTCCGTACGCAGCACCACCGCGACGGACTTTGCCACCAGCGGCATCACCTTTTCGGGAATCTGCATGAACGGATAAAAGAACTGGGCCTCGATAGTGCCTTTGGGATCCGTATCCAGTCCATACTGCTTCACGTGTCCAACCACGCCGACGATTTCCGCCTGTACGTTGAACTCCGTGAAGTTGACGTGCTTCCCGATGGGGTCCTGGCCCTGGAAATAAGTGCGCGCGAACGAATCGTCGATGTCTACCACGATGGGAGTGTTTTCGTTGTCCTGGTCGGTCACGAAACGGCCGCGCAGCAAGGTGATTCCCATTGCCTGCTGAAAGCCCGACTCGACCAGAAAGAACGTAGCCGCATGCATATCGCTGTCTCGGGCAGGTTTGGGTTCGCCTTCGATCCAGAACGGCAGCGACGAATCGTGAATCATCGGACGCGAACCCAGCGTGACCGACACGGCGCGCACTCCCGGGATCGATCGCATCTTGTCGTCGAAATTGCGCAGGCGGGCCCGCGTCTCAGCGGAAGTCGTAGTGGGCGTCGCCGCCAGCGACAAAGTGAAGGTGATGGCGTGGCTGGGATTGAATCCCGGATTGACCTGCCACAGCGCCG
Organism: uncultured Acidobacteriaceae bacterium; assembly: GCA_963749635.1. Lineage (GTDB taxonomy): Bacteria > Acidobacteriota > Terriglobia > Terriglobales > Acidobacteriaceae > DASRAA01. Next base: position 39,577 of record CAVVNW010000014.1, read on the forward strand.
CCAGCGTCCGCAACATCAGTCCGGCGCCAACCAGCAGAACCAGCGCCAATGCTATCTCGACGGCAACGAACGTTCCTTGCAGCCGATGGCGGAAGCCGCTCGAACCCCGCCCACTCTGGTTCATCGCCTCTTGCAGGTTCACTCGCGTCGCCTTCAGCGCAGGAGCAAGCCCGAAGATCACTCCGGTCAACAGCGCCAGCGCCAGCGTAAACAGCAGCACCTTGGCGTCGAGTGCAACCTCACTGGCCCTGGGTAATGCCGCAGGCAAACTCTTCAGCAGCGTCTTCGTTCCTAAATATGCGAGCAACAGGCCAAGCACTCCACCGACTCCCGAAAGCAAAATGCTTTCCGTCAGAAGCTGGCGAATCATTCGCGCTTGGCTCGCTCCCAGCGCCGAGCGAATCGCGAACTCGCGCGACCGCGCCACCGAACGCGCCAGCAGCAGGTTCGCCACGTTGGCGCACGCAATCAGCAGCAGGAATCCCACCGCCGCCAGCAGCACGAACAGCAAAGGCTCGACGTTACCGACCTGGTCTTCCTTCATCGAGATCAGTTTGATGCTCTTGCCGGCGTCGGCCTGGGGATAAGCGACCGCCAGATTGCGGGCAACTTCATCCATCTCGGCTTGTGCCTGGGCGAGTGTGACTCCCGGCTTCAGCCTGCCGAACGCGCGCGCACTCACCGAGACGCGCCGGTCCCGGAACGACGGGTCTCTCCACTGCCCTATCGGCGTGTAGACATCCCGCATGTTGCCGTAAAAGTTGAAGCTGTCGGGAATGACGCCGACGATGGTATACGCGGCTCCGTTCAGGATAATCGGCTTGCCAACGATGTCCGGCGAAGACCCGAATTTGCGCTTCCAGAAACCACCGCTCAGAACGACGACCGGCGCGGCCCCGAGTTGATCGTCGTCCACGCGAAACGTGCGCCCCAGAACCGGTGCTACGCCGAGGGCATTGAAGAAGCCCGCCGAGATCATGTACCCACTCAGGCGCTCGCCTTCGCCGTTGCCGATGAAGTTGTAATCTTCGTTGCGGTACGCGGCCATCGAGGCAAACGAGCGGCTGTCGCGCTCCCAATCGAGAAAATTCATGTATTCGATGGGAGCACTTTCGAGGCCCGCGGGCTTTTCGTACTTTTCATAGATCGCCACCAGCTGTCCCGACTGCGGATACGCCAGCGGGTTCAGCAGCACTCCCTTGACCACCGTGAAAAGCGCCGTGTTCGCCCCAATACCCAGCGCCAGTGTCAGTACCGCAATCGTCGTGAACCCCGGCGAGCGGGCCAGCATCCGCAACCCGTAGCGAAGGTCGAGAAGGAAAGTGTTCATGGTCACGATCCAATGCACAGGAGCAGGATTAGTTTCGCCCTCCGCTCGGCAATCGCCATGCGCCGACATTCGGAGATCGCTAGCGGGCTATTCTAATGTCAAGCCGTACAAAAGTCCGCACTGAACACTCCAATCCAACCTCGCCCTTCAAGCCCGGTTCGACTTTAGCCCCCGGTCCCGCAGGGACGGCATATCTAAGCCCAGCGCTTCAGCGCTGGGTCAGTGCGTCACCTGACCTGAGTCCCGGTAGGGACGGCATATGCTCGCTCGAAAGCCACGCGATATAATCGTCATTTGCGTTTTACTGCGATTCGTAACCAGCAACCCCACGGAAGGAAACCATGCCCATAGATATAGTCATGCCCCAGATGGGGGAATCGATCTTCGAAGGAACCATCACCAAGTGGCTCAAGCAGCCCGGCGACAAGGTGCAGCGCGACGAGCCCCTGTTCGAAATCTCCACCGACAAGGTTGACGCCGAAATCCCGGCTCCCGCGTCCGGCACGCTCCAGGAGATCAAGGTCGAGGCCGGCAACACCGTCCAGGTCAACACCGTAGTCGGCGTCATCGGAGACGGCGACGGAGCCTCCGCGCCCGCTCCAGCCAAGGCCGCCGCGCCTGCCGCTCCTGCTCCCGAAGCCAAGAAGGAAGCCGCTCCGCCTCCACCTCCGCCGGCTGCGAAGCAGCCCGAGCCCGAACCCGAGTCCGACAACGGCGAGCAGGGACGCGTCCGCTCCAGCCCGCTTGTCCGCAAGATCGCCAAAGACAATAACGTCGATCTCGCCAAAGTTTCCGGCACTGGACTCGGCGGCCGCATCACCAAGGAAGACATCGAAGCCTTCATCTCCAAGCATGCCGGTGGCGCGGCGGCTTCAGCTCCGGCTGCACCCACGCCATCATACGAAGCTCCGCCGGCTCCAGCGGTCACCACTCCGCTGCAACCCGTCGGCGGAGTAACTCCCGGCGAACTCGTGCCCATGAGCACCATGCGCAAGAAGATCGCCGAGCACATGATCCTGTCCAAGCGCACCAGCGCGCACGTCCATGGCGTCTTCGAAGTCGACGTCACCCGCATCGTGAAGCTGCGCGAGAAGATGAAGTCCAAGTTCGAGCAGGCCACAGGCAGCAAGCTGACCTTCACTCCGTTCTTCGCCCGCGCCGCCGTGCACGGACTGCGCAAGTTCCCCATCGTCAACGCGTCGGTCGAAGGCGACAACATCCGCTACCACTCGTCCATCAACCTCGGCATCGCCGTCGCCCTCGACTGGGGACTCATCGTTCCCGTGGTCAAGAACGCCGAGGAGCGCAGCTTCGTCGGCCTGCAGCGCGCCATCAGCGATCTCGGCGAGCGCGCCCGCACCAAGAAGCTCAAGCCCGACGAAGTGCAGGGCGGAACATTCACCATCACCAACCCGGGCATCTTCGGAGCCAAGTTCGGCATGCCGATCATCAACCAGCCGCAGTTGGCCATCATGGGCGTCGGCGGAATCGTCAAGAAGCCGGTCGTCGTCACCGACAAAGACGGCAACGACTCCATCGCCATTCGCTCCATGATGCACCTCAGCATTGGCTACGATCATCGCGTCATCGACGGCGCAGTCGCCGACCAGTTCATGGCGGAAGTGAAGAAGTTCCTCGAGAACTGGAACGAAGAGCTGCTGTAGGATTGGTTGCTCGAAGGGGATTTGAAAGGGCACGACTTTAGTCGTGCCGATCAGCGCTGAATTAACATCGGGGCTTTAGCCCCTGAGGGAAATCGAATTTCTCGCCGATTATTATCAATGTTCCACGGCAGGGCGCTGTCCCTGCCGTTCCGGTTTTTAACGGCCTCGGGCCCCACCGTGAGCTATTTCGGCGAAGCGCCCGAGCCCGGTCCGGAGACGCCGCCTTCCGGCCCCGTGCTGGTGATGCCCCCGGCCAAGAGCCCCAAACCTCCGCACCGTTGGCTGCAACGGCTGTGGTTGGTGGTGTTCGTCCTCTTCTGCCTGGAAGTCGGCATCATCCTCACCGTACTTCCCTGGACCAAGCTCTGGACCGACAACTCCCTGCTTGCTCCCTATCCCGCCGTCAAAGAGTTCCTCAACTACGGTTTCGTGCGTGGACTAGTCAGCGGCCTCGGCCTCGTCGACATCTGGATGGGCGTCGTCGAAGCCGTCACCTATCGCGAGCACCCGCGCAGCTAATTGCCCTTACCACGATTTGGACTGTCATCATTTTGGATTGTCATCCCGAGCGAAGCGAGAGATCTGCTTTTCCCGCCGCGATAACCACAATCTGGGTGCCCCATCCTTTCGCCTCTTTTGCGAAAGGGTGGGAAACAGTGCTCTCGCCCCAAGTCACACCCTCCTGTGAAGCTAATCATTGACTTATGCCCTTCACGCCCCCATACTCTGTGGCGCCTACAACAATCGTGTACGCGGACGCCCGAACGGTTCCTTGTTTCGTCTCTCCTAACTTTGGGTGAACTGCGATCCGCCACACGTGTGCGACACGGAGGCCGACCGTGAACATCCTCGCGAGACTCGTTTCCTACTTCTTGATTGCATGTCTCTGCTCATCACAACTGGGCCTGAGCCAGCAGCCTGCGACGACCCAACCACCAGCGCCGCAGGCAGCCGAGATTCCCAAGTCGCAACCGCTTCCCGTCAAGCGCAACGCCGACGGGAACCTGATCATTCAAGACGGAACGCCTTTCCGTCTTCGACTCAATCGAACCCTCAGTTCCTCTGAGGCCAAGACTGGCGACCGCGTCGACTTCGAGGTTATGGATGAGATTCGACTGGGCGGCACGGTAGTCGTCCACCAGGGGGCTCTAGCCTGGGCCACCATCACTGACGCCGAGCATAAGAAAACCATGGGGCGCGCGGGCAAGCTGGATGTCAACATCGACGCGGCGCAGATGGCCGACGGCGAAAAGGTGAATCTCCGCGCGGAAAAAGCTGTGAAGGGCGGAGGTCACGTTGGCGCGATGACCGGAGCCATGGTCGCCACCAGCATCGTCTTTTTCCCAGCGGCTCCGCTGTTTCTTTTCATGCATGGCAAGGACGTCACGATACCGAAGGGCACGGAGGTTACCGCTTACGCAAATGGCGACACGGTTTACGTTCCCCCGACTCCGCCGCCCACCGCGGTCGCGAAGACAGACGCTCCGGCGTCAACCTCGGCTGAGTTCGACATCACGTCCACTCCAGACGGCTGCGATATAGAAATTGATGGAGCCTTCAGCGGAGACACGCCCTCCGTCGTCAGCGTCGCCGCCGGAGAGCACACTATTACGGTGAAGAAGAAGGGCTACGATCCATGGGAAAGAAAGGTGCGAGTGTCTAGCGGACGCGTGAGTATCAAAGCGGAATTGGAGGCGCTTCCAGTGAAGTAAGCCATCGGCAAAGAGTCCGCGCCACCAGGCGGTCGTCAAAAGCAGGCAAATGCGGGCGATCAGCAGTACCCCAAGCACTATGAAGGTAGAATCCTGAAATGCACGACCAAAAAACGTGGAAGCTCGCAATTTCTCAGTTCAACGCGCTCCGATCGAACATCCCGACGTCCATTTCGGAAAACCTGGTCAATGGGTACCACGAAATTGTGAAGTCGCTGGAGTTGGCGACAGCAGAGGACCTCTCCTCTTTTCTCATCCCCGAGACCCAGCTCAAACCGCGTGTCACGAGCTTCCGTTTTGCTACGAGTCGTCATCCGGGGAACCAAACATACAGCCGCGATAAGTTCTGCGACGACGATTTTTTCAAGCGCAAGATCGATGCTCTTTTTCAGTACCTTCAGACCATTGAACGCTCGATGGAATCTCGGGCACCCGCAGACGGTTCACGGGATTATTGGTCAATGAGGGACATCGAACTTGAAGAGCTCGCCAACAAATACAACATCGGCGGTTATGCAGACAACACCGGGCAAATCAATCGCAACATTATTATTGGCGAGTTGCTCAAGCGTGACAGGGCGCTCCAGCTAGACAAGGTGCCGGTACAAAGCCACACGATCAATGTTGGCTCCATGAGTGGATCGGTCATTCAGCAAGGAACAAGCCACTCTCAGGCCAATGTGCAGTTTAAGACCGAAGAAGTGACAAACCTTGTAAACCAGATCAAAGCGGCGTTGAACGACCTTCCCCTGAGCGATGGGGCGAAGGACGAACTCCGGAGCGATGTTCAGACCATTGAACCGCAGCTCTCGTCCTCACGCCCCAAATTGCTTATTGTTTCGGAATGCTTGCGTTCCATGCGAACCATTCTTGAGGGAGCCGCCGGGGACGTCACCGCAGCCTTTCTTGTCCATGAGATCGCAAAGTACCTCGCTCTTCTTCCTCACTAGGACTCCCTCGTCGCCTCAGCACTTTTTCAAGCCGGCCGGCCCGTGGCCCACAATTGCCCTCCTTTGGCATTGTGGGATTCCCAGAACCTCCGGGCCCTCCGTGTCCTCCGTGGTGAATCCTCCTTTTCCCAAAACGGGAAAAAATCCCGGTTACCTTCGTAACATCACGGTACCGAATTTCCTCGACTTCCTCTTCCCCGCTCTCCCTACTTTCGAAACTGGAGAACTATGCCCGGGCGGTTGTTTTTCCGACAACCGACCACTGGCAACCGACAACTTCTTAAGGGAGACCTATGACCTACAAAACTTGCAATCATCTCTACGACACTGGCGGCACTTGCAAATCGGCCGCCGTCACCGACCGCGACTATTGCGCCTTTCACCTGGGTTATCGCGTCCGCCAACTTCGCTCGGCCCAGGCCCGCGCCCGCATGCAACGCTTCGACCTGCACCTGCCACCGATTGAGTCCATGGCCACCGTGCTTTCGGCAATCAATCAACTCGTCGAGGCCGTTGCCGCCGACATGATCGATCTCAAGCGCGCCGACTTCCTGCTCAAGTCCCTGCGCTTCGCCGCGCAAGCTCTCAAGTCCTCCGACGAGTGGCTGCCGAGTGTCTATCACACCGACCAACCCGCCCCGGCTATCGATCTCGCCGCCGAATACGGCCTCCCCGCCGACCTCGACCCCAACACTGCGCCAGACGTCGCTTTCCCTCAGAATGTCATCCTGAGCGAGGCGCGAAGCGACGAGTCGAAGGACCCCTATGTCATGGCCAATCTTGACCGCCCTCCACTCATCCCCGTAATCCCTCCCCCGGTTCTTCGCGACTACCTCGCCGAAGCCGAGATCGCCATGACCGAAGTCACCCCGCAGGACTTGGAGTTGAGCGAAATCATGAGGGCCGAGGGTATCAAGGCCATGGAGAGTCGCGCCCTCGAGCATCAGCGCGATGCCAATCGCAAAAGGCGGCGCAAGCTGTACCGCGCCAACTACGAGCGCTATGTAGCCGAAGCCAAGCTGAAGAACATCCAACGCGCCGCCGAAAAGCTCCTCGCCCAAAGGCAGGCCGCCGAAGAACTCGCTGCCGAGAAAGCAGCAGCCTCCGTGGGTGGCCCAAAGTTGCCTTCGGTGGGCATTTGTGGGGATACGTCCAAGAAACCGCCCGTCTCCGCCGCCGTCGCTGAGAAAACGGAGGAAGCCATCGCCTAATTGATGTGCCGAAATGGAGTTGCCTAGTTCGCGCAGAGGCAGAGCTGTGCCTCGAAACGCCTACGGACGCTAAAAGATCGTGTTGAGACAATTGTGCGGAGCCCCAGAGGAGGCAGCCCCAAGGGGGCGGGGACAAGATAGCCCAGCACGCAGCGAAGCGGAGTGCTGGGTAGCGTTAGAAAACTAATCCAAGCCCCCCGGGGGCGACATGGCTCGCGCGCAGACGCTCCTAAGTCCTACGGGCAGACATGGATAGCTCTAACTACATATGAAATCAACGACTTGTGAACAATTTCCGGCTAACCCGATGAAAACAAAGGGCAGTGTGCATCCAATTCGAGCTTATTTTGCCGGGGCGTAACGCATCGGCCTTGCGAGTGTTGCGGGTTGAGGAGGAGAGACCGTCTCCCGGCGGATGGGCGAGACTGGGAGTCATTCTTAGCCGTCACCGCCATAGAACTGAGATACTGGTGGAGTCCCGCTAACCTTAGACATTTCCTCGCGCTGAACGCCGGCGACGAGCTTGAAAGGACTTTGAGTCTT